>DASWRU010000036.1:0-2700 GCA_036403015.1 Allosphingosinicella sp.
CGCCGCGCCGCCGATTCACCCTCGAAATTGCTGTCGCGGGCCGTCCTGAAGGCCACGCGGATCGTCTCCGGCAAGTCGTCGCCGATCGCATCGACGACCTCGGCCCAGGCGGCGAAGAGGCGCGCCCGCTCCTCGGCGGCCGCGATCATCTCGGCCTGCGACCAGCCCGCGCCGGCCGCCACCGCGGTCTCGATCCGGACCCATGAGATCCCGAATGCGATCCGCGTCGCCCACGCGGCGCGCTTGATCTCGAGGTATCGCTCGATGGCCGCATCCTCCCTGGGGATGGCGGCATCCACGGCCTTGTTGGTCGCCGCGTAGGCCTGGAGCAGCGCCGCACTGACCGTATCGACGGTCTGTCTGAGCGCGGCCGGGCGCTCCCGTTTCGGCACGGCCGCGGCGGCCTCGACTTGCGGCCGCAGATCGGTCAGCGACGCTTGAGCCCGGCGAAGCGGCTCCAAGGTCGCCTGAACCGAAGGCACGTCGAGATCGCGCGCGATCGCCCAGAACACCGCCTCGCTGTCGATCCGAGCCCTTTCGTCCCCCTCCAGGGCCGCCTTGCCGGATGCGGAGACGGAGTCCTCGTCGGCCAGGATCTTCAGGCCCGTCCCGCGCGCCGTACGCGTCGCGATCACGGAATGGAGGAGGGCGCGGCTCGCCTGCGACAGGGCGACGACGCCGTGGCCCCGCAGCGTCTCCTCGTGCGTCCCGAGCAAGGTCGTGGCGCGCGATGCCAGCAGCAGGACGCTCATGGCGCATAGAATGGCGCCGAAAATCGTGCCGATAGACTGGTTCGTAAATCTAGGCACGACCAAAGTCCCCATCGCTCACAATTCCTGTCCTCACATGCGACTCCGAAGCAATGCGTAAGTCAAACCTGGAATCAATGGGCAATGGATTAGCGTCCTCAGCGCCCCGAATGTCAACCTTGTGTTGCCAGAGAAATCTTATACCATTTCCGGTTGATTAGTTCGGTGTGGATTTCTGAGGCCACCAGCGGAAGAGCGTGTTGTCTCGGAGGATGTCTGGTTGAGCTTCGAGGTCGCGGCAGCGCTGCTCGATGCGGTCCTGGATCTCGGCGATCCGGTCGAAATGCCGGTTGACGATCGGCTCGTCGACGAGGCGCCAGAGATGCTCGGCGGGTTGGAGTTCAGGGGTGTAGGGCGGCAGGTGGATGAGCCTCAGGCCGTCGGGCACCCGCAGTCCCGGCTCGGTGTGCCAGCCGGCCCCGTCGAGCAGCAGGAGGATCGTGCGCTGTGGGCCTGCGCCGGCTTCCTGCGCGAACAGGGCGAGCAGGCGCTCGAACAGCGGCTTGGAGACGCCGTTGCCGACGTACCAGTGGCTCTCGCCGGTGGCCGGCGCCACAAAAGCGGTGACGTAGAGCCACTCGTAGCGGTGATGGCCAAGCGCGGTGGGCCGCTGGCCACGCGGGGCCCAGACCCGGCGGGTCACGGGCTTCAGCCCGATGCGGTGCTCGTCCGTGCAGAAGAGCGTGACCGGGCGGCCGGGCTGGCGCGCCTCTTCCTCGGCGAGCGTGGCGGCGAGTTTTTTTTGAAGGCTTCCTGCGCGTCGGGGCCGGCCGCAGCCGGGTTCTCCGGGCGCGGCGCCTGGATCGACCAGCCGAGCGCCTGCAGCGCGTCCCAGGCCCGCTGCGGGTAGACCGAGACGAGGCCGAGATCCTGCGCCATCCAGACCGCGATCTTGGTGGTGGTCCACACGCCCCCGTCGGGCGGTGGCGTCTCCAGCCGCCTGCGCAGGCGGCCCAGGAGTTCGGGCGTCAGCAGCCGCGCCCGCGCGCCGTTGCGGCGGCGGCGATCACCCAGCGCCTCGGGACCGAACTGGTTGTAGCGGCTCGCCAGTTGCTCAAGCCAGCGCGGCACGAAGCCGGTGACGGCCGCCGTCGCCGACACCGGCTGCCCCTGGGCCAGAAGCCAGATCGCCTGGTAGTGCCGTGCCGCGCAGGCATCCGCGCTGGTGCGGGCACGCCGACCCAGTTCCTCGACGCTCAGATGATCGGCGATATGGGCCATGTCCGCCTCCGCGAGAAGGCACACACGCTAACCCCGCGCCGCGCCAGCGGGAATCTGCCCCGAGTCGATCAGCCGGAAACGGTATCAGACGGCGCGGCGCAGGACCGACCGGAAGGAGCGCCGCTCCGGTTCCGGCTCGGTGGGCGGCACGGGGGCATCGGCGGGCGTCGCCAGCACTTCGGCGCGGACGGGCCGGGGCGTCGCGAAGGCCGAGCCCTGCGCGAACGGCACGTCGAGGTCGATCAGGTCGGGGACATCCGCCTCGTCGCCGACCTCGGTGGCGACCAGCCGGAGGCCCGCGCGGCCCAGGGCCGGCGCGGTATCCTCGACGGCGAGGTCCGCGAGGCGGTCCCGGCCGGAGGCGGGCTGCAGCAGCATCGCGGCCGGAACCTTGACCTGTCCGATGCCGAGCGCGGCCAGCTCCGCCGCGTCGAAGCGGAGGTCGTCCGGGCGGTCGAGGCTGAAGCCGATCCGGCCGCGCAGGGGTGCCAGCAGGCTCCGCTGGCCGGCATCGAGGCCGCGCCAGCTCGCCTGCGGCAGGGCGATGATCAGACCCGCCAGGGCGGGATCGTCCGCCGCCATGCGGGCCAGCTCGCGCATCAGGCCGGGCTCGAACAGCGAAAGCGGCGACAGGCCGTAGGTCAGCATGGTCTCGCTGCCCCGCCGGGCG
>DASWRU010000037.1:0-14322 GCA_036403015.1 Allosphingosinicella sp.
CCTGCGCCAGCGCGTTGGTGTCCGGATCGGCGTTGTCGAGCGTGTAGGTGTAGCTGCCGGTGCTGCCGATGACGACCGAGCCATAGGTCCCCGGCACTGAACTGCCGACGTTGCCGGCGCTGCCAAACACCGCCGCCACGCTGAGAATGTGGCCGGTGTCGACATCGGTGTCGTTGGTCAGAACATTGCCGGTCGCGGTGGTGTCGCCCGGCTCGGCGGTGTTGCCGCCGTTCTGGACGCCGGCCTCCTTGACCGCGTCGCCGGCGTTGTTGTCGGCGACGGCGACCGGCGCGTCGTTGGTGCCGGTGATGGTGATGGTCAGATTGGCGGTCGAGGTGGCGCCGTGCTCGTCGGTCACCGTGTAGCTGAACACGTCGGTCGCCGTGGCGCCCTGCGCCAGCGCGTTGGTGTCCGGATCGGCGTTGTCGAGCGTATAGGTGTAGCTGCCGGTGCTGCCGATGACGACCGAGCCATAGGTCCCGAGCACCGAACTGCCGACGTTGCCGGCGCTGCCAGACACCGCCGCCACGCTGAGAGTGTGGCCGGTGTCGACATCGGTGTCGTTGGTCAGAACGTTGCCGGTCGCGGTGGTGTCGCCCGCCTCGGCGGTGTTGCCGCCGTTCTGGACCCCGGCCTCTTTGACCGCGTCGCCGGCGTTGTTGTCGGCGACGGCGACCGGTGCATCGTTGGTGCCGGTCACGGTGACCGTGACGGTCGAGCTGGAGGTGGCGCCATGCTCGTCCTGCATCGTGTAGGTTAGAACGACATTCTCCGTCACACCTGCGGCGAGATGGTCGAAATCGGTGCCCGGATCGAACACCACGTTATTGCCCGAGGTCGAGGCACTGCCCTTGCCCGCCGGCCCGGAGACCGGGACGAGGCTGAGGACGGCGCCGTCGTCGGCGTCGGTGTCGTTGGCGAGGACGGCGATGGTGACGGCCGTATTCTCATCCGTGGTCGCTGTGTCGGCGTGGGCGACCGGCGCGTCGTTCGTGCCGGTCACGGTGACGGTCACGGTGGAGCTGGATGTCGCCCCATGCTCGTCCTGCATCGTGTAGGTGAGCACGACCTGCTCGGTCGCGCCGGCGGCGAGATGGTCGAAATCGGTGCCCGGGTTGAACACCACATTGTTCCCGGAGGTCGAGGCGTTGCCCTTGCCCGCAGGCCCGGAGACCGAGACGAGGCTCAGCACCGCACCGTCATCGACATCCGTGTCGTTGGCGAGGACGGCGATGGCGACGGCACTATTCTCGTCGGTCGTGGCGGTGTCGGCATGGGCGACCGGGGCGTCGTTGGTGCCGGTCACCGTGACGGTGACGGTGGAGCTGGACGTGGCGCCATGCTCGTCCTGCATCGTGTAGGTGAGGACGACCTGCTCGGTCGCGCCCGCGGCGAGATGATCGAAGTCCGTGCCCGGATCGAACATGACGTTGTTCCCCGAGGTCGAGGCATTGCCCTTGCCGGCCGGCCCGGAGGCCGAGACCAGGCTTAGGACGGCGCCGTCGTCGGCGTCGGTGTCGTTGGCGAGGACGGCAATGGCGACGGCACTATTCTCGTCGGTCGTGGCGGTGTCGGCATGGGCGACCGGGGCGTCGTTGGTGCCGGTGACGGTGACGGTCACGGTGGAGGTGGAGGTGGCGCCATGCTCGTCCGTGATCGTGTAGCTGAGCACGACCTGCTCGGTCGCACCCTGAGCGAGATGGTCGAAGTCCGAGCCGGGGTTGAAGACGACCTGGTTGGACACCACCGAGACGCTGCCCTTGCCGGCGGGGCCGGAGGCGCCCGTCACCGTGAGAACCGCGCCGTCGTCCGCGTCGGTATCGTTGCCGAGCACGGCGATCGTCACGGCGGCGTTCTCGGTCGTCGAGGCGGTATCGGCGTGGGCGACCGGCGCGTCGTTGGTGCCGGTGACGGTAACGGTGACCGTCGAGCTGGACGAGGCGCCGTGCTCGTCCTGCATCGTGTAGCTGAGCACGACGACTTCGGTCGCGCCCTGGGCGAGATGGTCGAAGTCCGCGCCGGGGTTGAATACGACCTGGTTGGAGACGATCGAGACGCTGCCCTTGCCCGAGGGGGCGGAGACGGCGACGAGGGTCTTCACCGCGCCGTCGTCGACGTCCGTGTCGTTGGCGACCGCGTCGATGGTGAGCGTCTGGTTCTCGGTCCCGGCGGCGGTGTCGGCATGGGCGACCGGCGCGTCGTTGGTGCCGGTGACCGTGACGGTCACGGTCGAGGTGGAAGTGGCGCCATGCTCGTCGGAGATGGTGTAGCTGAGCACGACCACCTCGGTCGCGCCCTGGGCGAGATGGTCGAAGGCGGTGCCCGGGTTGAACTGGACCTGGTTGCCGACGACCGAGGCGGTGCCCTTGCCCGACGGCGCCGAAGCGGCGGTCACGGTGAGCACGGCGCCGTTGTCGACGTCGGTGTCGTTGGCGAGGACGGCGATGGTCAGCACCTGATTCTCGGAGCCGCTCGCCGCATCGGGATTGGCGACCGGCGCGTCGTTGCGCCCGCCGACGGTGATGGTCAGCGTGCCGGTGTCGGACAGGCTGCCGTCGGAGACGGTGTAGCTGAAGCTGTCCTGCACCGACTGGCCCAGCGCGAGCGACTGGGTCGAGGCGTAGGGCGTGTAGGTGTAGGTGCCGTTGGCGTTGAGGACGAGCGTCCCGTAGATGCCGTTGAAGGTGCCGGCGGTGACGGTGAGCGCATTATGCTCCCAGTCGAAATCGTTCGAGGTGACCTTGGTCGAGCCGCTGCTGTAGGTGCCAACGTCCTCGTTGGTGACGGCGACATCGTCGAAGGCGATCGGGGCGTTGTTATGGGTGAGGTCGATCAGAGCGTCGGAGAATTTCAGCTTCTCGACCTGGAGCAGCCGGTCCTCGCCGTCCGCGCCCGTATTGTCGTGGACGAAGAAGTTCGCGCCCTGGCTGTAGAAGCTGTAATTGAGGATCGAGCCGGAGAAGACCGCCGTGTCGATACCTTGCCCGCCGTGCAGGAAATCGTCGCCCGCGCCGCCGATCAGGATGTCGTCGCCGGCGCCGCCCTGAAGCTTGTCGTCGCCCGCGCCGCCGCTGATCGTATCGTCGCCGTTGGTGCCCTTCAGATTGTTGTCGTCGCCGCTGGTGCCGTTGATGATCGCCACTTTCCCGCTCCCTCACTTTTCGAGTACCCGCAGCAGAAGACCCAAGCATTTCCGATGAAAAAGGCAACGAAAATCGCTCGGTCGGCGGCAGCCGGCCCTGACCCTCCCGGGTTACAACTAGTCCCCCCAATCAAAAACCAGGGTGCAGACGCGCTCTTATCTGATGCGCGACTCGCCCCTGGCCCTTGGCTGGACAGGGGAGAGTGGACTGAGCCGGCTCGGCTTGTCCAGACCCTCCAAATACTTGGGCTCGTTTGTTCCGTGCCGATCGTGGACAAGCGCCGAAACGTTTTGCGTTTGGGGCCCGCCGGGCGCCCTCCCTCCGCCGATCATTCGCGGACCCGCGCGGCTCACGGGCGCTTTCGCCCAGCCCGCGAAAGGCGTATGAGACTCGCGGGGACGGGAGATAGTCGCCTTCCACGGCAGCTGTCGCGAAACGCTCCGGAAAATTCCGGGGCGTTTCGTTTTTTGCGGGAACCCTTGCCGCAGGTCCACGTTCTCGCTGTACCCCACCGCGGCCGTCAGCTCCCCCTCCCCCTCCCCGCTGACGACCGCAGAGCCCCGGCCTTAGTGCCGGGGCTTTTTCTTTGGGGGATCCTCTGTCTTTGGGGCGGGACGCCGTCAGAGGGCGGCGAGCAGGCGTTGCGTCATGGCCGCGCAATCGGCCCCCGCGAACGGAAATGTCCCTTCGAGGGCGTTCTTCACCTCCGGGGCGAGCGCCTCCTGCAGCCGGCGCCGCGCCCGCAGGTGCCGGGTCTTCACCGTGGCCGGCAGGACGCCCAGCGCCTCGGCCGCTTCCTCGACGCTGAACCCTTCCACCTCGCGCAGGACGAAGACGGTCCGGAACGGCTGCGGCAATCCTGCGATGGCGGCCTCCAGCAGCTTGCGCATCTGCTCGCGGGCGAGGGCCGAGTCGGGCGAAGGGGCGGCGGAGCCGCGCATCAGCTTCTCCTTATAGTCGTCGAGGGCCGTGACGTTTTGCTCATCCAGCCGCGCCCGCCGCCGCCGCGCCGCCCGCAGCCGGCCGAGCGCCTCGTTGATCACGATCCGGGTGAGCCAGGTGGAGAGCGAGGAACGGCCTTCGAAGCGGTCGATCGCACCGAGCGCCCGCAGATAGCCGCTCTGGACGGCGTCTTCGGCCTCGCTGCGGCTCTTGAGGATGCTCCAGGCGGCGCGGAACAGGCGCTGGTTATGGCGCTGGGTGAGAAGCCGCACCGCCTCGCGGTCGCGCAAGGCGATGAGACGCGCCAGCGCGACGTCGTCGAGCGCTTCATAGTCGAGCCTGGCCTGTGCGGTCATCGGTCCGTTCCTACCCTCCCAGCGCGAGCGAGCCCAGCAGCTCGCGGCGCAGGCCGGCATCCTCGCGGAAGTCGCCGAGCCAGCATTTGGTGACCATCGACACGCCGTGCTGGTTGACTCCGCGGGTCGACATGCAGCCGTGGCTCGCCTCGATCACCACGGCGACGCCTTTCGGCTGCAGCGCCTCGTCGAGCGCGGCCGCGATCTGGCGGGTGAGCCGCTCCTGGAGCTGCAGGCGCCGGGCATAAGCATCGACCAGGCGCGAGAGCTTGGAGATGCCGACCACCTTCCCGGCAGGGCGATAGGCGACATGGGCGTGGCCGGTGATCGGGGCGAGATGGTGCTCACAGGTCGACACCAGCGGAATCGAGCGCAGCAGCACGGTTTCGTCATAGCCTTCGGCTTCGGTAAAGACCCGCTCCAGCAGCCGCATCGGGTCGGCGGCATAACCGGAGAACCATTCCCTGTAGGCCCTCGCCACCCGGGCCGGCGTATCGGCCAGGCCCTCGCGAGCGGGATCGTCCCCCGTCGCCGCGATGAGGGTGCGCACCGCCGCCTCGATCTCGCTCCGGCTCGGCTCATGCCGGCACACCAGGGCCACGACTTCCCCACCGACGTCTTCCGCTGCTGCCGTTCCCGCAAATTCCACCCGCTCCTCCTTCGTTCAGGTCCGGTTTGGATGCCGGCGGGTAGGGCAAGGTTCCCGCGGGCTTTGGCGGGTTGACTTTGAGGAGACGGGCGGCCAGCCTGGATGCGATGAAGCCGACGACCGCCCTCGCTGCCCTTTGCCCCGCGACCGCCGCGGCTTCGC
Source organism: Allosphingosinicella sp. (assembly GCA_036403015.1). Taxonomy (GTDB): domain Bacteria; phylum Pseudomonadota; class Alphaproteobacteria; order Sphingomonadales; family Sphingomonadaceae; genus Allosphingosinicella. Next base: position 5,253 of record DASWRU010000037.1, read on the forward strand.
TTTATTATACCTGCCCGACATACCGGACGGGACCCTAGAGCGCACCTTTTCACCAGCGACCTCAAGCCCCCCGTCCGGACCTCCGGGCGGGGTTTTTCTTTGCGGAGACCCGAGCATGTTCAAGGACTTCACCGACGCCGCGCCGAGCGCGGACTGGACCATTCCCCAGCGATGGGAGCATTTCACCGCGGAGGAGCACCGGGTGTGGGACCTGCTCTTCGCGCGCCAGCAGGCGCGGCTGGCGGGGCGCGCGGTCCGCGCCTTCGAGGAGGGGCTCGACCTCCTGCGCCTCTCCCGCCCCGGCATCCCCAATTTCGACGAACTGAACGAGCGCCTGTCCCGCCGCACCGGCTGGACGGTCGTCGCGGTGCCCGGGCTGGTGCCGGATGAAATCTTCTTCCGGCACCTCAGCCGGCGGCAATTTCCGGCCGGCAACTTCATCCGCTCGGCCGCCCAGCTCGACTATCTCGAGGAGCCGGACGTCTTCCACGACGTGTTCGGCCATGTGCCGATGCTGGCGCAGCCGCGGGTCGCCGACGTGCTGGAGGCGCTCGGCCATCACGGCCTTGCCGCCCTGGCCTCGGGCAACCTTCACCGCCTGTCGCGGCTCTACTGGTATACGATCGAGTTCGGCCTCGCCCGCGAGGAGGGCGCGCTCAAGATTTACGGCGCGGGCCTCGCCTCCAGCTTCGGCGAGGCGGGCTTCGCGCTGGACGACCCCCGCCCGCCGCGCCGCCCGTTCGACCTCGAGCGGGTGCTGCGGACGCGCTACCGCTCCGACGCCTTCCAGCGCGCCTATTTCGTGATCGACGGTTTCGAAGGGCTGCTGGAGCAGATCGAGAGTGCGGACCTCGCCTCCCTCTATGACGCGATGGACCGCCTGCCGGAGCTTGACCCTTAGACGAGCGTCGCCCTCTCCTCGGTGCCGGCGGCCCCGAAGACGCGGCGATAGCGCTCGACCTCGTCGCGGGGGCCGGTCGCCTTGGCGGGATTGTCGCTGAGCTTCACCGCGGAATGCCCGTTGGCGGCGACGAGCTTGCATACCAGAGAGATCGGCTTCAGCGACCCGCCGTCGGCCGGGTCGCAGCCGATGAAATCGTTGGTGAGCATCGTGCCCCAGCCGAAGCCGACCCGCACCCTGCCGCGGAAATGCTCATGGACGGCGACGATGTCGCTGCTGTTCGCCGCCTGCCCCGGAAGGGCGACGTCCATGCCGTCGGAGAAGACGATCAGCTTCTCCGCCGGATCGACCGCCATTCTCTCCCAGAAGCGGATCAGCTCATCGCCGGCCGCGAGCGGATCCTTGGAATCCGGCCTCGCGCCGGTCCAGTTCGACACCCATTGCGGCGCATGCTCCAGGAACTGGGTGGTACCGAACGTGTCGGGCAGGAACACGAGCAGCTCGCCGCGATAGCTGTTCTGCCACTGGAGCAGCACCCTGTACTGGCTCGCGCGCAGGCATTCGTCGTCGTCGGCCGGGCACAGCGCCGCGAACGCCATGGGCAGCTCGTGCGCGTTGGTCCCTTTCGCCTCCAGCCCCAGCGTCATCGCGAGATAGGCGTTGGAGGTGCCGGTAAAGCCGGCGCCGAGCACCTCGGTGGCGGTAAGGACGCAATGTTCCTGCCAGAGGAAGGCGTGGCGCCGCCGGGTGCCGAAATCGGTGAGGTTGAGCCCCTCGAGCGCCGCCAGCCGCTCCAGCTTGGCGTAGAGCTTCACCTTGGCGCGGGCGTAGAGGATGTCGAGCCGGCTGCGGCTCATCCTCTTCAGCACCGCCCGGTTGCGCATCTCGTTGACGATGGCGAGGAGCGGGACTTCCCAGAAGGTCGTCTCGCACCACCGGCCTTCGGTTTCGAAGCGGATCTGCCCCGTCTCCGGGTCGGTGCCCAGCTCGTAATCGGGCAGGCGGAAGCGACGCAGGAAATCGATAAAAGTGGGCGTGAAGATGCCGTGCTGGCCGTAGAAGCTCTGCCCCCTCAGCCAGATCAGCTCGTTGGGCTGGAAGCGCAGCGAGCGGGCATGGTCGAGCTGCTCCCTGAGCTCGCCCAGGTCGATGAAGTCGGCGAGGCGGAGGGACGCGGTGCGGTTGGTGAGGGCGAAGGCGGCGCGGTCGTGGAAATGCTTCTCGTGGATCATCTGCGCCATCAGGAACTTGTAGAAGTCCGTGTCCATGAGGGTGCGGACGATGGGATCCATCGGGAAGCCGTGGTCCCAGGCACGACGGGCGAAATCCATCCCGCCTCAAAGCGCGAGTACGCGAGAAGATGCGACGCCATGCGCGGCGTCGCGGCCGGGGCGGCCGCTACGCCGCTTCGTCGAGCCGCAGGTGGGGCCGGTTGAGCAGGCCGGTGCCGGTCATGCCGGTGTCGGCGAGCATGAGCGCGGTGGCGCAAAAGCCGCATTCCGCCGACAGCCGCCCGACATACCAGTGGGTACGCCCGCAGCCGGGGCAATGGTTGACCTCGCCCGGGTGATAGACGGCGTGGAAGCCGCGCGCGGCCGGATCGAAGCGGAAGGCGCCCGCTTTCCGGGCTGACGACATGAACCTCGACATCGAACTCAACTCCAACTCGATTCCTCTGCAGCCCTTGTACCAGAAGGAGGCCTGCGACGAAACGTTGTTTGCCGTCGATGAGTTGAATGAGGAGTGAACGTTGCGCGGTCGCAACAGGCGAGTCCCGCGCCGGGGCAGCCGGCCTCCGAAACCTTAAATGCCCCATCGCCGCGCCTCGTCGGTTGACACCCCGCCATCGCGGAGTGACACGAGGCGATGACCCTGCGCCTCTTCTATCACCCCTTCTCCTCCTTCTGCCAAAAGGTGCTGATCGCGCTCTACGAGCGGGACGTGCCGTTCGAGCCGGTGCTCCTCAATCCCGGCGACCCGGAGCAGCGGGCGACGCTGGCGGCCTTGTGGCCGATGGCGAAGTTCCCGGTGCTGCGCGACGAGGCTCGGGGCGTGACGGTGCCGGAATCGACGTTGATCATCGAGTATCTGGATCGGGTGCATGAGGGGCCGCCGCCGCTGGTGCCCACGGCTCCCGACGCGGCGCTCGAGGTCGGCATCCTCGACCGCTGCTTCGATCAATATGTCATGGCGCCGATGCAGAGGGCGGTCGCGGACCATTTCCGCCCGGACGAGGCGCGGGACGCCTGGGGCGTGGAGGAGGCGAAGCGCCAGCTCTCGTCGGCCTACGATATCCTGGACGCCCGGCTGGCGGCGAACGGCGGGCCCTGGGCGGCGGGGGCCACCTTCACCCTCGCCGACTGCGCCGCGGCGCCGGCTTTGTTCTATGCCGCGATGATCGAGCCGTTCGACGGCCGCCCGGCGCTCTACGCCTATTACCGCCGCGTCCGGGCACGGCCGAGCTTCGCCCGCACCGTGGACGAAGCCCGGCCTTTTCGGGCATATTTCCCGCCGGGCTGGCGGGAAGCCTGGGACTGAGGCTTTTCGGGCCTGCGGACCGGCTCAGCCCAGCGCCTTCCTCAGCAGGTCGTTGACCACGCCCGGATTGGCCTTGCCCGCCATCGCCTTCATCACCTGGCCGACGAAGAAGCCGAAGAGCTTGTCCTTGCCGCCTTTGTACTCTGCAAGCTTGTCAGGGTTGGCCGCAAGGACGCCGGCGATCGCTGCCTCGATCGCGCCGGTGTCGCTGGTCTGCCTGAGGCCGCGTTCCTCGACGATCTTCGCCGGGTCCTCGCCGGTTTTGAGCATGATCTCGAACACCTGCTTGGCGAGCGTGCCGGAGAGCACGCCCTCCGCGGTGAGGCGGAGGAGCTCGGCGGCCTGGGCGGGGCTGACGGGGCTGTCCTCGATCGTACGGCCGAGGCGGTTCAAGGCGCCGAACAAGTCGCTCGTCACCCAGTTGCTCGCGCGCTGGGCATGCTCGTCCCCAAGCGCCGCGAGCAAGGCTTCGAACCAGCGCGCCGTGGTGACGTCGGCGGTCAGCACGCTGGCATTGTACGGGGTGAGGCCGAGCGCCGCCTCGTAGCGGCGGCGCTTCGCATCGGGGAGCTCGGGCAGGCTCGCCCGACAATCCCGGAGGAAATCCTCGGCCAGTTCGACCGGCAGCAGGTCCGGATCGGGGAAGTAGCGGTAATCGTGCGCTTCCTCCTTGGAGCGCAGGCTGCGCGTCTCGGCCTTGTCCGGATCCCACAGGCGGGTCTCCTGGACGATGGCTCCGCCGCCTTCCAGCACATCGACCTGGCGGTTCGCCTCATGCTCGATCGTCGCCATAATGAAGCGGACGGAATTGACGTTCTTGGTCTCGGTGCGGGTGCCGAAGGGCTCGCCCGGCCGCCGCACCGACACGTTGACGTCGGCGCGCATCGAGCCCTGCTCCATATTGCCGTCGCAGCTGCCGACATAGCGCAGGATCGATCTGAGCTTGCGGATGTAAGCCCCTGCTTCCTCGGGCGAACGCATGTCGGGTTTGGACACGATCTCCATCAAGGCGACGCCCGACCGGTTGAGATCGACATAGGACATTGAGGGATGCTGGTCGTGCATCAGCTTGCCGGCATCCTGCTCCAGGTGGATGCGCTCGATACCCACGCGCTTGCCGGAGCCCTCGTCCTTGTCGTCGACAAGGATCTCGACTTCGCCCTCGCCAACGATCGGATGGTAGAGCTGGCTGATCTGGTAGCCCTGCGGCAGGTCCGCGTAGAAATAATTCTTGCGGTCGAAGCGCGACCAGGGGTTGATCCGAGCCTCCAGCGCCATGCCGGTGCGGACCGCCTGGCGGATGCACTCGACATTGGGCACCGGCAGCATCCCCGGCATGGCCGCGTCGACCAGGCTGACCTGGGTGTTGGGCTCGGCCCCGAACTCGGTGGAGGCACCGGAGAAGAGCTTGGCGTTCGACGTCACCTGGGCGTGGACTTCGAGGCCGATCACCACCTCCCATTCGCCGGTCGCGCCGTGGATGCGATATGCGGCGGTCATTCCTCTTCCCCTGATGCGAATCCGCCGGCCGAACGCCGGCGGCGGGCCGCGGCGAGAAGGCCGTCGATCGTGTGGGCGATCGCCTCGTAGGCGAGGAAGCCGAGGACGAAGAGCGGGATCGTCCAGACAATGTTCGCGTCGAGCCGGGGCCGGCCGAGGCCGCCGTCGATCCATAGCCAGACGAAGAAGCCGAAGACGATCGCCGCGGCGACCGTCCGGCCCTCCCAGCCGCGCTCGAGCGGGCGCCGGGGTATCTCGTAGGCCATTACCACCACGCCTCCGGCCGCGCGGTGAAGCCGGCCCTTTCCTCCAGAGCGGAAGCGGCGTCGAGCACCGACTGCTCGTCCAGCGCCCGCCCGACGATCTGGAGGCCGAGCGGAAGCCCCTCGGCGTTGAGTCCGGCCGGAACGGAGATGGCGGGCAGGCCGGCGAGGCTGGCGGGAACGGCGAAGACGTCGTTCAGATACATAGCGATGGGGTCGTTCGACTTCTCACCGAGCGCGAAGGCGGCCGAAGGCGCGGTGGGGGTGAGGAGGAGGTCGCAGCTTTCCCAGGCCCGCTCGAAGTCCCGGGCAATGAGGGCGCGGACCTTCTGCGCCTGGTTGAAATAGGCGTCGTAGAAGCCGGCCGAAAGCACGTAGGTGCCGATCATGATGCGGCGCTTGACCTCCGCTCCGAAGCCGGCGGCGCGGGTCGCCTCGTACATGTCGTTGAGCCCACCCTGCTCCGGCTGGACGCGGCGGCCGTAGCGCACCCCGTCATAGCGGGCGAGGTTGGACGAGGCCTCGGCCGGGGCGATGATATAGTAGGTCGGCAGCGCGTATTTCGTGTGCGGGAGCGAGACCTCGACGATCTCGGCGCCGGCATCCCGCATCATGGCGATGCCCTTGTCCCATATCTCGTCGATCTCCGGCGGAACGCCCTCGATGCGATATTCCTTCGGGATACCGATCCGCTTGCCGCGGACATCGGCGCTGAGCGCCGCCTCCCAATCGGGCACCGGCAGATCGAGCGAAGTGGAATCCTTCGGGTCGAAGCCGGCCATAGCCTGGAGCAGGATGGCGCAATCCCTGACGTCGCGCGCCATCGGCCCGGCCTGGTCGAGGCTGGAGGCGAAGGCGACCATCCCCCAGCGCGAGCAGCGGCCGTAGGTGGGCTTGATGCCGGTGATGCCGACGAAGGCGGCGGGCTGGCGGATCGATCCGCCGGTGTCGGTGCCGGTGGCGCCGGGTACCATCCGCGCGGCGACCGCGGAGGCCGACCCGCCGGAGGAGCCGCCGGGGGTCAGCGCCGCATTGCCCCCGCCGCTCCGCCGCCAGGGCGAGAGGACCGGGCCCCAGGCGCTGGTCTCGTTGGAGGAGCCCATCGCGAACTCGTCCATGTTGAGCTTGCCGAGCATCCCCGCCCCGGCGGCGAGGAGGTTGCCCGACACGGTCGATTCGTAGGGCGGCTCGAAGCCTTCGAGGATGCGGCTGCCGGCCGTGGTCGCCACGTTCCTGGTCGCGAACAGGTCCTTGATGCCGAGCGGCGCGCCGGAGAGCGGCTTCAGCATGCCCGCCGCGCGCGCGGCGTCGGCGGCATCGGCGGCGGCGAGGGCGAGCTCCGGCGTCTCGACGGTGAAGGCGTTGAGCCCCCGCCCCTTCGCCACCGCGGCGTTGAACGCCTCCGCCACCTCGCGCGCCGAAAAGGCGCCGGACCGCACGCCGTCGCGGATGCGGGCGACGCCGAGATCCGTGAGATCGGTCACTCGATCACCTTGGGCACCGCGAAGAAGCCGTGCTCCGCGACAGGCGCGTTCTTCAGCACGTCCTCGCGAATGCCACCGTCGGTGACGACATCGTCGCGCAGGCGCAGCGTGTTGGGGATGACCGCGGTCATCGGCTCCACCCCCGCCACGTCCACCTCCTGCAGCTGCTCGACCCATCCGAGGATGTTGTTGAGCTCGGGCGCCAGCGCCTCGACCTCCGCGTCGCTGACGGCGATGCGCGCGAGGCGGGCGATGTGGCGCACGGTGGCGGCGTCGACGGACATGGCTTCTTTCGCTGGCGGGTCGTGAAAGACCCGAGGCCGCTAGCACCCGTGCTGCGCTGCATCAAGAACGCTTGCAAGCGGGAGCGTCATGCTGTTGGGGAGCCGCTCGTCGGTGCGGAGTCCTCGATGCTGGCAAGGCGCTTCCTCTGGGTGGTGGCGGGGATCACGGTCCTCATGATGCTCGGCGCCATCGGCTATCGCCTGTTCGAGCAGCAGCTGATGAAGCTGGCGCTGGTGCCGACCGCGCGGTTCGAGGCGGCGGCCCCCGTCGGCGCCGCCGCTTATGCCGACAAGCGCCTGTGGATCGCCCGGCCGGACATCCCCGGCAACCCTTCGCTGTGGACTCCGCCCGGCGTCGCGGGCGCTGGCCGGGCGCGGGCGGAAATCTTCTTCGTCCATCCCACCTCCTTCCTCGAGCGCTCCCGCTGGAACGCGCCGCTGGACGACCGGGAATCGCAGTGGCGCGCGCGGCTGTTCGTGCAGAGCCAGGCGAGCGCCTTCAACGGCATCGGCGAGGTGTGGGCGCCGAAATACCGCCAGGCGACGTTCGGCGCCTTCCTCACCACCAAGAGGGAGGCGGCGGAGGCGCTGGACCTCGCTTATGGAGACGTGCTCGCGGCGTTCGAATATTTCCTCGCTTATGCGCCGAAGGACCGGCCGATCGTGCTTGCCGCGCACAGCCAGGGAAGCCTGCACCTGACCCGGCTCCTCGCCGAGCGGATCGCCGGGCGGCCCGAGGCGAAGCGGATCGCCGCCGCCTATGTCGTGGGCTGGCCGGTCTCTGTGACGGCGGACCTGCCGAGGCTCGCCCTCCCAGCCTGCGAGGCGCCGGGCCAGGCGGGCTGCATCCTTTCCTGGCAGAGCTTCGCCGAACCCGCCGACCCGAAGATGGTCACCGATGCCTACGACGCCTCGCGCGGCCTCACCGGCGCGCCGCGGCGCGGCTCGCCGATGCTCTGCGTCAACCCGCTGACCGGCTCCCGGGGCGCCGAGGCGCCGGCGGGCGCCAATCTGGGGACGCTCATCCCCAACAAGGACCTGACCGCCGGGCGGCTACAGGCCCCCGGCGTGGCGGCCCGCTGCGACGTGCGCGGCTTCCTGCTGATCGGCCAGAGCGGGCCGGAGCTCGGCCCCTACGTCCTGCCGGGCAACAACTATCACGTCTTCGACTATGCCCTGTTCTGGGCGAACGTCCGCGCCGACGCCGCGGCCCGCCTGGCGACGTGGGAGAAGGCGCATTGACGAACGCTGTCGTGATCACCTCCTCCGTTCCCGAGTTCCGCGAGGCGCTGCCCGAAGGCGGGCGGTTGCTGGGCCTCGACGTCGGGACGAAGACGATCGGCCTCGCTTTATGCGACGCGGACTGGACGATCGCGACGCCGGCGGAGCTCATCCGGAGGGGCAAGTTCACCGCGGACCTCGAGCGGCTGGGCATCCTGGCGGCGGCGCAGCAGGTGAAGGGCCTGGTCGCCGGCCTGCCGCTCAACCTCGACGGCAGCGATTCGCCGCGTACCCAGTCGGTCCGCGCCTTCGCCCGCAATCTCGCCCCGCTCGCTCTGCCCCTGCTGCTCTGGGACGAGCGCTGGTCGACCCAGGCGGTGACCCGCACCCTCCTCGCCGTCGACGCCAGCCGCGCCCGCCGCGCGGAGCTCGTCGACAAGATGGCCGCCGCCTACATCCTCCAGGGCGCGATTGACGCGTTGACCATGGGGTAAGGACTGCGGTGCCAGGCGCGGCGGATGGCCGCCGCCCTCCTCGGATTCCTGATCGCCTGAACGCGGTGCGCCATTGAGACCGCGACGCCGGCCCGGTAGACGACCCGCCGATGGCCTATGCTTTCCCCCACCGTCACCTGCTCGGCATCGAGCCGCTCTCGGCCGAGGACATAATCTACCTCCTCGACGAGGCGGAGCCGTGGGTCGCGTTCAACCGGCGCGCGCGCAAGGAGGACCGGCGGCTCGCCGGCCTCACCCAGTTCAACGTATTCTTCGAGAATTCGACGCGCACCCTCTTCTCGTTCGAGGTGGCGGGGAAGAGGCTGGGGGCGCAGGTGTCCAACTTCCACACCGCCGGGTCCAGCGTCCACAAGGGCGAGACGCT
>DASWRU010000038.1:0-17945 GCA_036403015.1 Allosphingosinicella sp.
CTACGATCGTTTCGGCCTCGGCGCGCGCCCCGACGAGGAGGCGCCGCGCGACTCGAAGGCGTGGCTCGCCGGGCAGCTCAGCCGCTACGAACCCCGGCCCGCGGCCCTCGCCGCAGCGCCCGCGCGGCGCGACGTGGCACAACAGCTCGCCGACTATATCGAAGAAACCCGCGGCACGCGCCGCCAGGGCGGCCGCCTTCCCGAGCCGCCGCCGCCCGCGGCGATGGAGGGGGCCGCCGAGCCGCGCATGAACGACAATCTCGCCGGCCTGCCGCAATCGGCGCAGCGCTTCATCCGCAAGGCCGGGCGGGATTATTACGTGGCGGCCGTGGCGGCGCGCACCAATGCGGCGCTGACCACGCCGGCGCCCTTCGTCGAGCGGCTCGTCCACTTCTGGGCCAATCACTTCGCCGTCTCCGCCGACAAGCTGACGGTCATCGGCCTCGCCGGCCTGCTCGAGCTGGAGGCGATCCGGCCGCACGTGCTCGGCCGTTTCGAGGATATGCTGGTCGCGGCCGAGCAACATCCCGCGATGCTGCTCTATCTCGACCAGGCGCAGTCGGTCGGGCCGGGGAGCCGCCTCGGCGGCCTCGCCGCCGCGCGCGGGCGCAAGGCCGGCCTCAACGAGAATCTGGCGCGTGAAATACTGGAGCTGCACACGCTCGGCGTCCGCTCCGGCTACAGCCAGGCCGACGTCACCGAGTTCGCGCGCGCGCTGACCGGGTGGACGGTGAGCGGCCTCGCGCGCGGCCCGGTAGCGCGCGCGCTGGGCGGGAGCGGCGCGCCGGGCGACTTCCAGTTCGCCGACGCGATCCACGAGCCGGGCCCGCGCACCATCGTCGGCAAGTCCTACCCGCAGCCGGGCTATGCGCAGGCGCGAGCGGTCCTCGCCGACCTCGCCGCCAGCCCCGCCACCGCGCGCCACATCGCGACCAAGCTCGCCCGCCATTTCGCCGCGGACGATCCACCGGCGGCCTTGGTCGAGCGGCTGACCCAGGCCTATCTTCGCAGCGGCGGCGACCTGCCGGCCCTCTACCGGGTGCTGATCGACGCGCCCGAAGTCTGGGATCCGGGCGCCGTCAAGTTCCGAACACCCTGGGACTGGTCCATCGCCGCGCTGCGCGGCGTCGGCACGAAGCAGATCCAGGGCCAGCCGGTGGTGGGCCTGCTCACCCAGCTCGGCCAGCCGATCTGGCGGCCGGGCTCTCCGGCGGGTTTCGACGACATCGCGGCGAGCTGGGCCGGGCCGGACGCGCTGGTGCGCCGAGTCGAGGCGGCAGAGCGGATCGCCGGCCGAGTGCCGACCGAAGTGGACGCGCGGCAGCTGGCGCAGAGGCTCCTTGCCGACCGCCTCGCGCCGGCCACCGCCCAGGCGCTGGCGCGGGCCGAAAGCCCGGGCCAGGGGCTCGCTCTGCTGCTAGCCTCACCGGAGTTCCTGCGCCGATGACGATAATCGACCGCCGCCTGTTCCTCGGCAGCGCAGCCGCCGGCGCCGCCTTCCTCGCCATGCCCCGCGTCGCGCTGGCGAAGGCGGCGACCGACCGCCGCTTCGTATTCATCATCCAGCGCGGCGCGGCCGACGGGCTGGCGACGCTCGCGCCCGTCGGCGACCCCGCATTCGCCGGCCTGCGCGGCGCGTTCGCCGAAGACGCGGCGGCGGGCTCGAAGCTCGACTCCTTCTTCAGCCTCCACCCTTCCCTCGCGGAGACGGCGAAGCTCCATGCCGCCGGGGAGGCCTTGTTCGTCCATGCCGTCGCCTCGCCCTATCGCGACCGCTCCCATTTCGACGGCCAGAACGTGCTCGAGACCGGCGCCGCCGCGGCCTACCGCCTCAAGGACGGCTGGATGAACCGGCTGCTCGGGCTGCTGCCGCAGGCCGACGCGAAGGCGATCGCCGTCTCCGCGACCGTGCCGGTGGCGCTGCGCGGGAGCCGCGACGTCTCCTCCTACGCGCCCTCCGCCTTGCCGACTGCCTCCGACGACCTCCTCGCCCGGGTCGGCGACCTCTACGCGCGCGACGCCCAGCTCTCGCCGCTGTGGAACGAGGCGATGGCGACCCGCAAGCTCACCGGCGACCTCTCGGGCGGCGGCGGGCAGAACGGCGCCGCCACCGGCGCGCTGGCGGCGCGGCTGCTGGCCGGTCCCGCCGGCGAGCGGGTCGCCTTCATCGAGACCGGCGGCTGGGACACGCACAGCGCCCAGCGCGCCCGCCTCGGAGCGCAGCTGAAGGGGCTGGACGCGCTGCTGGCGGCGCTGAAGACCGGCCTCGGGGCCGACTGGACCAATACGCTCGTGCTGGTCGCCACCGAGTTCGGCCGCACAGCGGCGCCGAACGGCACCGGCGGCACCGACCATGGCACCGCTTCGGCGGCGATGCTGCTCGGCGGCGCGGTGAAGGGCGGCCGAGTCCTCGCCGACTGGCCCGGCCTCTCGCCGGCCGCGCTCTACGATAGCCGCGACCTCAAGCCGACGCTCGACCTCGACGCCCTCATCGCCAACGCGCTGGCCCAGCATTACGGCCTCGACCTCGCCCGCGCCGCGGCGACGCTGTTTCCGGAAGGCGCCGCCCCGAAACCGCTCCCGGACCTGATCCGCGCCTAGGACGGTGGACGCACGGCGGCCCTCTGGATAGAGCGGCCGCTCCCGCAACCGCCATCGGACCGCACGTGACCCTCTACGCCCGCTTTGCCGCGCATCTCGGCGCCGCCCTCGACGCGCTCGAGCGGGAGGGGCGGCTCGCCCCTGGCGTCGACCGCAAGGCTGTGGCGGTGGAGCCGCCTCGTGACCCCGCTCATGGCGACCTTGCGACCAATGCCGCGATGGTGCTGGCCAAAAAAGCGGGGACGAACCCGCGCGCGCTGGCGGGGCTGATCGCGCCGAAGCTGGCCGGGCTGGCGGAGGTGGAGAGCGCCGAAATCGCCGGCCCCGGCTTCATCAACATCCGTCTCGCGCCGGGCTTGTGGCGGGAGGAGCTGCGGTCGATCCGCGACGCCGGCTCCGATTACGGCCGTTCCGCGCTCGGCGAAGGCGTCCGCGTCAACGTCGAATATGTCTCGGCGAACCCGACCGGGCCGATGCACATGGGCCATTGCCGCGGCGCCGTCGTCGGCGACGCGCTGGCCAGCCTGCTGCAATGGGCCGGCTATGCCGTCGCCCGCGAATATTATGTCAACGACGCGGGCGGGCAGGTCGACATCCTCGCCCGCTCCGCCCACCTGCGGTACCGGGAGGCGCTCGGCGAGGCGATCGGCGAGATCCCGGAAGGCCTCTATCCCGGCGATTACCTGAAGCCGGTCGGCGCCGCCCTCGCCGCCGAATATGGCGACCGCTACGTCGGTGCGCCGGAGGGGCAGTGGCTCGCCTTGTTCCGGCGCGAGGCGGTGGCGGCGATGATCGCGCTGATCAAGTCCGACCTCGCCTTGCTCGGCATCCACCACGATCTGTTCGCCTCCGAGGCCGAGGTCCAGGCCTCCGGCGCGGCCGACCGGGTGCTCGAGACGTTGCGCGCCAAGGGCCTCATCTACGAGGGCGTGCTGGAGGCGCCGAAGGGGGAGACGCCGGAGGATTGGGAGCCGGTCGAGCTCACCTTGTTCCGCTCGACGCGGTTCGGCGACGACCAGGATCGGCCGATGAAGAAGTCGGACGGTAGCTGGACCTATTTCGGCGCCGACGCCGCCTACCACCTGCGCAAGGCCGAGAGCGCCGACCAGCTGATCAATATCTGGGGCGCCGACCATGCCGGCACGGTGAAGCGCATCCAGGCCGCGGTCGAGGCGCTGACCGACGGCCGCGTGCCGCTGGACGTGAAGCTCGTCCAGATGGTGCGGCTGTTCCGGGCCGGCGAGCCGATCAAGATGTCCAAGCGCGCCGGCAATTTCGTGACCCTCGCCGACGTCGTGCGGGAGGTCGGCAAGGACGTGGTGCGGTTCATGATGCTCACCCGCCGCAACGACGCCCCGCTCGACTTCGACTTCGCCAAGGTGGTCGAGGCGTCGAAGGACAATCCCGTCTTCTATGTCCAATACGCCCATGCCCGCATCCGCTCGCTCCACCGCCGGGCGGCCGAAGCCGGGCTCGAGCAGGTCGGGCCGGCCGACCTCGCTTTGCTCGATGCGGAGGAGCTGGGGCTGGTCAAGCTCGCCGCCCAGTTCCCGCGCATCGTCGAAGCCGCCGCCCAGGCGCACGAGCCGCACCGCATCGCCTTCTATCTCGGCGATCTCGCCGCGGCCTTCCACGCGCTGTGGAACCGCGGCAATGACGATCCGTCGCGCCGCTTTCTCGTCGAGGATAATCCGGAATTAACCGGTGCGAGGCTAGAACTCGCCGCTTCGATAGGGCAAGTTATCCGCAATGGGCTCTCGATAATGGGTGTCACCGCCGCGGAGGAGATGCAGTGATGACCGATATTCGCGCCGACGATGCGGCTGCGCTCGACCGCGACGACCGCCTCCCCTGGCTGGAGGCGGTCGAGGAGGAAGACGGCGGCGACGGCCCCTCGGGCCTGAAGCTGCTCGTCTACGTCATCGTCGCGCTCGTCGCGCTGGGCGGGGTGGTCGGCGGCGTCTTCTGGCTCGGCAATCGCGGCGGCGGCGGACAGGAGAGCGCCGGCCCGGAGCTGGTCCGCGCGCCCGAGGGTCCTTACAAGGCGAAGCCCGACAAGCCCGGCGGCATGGCGGTCGAAGGCGAGGGCGACACTGCTTTCGCGGCGAGCGCCGGCGCCGACCCCAAGGGCCAGATCAACACCGACGCCGTGCCCGAAAAGCCGGTGGTGGGCCGCGACGGCGCGGGCCGTCCGCCCGTCCAGCCCGAGGCGCAGCCGAAGGTCGCCCCGCCCGCCCCGTCCGAGCCGGCGAAACCCGCCGCGACCGCGGCCGCCAAGCCGGTCCCGCCCGCCGCGTCGGGTCCGGGCGGCACCATCCAGCTGGGCGCGTTCCCGAACGGCGCAACGGCCGAGAAAGCGTGGAAGGCGATGTCGGGCCGCTTCGGCTATCTCGCACCGCTCTCGCACAGCGTCGTCGTCGCCGAGGTCAACGGCAGGACCTGGTACCGCCTGCGCGCCAGCGGCCCCGGCGCCGGCGGCGTCTGCGGCCGCCTCCAGGTGGCGGGCGAGAACTGCCTCAAGATCGACTGACGGTCAGGCCTGCACCTCGGTGACCTGCGTCGCCTGCTGCTGAGGCAGATCCTTCTGCTCCTTCGGGTTGGGCGCGGTGGTCGGCGGCGTCGCCGGCGAGGCCGCGGCGACCGCGGCGGCATGGGGAAAGGCTCGCTGGAGGGCTCCCTCCACGATGGCCTGCGTCCCGGCCGAGTCGTTGACGTCCACCCCGGCCGCCTTGAGCGTATCCTGGAAACGGCTCGTCATGTAGGTCGCCGCTTCCGCGATCGAATTGTTGCGCACCGAGACATGGTCCCAGCCGTTCTGCTTGATGAGATCGTGAGACTGCTGCAGCCCGTAGGTCACAGCCTTCTGGAGCGCCGAATCCAGCGCCGCGGTCACCGCCTGGCTGTTGCGCAGGCCCAGCCACTGCACGACCCGCTGGGCGGCGAAAGTGCCGATCCCGAGCACGACGGCGGCAAGCACCTGCATCAGCGCGCTGGTGATGGGCGTAAGATCGATCACGTGAGTGGCGGCGGTCGTCATATGCGGTTCTCCCTGTCCCTGAACCTCTGTCCCCGGTCGTCGACAGACTGCTTGGCCGCCGACGGGGCGCCGGCCTGCACCGGCTACCCAGGCCGATTATGAGCTTGTAGGGAAAGGCCATGCAAGCCGCCATTTACGGCCTTTCCGGCCTCGTCCTCACGCGCGACGAGCGCGCCTTCTTCCGCGATGCGGACCCGGCCGGCTACATCCTGTTCGCCCGCAACATCGCGGGGCGCGAGCAGGTCAAGGCGCTGACCGACGATCTGCGCGCCCTGTCCGGGCGCGGCGACGTGCCGATCCTCATCGACCAGGAAGGCGGCCGGGTGGCGCGGATGAAGCCGCCGGAATGGCCGCTCTTTCCCGCCGGCGAGGCCTTCGACGCGCTTTACCGCAAGGCGCCGATGAGCGCGATCGAGGCCGCCCGCGCCAATGCGGAGGCGATCGCGCTGCTGCTCGCCGAATGCGGCGTGAACGTCGATTGCCTGCCCGTGCTCGACGTCCGCCAGCCCGGCGCCACCGACATCGTCGGCGACCGCTCGCTCGGCTCCGAGCCGATGCAGGTGGCGGCGCTAGGGCGCGCAATGCTCGACGGTTTGAAGGCGGGGGGCGTCGTCGGCGTCGTAAAGCACATGCCGGGGCATGGCCGGGCGCTGGTCGACAGCCATCACGCGCTGCCGGTCGTCACCGCGTCGGAGGCCGAGCTGGAGATCGACCTGGAGCCGTTCCGCACCCTTGCCTGGGCGCCGATGGGGATGACCTGCCACTGCGTCTTCACCGCCTGGGACGCCGCCCTGCCGGCCAGCCAGTCGCCGGCGGTGGTCGGCGGGATCGTGCGCGGGCGGCTCGGCTTCGACGGCTTCCTGATGTCGGACGACATGGGCATGTCCGCCCTCGCCGGCGGCTTCGACGCGCGCGCCCGGCGGATCGTCGAAGCCGACAACGACGCGGCGCTCCACTGCTCCGGCGCGATGGACGAGATGGTGGCGGTGGCCGGCGCGGTCGGCGAGCTGACCCCGAAGGGCCGGGAGCGGCTGGACCGGGCGATGGCGACGGTCGGCGGAGCTTTTCCTGCGGCCTCATACGACGCGCTGGCGGAGAAGCGGGACCGGCTACTCGCGCTGGCCTGAAGGGGCGGATGGGGCCGGGCGCCCGAAAGGGGGGTAAATGTCGGGCCTGAGGCCGCCGCTCGCCGCGCTCGTTCCGCTGTGCCTCCTCGCCGCGGCCTGCGGGCGCGATGCCAAGCCTCCGCCCCCGCCACCTTCCGGAAACGCACCCCGCGCGGCTGTGACCGCCCGGGAGGACTATGTGCCGGCATGCGACTATCACGACGCCGCGCCGGTCGAGATGAGGGAGCCCGTCACCTTCTACGACGGCTGCCCGTTGCGGCTGCCGTCGCCGGACCGGCGCTTCGAGCTGACCTCGGAGGAGTCCGGAGCAAGAACCGCGCTCTCGGTGCTCCCCGGAAGCGGCAGGCGGCAGCTCATCGGGCGCTACGAGCCTCCGGTGAGCGTCGCCTGGTCGGCCGCCTCCGACGCCTTCCTCATTAACGACCAGCGCGGCTCCGGCGAGTCGAGCTACCTGTCGGTCGCACGGCTGGCGCACGGCCGTTTCATCGTCTCGGCAGGGGTGCGGCGCAGCGTCGGCCGACTTTTCCGCCGCCGGTTCAGGTGCCGCTTCGGCGACGAATGGGTGATGACCTCCGGAAATTGGCATGATGCCAAAACGGTCGCGGTGTCGGCGCAGGCCAATCTCCACAGCGGGGGATGTCCCCTCGATCGCTACGCTTCGAAGAAGATCATCGTCCTCGCCAATGCCCGCACCGGAGAGGTGCTGGGAAGCGTGCCCGGCCCGGGCGGCGGCAAGCGAGGCGGAGGCAGGCGGCCGTAACGCCCGCCAAAGCGTCATTCGGCTTCGAGGCGGGCGAGCAGGTCTTCGAACATCTTGAGCGAGCGGACCTCGCCGTCCATGGCGAAAGCCTGGCGCAGCGCATTGCCCACGCCGGCGTGCACGGTGGGCGGCGCCACCTTCACGAACCGCCTTGAGGAGGCCTGCATCATCGCTTCGCGTCTCGGATTCATCGTATTCACAAGCGCAGAACGCGCGTTGCGGGGGCGAGTTTCAACTGTTGCGCATCCCCAACGGAACTGATTTGGGCTGTTGTATGAATGAGACACAGCGTGAAGAGGCGGTTAACGGAGCGCTCCGCCGCGCGCGCGCTCATTCGCCGTGGCTCGCGGCCCAGCTCGATCGCTTTCCCCAGCTGGAAGAAGCGCTTGGCCGCGGAGCGGTCGGCGAGGCCCTCGCCCTTGCCGCCGCCGCGGCGGCGGAGGCGCCGGGGCTCGGCGCGGCGCTGAGGCGCGAGCGCAGCGCCCTCTCGACCGCCCTTGCGGTGGGCGATCTCGCCGGCCTGTTGCCGCTTGAGCGACTGATGGCGGCGCTCTCCGATCTCGCCGACCGCGCGCTGGAGCGGGCGCTCGCCGCCGCGATCGAGGAGCGCACGCCCGGCGAGGCGGCGCTCGGCTTCGCCGTCGTCGCGCTCGGCAAGCACGGCAGCCGCGAGCTCAACTTCTCCTCCGACATCGACCCGATCTTCCTGTTCGATCCGGCGACTCTGCCGCGGCGCGCGCGGGAGGAGCCGGGGCAGGCGGCGGTGCGGATCGGCCAGCGCGTCATCGAGCTGCTCCAGAAGCGCGACGAGAATGGCTTCGTCTTCCGCGTCGACCTGAGGCTGCGTCCCTCGCCGGAAGTCACCCCGATCGCGCTGCCGGTGGACGCGGCCATCTCCTATTACGAATCCTCGGCGCTGCCGTGGGAGCGGGCGGCGTTCATCCGCGCCCGCCACTGCGCCGGCGACGCGGCGGTCGGCCGCTATTTCATGGAGGCGATCCACCCCTTCGTCTGGCGCCGCTCGCTCGATTTCGGGGCGATCGGCGAGGTCCAGGCGATCACGCGAAGGATCCGCGACCATTATGCGCAGGGCCAAAGCTTCGGCCCCGGCTTCGAGCTGAAGCGCGGGCGGGGCGGGATTCGCGAGGTCGAATTCTACGCCCAGATCCACCAGCTCATCCACGGCGGCCGAGAACCCGGGCTGCGCGCGCCGGCGACTCTGGACGCGCTGGCGGCGCTGGTTTCGGCGGGGCGGATCCCGGCCGCCAGTGGCGCCGAGCTGGCCGAGGCCTACCGGCTGTTCCGGACGATCGAGCACCGCCTGCAGATGGTCGAGGATCGGCAGACCCATGTTATTCCCGCCGACGCTGAGGCGCTGGCCAACGTGGCGCGGCTGCATGGCCTTGCTGAAGGGGACGACCTCCTCGCTTTGCTCGAGCCGCATGTCGGCCGGGTCGCCCGCCTCTACGACGCGCTGGCCGGGCATGAGGAGCCGCGGCTGCCGCTCAGCGCCGTCCACCTCGAGGCGCAGCTCGCCCGAGCGGGCTTCGACGATCCCGTCGCGGCGCGGCTGAGGATCGACGGCTGGCGGGGCGGCAAGGCCAAGTCGCTGCGCAGCCCGGCGGCGCAGGAGGCGTTCGAGGCGATGCTGCCGGTGGTGACCGAGGCGTTCGGCAAGGCGCCCGATCCGATGCGGGCGATGAACCGGTTCGACGACGTCGTTCAGAGGCTGCCGAGCGGAGTGAATTTCTACCGGCTGCTGGAGGCGCGGCCCGGCCTCACCAGCCAGGTCGCCACGATCCTCAGCCACGCCCCGGCGCTCGCCGAGCAGCTGGCGCGGCGGCCGCAGCTGCTCGACGGCCTGATCGACGCCACCGCGCTGGCGCCGGTGCCGCCGACCGCGGAGCTGATCGCCGAGTTCCGCCGCTCCGAACGGGCCGGGGAGGATTACCAGCTCGTCCTCGACCGCGTCCGGCGCCGGGTCAACGAGCGGCGCTTCGCGCTGGGCGCGCAGCTCGTCCTCGCTCATGCCGATCCGATCGACGCGGCGGAGGGCTATTCACGGATCGCCGAAGCGGCGATCAACGTGCTGGGCGCCGCCGCTACCGCCGAGTTCGAGGGGCGGCACGGCCGCGTCGCCGGCTCCGAGCTGCTCGTCATCGGGCTGGGGAGGCTGGGCGGCGAGGCGCTGACCCACGCCTCCGACCTCGACCTCGTCTATCTGTTCAGCGGCACGCACGAGGCGGAATCGGACGGCGCCAAGCCGCTTCGGGCCACCGATTATTACAACCGGCTGGCGCCGCGGGTGACGGCGGCGCTCAGCGTCCCGACCGCGGCGGGGCCGCTCTACGATGTCGACACGCGCCTCAGGCCCTCGGGCGTCGACGGGATGCTGGCCGTCTCGCTGGAGGGCTTCGAGCGCTACCAAAGCGAGCAGGCCTGGACCTGGGAGCATATGGCGCTGCTCAGGGCGCGGCCGCTTTACGGGTCGGATGCGGGCAGGGCCGCGCTCCAGGCGGTGATCGACGAGACTCTGCGCCGGCCGCGCGATCCTGTCCGGCTGGTCGAGGATGCGGTGCGGATGCGCCGCGAGATCGCGCAGCACAAGCCGCCGGGCGGCCCGTTCGACATCAAGCGCGGGGCGGGCGGGCTGATCGATCTCGAATTCGCCGTCCACACGCTTCAGCTCAAGCACGGCATCGGCCTTCATCCGCACCTGGAGGTGGCGATCGCCGCCCTGCTGGAGGCGGGGCTGGTCCGCGAGGATACCGACCCCGACCTGCGGCTGCTGACCCGGATGCTGGTCATGTTCCGACTGGTCTCGCCGACCTCCGCCGAGCCTCCGGAGGCGACGCGGCCCCTCGTGGCGCAGGCGTGCGGGCTGCCCGACTGGAACGCTTTGCTTGAAGCGCACGAGCGGGCACGGCAGAGGATCGCAATGCTATGGGCCGAGGTGTCCGGGCCATGAGGAGGCAGATGATGGTGAACGAAGGCGATCCCGTACCGGACGTGCGGATGGAGAGCGTGGACGGCAAGGCGATCAGCCCCACCGACTTCGGCGGACAGAAATTGGTCCTCTATTTCTATCCCAAGGACGACACGTCCGGCTGCACCGCCGAGGCGCAGGCCTTCACCGCGCTGGCGGGCGAGTTCGAGAAAGCCGGGACCTGGATCCTCGGCGTCTCCAAGGACGACGCGAAGAAGCACCGCAAGTTCATCGACAAATACACGCTCAAGGTCTCGCTCGCCACCGACCCCGACGGCTCGGTGTGCGAGGCGTTCGGCACCTGGATCGAGAAGTCGATGTACGGCCGCAAATATATGGGCATTGAGCGCGCGACCTTCCTCGTCGATCGCGACGGGGTGGTGAAAAGGGTGTGGCGCAAGGTGAAGGTGCCGGGCCATGCCGCCGAGGTGCTGGAGGCGGCGCGGGCGCTGCCCTGAGCGTCCCGCGCAGGCTATGCCGACCGTTGCTTCCGCCTGCCGCGCGGTGCTGCTTGCGGCGGAGCCGTGCGACAAGATACGCGCGGCACGGGCTGCGGCGCGGGCCTGGCGGCGCGGCGAGCTCGCCTTCGCCTTCGATGTGCCGATGCCCGATCGCCCGGCTCGGCCCGCACGGCCGGAGCTCCTGCCCGCGTCGCGAATGCCCAGGCGCGGCCGGGGCGGCTCCGAGCGGGGGCGGACGGCCATGCTGCACGCGCTCGCCCATATCGAATTCGGCGCGATCGACCTCGCCTTCGACATGGCGGGGCGGTTCGGCGCCGGCTTCGCGCCGGAATTCACCGGCGACTGGCTCGGCGTGGGCGCGGATGAGGCGATTCACTTCGCGTTGCTCGACCGACGGCTGAAGGCACTCGGCTCGGGCTACGGGGCCATGCCGGCGCACGACGGATTGTGGGAGGCGGCGGAAGCGACGGCGGGCGACGCGCTGGCCCGGCTGGCGGTGGTGCCGATGGTGCTGGAGGCGCGCGGGCTCGACGTCACCCCGGCGATCACAGCCCGGTTCGAAGCGGCCGGCGACGCCGGTTCGGCGGCTATCCTGGGCCGCATCTATCGCGACGAAATCCGGCACGTCCGGGTGGGCACGAAATGGTTCGAAAGGGGCTGTGAATCGCAGAGAATCAGGCCTGTTTCGGAATGGCAACGACTGGTCGGGACCTACTTTCGCGGGGTGCTGAAGCCGCCGTTCAACGACTCAGCGCGCGGCCAAGCCGGTCTGTCCCGCGATTACTATGGCGGGCTTGCCGTGGCAGGAGATGTTTAACAGTCTCCGGCCATCCAGTCGCGGAGGGGGCAACTCCTGACGGATATCGAGGCGAAAAATCGCCATCGGGATGAGGATTTTAGGCCCGCCTGCACGCGCATCCGCGCGTCCGGACGGGCCAGACGAGGGACTGAAGAGTGGCAACCAGGACGATGAACGCGGGCCTCACCAGAGCGTTCCGTAAAATGTTCAGGCCGCGGGATATTTTCTTTCATGACGGCACGTCCCTGCGCCGCTTCCGGATCGGCGCCGGCCTCCAGATCTTCGTCGCCACGGCCGCCCTGCTCACCCTCTTCTGGTCGGTCTTCGCGGCCGCCCAGATCGCCAGCTTCTCCTCCGCGCCCCCGCCCGCCGACGTCCTGCGCATGCAGCGCGAGCTGTCCTCGATGCGCGCCGACGTCGCCGCGATCAAGCAGGTCGCCCAGCAGCGCTACCTCATCACCGAGCAGGAAATCCGCCGCATGGGGCTTCGGCCCGAGCGCCTCGCCCAGGGCATGGGCGGCCCGTTCGAGCCGGTGACGACGGCGAGCAACGAGGATCCGAACTTCAAGGCCCTGTTCACGAGCTGGAAGAAGCTCGAGACGCTGGAGCAGGGCACGATCGCCATCCCGTCGATCGAGCCGGTCCACGGCACCAATTTCACGTCCGGCTTCGGCGTGCGTTCGGACCCCTTCAAGGGCCGCGCCGCCATGCACCCGGGGATCGACCTCGCCGGCCCGATCGGCACCCCGATCTACGCCACCGCCGACGGCATGGTCGACCGCGCCGAATGGAATAGCGGCGGCTACGGCAACCTCGTCGAGATCGACCACGGCCACGGCATCCAGACCCGCTACGGCCACCTCACCCGCTACATCGTCGCCGCCGGCCAGAAGGTGAAGCGCGGCGATCTCATTGCCTATATGGGCTCGACCGGCCGCTCGACCGGCAGCCATCTCCATTACGAGGTCCGCATCGACGGCCATCCGGTCAACCCGATCCCCTTCCTGCAATCCTCCGACTATCTCCAGTCGGTCCAGCGCCGCGCCGCCGCCTCCAACCAGGTCGCGCTCGGCGGGCCGGACGAGACCACCGAATAAGCTTTGGGAGAGCCGCGAGGCCGAGCCCCGCCTCACCGGCGGGGCTTTTTTTGCATGCCCAAGTGCTTAGCGACGGCTGGAGGATTCTCGCCGTCGCTTTCGAAAATAGGATTTGCATAGAGGATGTTGTCTGTTCTGCTAATGTTCAGGCAATTGGTGCAGGGGAGCAATCGTGGAACCTGGGGGTGCAGGCAAACCGGCCCATTTCGGATCAAACAAATCAGGCGGCGGCGTTGACGGGATCCGCGCGGGTCTGATCTATTCGGGGTGACAAGTCGGTCGGGGGCGGGCTGATGACCAGAGGCATTGCCAAATATCTCGTGGCGACGTCGATGTTCGCACTCGGTGCGGCGGTGGCGCAGGCGAGCGAGACGACGACCTTCACTTACGATGCGCTTGGGCGGCTGGTGGCGACGAGCGTCACGGGGACCATCAACAACGGCGTCACGACGCAGCTCGGCTATGATCCCGCCGGGAACCGCTCGAGCTACGCGGTCAGCGGCGTCGGCGGCGGAGCGCCTCCGCCTCCGCCGCCTCCGCCCCCTCCGCCCCCTCCGCCGCCTCCGCCCTCTCCGCCGCCCCCGCCTCCCCCGCCGCCGCCGGGGAACCAGCCGCCGGTCGCCAACCCCGACACGGCGCCGTCCATCCCCAAATGCGGCGGCACCAGCGTCAACGTGACGGCGAACGACACCGATCCCGAAGGCAATTATCCGCTGACCGTCACCGGAGCGTCGGGCGGCGCCTCGATCCAGGTGACGGTGATCGGCCCTGGGACGTTGTGGATCGACAGCCTCGGTGCCTCGGGGACGAAGAGCTTCAGCTACACGGTGAGCGACAGCCTCGGGGCGACCTCGACGGGCACCGGCACGATCACCGTCACCACCGTCAACCAATGCTCGTGAGGGCCACGATGCACCCCATTCTGCTCCGTGCCGCCGCCGCGCTCGCCGCTTTCGCCGGCGCCGCCACCGCCGCCACCGCCCAGGATATTCCCACGGTACCCTCGCCGCTGCGCGTCGAGAGCGACCATAACGGGGTGAACCTGACCACCGGGAAGACGGCGATCGAACCGCCGGTGCTCTCGGTCCCGGGGGCGCCCAATTTGCGGTTCGACCGAATCCAGAATGCCGCGCCCTATGTCGTCGGCAAGAAATATGGCCAGGCCGGCGAGTATCCCACCGGCAACTATACCGTCCACACCGGCCAGGGCAGTGCCGAGGCCTTCCGGTGCTTCGACGTCTCGGATT
Source organism: Allosphingosinicella sp. (assembly GCA_036403015.1). Taxonomy (GTDB): domain Bacteria; phylum Pseudomonadota; class Alphaproteobacteria; order Sphingomonadales; family Sphingomonadaceae; genus Allosphingosinicella. The sequence goes on from DASWRU010000038.1 coordinate 14,116, forward strand.
GCACCAGCGTCACTGGGACGGGCTCCTACTTCCGCCCCAACGCGACCTTCCGGCAGGCTGGCACCGCGGCGGTCTGGCATTTCACCAACGTCCACGTGAACACCGTCGGCAATCCCGGCACCTTTCAAGCCTACGCCTCGAGCGTGACCTATCCGACCGGCGAGACGATCAGCTATTCCTACGATGGCGCCTATTTGGCCGGCGATCCCTTCAACCGGACCTTCTACCGGCCGAACACGGTCAGCAGCAATTATGGCTATGCCATTTCGATCACCTACCAGGGCAGCGATTTCAACGGCGATCCCGGCGCCTGGGCCGCGCCCTCAGTGGTCACGCTGTACGCCACCGCCAATCCGGGGGTGCCGCTCGGCCGGCTGACCTACAGCGGCAGCACGATCATCGACTTGGGCGGACGGGTCTACACCTGCTCCGGCTGCAACAACGCGCTCGGCATGGATATCGAGCTAACGGCGGGAAGCCTCACGCTTCCCACCGACGGTACCCCGACTCGGCAGGTGGCGACGTCGCCGACCGCGCAACTCGTCAGCACGGTCGTCCGCGACGGCGTGCAATATAATTACACCTATACATACAATGGCGGCGCGCCCTATTTCCACGCGCCCACCAACAGTTACTGGTATACCCGCCTCGTCGTCACCGGCCCGAACGGGTTCAGCCAGACTTACAATTTCACCATTTCCGATCAGCGCGTCGTCCTGACCAGCATGGTCGATTCGATCAACCGCACCACCAGCTATCAGTTCGATCCCGCCTACCGGCCGACTCGAGTCACCTCGCCAGAAGGCAATTACGTCAACGTCCTCTACGACGACCACTCCAATGTCATTTCCAGCACGGTCACCCCGAAGCCGGGCTCCGGCCTCGCCGCGGTCACTGGAACCGCCTCTTTCCCCTATTGCGACACCCTCGTCGCGCCGGACGTGAGCTGCTTCCGGGCCACATGGTCGCGCGACGGCCTCAACCGGCAGACCGATTATGTCTACAACAGCTTCGGCCAACTGACCGAGCAGACCGATCCCGCCGACGCCAACGGGGTGCGGCGCAAGACCTACATTACCTATTCCGGAACCCCCAGCCGCAAGTCCGTGGTCCGGGTCTGCGGCGACATCACGACCTGCGGCACGGCGAACGAGATTCGCACCGAATATGATTATTGGGGCTCAACCCCCCTCCCCGCGGTCGAGCGGCACATCGACGCAGCGGCGGGGATCACTCTCGCCACGACCTACACCTATGACGGGGCCGGGCGGCCGACGGTGGTCGATGGGCCGCTGCAAGGGACGGACGACGCGGTCTACACACGCTACGACGTCTGGGGCCGCAAGATTTGGGAGATCGGGCCCAAGGGCTCGAACGCCCTACGCAGCGCCAAGCGCTACACCTACCGCGACTCCGACGATAAGGTGATCGCGCTCGAAGAGGGGACGGTTCCGGACGCCGCGAGCCAGACGCTGACGGTGCTCACGCGCACCGACACCGCTTATGATGCGCACAGGAATTCAGTGCGCGAGGCGGTGTCGGCGAACGGCACGATTTACAGCCTCACCGAGCGCTCCTTCGACGATCGCGGGCAAGTGGTCTGCCAGGCGCAGCGGATGAACAGCGCGGCGTTCGGCAACACCACCGACGGTTGTACCCTCGCCGCCGCGGGCAGCTTCGGCGCCGACCGCATCACCCGCAACGTCTACGACTCGGCCGGCCAGCTGCTCCAGGTACAGAGGGCGTACCTTACCCCGCTGCAGCAGAATTATGCCACCTACGAATACACCCCGAACGGCAAGCAAAAGGCGGTGACCGATGCCAACGGCAATCGCGCCGAGATCACCTGGGACGGGTTCGACCGTCAGCGCCGCTGGATCTTCCCGTCCAACACGCCGGGCGTGGTGAACCAGTCCGATTATGAGGAATATGGCTACGACATTGTCGGCAACCGCACGTCCTTCAGGAAGCGCGACGGCGTCACGCTGACCTATCAGTTCGACAATCTCAACCGCCTGCGTCTGAAGACAGTGCCCGCCTCGGCGAGCGGGGCGGCGGGTTACAGCGTCTATTACGGCTACGACGTGCGGGGGCTGCAGACCTGGGCGCGGTTCGGCTCCGACAGCGGGCCGGGCATCGCCAACGCCTATGACGGGTTTGGCCGCCAGACCTCGACGACCACGACCATGGACGGGACGGCCCGGACGATCAGCTCGCAATATGATCTGGGCTCGCGCCGCACCCATGTCGGCGCGACCACCGGTTATGCGATGAACTTCAGCTACGACGCCGCCAGCAACATGACGAGCCTCTACGACGGCAACAACGAGACGATCGTCCAGTTCGGCTATGACTCGGCCGGTCGGCGTCAGAGCCTCGCGCTCGGGCCCGGCGGAAGCTCTCCGGTCTCCTACGGCTATGACGCCATCGGCCGCCTGACCAGCCTCAGCCACAAAATCGCGGCGACACCCGGCTACCAGGCGCTGACGTTCGGCTACAATCCGGCTTCGCAGATCGTCACGCGCACCAGCTCGAACAACGCGTTCGCCTCCAACACCGCCTATAATGTGAGCCGCGCCTACGGGGTCAACGGGCTGAACCAGTACACCGCCGCGGGGGGCGCGACGTTCACCTACGACGCCAACGGCAACCTGACCTCAGACGGCACCAGCACCTACGTCTACGATGCCGAGAACCGGCTGGTGTCGCGCTCGGGCGGGGTCAGCCTTGCCTACGACCCGATGGGGCGGATGTGGCAGCTGGCGGCGCCGACCGGGACCACGCGGTTCGAATATGACGGTGACCGGCTGCTCGAGGAGTTCAACACCTCCGGCAATTGGGTGCGGCTCTACGCCTGGGGTCCGAATGCGGACGAGCCGCTCGTCTGGTACGAAGGCACGGGCGGACCGGTCCGTCGGTTCCTCCACGCCGATCACCAAGGCTCGATCATCGCGGTGGTCGACGATGCCGGCAACCCGATCGCGCTCAACGGCTACGACGCTTGGGGCATCCCCAATGCCGTGAACGGCGGCCGGTTTCAATATACCGGCCAGGCTTGGCTCGGCGAGCTCGGCCTTTATTACTACAAGGCGAGGATTTACTCGCCGACGCTCGGCCGGTTCCTGCAGACGGATCCTGCAGGCTATGGAGATCAGTTAAATCTCTATGCCTATGCTTCAAACGATCCTGTGAACGGTAAAGACACCAGCGGGAGAGTCGCTGTCAATTGCAACTTCAACGGCGATACTCATCAAGGTACCTGCACCACTTCCGATGATGGCGATCAGAAGAACGTCAACATCAATCTAACATACTCAAGGACGGTCAACGGCCGCGTCGAAACCACGGAATCACACCAGTCGTACAGTGCAGGTAGCGTAGCATATAGTCAGGCCTACGGAGCGAGCGTAAACAGCATAATTCGTGAGCAGGCGAGCTCTGCATTTAATATAAGCCTGAACTTTAACGGTACGATAACTATTCCGTTTGAATACGCACCGAGTAACGACAGTTCATCGTCGTGGGGTTCCTTGTTTTCCCAGATGCTTGGGGCGATCGTGGGCCGGCGTGGCAACCCGATCCAAGTTCCCGAAACGCAAAGAAATCAACCTACAACCATAAACGGACGAGAGTACTCAGGTCACGCCGTTGACCGAATGCAGGAAAATGGGGTACCACCCTCTGCGGTTGAAGGAGCGATCTCCAACCCTGCTGGAAAATCTCTGGGGAATGAGCCGGGGACGACGGTGCACACTAATGTGGAGGGCACGCTCCGGGTGGTGACCAATGCCTCAGGACGAGTTATTACGGTCACGCCGATACGAGGCCAT
>DASWRU010000039.1:0-40088 GCA_036403015.1 Allosphingosinicella sp.
TCTTCCAGCCGGATACCATGACCAACATCGAAGTCCTCTCGATCCTGTCCGGCCAGAATACCCGCTTCGGCCGCCTGGAGGGCGACTTCAGCTACGACCTGACGATGGACGACAACAATGTCGGCGACGGCCAGAAGCTGGTCGTGGACGCGGGCCAGCTCACCGCCAACGAGACTCTGACCTTCAACGGCAGCGCCGAACTGGACGGATTTTTCTGGATCGCGGGCGGCGCCGCGATCGACCACCTCACCGGCGGCGCGGGCGACGACCTGCTGATCGGCGCGGGCGGCGCGGACGTGCTCACCGGCGGCGCCGGCAACGATGTGTTCAAATATCGCAGCGTCGGGGAATCGGCCGCCGGAGCGGGGGACACGATCACCGATTTCCGCAGCGGCGACATCATCGATCTTTCCAAGATTGATGCCGATTCCAAGCTTGCCGGCGACCAGGGCTTCACGTTCATCGATGCGCGCGCGTTCAGCGGGACCCCCGGCGAGCTTCGCGCGGAGAGTTCCGGTGCGAACGCCTGGACGATCTACGGCGACGTCGACGGAGACGGCAATGCGGATTTCCAGATCAATGTCACCTGCGCCGACGGCCATACGATCGTGGGCGCCGACTTCCTGCCCTGAACTCAAGGGCCGGCTCCGCGCCGGCCCTTGCCTTCGCTCGAGCTTTGCGCCGCGGCTGAGTCCTTCCGGCAACACCACAGCATGTTGAGTCCGCTGAGGCCCGCCCGGCGCCATTAGTAGCGGAGGACTCGTTCCGTTCCCGGCACGTTAACCGCTTTCTCAAACCCCGCCGCTAAACGCTTGTTCTTGACCGCGGACTCCAGCTGACTCAGGCTGGGCGTCTTGTGTGTCGAACCGGGGGCGGTGCCGAATGACTGTGCTTGCGCGCGTGGGGCAGGGCCATCGCCGCCCGAAACGGGACGCTCCGGCGCCGGACCTGCCGCTGAACGAGATCATCGAGGAGGATTGCATCGCGGCCATGTCGCGCCTGCCCGCGGGCTCGATCGACATGGTCTTCGCCGACCCGCCCTACAACCTCCAGCTCGGCGGCGATCTGTTCCGCCCCGAAGGCGGCAGGGTCGACGCGGTGGACGATGATTGGGACAAGTTTGCGAACTTCGCGCATTACGACCATTTCACCCGGGCCTGGCTGAAGGAGGCGCGGCGGATATTGAAGCCGAACGGCACCTTGTGGGTGATCGGCAGCTACCACAATATCTACCGCGTGGGCGCCGCGCTGCAGGATGCCGGCTTCTGGATCCTGAACGACATCATCTGGCGCAAGGCCAACCCGATGCCGAACTTCCGCGGCACCCGCTTCACCAACGCCCATGAGACCCTGATCTGGGCGAGCCGAAGCGAGGACAGCCGCTACACCTTCAACTACCGCGCGATGAAGGCGCTGAACGACGAATTGCAGATGCGCTCCGACTGGCTGCTGCCGATCTGCTCCGGCGGCGAGCGGGTGAAGGGGGAAAGCGGCGCCAAGGCGCATCCGACCCAGAAGCCGGAGAGCCTGCTCTACCGCGTGCTGCTCGCCTGCACCGGGCCCGGCGACGTCGTCCTCGACCCCTTTTTCGGGACCGGCACGACCGGCGCGGTGGCGCGGCGGCTGGGGCGGCAATGGATCGGCATCGAGCGCGAGAAACGCTACGTGAAGGTGGCGCGCGAGCGGATCGCCTCGACCCTCCCCCTCGACGAAAGCGCGATGAAGACGATGGCGTCCAAACGGACCGCGCCGCGCGTGCCGTTCGGCGCCCTGATCGAGACCGGGCTGATCCATCCCGGGACAATGCTCACCGACGCCAGGCGGCGCTGGCAGGCGCGGGTGCTGGCCGATGCCTCGATCGAATCGGCCGGAGAGCAGGGCTCCATTCACCGCATCGGCGCGACCGTGCAGGGGGCGCCGGCCTGCAACGGGTGGATGTTCTGGCATTACGAAAATGGGGGCGCGCTGGCACCGCTGGATGTCCTTCGGCAGCGTTACATTTTGGCCATGGACTGAAAAAGGTTGCGCGTTGCCACTCGACACGCTGTCGAAACGGAGGCACAAAAGCAGGCGGCGACCGTCCCGGGACGGCCTAACGCCCGCGTGCCTTTGACCACGGGAGGCACACGGGAGCCCCTTTGGGCCGTAACCGGGCCAGGATCATACCATGCCCCACATGGCGATCCTGGCCTTTTGGAGACCTCAGTTACCCTGCTGACCTTCGATCAAGCGGCGGTCGCCACCCCATAGTCCCCGCTTTCACCGATTCCTGTCGCACTTTTTTTCAGCTAGGCTGAAAAAGATATGCCCCCGGCCGCCTATCTGCGCCCCACCGCCTTCGTCGACGCCCCGTTCGGCCTCGACGGCCAGGTCGCGCGGCTGGCGGGCGGGATGCTGTGGTTCTCGGCCGTCGAGGTGACGGAGATGGACGGGGACCGCCCGGCCGCCGTGGCCTTGGTGCCCGTCGCGCGAATCGACGAGGCGCTCGCCCGCCTCGGGCCGGACGCCGCGGCCGCCTGGTCGCGCATAACGGGCGCGCGGGCGCCGCTCGAGCTGGGGGAGCGCATCGTCCGCCTCGACCAGCCGCAGGTGGCGGGCGTCCTCAACGTCACCCCCGACAGCTTCTCCGACGGCGGCCGCTTCGCCGGCGCGGCGGAGGCGGCGGAAGCCGGCTTCGCGATGGCCGCCGCGGGCGCGGCTTTGGTCGACGTCGGCGGCGAATCGACCCGCCCCGGGGCGAAGCCGGTGTGGGAGGGCGACGAGACGGAGCGGGTGCTGCCGGTCGTGCGGCAGCTCGCCGCCTCCGGCACCGCGGTGTCGGTCGACACCCGCAAGGCGGCGGTGATGGAGGCGGCGCTGGCCGCCGGCGCGGGCCTCGTCAACGACGTCTCGGCGCTCACCTATGACGAGCGCTCGGCCGCGATCGTGGCGGCGTCGGGCTGCCCGATCGTGCTGATGCATCACCAGGGGCCGCCCGAGACGATGCAGCAGGCGCCGCATTACGACCGGCCGGTGGCGTTCGCCGTCTACGACTGGCTCGCCGAACGGATCGCCGCCGCGGAGGCCGCGGGCATCGCCCGCGAGCGGATCGTCGTCGACCCCGGTATCGGCTTCGGCAAGAATGTGCAGCACAACCTCCAGGTGATGAACCATCTGTCGCTGCTGCACGGCCTCGGCTGCGCGGTGATGCTGGGGGCGAGCCGCAAGCGGACGATCGGCGCGCTGTCGGCGGAGGCCCCGCCCGACCAGCGACTCGCCGGCTCCATCGCCCTTGCCCTGAAGGGGGCGGACCAGGGCGTCCAGCTGCTGCGCGTCCACGACGTTGCGGAGACGGTCCAGGCGCTGCGCGTCTGGCGCGGCCTCAGGGACGCCGCGCTGACGCCTTAGGACGTTGGGCGTTCTGACACTGAACCGCTCATCCTGAGTAGCCGGTGAGCTTGCCGAACCGGCGTATCGAAGGACGCACGGCTCTGGACGGTCCTTCGATACGAGTCCCTTCGACTGCCTGCAGACAGGCGGTCAGGACATGCTTCGCCAGGCTCAGTCCCTACTCAGGAGGCGTCATTATACTTTATGTACCCAAAGGCAGTTTGGAATGAGTGGCAAAGTCTTCTAACCCGTTGACAATTCGTTCAACGATGCCCGCCCACAGTTGCAGCGTTTCCAGCATAGCAAAATCAGTGACATTTCCAGCCTCGCGGAAAGATATATACATGGGGATGCTGGACTCGTGATAAAGATAGCCGTCGGGTGCGATGGAAAAGAGTATAAGGTCCTTATATTTGCTATTCATGACGGGGGCATGGAGTTTATAGAATCGTCCGTCGGTCTTGATGTGTCGGATCAAAGATGCGTTTACGCCAATGCCTATAGTGAATTGGTGTTTGTTAGGGCCGGACACGGCACCCAACAATCGCAAGAGATCGTCCCCGCCGTCGTGTCCGTTGCCTCGGGGGTATGGTTCAAAGCTGCGGATAACGTCGTGCAGGGCGACCGGTATCTTCAGCACGCCTGCACCTTTTCTGGTCGCTTTGAGTCTCCCTTCGAGGTCCTTGGGGGACGTAGCGAAGGGGAAATGCACGTCCCCAGGATCTTCCTTGAGGACAATGCGAGCAGCAGCGAACAGAGCCTGATCCAAAGCGTGCCGGAGGTCGTTCAGGATGTTATTGGCGCGCCGCCGAAGAACGGTGGGGATGGCCTTCGTTATCCTGAACTTCACGAATGTATACTTCGTCTTCGGATCGACCTCTTGGACAGTGACGCCTACGTCACCCGGTCCGAAGAAAGCCCCCTCCCCGGATTCAAACTGATCAATATCTTCGCGCGCGCCACTAACGAGTAATTTTGGACTCTCAAACGGGTCGCTGTCCACCATTCCTGCTCTTATCCAGAGTGGCGCCCTTCCGCACAAGCCTATCCATCGCGGCATCGGCCTCGGTGGGGTTTAGTTCGCCAGCGTCGATGAGCCTTTAAGCCTCGCGCTTGAACCGCTGGCTCTGCTCCGCCTGACTCTCCGGCTTCAGTTTTTCGGCAGGATGCCGGATCAAGTCCGGCATGACGAAAATGTGCAACCTCACTTCAGCGCGCTTAGCTGCGGGCGCGGAAGCCGGCGGCCTCGACGCCCGCAACGGCGCAGGCTTCGTCGTCGGCGGGGGCTTCTCCGGAGACGCCGGCGGCGCCGAGCAGGGTCTTGCCGTCCGCCGAGATGATGGGGATTCCGCCGGCGACGGTGACGACATGGGGCGCCTTCGCAAAGCCGGGGGTCTCGGCCGCGGCCCGGGCCATGGCCGCCGTCGAAAAGCCCCAGGCCGCCACCGCCTGAGCCTTCTGGAGGGCGAAATCGAACGTGCCGGGCGGATTGCCGTCCATCCTTAGCGACGCGACGGGGCTGCCGGCGAGATCCACGACCACGATGGCGTGGCTCTGCCGCCGGCCGGCGGCGCGGGCGCGGCAGCCGGCGACGATCGCCTGCGCATGCTCGGCATCGAGGCGCGGGGGGACGGCGGTGGGCTGTGCCGGGACGGACACGGCGGGCGCCGCCAAGGCGAGCCACAACATTGCCCGGCATCCCGCTCGCATGGGTCCCTCCCACGGCAGAATACAATTGCCGGCGGGCTTGTCATCCGTGGAATCGGCAGCGGGCGCGGTTGCGGGGCTTCCAATCCGCGGCGGCAGCGCACACATGGCGGCTTGTTGCGAACAAGGTCCCTGAATGAAACCCGATCTGGCGGTGCTCTACGAGCATCCGAAATGGTTCGAGCCCCTCTTCGCCGCCCTTGAGCGGCACGGCATCGCCTTTGAAGCGATCCGCCTCTCCGACCACAGCTTCGATCCCGCATCGCGGGAGGCGCCGGCGCCGGTGGTGCTGAGCCGGGTCGCGATGTCGAGCTTTCTGAGGGAGCGCGAGCACGGCATTTTCTACGCGCAGGCCCTGTTCGACCACTGGGCGGGCGCGGGCGCGCGGGTGCTGAACGGCGCCGGCGTCATCGCGGTCGATTCGTCGAAGGCGCGGCAGCTCTCGCTCATTTCCCGACTCGGCTATGAGGTGCCGGAGACGCGGGTGGTGCACCGCCGCGAGGACCTCGCCGCGGCGGCGGGCGGGATGCGCTGGCCGCTGATGGTCAAGGCCAATATAGGCGGGTCCGGGGCCGGCATCGTGCGCTATGGGAGCGCGGAGGAACTGGCGCGATCGGTGGAGGAGGGGTCGGTGCCCGACAGCGTCGATTCGGTGCTCCTCGTCCAGGATTACGTGCCGGCGCGGGGCGGCGCCATCACCCGAGTCGAGACGCTGGGCGGCCGCTTCCTCTACGCGATCGAGGTGGAGACGGGCGGGGACAGCTTCGACCTCTGCCCCGCCGACGCCTGCCTCGCCTTGCCGGGACGAAGCGCGGTCCGAATGGCGGCCGTCCAGCCGCCCGCGGAACTGGTGGAGGCGGCGGAGCGGATCGCTCAGGCGGCGGGGCTGGACGTCGGCGGCGTGGAATATCTGGTCGACGACCGGGACGGGGTGCCGCGCTTCTACGACATCAATGCTTTGTCCAATTTCGTGGCGAAGCCGCTGGACGTGCTCGGCTGGGACCCGCACGACCGGCTCGTCGACTTCCTCAAGGCTGAGATCGGGAAAGCGCGATGAGGTTCGGTTACTGGATGCCGGTGTTCGGCGGCTGGCTTCGCAACGTCGAGGACGAGAAGATGGAGGCGAGCTGGGACTATGTCCGCCGCCTCACCGTGAGGAGCGAGGAGACCGGGTGGGACCTGAGCCTGATCGCCGAGCTGAACCTCAACGACATCAAGGGGATCGAGGCGCCCGCGCTCGACGCCTGGTCGACGGCGGCGGCGCTCGCGGCGGTGACCCGGAGCCTCGAGCTGATGGTGGCGGTGCGGCCGAACTTCCACCAGCCGGCCCTGTTCGCCAAGCAGGCGGCGAACATCGACAATATCAGCGGCGGGCGGCTCGCGCTCAACGTCGTCTCCTCCTGGTGGGCGGACGAGGCGACTCAATATGGCCTCCACTTCGACCAGCATGACGACCGCTACGCGCGGACCCGCGAGTGGCTCGACGTGGTGGACGGCTTGTGGAGCCAGAAGCGCTTCACCTATGAGGGCGAGCGCTACCGGCTGAAGGACGCGATCTGCGAGCCCAAGCCCGTGAGGAAGCCCCGGCCGACCCTCTATGCCGGCGGCGAAAGCGAGGCGGCCAAGACGATGATCGCGGAGCAGTGCGACGCCTATGTGATGCACGGCGACCCGGTCGAGGCGATCCGGCCGAAGGTCGCCGACATGGCGGCGCGGCGCGAGGCGGCGGGCCGGGGGCCGATGCAGTATGGCATGGCCGCCTACGCCATCGTCCGCGACAGCGAGGCCGAGGCGAGGAAGGAGCTGGAGCGGATCACCGCGCTGCCGCCCCGGCCGCCCAAGGGGTTCGACAATTTCGACCAGTGGCTCTCCGGCACCCAGCTCGAGCGGGAATTGAAGCTTCAGGAATATTCGGTCTCGAACCGCGGCCTCAGGCCCGATCTGGTCGGCACCCCGGAGCAGCTTCGCGAGCGGATTGCCGGCTACGAGGAGGCCGGGCTCGACCTGCTCCTCCTGCAGATGAGCCCGCAGGCGGAGGAGATGGACCGGTTCGCCGCGCAGGTGATCCAGCCGATGAAGGGGGGATGATGAAGGTACGCAACAATGAGGCGGAACGCCGCTACGAGGTCGAGGTCGATGGGGAGACCGCCTTCGCGGCCTACCGAATCGAGGGCGACAATGTGGTCTTTTACCATACGGTGGTGCCGGAGGCGCTCGCGGGGCGCGGCGTCGGCAGCATTCTGGTCGCCGGGGCGCTGGAGGACGTGCGCGCGCAGGGGCGGAAGGTGGTGCCGCTCTGCTCGTTCGTGCGCCATTATGTCGAGCGCCACCGCGACGCGCAGGACCTGCTGGCCTGAGCGGTAGTCCCAAAGCGGTTTCGACCTGAGTTGAACCGCTCATCCTGAGTAGCCGGTGAGCTTGTTAAGGGACCCCATGAAAGTAGTACTTTCATGGGAACCCCGGACCGGCGTATCGAAGGACGTACGGCTTCGGAGCGTCCTTCGATACGGGCCTTCGCCAGGCTCAGTCCCTACTCAGGATGAGCGAGAGAGGGTGATTCAAATCAGCACAACCTCCTAGAACGCCGAGCGCACGCCCATCACCAGGCTCTTCGATTCGGGGTCCTCGCCCGCGGCCCGGTCGAGCCGGGCGGTGCGGCCGAGGTCGCGGGACCAGCTGAGGCCGACATAGGGGGCGAAGGCTTCGCGTATCTCGTAGCGGAGGCGGAGGCCCAGCTCGGCGTAGGAGAAGCCGCGGCCGAGGCCGAGGGCGGGGACATCGGCGGCGTTGGCGTCCAGCTCCCAGCTCGGCTGCAGGACGAGCGGGCCGATCAGCTTCAGATTGTAATAGCCGGCGAGGCGGGCGCTGAGCTCGCTTTTGTTCGAAAGATAGGTCCAGGCGCCGACCCACAGCCGATCATCGTCATATTGCGCGCCCAGCGCCGCATAAGCGCGGTGGGGGTGGGGGAGGAGATCGTAGCGCAGGCCGAAATTGAGGTCGACGTCGCCGCCGACATAGCGGCTGTAGAGCGCCTCGAACTCGGCATAGTCGAGGCGGCCGGACGAGACGCCCTCGCCGCTGGACGCCAGATAGAGGCGGTTCCGCTCGCCGCCGAGCAAGGCGGAGAAGTCCCAGGCGTAGGAATCCTGCCCGTTGGCGATGCCCCATTCGAACCGGTCGAGCAGGGCATATTGGAGCCAGGGGGGGTGCCCGGAATCCGGCTCGCTCTCGCCGGTCGCGGCCGGCGTCTCGCCCAGATCGTAGGGGAGCTGCTGCGCCTCGGCAGGCGCGGCGAGGACGAGGAGTCCGGCCGGAAGGGCGAAGCGGAGCATGGGCGCTCCTATGCGTGAGGAGCGGTTAAGTCCGCGTTATTCCCCGGTCCGGCAGGATTAGAGGCTGTAGCCCCCGTCGGTCACGAAGCAGGCGCCGGTGACGAAGCTCGACGCGTCGGAGAGGAGGAAGGCGATCTGGCCGGCCACTTCCTCGGGCTTGGCGAAGCGGCCCATCGGCGCGGCGGCGGTGCCCATCGCCTGGAACGCGGCCGCCTCGCTGCCCGTGCTCTCCACCAGGTTCTGGAAAAAGGGGACGCTGTGCCAGATCGGCGTCTCGACGCCGCCCGGGGCGATGCTGTTGACCCGGATGCCGAGCGGCCCGCCTTCCTTCGCGGCGATTCGGGCGAGGTGGATGACGGCGGCCTTGGAGGCGCCGTAGGCGGCGATCCCCGGCTCCGGCTTGATCCCCGCCACCGAGGCGGTGAGGACGATCGACCCGCCGCGGTCGCGCATCGCCCGCATCGCCGCCTGGAGGGTGAGGAAGGCGCCGTCGAGATTGACCGACATCACCCGCCGCCAATCCTCGAAGCTCGATTCCTGGATGGTGGTGCCCGCCCCGATGCCGGCGTTGACGACCGCATGGGTGAGGCCGGTGAGGTCCGCCTGGCCCCACAGGGCCTCGTCGACCACGTCGCCGATGATCGGCTGCCGCTCGCAGGGCAGGGTGAAGGCGAAATCGCGCAGGCGGCGCTCGTCGAGGTCGACGAGGATCAGCTTCTTCGCGCCGGCATTGGCGATGCGGGTCGCGGTCGCCGCGCCGATCCCGGAGGCGGCCCCGGTGATGAGGACGATCGCGTTGGTGAAATCGGTCATGGAGGTGAGTGTAGGGCGGTTCGTCTACTTCGTCACCCCAGCGAAGGCTGGGGTCCATGCGGACTCGGTGCCGCGCCGGAGTCAGCATGGATGCCAGCCTTCGCTGGCATGACGGGCTACGCCACTTCGCCGATGCCGAGCTCGCCGAGCTTGCGGTAGAGGGTGGAGCGACCGATGCCGAGGCGGCGGGCGACTTCGGTCATCCGGCCGCGATAATGGCCGATGGCGAGGCGGATGACGTCGGCCTCGATGTCGTCCAGCGAGCGCATGTTGCCGTCGTCGCCGTAGAGGGTGATGCCGGGACCGTTGGAGAGGGCGGCCTGCTGCGAGGCGCCGTTCAGGGACGGGCGATGGTAATCGTCGGAGCGGCGGTTCCAGCAGCTTTCCTGCTGGATCTGCGGAAAGTCGGCGGCGGTGAGCGCATTGCCCTCGCACAGCACGGCGGCGCGGAACAGGGCGTTCTGGAGCTGGCGGACGTTGCCCGGCCAGCCGTAGCGCATGATGACGGCGAGGGCGTCGTCGGTGATCGAGAGGTAGCGCATGCCGGGCTGCTCGGCGATTCGGCCGAGGAGGTGGCGGGCCAGCGCCGGGATGTCGCTGGCGCGGTCCCTCAGGGGCGGGATGTCGACGTGGACGACGTTCAGGCGGTAATAGAGGTCCTCGCGGAAGCGGCCGGCGGCGACTTCCTCGACCAGCCGCCGGTTGGTGGCGGCGATGATGCGCACGTCGACCATCTGGATCGCCCGGCCGCCGATGCGCTGGATCTCGCCCGTCTCCAGGGCGCGGAGCAGCTTCACCTGGGTATCGAGCGGCAGCTCGCCGACCTCGTCGAGGAACAGGGTGGAGCCGTCGGCGTCCTCGAAACGGCCGATATGGCGGTCGAAGGCGCCGGTGAAGGCGCCCTTCTCATGCCCGAACAATACCGATTCGACGAGGTTCACCGGGATCGCGCCGCAATTGACGGTGACCATCGCCTTCTTGCCGCGCGGGCTGGAGCTGTGGATCGCCTGGGCGATCACCTCCTTGCCCGAGCCGCTCTCGCCCTCGATCAGCACGGAGACGCGGGCGCGGGCGGCTTTCGCGGCGACCGCCATGGCGGCGCGGAACTTTGTCGCCGAGCCGACGATCTCCTCGAACGCCAGGGTCTTGGAAATCTTTTCCGAGAGGGGCCGCAGCTCGCCGCCGCGCTGGCGGCGGTCGGTGGCGGCGTTGAGCGCGGCGAGCAGGCGGTCGGGGGCGATCGGCTTCACCAGGAAATCGGCGGCGCCGGCGCGCATCGCCTCGACGGCGACGGCGACCGAGGTCTGCGCGGTCATGACGAGGAGCGGCAAATCGGGCCGGACGGCGCGGATCTGCTCGATCAATTCGGTGCCGGCCGGGCCGGGCAGCCAATGGTCGAGGAGGATGGCGTCGATCGGCGTCTCGCTTTTCTCGCGAAGGATCTCGGCCGCCGCCTCGACGTCGGGCGCGCCGCGCACCCACCAGCCGGCGCGGGCGCCGATGGCGGTCACCAGGCGCCGCTGCGCGGGCTCCTCGTCGATCAGCAAAAGGCAGCGGGTGGGATCCGGCCGCATCACGTCCCCTCTTCGGCTCCAGCAAGCCACGGGCCTAGCAGGAGGGGGTAAAGTTCGGCTTAATCGGGGCTTCAGTATCGCTCACCGGGTTGTTAAGAGGGCGGCCACGGCAAGGACCCCTTCGAGAGGATCGACATGGCGGCGCAAGGCGACACGGACAAGGAAGTCGCGGTCCACCGGCAGGGTTATGCGAAGTTCATCAGCCTGTTCCGGGCGAGCGCGGCGATCTGCTTCGTCATCGCCTTCATCGTCATCCTCCTCATCCGCAAATAAGTGAAGCTGGCGGTCCTCAGGGAGACGGCCGAGGGCGAGCGACGCGTCGCCGCCACCCCCGAGACGGTGAAGAAGTTCATGGCGCTGGGCGCGACCCTGGCGGTCGAACGCGGCGCGGGCGCCGGCGCCTCGATCGCCGATTCGGATTACGAGGCGGCGGGCGCGGCGGTGGGCGCGCGCGAGGAGGCGCTGCGCGATGCCGACGCGGTCCTCGCCGTGCAGGGGCCGGAGCCGGGCTCGCTCACCGGCGCCAAGCCCGGTGTGATGGTGGCGGCGATCCTCGACCCGTTCCGGCAGCGCAAGCGGGTCGACGCTTACGCCGCGGCGGGGGTGGAGGCGCTGGCAATGGAGCTGATGCCGCGCATCACCCGCGCCCAGTCGATGGACGTGCTCTCCTCCCAGTCCAACCTTTCGGGCTACAAGGCGGTGCTCGACGCGGCGGCGGAATATGGCCGCGCCTTCCCGATGATGATGACCGCCGCCGGCACCATCGCGGCCGCGCGGGTGTTCGTGATGGGCGTCGGAGTCGCCGGCCTGCAGGCGATCGCGACCGCCCGCCGGCTGGGCGCCATCGTGTCGGCGACCGACGTCCGAGCCGCGACCCGCGAGCAGATCGAGAGCCTGGGCGCCAAGGCGGTGTTCGTCGAGAACGTCAAGGGCATCGAGGGCGAGGGCACCGGCGGCTACGCGACCGAGATGTCCGACGAATATAGAGCGGCGCAGGCCGAGCTCGTCTCCGCCCACATCGCCAAGCAGGACATCGTCATCACCACCGCACTGATTCCCGGCCGCCCGGCGCCGCGGCTGGTTTCCGACGCCCAGGTGGCGTCGATGCGGCCGGGCAGCGTCATCGTCGACCTCGCCGTCGAGCAGGGCGGCAATGTCGAGGGGGCCGAGGCGGGGCAGGTGGCGGTGCGCCATGGCGTCCGCATCGTCGGCCACCGCAACGTGCCGAGCCGCCTCGCGGCCGACGCCTCCGCCCTTTACGCCCGCAACCTCTACAACTTCCTCTCCGCCTTCTGGGACAAGGAAGCCGGCCGGGTGGTGCTCCCCGACGACGACGAGATCGTGAAGGGGGTGCGGCTGACGCAGGGCGGGCAGGTCGTGAACGAGAGGATTGCGCAATGAGCTTCGCGATCGCGCTTGCTGCGCTGCTGGCGGCACCGACGACGATGCCGCCGCCACCGCCCGGGCTGCAGTTCGGATTCTTCAGGATGGTCGCTTTCCGGCAGCGCGCGAAGGAACTCGGTTGCGGTGCCGGGGATCTTGACGCCGAGTTCGAGGCGATTCGCAAGAAGCTGGCCAAGCGATACGGCAAGAAGCCCTTTTCAATGCCGAAGGTGCCTTACAGCGGTCCCGGCGAATGCGCCGTCGTGGTGCCCGTATACCACGTCAATCTGGCCGATTTCCGACGGCAGGCGGAAGCGGCGCTGGCGGCCCCGGCCCCAAGCACACCGACGCAGGGGGAATAGCCTTGGACTTCATCTCGATCCTGTCGATCTTCGTGCTGGCCTGCTTCGTCGGCTATTACGTCGTCTGGTCCGTGACGCCGGCCTTGCACACGCCGCTGATGGCGGTGACCAACGCCATCTCGTCGGTGATCGTTGTCGGCGCGCTGATCGCCGCGGCGGCGGCGGGCGCGCAGGGGGCGAAGTGGCTGGGGCTGCTGGCGGTGGTGCTGGCCAGCGTCAACATCTTCGGCGGCTTCGCGGTGACGGCGCGGATGCTCGCCATGTACAAGAAGAAGGAGCGGAAGGGATGAAGCTCCTGCTCGTCAATCCAGTTCCCGTCATGCCATTTCACGTCATGCTATCTAACGTCATGCCAGCGAAGGCTGGCATCCATACCGCCTCAGCATGGACCCCAGCTTTCGCTGGGGTGACGGGGGTGCGCTGATGCACGCTGGTCACGGCGCCGCTCTCCCGAGCTGGGTCGCGCTCGCCTACCTGATCGCGGGGATGTGCTTCATCCTGGCGCTGAGGGGGCTGTCGAGCCCGGAGAGCAGCCGGCGGGGCAACCGCTTCGGCATTGCCGGCATGACGCTGGCGGTGGTGACGACGCTCTACCATTACGAGCCGATCCCGAAGGTGTGGACGGGAATCTTCAACATCGACTGGGGCATGTTCGCGCAGATCCTGGCGGCCATCGCGATCGGCGCGGCGATCGGGCTGGTGACGGCGCGGCGGATCGCGATGACGGCGATGCCGCAGCTCGTCGCGGCCTTTCACTCGCTGGTCGGCATGGCGGCGGTGCTGGTCGCGGCGGCGGCTTTTCTCAACCCGGAGGCATTCGGGATCGTCGAGCACTTGTCCGCCGGAACCGGCTGGACGGTTTACGCGCCGCTGAGCTCCAGCTTGCCGATCTATCCGTTGAGCAGGGTCGAGATGGCCCTCGGCGCCGCGATCGGCGCGATCACCTTCTCGGGCTCGGTGATCGCCTTCCTCAAGCTGAACGGCAACATGTCGGGCAAGCCGATCCTGCTGCCCGGGCGACACGTCATCAACCTGGGCACCCTCGCCCTCATCGTCGGCCTGATCGGCTATTTCACCACCGACCAGAGCCCCTGGGTGTTCTTCACCGCGACCGCTTTGGCCTTCGCCATCGGCTTCCTGCTGATCATCCCGATCGGCGGCGCCGACATGCCGGTCGTGGTCTCGATGCTGAACAGCTATTCGGGCTGGGCGGCGGCGGCGATGGGCTTCACCCTCCAGAACACGGCGATGATCGTCACCGGCGCCCTCGTCGGCTCGTCGGGCGCGATCCTTTCCTACATCATGTGCCGGGCGATGAACCGCAGCTTCATCTCGGTGATCGCCGGCGGCTTCGGCGGCGATGCTTCAGCGGCCGGCGGCGCCGCGGTGGCCGACCGGCCCTACCGCCGCGGCTCGGCGGAGGACGCGGCCTTCCTCCTCTCCCAGGCGGAGCAGGTGATCATCGTCCCGGGCTACGGCATGGCCGTCGCGCAGGCGCAGCACGCGCTGAGGGAGATGGGCGACCTCCTCAAGAAGGAGGGGGTGAGCGTCAAATATGCGATCCACCCGGTCGCCGGTCGGATGCCGGGGCACATGAACGTGCTCCTCGCCGAGGCCAACGTCCCCTATGACGAGGTGTTCGAGCTCGAGGATATCAACTCCGAATTCGCCCGCACCGACGTCGCCTTCGTTATCGGCGCCAACGACGTCACCAACCCCGCCGCCAAGACCGACAAGACCTCGCCCATCTACGGGATGCCGGTGCTGGACGTGGAGAAGGCGAAGACGGTGCTGTTCGTGAAGCGCTCGATGGGCGGCGCGGGCTATGCCGGCGTCGACAACGAGCTCTTCTACCGCGACAACACGATGATGCTGCTCGCCGACGCCAAGAAGATGGTCGAGGAGATCGTCAAGTCGCTCGGCTGAGAGGAGCGGCAGTCCGTCCGATCCGCGACGCGTGAGGCTGGATCGCCCGTCAATTTTTAGTATCCGTCCCCCCAGCGAAGGCTGGGGTCCATGCTGAGTCGGTATGGATGCCAGCCTTCGCTGGCATGACGGGCGGTGGCCGGCCATGGCAGGCGGTGGCTGGCAGATGGCGGCGGCCCGGCATGACGGGCGGTGGCTGGCATGACGGGATGAACGGGTCGAATGCGCAAGCTGGGGATGATCGGCGGGACGAGCTGGCTCTCGACCGCCATGTATTACGAGCAGATCAACAAGGGCGTCGCGGGCAAGCTGGGCGGGCTCGTCTCGGCGCCGCTCGTCCTTGAAAGCCTCAACCTCGCGGAAGTGGCGCCGCTCCAGCTCGCCGGCGAATGGGGCAAGGTCGCGGAGATATTGACGGGCGCGGCGCGGCGGCTGGCGGCGGCGGGGGCGGAGGGGCTGATCGTCTGCTCCAACACCGGCCACAAGGTTGCAAGGGAGATCGCCGCGGCGGTGGACCTGCCGCTCATCCACATGGGCGATGTGGTCGGCGAGCGGCTCGCCGCCGACGGCGTGAAGCGCGCCGGCCTGCTCGGCACCCGCTTCACCATGGCCGAGCCGTTCATCCGCGAGCGGATAGAGGCGCGCGGCGTCGCCCTCGCCGTGCCGGACCCGGCGACTGGGAAGGAGATCGACCGGATCATCTTCGAGGAGCTGGCCAGGGGGCAGGTGTCGAGAAGCTCCCAGCGCCGGCTGAAGACCTGTCTCACCGAAATGGCCCAGGCACGCCAGCAGGCCGTGATCCTCGCCTGCACCGAGCTGGTCCTGCTCGTCGATCCGGTGGCGAACGTGCTCCCCGTCTACGACACGACCGCGCTCCACGCGAAGGCCGCGGTGGAGTGGATCACCGGTTGAGGCGGGGTAGGCTGAAGCGGCGGCCCGCCCGTCACGCCAAAGGGTGACGGGACAGCGCAGGCATCCCCACCCCACCCGTCATGCCAGCGAAGGCTGGCATCCATACCGAGTCAGCATGGACCCCAGCCTTCGCTGGGGTGACGGAGGGGCCGCCTACCGGCACGCCCGCCATCCCAAGGCGCCGCGCGGCGCTTCGTCGAGGTGCAGGTGGTCGCGGTGGGCGGGGTTGTAGGCGGGCGATAAGGTGGTTGTGAACAGGCGGCAGGCGCCGTCGCGGACCTCGTGGAGGAAGCGCCCCTTCGCCCCGGCGTCGCGCCAGTCGGCGGCGACGGCGATTCGGCGGCCGTCCTCGAGGCGGAAGGCGGCTATGTCGACGGCGTTGGCGCGGGCATGCTCGCTCCACTGCCCGGTCGTGCGGCCGTAGAGGCGGCGGCAACTGTAGCTCCCGAACGTGTCGATCGCCGCGACGGGCCTGCCGAAATGCCGAAGCGCGGCCGGCTGAACGACGTGCCATTCCCACAGCGCCAGCGCCGCGGCCACCGGGCAGCTGGTGCCGAGACCGGCCGGGCGATAGCCGATCGCGACGGCGCCCCCGTCCAGCCGCACCGCATCGTCATAGCCGCAGTCCGGCCCTTCCTCCCGCACCGGAAGCGGCGTGAAGCGGATGCCGGCGCGGCCGAGGAGGGCTCGGCACGCTCCGCCGTGGAGCCCCGCCAGCTTGGCCCGCGTGAACGCGCCGACCGGCCGCGACAGATCGAGCGGCGTCCAGGGCATGTCCTCGGGGTGGTTGCGGGCATAGCCCCAGAGCAGCAGGCCGGCGAACGCGACGAGCGCGAGGACGAGCAGCCGCTTGGCCCGGCGCAGCCAGACCATCAGCGCCGCCGCGCCGTCTCGTAGCGCTCGGCGGTGACCGGATAGCCGATCCCTTCCGGAATGCAGACCCAGCGCGCGCCGTCGCGCTCCTCCACCCAAGGGGTGATCTGCCGCACCGGATGCCGCCGGGCGTCGTCGCGCGCCGCCTCGATCGAGCCGAAGTGGGCGAGCCGCTCGAGGTTGCGGCGGGTCGGGAAGATGGCGTGGGCGCGGCCCGCCTCGATCTCCGCGAGCGTCGCGGCGGCCGTCGACCAGAAGGTCCGCACCGCCTCCGCCTGGTCGGCGGTCGCGTCGCCGGCATCGGGCGGCGCGTCGGCGAGATAGAAGAAGGTGTCGAACCGCCGCGCCTCGCGGAAATTGGGGCACCAGCGCGCGAAGGGGGTGAGGGCGTTGAGGTCCAATGTGAGGCCGTGGCGATCGAGCAGGTCGGCAAAAGCGTCTCCCCCCGCCAGCCCGCGGCGCAGCGCCGCGGCGTCCGGATCGGGCGCGAGAGCGGGCGCGATGCCGGTCTCTTCGATCGTCTCGCGGACGGCGGCGATGCGGGCGGCGGCGTCGGTTAGGCTTGGGGCGAGGACGGCGGCGGCCTCATGATCCTGTGGGTCGATGCGGCCGCCGGGGAAAACCAGGGCGCCGGCCGCGAAGGCCATCGTGCGCGCGCGTTCCATCATCAAGATTTCGGGCGCCCCGCCGTTCGCCGCGGGCCGCATCAGGATGACGGTCGCGGCGGGGATGGCCGGGGGGAGCGCGTCTTCCATCACCGCGCCGCTTAGGCGTGATCGCCCGCCGCCGGAAGCGCCTCAATGCACCTCGTGCCAAATGCCCCGCGCGACGACGCCGGCAACCTTTTTGACGTTGGCGATGTCGGCCGTTGGGTCGGCCGAGAGGAGGAGGAGGTCGGCCCGTTTCCCCGGAGCGACGAGGCCTCGGTCGGCCAGACCGAGGGCGCGGGCATTCTCGAACGTGGCGGCGCGGATCGCCTCGAGCGGCGTCAGCTGCGCGCGCTCGACGAGCAGCTTCAGCTCCTCGGGCAGGTTGGAGGTCGAGCCGCCTATGCCGTCCGTCCCGGCGCAGATGGCGACGCCGGCGCGGTGGGCGCGGTCGGTCGCCGCCGCCGCCCAGGCGTCGTAGCGCGCCATCTCCGGCGTCGGGCGCGTCATCACCAGCAACGTGGGTTCGAGGCAGGTCCCCTTCTCCCGCATCCGCGTGAACAGGCGCCGGAGGACCGGACCGTCGACCGGCGTCGCCTCCATCAGCCTGCGGGTGCGCTGGACGTAGGCCGGGCCCGCGAGCGGCGGCATCGGCTCGGCGGCGCTCTCGTAGGCGAGCATGTCGACGTGGCTGATCGTCGCGGCGCCGGCCTCGACGGCATCGGAGGGGCGGGCGGGGCCGATGAAGGCGTGGGTCCAGAGCCGGAGCCCCTGCCGCCGCGCCTCGGCCCCGATCCGGGCGACCTCGGCGGCGGTGAGGCCGCTGTGCAGCTTGACGCCGCTTGCCCCGAACGCCTTCGCGTCTCGCACCGCTTGCTCGAGACCGTCGGACGTGGGGAAATGCCGAAACCAGGGACGCGACCCGGGCTCGCCTTCCGGCGTGATCACCCGCACCAGATCGCCGTTCAGCCAGAAGTCCGATTGGGCGCCGGTGAACAGCGCCGCATAAACAATCTCCGGAGAGCGCGCGCCCGGCCGCCGCGACGCCTCCGCCAGCGGCCGCACCCCTTCGCCGTTGCCGCCCATGTCACGGACGGTGGTGACTCCGCTCTTGAGCAGCACGTTGGCCAGGATCTGCTCGATCATGCCGGGATCGCGTACGCGCGTCTTCAGATGGACGTGCGAGTCGATAAGACCCGGGAGGAGGAACTTGCCGCGCCCGTCGATCCGCCGGGCGTCGGCCGGCACGTTCGGCAGGACATCCCGGCCGACGGCGGCGATCCGCTCGCCCTCGACCAGCACGGCGGCGTCGGGCCGGGGCGGACCGCCGCGGCCGTCGATCAGGGTCACATGCTCGATGAGCAGCGCCGGCGCCGCGGCGGCCGGGCGACCGCAACCGGCGAGGAGGAGGAGGGCCGAGAGGAACGTCGCCGCTTTCATGGCGCCGATCCTGCCACAGCAGGCGCGAAAAAGAAGCGCCTTTTTTGGGGGGATGGAGGGCTGGTGGAGCTGAGGGGAATCGAACCCCTGACCTCTGCAGTGCGATTGCAGCGCTCTCCCATCTGAGCTACAGCCCCGCGCCCTTGGCAGCCGTCCAGATGGGGCTGGCGGCGGACCCGAGAAGGCGCCCAGATAGCGGCGCCGCGCCGCTTTCGCAATGCGGCATTTGGTGTCCCTGCCGCGACGATTCATTTCGCCGGAACGCGGCAACGGCCCGGCTCTCCTCGCGGAACGTCGCCGCGGCGGCGGCCGTTTCACGCGTCAGGGCCCGCCCCGCGGAATGGCCGCGCTTGTGCTTGCGGGCCGACACCCGAGAGGAGAGTGTGGATGGGCTATCGAGGCGACGAGCGGCAAAGTGGCGACCGTTGGCGCGACCGCGACCAGGACTATCGCGCCGGGGATTATGGGCGGGATCATGGGCGCGACTATGGGCGCGAGCAGGGCCGCGGCGGTTATGGCGGCGGCGGCGGCGACGATCGCGGCTTCTTCGACCGGGCGGGCGACGAGGTCCGCTCCTGGTTCGGCGACGACGAGGCGCAGCGGCGGCGTGAGGCCGACCAGCGCCGCTGGGAGCAGGAGCAGAGGATGAGCGGCCGGCGCGACAATGACGGCGGGCGCTATGAATCGGGCCCGGGCAGCTTCGGCGGCGGCGGCTTCGGCACCGGCTGGGGCAACCAGCATGGCGACAGCTGGAACCGGGAGCGGCCGGGCGAGCGCGGCGGCGGCTCGGGCGGCGAGCGCGAGGGCTGGTTCAGCGACTCCGTCGGCGGCGAGCGCGGCCGGCGCTACGGCGGCGGCGGCGGTGCCGGCTACGGCTCGGGCTATGGCGTCGGCACGCCCGAATTGTTCGGCGGCTCCGGTTATGGCGGCGACCATGACCGCGGACGGCGCTTCGACCGGGTCGACGCGGGGAGCACCGGCACCCACGGCGCCCATCCGATGTCGGCGCCGACCGGCGGCGGCTTCGGCGGCGGCTACGGGCCGGAAAGCCATGGCTCGGGCAGCGCCTCGCGCTACGCGGCGATCCGCGACCAGGGCGGACAGCGCGGCGGCGACCTCCACGATCCCCACTACCAGCAATGGCGCCAGCGCCAGATCGAGGACCTCGACCGCGACTATGACGAGTATCGGCGCGAGCATCAGTCGAAGTTCGAGACGGAGTTCGGCAACTGGCGTTCGAAGCGCCAGGGCCAGCGCCAGTCGCTGAACAAGGTCGCTCCGCACATGGAGGTCGTCGGCTCCGACGGCAGCCATGTCGGCACCGTCGACAAGGTGGCGGGCGATCGAATCGTCCTCACCCGGTCGGACGAGAATGCCGGCGGCGTCCATCATTGGGTGCCGTGCGGCTGGGTCGAGACGGTGGACGAACGGGTGACGCTCAACCGCACGTCCGAGCAGGCGATGGACGAATGGCGCAGCGAGGAAAGGAGCCGCGCGCTGTTCGAGCGCGAGGAATCCGGAAGCGACGGCCCCCGAATGCTCGACCGCAGCTTCTCCGGGACCTACGGCGACCGCGACCGCGACCGCGACAACGGCGGCGGCGACTCGTAACCGGCCGGCGACTCAATGGCGGCCCGGCCTCCTCGATCGAGGCCGGGCCGTTTTGACTCTTCCCATCATGACGGCGAAAGCTGGCATCCATACGGACTCAGCATGGACCCCAGCTTTCGCTGGGGTGACGGGAGGGAGACGAAATGACCAACCGCGCCTGGCACCTGAAGTCGCGGCCGAACGGCCTGCCGACCGCCGACAATTTCGAGCTGAAGGATCTGCCCACGCCCGAGCTTCAGGACGGCTGGGTGCGGGTCGAGAATCGCTGGCTGTCGGTCGACCCGTACATGCGCGGCCGGATGAACGACGTGAAGAGCTACGTGCCGCCGTTCGAAGTGGGCGCGCCGCTCGAGGGCGGGGCGGTCGGCAAGGTGGTCGAGAGCCGCTCGCCGCATTTCAAGGAGGGCGAGACCGTCTTCCACATGCTCGGCTGGCGTGAGGGTGCGGCGGCGCCAGCGGAGAAGTTCAACAAGCTTCCGCCGATGCCGGTCGACGAGCGCCAGTGGCTGGGCAATCTCGGCCTGACCGGCGGCACCGCTTATTTCGGCCTGCTCCGCGCCGCGCAGGCGAAGCCGGGCGACATCGTCTTCGTCTCGGCCGCGGCCGGCGCGGTCGGATCGGCAGTGGTACAGATCGCCAAGGCCAAGGGCATGATTGTGATCGGCTCGGCCGGCGGGGCGGAGAAATGCGCCTGGGTGCGCGAGCTCGGCGCCGACGCGGTCATCGACTACAAAGCGGAAGGCGTGGTCCAGGCGCTGCTTCGGGAGGCTCCCAAGGGCATCGACGTCTATTTCGACAATGTCGGCGGCGAGCATCTCGACGCCGCCTTCGCCGCCGCCCGCCAGAATGCGCGCTTCGCGATATGCGGGATGATCGAAGGCTATAACGGCGCGCCGCCCCACGCCTTCCGCTACATCATGCGCGTGATCGCGGCGCGGATCACGGTGAAGGGCTTCATCTACACCGATTACCTGCCGGAGATGGGCGACTTCTACCGCGAGATGGGCGGCTGGGTCGCCTCCGGCCAGGTCAAGGGGCGCGAGACGGTCCGCGACGGGATCGAGGCGGCGCCGGAGGCTTTCCTCGACCTGTTCCGCGGGGCGAACATGGGCAAGATGCTGGTGAGGCTCGGACGAGCCGCTCGCGCCGAGGAGGAACTCGCATGATCCTTCGCAAGCTTTCGCTGGCGGGCGCGGCGACGGCGTTGATCCTCGTCGCCTGCGGGTCCTCGTCTTCCGGAGCGGGCGAGTCGAAGATCGCGGCGCTACGCCCGGGGGCACCCCTCTCCACGCCGCGAGCGACCCATGCCATCGTAGCCACGGGCGGCTACGTCCTGCTCATCGGCGGCTGCGTGCGCGACGGCTGCGATCCAGGCCCGGCGAGCGCGACCGTCGACATGCTGGTGCCGGGGCGGCGAGCGGAAGTGGGTACGCTGCTGGCGCGGCGCGTCCAGCCGTCGGCGGCGGCGCTCCCCAAGGGGCGGGCGCTGGTCGTCGGCGGCTGGGTGGATGGCCGCGTCGTCGCGTCCACCGAGATATTCGATACCGGGCGGCGCTCCTCGACAGCCGGCCCGAACCTGGGTGCGCCGCGCAATGCCGCCGTCGTCGTGGCGCTGCGCGACGGACGAGTGCTGGTCGCCGGCGGTTATGACGGCCAGCGGGCGCTGTCTTCCGCCGAAATCTACGACCCCGATACCGGCCGGATGCGTGCGACCGGGGCGATGGGAGAGGTCCGCTCCGGCGCGACCGCGACGTTGCTCCGCGACGGTCGAGTGCTCGTCGCCGGCGGCGGGACGGGCGAGCGAGCCGACCGCGTGGCCCTCGCCTCCGCCGAAATCTACGATCCCGCAACGGGTCGCTTCACGTCCGTCGCGCCGCTGGCCCACCGCCGCTACAAGCATGGCGCCGTCGCGCTGCCGGACGGCGACGTGCTGGTCATCGGAGGGTCGGACGAGCGCGATTACGGCGGCAAGCTCGACACGGTCGAGCGCTACGACCTTCGTCGAGGGCGGTGGGTGGCGGCAGGGCGGCTCGCGCAGCGGCGTTTCAAGCTCGCCGACGCGTCGGTGCTGCTGCCGTCGGGCAAGGTGCTCGTCGCCGGGGGATTCGACCGGCCCGAGCTGTTCGATCCCGCCACCGGCACAAGCCGGCTGCTGCCCGCCAGCCTCGGCGGCCGCTGGAACTATCTGACAGCCGCGCTTGCCGGCCAATATGTGCTTCTTGCCGGCGGCTATAGCGAAGGGACGATCCGAGTCTCGGACCGCTCCTGGCTGCTGAAACTTTAGCGGAACGTGATGGACGACGAGTCTGCCATTCGCGAACTGTTCGATGCGCGCGTCGCCGCCCTTCGCGACAAGGACGGTGCGCGGGCGGTCGCCATGCTGGCGCCTGACCTCGCCGCCTTCGAAATTGCGGGCCCCCTGCGGATGCCGGCCTCCGCCGCCACCGACGCCGCGGTCGCGCAGGCGTGGCTCGACCGGTTCGAGGGGCCGGTGGAGACGGAGATAAGGGACCTCGTCGTCCACGTCGCCGGCGACGTCGCCTTCTCGCACAGCCTCAACCGGCTCAAGGCGGTGCGCAAGGACGGCGTGGCGACCGACTTCTGGATGCGCTCCACGCTCGGCTTCCGGAAGGCGGCGGGCGCATGGAAGATCGTCCACGGCCACACGTCCGTGCCGCTGCGGATGGACGGCAGCTTCACGGCGGCGATGGATCTGACGCCCTAAGCCAGCGCCTTCGCCCGCTCGCCGATGAGGTGGAGGTCCTCGACGAAGCGGGCATATTCGCGCTCCCGGTTGTCGCGGACGCGCAGCAGGAAGCTGGGATGCACCGTCACCCAGGCCTCGCCGCCGTCGGCCAGATTGTGGGCGCGGCCGCGCATCGCGCCGATCGTGACGACCCGGTGGAACAGCGAACGGGCGGCGGTGGCGCCGAGGGCGACGGTGAGCGGCGGGCGGATGAGGCCGCGCTCCTGCTCCAGCCACCAGCGGCAGGCGTCGATCTCCGGCGTCTCAGGCTTCTGGTGGATGCGGCGCTTGCCGCGGCGCTCGAACTTGAAATGCTTGACCGCGTTGGTGACGTAGGTCGCCTTGCGATCCACGCCCGCATCGCCCAGCGCGCGGTCCAACAGCTGCCCGGCCGGCCCCACGAACGGGCGCCCCGCCAGATCCTCCTGGTCGCCGGGCTGCTCCCCGACGAACAGGATCTTGGCGTCGAGCGGCCCCTCGCCGAACACGGTCTGCGTCCCGCATTTATAGAGATGGCAGCGGGTGCAGCCCATTGCCTCGGCGCGCACCGAACCCCAGGCGGCGCGGACATTGTCGCCGATACCGCCCCGCGCGCCTGCCTCGACCATCTTCGTCTCCCGCGCCTGCGCGCCCTGGACCAGCTCTCCCACCAACGCCGTCTCGGGCATGTTTTTCCAATATTTGCGCGGCATCTCCTTCAGCATCGCCCCCATTTTGAGCGCGATCCAGCGATGCAGGAAAGTGTCTTCTTTTTGTTCCGGCTCGTCAGCGCAGCAGCACGTCCGCGATCTTCTGCGCGAAGACGTCGAGATCCGCGCGGTTGCTGTTGGCGAGGATGACGATCGTCGCCGGCCCGTCGAGGAGGCGGTAGAGAACGGAGTTCGCGCCCATCACGCTTCCCGGCCGCTTCGCCACCCGATAGCTGCGGCCGCCGCGCACGACGCTGTAGCTCCACAAGCCGTAGCCGTAATCGTCAAGGCCGGGCCGAAGCATGCGCTCGAGCGTCGCCGGCTTCAGCAGCCTCCCGCCATAGAGAGCGTCGGCGAAGGTCATGAGATCGGCTGCGGTCGAGTACATTCCCGCCGCCGCGTACCAATTCTCGTAATAGACCGGCAGGTCGTTGATCAAAGCGTGGGTGTCGTCGCGGTAGAAATAGGTCGGGGCGAGCCGCTCGACGATCGAGTCCCAGTGGAGCATCCCGCTGCTCGCCATGCGCAGCGGGCGCAGGATGCGCTCCGTCAGCGCCGCTTCGAAGGACGGGCCGGAAAGCCGCTCGACGATTCGGCCGAGGATGAAATAATCGGCATTGTTGTAGTCGAATCGGGTGCCGGGCGGGGCGGCGAGCGGCCCGAGGCAGCACAGCTTGACGAGGTCCGCGGGAGCGATCGGCCGCTGATAGCGCTCCACCCCTTTCGCGAAAGCCTCCTGATAGCTGCCGATATTGTCCCATTGCGGCAGGCCGGACGTGTGGTTGAGCAACTGGTGCACCGTCACCGCGCCGGCCGGAGCTCCCTTCAATTCGGGGAGATAGGCCTCCGCTCTGGCTTGCAGGTCGAGCTTCCCCTGATCGTGAAGCTGGAGGATGAGAACGGAGGTGAAGAGCTTCGTGATCGAGGCCGCCTTGTAGCGCGTGGAGTCGGCGGCCGGAATGCCGAAGGCGCGGTCGGCGAGGCCGAAGCTGCGCCGGTAGACCGTTCGGCCGCGGTCCGCGACGAGGATCGTGCCGCTGAAATCATGCTCCCGCGCGAAGGCACCTATCGCCGCGTCGAGCGTCGGCTTGGGGGTGCGCGCGGCGGTGGGAGACGAAGCCGCGCCGAGCAGCAGAACCAGGATCGTCAGCAACAGCCGCATGGAGCCCCTCCTTCCCACCCGGCGCCGCGACAGCTTGCCGCCGATCGGATTGTGCAAGATAATGCGCAGAGGGATATGAGCAGTATATTGCACAGTCAAGATACAGGGCGCCCGGACGTTCTCGGCCATGTCGGGGCGAACGTACGTCGGTTGCGGCAGGCGCGATCACTGAGCCAATCGGGTCTCGCCGAACGGTCGGGGATCAGCCGGCGAATGATCGTCGCGATCGAGAGCGGCGAGGCGAATGTCAGCCTGTCGACCATCGATCGCCTCGCGGCGGCGCTGGGTGCGAGCTTCACCGAAATCGTCCGGCCGCCGGAGGCGCCCGACAGCCGCCGCATCGAGAGCCTGGCCTGGCGGGGGAGCGATCCCGACAGCCAGGGCGTCCTGCTCGGGGCGGCGCCGGCGACTCGCGAGGCGGAGCTGTGGGTCTGGTCGCTGGGCGAAGGCGAGCGTTATCCGTCGGAAGCGGATTCCGGCAACTGGCACGAAATGCTGTTCGTGCTCGAGGGCCTGCTCGTCGTCGAGGCCGCCGAGGGCCGGCACGAGATCGGCCGCGGCGACTTCCTGATCTTCAGCAGCGGCCGGCCCTACGTCTTTGCCAATGGCGGCGGCGGCACGGTTCGCTTCGTGCGCAACGTGGTGCTGTGAGGCCGGACCGGCGTGCGTTTCGCCGGCGCCGCTCCTTCAGTGCATTGCGCGCCGGCGGAGTCGAAGGGGGCCTTCCTTCATCCTCCGCCGCACGGCAGTCCGGGGTCAGTGTTTCCGCTTTTTGCCCGCGGCCGCTCCGTCGCCGGTGCCGGGCTGGCGGAAGACGCAATCCTTCAGCATCGGAATGCTCGCGATTTCGGACACGTCCTGGCAAAGCAATGTGACGTGATCCCCCGGGCTGATGCTCGAGGCGGACGCCTGGGCTTCTTCCTTGAGATCGGCATGGGCGGACATGAACTGGTTCGGCGTGCGCAGCAGCACGACCGGCTTGTCGAACAGGTCGAGGTCCACCTTGTCGACAATGCCCGTCACCAGCAGCGGGCGCTTGCCGTAATAATTCTGCGCCGCGGCCTCGTTGCTCTGATAGGCCTGGAACAAAGCCGTCGCCGTTACCTGGACCGGAGGCGTCGCCGGTTCCGCGGTCGCGGCGTTGCCGCCGCCGTCCGACGATCCGCCGCTCCCCACGACGCCGCGGCCCGCGACCATGATCAGCACCAGCAGCACGATCCCGATCGCCACCGCGATGAGGCAGCCCTTGCTGGATTTTTTGGCCGGCACCGGCGGCGCGGCCGCCACGGGAGGCGCGGCCGGCGCGGCCTTGCCTTCGAAGCTATGCCCGCAATAGCGGCAGACCTTCGCCTCGTCCTGTACTTCCTCGGCGCATTGCGGGCACTTCTTCATTCTCGTCTCCCCCGTTTCGTTCCAGATGTCGGATAGGACACGGGCGCCCCCGAAGCTGTCTCCGCCGCCCGACCTGACGCGCCGAGGATGCGACAGAGCAAGGCGCAGGTCTATCGCGATTTGGCGGCCCCCCACCGTGGGACAGGGACTCCCGCACCCGCAGGTTCCACGCGGCAGCTTGATTGGTGTCTGCCGTCCTCAATCGAGCGGATCGCCCTCGGGCGCCGCTTCCCAGCAGAAGGTCGCGGTCATCCCGCCGCCGCCGACTCGTGATGCTCGGCCATGCGCCGCGACATGAGAAGCTTGAACAGGACGAAGGCCACGAGGCCGACCGCGGCGCTGGCGACGTGGAGCAGCCAGAAGGTCGGCGTGTCCAGGGTCGAATAGAGTTTGCCGACCTCGCCGACAATCTTGTTGGCCGAGAAGAAGGCGAGGTAATAGAGGCCGATGACGGTGGCGTTGATCTGCCGGGGCGCGATCTTCGAGAAAAGCGCGAGGCTGACCGGCAGGATGCAGGCGAAGCCGATGCTGTTCAGCAGATGGAACATCAGCGGCCAGAACAGGCCGATCTTGCCGCCGCCCTGAGTGAGCGCCGCGATGTAGAGGCACAGGCCGCCGGCGATCGTGAAGAAGCTGCCGATGATCATCTTGCCGAGCTCGTCCGGTTCGCGGCGCTTAGTGCCGTACCATTTGAAGAATGCCGCGACCGCCACCAGCATCGAGAAGCTCAGGGTCGCGTCGATGGAGACCATCCAGGTCGTCGGCATCGTGTAGCCGAAGAAGGTGAGCTGGAAATGCTGGTTCGCCCAGACCAGATAGGCGTTGAAAATCTCCTGGTTGGTCAGAAGCGCGACGGCCATGGCCGGAATCAGCAGAATCAGCGCCAGCACGCGCATCTTTTCGTCCCGGGCGAGCCGGTGGGTAAGCCAGAAATAGAGCGGGACCAGGGCGGCCAGGGCGATCAGGATTCCGGCGGCAAACACGATTCCGATCACGATCGCGATGACGAGCCCTGCCAAGGCCATCGTGCCGAGGGTCCTGGCGGGGCTGATCGACTCGCTCTCGCCCTCCTCGACCGGCAGATGCGGCCGGCCGGCAAGGAAGATCATCACGCCGAGCACCATCACGATGCCGGCGGCGCCGAAGCCGTAATGCCAGCCCACCTTCTCGCCCAAGGTGCCGCTGATCAGGGGCCCGACGATGACGCTGACGTTGATGGCGATGTAGAAGATCTGGAAGGCCATCGCCCGGCGCAGATCGTTGCCCTTGTAGAGCGCCCCGACCTGACTCGCGATATTGCCCTTGAACAGGCCGACGCCGATGATCAGCGCCAGCAGCGCGAACAGGAAGGCGCCTTCGATCGCCATCAGGAAATGGCCGATCGACATCATTACCCCGCCGGCGAACAAAGCGACGCGGCGTCCGGAGAAGCGGTCGGCGATAATTCCGCCGAGGATCGGCGTCAGATAGACGAGCGCGGTATAGTCGCCGAAGATCGCCGAGGAGAGCGGCTGTCCGCTGAGCCCCTGATAATGCCAGGAGCGGAGCCAGTTGAGCCCGAGCACGCCGTCCATCCGGGCCGGCACCAGCAGATAATTGACCAGGTAGAGCGTCAGCAGGGTCTGCATCGAATAATATGAGAAGCGCTCGCAGGCCTCGATGAAGCTCAGATAGCCCAGGCCCTTGGGATGGCCGAGGAAGGCGCGGTCGTCGGGGCCGGCGGGGGTCTCGAAATCGGGCGTGGCGTCGGCGACGGTCATGAACGCTCCTCTCGCGAAGTCGCGGGGACGCTAGCGAATCGTTGCGGCGGCGCCAGCGGAAATTTTCAGCCGAACAGCCAGCGGCCCATCAGCCGGCCGAAGGGGAAGGTGAAGACGCCCGCGATGATGAGGGCGCCCGTCACCATGCCGCGGACGGCCCGGCGATGCCGAACCAGATTGTGGGTTCGTGCCGCCCACAGGATCACCGGGACCTGGACCAAGGTCCAGGCGGACAGGATGTGGATCAGGCTGAGCGCGCCGTGGTTGATGCCGCGAATCCAGAAGGTCAGAGCCGCGGTCAGCGCCATTGCCGTCGCCCAGGCCCAGCCGAGGCGGCGGTGCAGCCGGTCGCCGCGGGGGCGAAGCAACATGATGGGGGTGAGGATGAGCGCGAGCAGGATAGTGGCGATATGCGCCCAGACGATGGCGGGCACCTCGGCCCACTGGCTCCGCCCGCGCGCCAGGGCCGTGAGGACGGCGGCGAGCATCACCAGGGCGGCGACCGACAGGATGCGGTCGAGCATATCGGGTTTCAGGCTGAGTCTCGGGCGCGGTGCCGAGGGTCGTGCGCTGGCGGCCATGCTTGCTCCCACGGGATGATGTTCGGGTTCGGGCGGCCACGCGAGGACGCGCGGCTCAGCCGCTAAGCGTGAAGCCGATCTTGAGCGTCACCTGATAGTGGGCGACCTTGCCGCCTTCGACATGGCCGCGGGTCTCGATCACCTCGAACCAGCGTATGTCGCGCACCGTCGCCGCGGCGCGGGCGACGGCGCTTTCGATCGCGTCCTCGATCCCCGTCGGCGAGCTGCCGACGATCTCGATCACCTTGTAGACATTGTCGCTCATGAGGGGCCTCCGCGCCCTCCCAACGGGCGGTGGACGGGATCGTTGCCTCGCCGCTAGGGTGAGGGCGCGCGGGAGCGAGGAGGGCGAGATGCGGGTTTCGTTTTTGATCGGTGCGGCGCTGCTGGCGCTGGGCTCGCCGGCCGGCGCCGCGCCCGCGGACGAGCTCGCGCGGCTCATGGCGGATTATTACGCCTGGTCGCTGAGGGAGAGCCCGGTCTACGCCACCTCGCTCGGCGTGCGCGACTATGACGACCGGATCGACGACGTCAGCCTCGCCGCCGCGGACCGGCGCGCGAAGGAGGCGGCCGCCTTCCTCGCCCGGCTCGGCGCCATTCCGGAGGGCGGCCTCGGCGCCGCGGACCGCGCCAATCGCGCGATCCTCAAGCGCAGCCTCGAAGGGACGGTGGAGGGCAATCGCTATCCGCAGCGGGTGATGCTGTTCACCACTTATTACGGCTGGCACCAGGGCTTCGCCGGCATGGCCGACAATCTGCCGTTCCGGACGAGGGCCGATTACGAGAGCTACCTTGCCCGCATAGCGCAATATCCCAAGCTGAACGAAGCGGCGCTCGACATCACCCGGCAGGCGGTCAAGGGCGGCTATGTGCTGCCCTGCTCGGTGCTCGGCAATTACGAGAAGACCATCTCCGGCGTCATCGCCGAGGACCCGGTCAAGTCCCGCTTCTACGAGCCCTTCACCCGGCCGCGGCCGGCGGAGGTCGGCGAGGCGGACTGGGCGGCGATGCAGAGCCGGGCAAGGCAGGTCATCGTCACCGTGCTCAACCCCGCTTATGCGAAGCATCTCGCTTTCTATCGCACGGCCTATCTGCCGCACTGCGCCCGGTCCGACAGCATCTCGGCCCAGCCGGGCGGGCGCGAATATTATGCCTTCCGGGTGCGGCAGGAGACGACCACCGACCTGAATCCGGAGCAGATCCACGCCATCGGGCTGAGTGAGGCCGGGCGCATCCGGGCGGAGATGGACAAGGTGGCGAAGGACGCCGGCTTCGCCAGCCGCCAAGCCTTCATCGAGGAGCTGAGGACCAACCCGAAATATTTCGCCAGGAGCCCGGAGGAGCTGCTGGCGGCGGCGGCGTTCATGGCCAAGACGATCGACGGCAAGCTGCCCGCGCTGTTCGGCAGGCTGCCGCGGCTCCCCTACGGCATCCGCGCGATACCCGCAGAGACGGCGGAGGGGACGACGACGGCCTATTACGGCCAGGGCTCGCCGCAGGCCGGGATTGCGGGGACCTTCTGGGTCAACACGTCGAAGCTCGACCAGCGGCCGCTCTGGGAGCTGCCGGCGCTGACGGCGCACGAGGCGGTGCCGGGCCACCACAACCAGATCGCGCTCCAGCAGGAGCTGGACCTGCCGCCGTTCCGCCGCGACTTCACGTCGTTCACGGCGTTCACCGAAGGCTGGGCGCTCTATGCCGAGAGCCTCGGCGAGGAGATGGGCCTCTACGATACGCCGGCGAAGAAGATGGGCCAGCTCTCCTACCAGGCGTGGCGGGCGGCGCGGCTGGTGGTCGATACCGGTATCCATTCCAAAGGCTGGACCAAGGCGCAGGCGGTCGCCTTCATGCGCGAGAATACGGCGCTCACCGACGCCAATATCGACGCGGAGGTCAATCGCTACATCAGCTGGCCGGGGCAGGCGCTCGCCTACAAATTGGGCGAGCTGAAGATCCGGGAACTGCGGACGCGGGCGGAGAAGGCGCTCGGGCCGAAATTCGACCTCCGCCGCTTCCACGACGCCGTGCTCGGGCAGGGCTCGGTGCCGCTCGACGTGCTGGAGGCGCAGATCGACGCCTGGATCGAGGGGGAGAAGGGGCGGTAGTGGCGGATAAAGCCCCTCCCCTCGATGGGGAGGGGTTGGGGAGGGGTGAGGTCCGACATAGGGCGGAGTGGGTCTCGCAACCCACCCCCACCCAACCCTCCCCCATCGAGGGGGAGGGCTTCTATGTTACCGCCCCGGTTCGCCGTCGCCTTTGCGGCGGTCGCCGCGGGCGGCGCGCATGATCTCGGTCCAGCAGCCGGTGAAGCCGCCGGGGCCCACCGTCGAGCAGCTCTGGATACCGGTGCGGCCGGCATATTCGAGGCTTTCGGCGCGCGCCGCCCAGGACTGGTTGCGGGGATCGTCGGGGTCGCCGCCGCGAAGCTCTTCGGGGATTCGGTAGCGCTCCTTGTCCGGGCGGCGGGCGCAGACGACGATCTCGCTCTCGCTGACCGGGCAGGGGTCGTTGCCGTAGATGACCACACGGGTGACGCGCTCGCGGGTCTGGGCGGCGGCGGGCGCGGCGGGCAGAGCCGCGGCGGCGGCGGCGCCCAGGAACAGCCATTCCGGCCAGGCGGATGTCATGTCCGGCCTCCTTTCACTCGCCGGAAAGAAGGGCCGGGGCGCGGCTTTGTTCCGCGCGCCGCCCGTCAGCGGGGCGCGTTCGCTTCCGTTTCCTCCGCGGCGGCCTTGGCGTCGATCCGGCCCAGCCGCTCGCGCCGCGCCGCTTCGATGAGCGCGTTCCAGTTGACCTCGTCGCGGGTGGCGCGGTCGGCGCGGGCTTCACGGACGATCTGGTTGAAGCAGCCGATCATCCCGCCCGGTCCGCTGGTCGAGCAACTGCCGATGCCGGAGCGGCCGACATATTGAAGCTCGGACGCGCGGCTGGCCCAGCTGCGGCTGTGCGGGTCGTTCGGATCGTCGCGCAGGTTCTTGGGGATTCGGTAGCGCTGGCTCTCCGGCTTCCTCGCGCAGACGACGATCTCGTCCGCGGCGCCGGCGGGGCAGGGGTCCTGCCCGTAGACGATCACCTGGCTGATCTTCTCGTCGCCGGCGGCCGCCGCGGCGGGCGCCGCGGGCGGCTGGGCGGCGGCCATGGCGGGCAGCGCCGCCGCGGCGACGGCCAAGAGAGCGATGCGCATGGATCAGATCCTTTTCGATAAGGCGATGGCGAGCCGGCAGCCGGCGCGGATGACGCTCGACAGGATCGGATAGCCGAACGCCGCCTCCGCGCCCGAGGCGATCGCGGTGTCGCGATGCTCCAGCTCCTCGGCCCGGAAGCGGGTGATGGTGGCGGAGAGATCGGGCTCGTCGGCGGCGAGCGCGCTCACCTGGCGGCCGTAATGCCGGTCGATCTCGGTCTCGACCGCCGCCGTGCAGGCCATCGCCGCGTTGGGGCCGATCAAGGCGGTGGCGGCGCCGAGCGCGTAGCCGGCGAGGTTCCAGACCGGCTGGAGCAAAGTGGGGCGGACGCCGCGCTCGACCATCATCTCGTCGAACGTCTTGAGGTGGCGCTCCTCCTGGCTCTGCATTCGGGCGATGATCCGGGCGGCGGGATGGCGGGCGCCGAGCACGGCGAGCTGGCCGCAATAGATGCGGGTCGCGCCATATTCGCCGGCCTGGTCGACGCGGATCATCGCGGCGACGTCGGGCCGCTCGTCGCCGGGGCGCCAGCGCGGCGCCGGCGCGGGCTCGGGGAGGGTCACGCCGCCAGCGGGCGCGGTCGTTTGAGGCTCAGCCATAGGATCGCCAGTGCCGACACAGTCGAAAGGATAAAGTTCCACCCCGCCATCGAGACGCCGAGGAACGACCATTGGATCTCGTCGCAACGGACGAACGGCGCGTCCATGATCTGGCGCATGAGATCGTCCGTGGACGCGGCCCTCACCGTGGACGTGCATTGGGTGAAGCCGGCGAAGACCTTCATCTCCACCCCGGCATGGTAGAAGCCGATCATGCCGCTGGCGAGGATGGCCAGCGCCGCCAGCCAGACGAAGCTGCGCCCCCGGTCCGGCAGGCGCGCGAGGCCGAAGGCGAGCGAAGCGAAGGCGAGCGCGACGAAATGGGCGTAACGCTGCCACCAGCACATCTCGCACGGCACCAGGCCGCCGAAATATTGCGACCCGTAGGCGCCGGCCAGCAACGCCGCCGGCACCAGCAGCGCCAGCGCCTTCGCCTGTTGGAGCCGAGTCACCTGCTAGCGGCGGGCGCCGGTGCGCGCCGGCGCCCCGGCCGGCGCGTTGCGGGCGAGGCGGGACAGCGCCTGGACGGCGTAGGACAGCTGGAAATCCTCGATGCCCTTCTTCTTCAGATCCTCGGCGGTCGCGGCGAAGCGCGGGTCGGGCTTGCCGTCGTCCTGGACGATATCGTCGCTGACCGTCGCCTCGTTGACGAGGTGGCGCCTGAGGTCGGCCTCGCGCAGCCGCGGGCGGCTCTTATAGTCCGGATCGGTGAGCTGGGGCACCTCGATGTCGGGCGTGATGCCGCCTTCCTGCACCGAACGTCCCGACGGCGTGTAATAACGCGCCGTCGTCAGCCTCAGCGCCGTCTTCTGCGACAGCGGCAGCAGCGTCTGGACCGAGCCCTTGCCGAAGGTCCGCTCGCCCATCACCAGGGCGCGGTGCTGGTCCTGGAGCGCGGCGGCGACGATCTCCGCGGCCGAGGCGCTGCCGGCGTCGACGAGGACGATGACCGGCGCGCCGCCGGTCGCATCGCCCGGCTGGGCGTAATAACGCTCGATGTCCGCCTTGCTGCGGCCGCGCTGGCTGACCACCTCGCCGCGCTCGAGGAACACGTCGGAGAGGCCGACCGCCTGGTCGAGCAGACCGCCGGGGTTGGAGCGAAGGTCGAGGATGTAGCCGGTCGGCGCGTGGCCGAGCGTCTTCTGGATCTGCGAGATCGCGGCCAGCGTCTCCTGCGTCGTGGTGCGGCTGAAGGTGTTGACGTTGAGCACGCCGATGCCGTCCTTCACCTCCCACTTGACCGCCGGCAGGTTGACGATGGCGCGGGTCAGCGTGACGTCGAACGGCTTGTCGCGGCCCGGGCGGAACACGGTGATGCGGATCGTGCTGCCCGGCGCGCCGCGCATCGAGTCGACCGCCTCGTCGAGCGTGCCGCCGACGATGAACTTGCCGTTCAGGTGGGTGATGTAGTCGCCGGCCTTGAGCCCCGCCTTGAACGCCGGGCTGTCCTCGATCGGGGCGACGACCTTGACGGTGCCATCCTCCATCGTGACGTTGAGGCCGAGGCCGCCGTAATTGCCCTCGGTCGTCGTCATCAGCGACTGGTAGCCGCGCTCGTCGAGATAGGAGCTGTGCGGATCGAGCGAGTTCAGCATCCCGTCGATGGCGCCGCGGATCAGGGTCTTGTCGTCGACCTGGTCGACATAGTCGGCGCGCACCTTGTTGAACACGTTCATGAACTCGTCGAACTCGCGGATCGAGCTGACGTCGGCGGCGGCGAAGGAGGCGGTGGCGGCCGGGATCAGCGCGAGGGCGCTGACGAGGCCGAGGGAGCGGAGAAAGTTGCTGGCCATGAGAATCCTGATGTGTCGCGTGTGTCGGGAGGGTTTACCCGCTTTTCTAGCACCGGGAAAGCAACCGCAGGTGAACAATCCGTGCCTCCCCATGCGCGGCATGGGGGGGAACCCGCGACGCGGGGTGGAGGGGTAATTGATGAGGCTTGTTCCAGCTACCTCTCCACCGCCTTCGGTGGTCCCCCTCCCATCTTGGATGGGGAGGCACGTTAGCCGATCAGCGCGGTGATCGGGACGGGGCGGCCGTCCTTGCGTAGCTCGACCGATACCCGCGTGCCGGTTTCGCCCAGCGCGTCGCCGCGGCGTACCCGGTCGCCGCGCTTGACGGCGAGGGCAGAAAGGTTGGTGAGCGCGGTCGTCCAGCCGCCGCCATGATCGATGATGACGACGCCGCCGTAGCTCCGGAATGGGCCGGCATAGACGATTCGGCCCGCCGCGGGCGCGACGGCGAGGCCGCCCGCGGCGGTTTCGAAGGTGAGGCCGCGGGCATGGACTCCGGCTTCCGATATCTCGCCCGTGCCGGTGAGCAATCTTCCGGAGACCGCCAAGCCGTAGCGGGACGGCGCCGCGGACCGCGCCGGCGGGTTGACCGGCCGGAGCACCGGCCCGGGCAGCGCCGCGAGCCGCGCGCGCAGGGCGGCCTGGTACGCCTTGGTGTCCTGCAACGCGGCGAGATCGCGCGCCTCCTCCCCGAAGGCGAGCGCCCGGTCGGATTCGGAGAGCGCCGTCTCGGTCAGGCTTTGCGAGAGCGTCCGCTGGCGCATTTCGAAGCGGGCGAGCGCGACTCGGCGCCGGCGCAAATCCTCCCGGCTGGAGCGCAAGGCGGCGACGGCGAGGCCGGCTTCGCGCCGCAGCTCGTTGCCCCGCGCGACTTCGGCGCGGAGGCCCGCGGTGCGGGCGCGGATGGCGGGTAAGGTGGAGGCGAGCAGGGCGCGGACGTGGACCAGCTCGTCCAGCGATCCCGGCTGGATGAGGGCGAGCGCCGGGGGGCGGCGGCCCATCGTCTGAAGCGCGGCGGTGAGGCGCACGACCGGACCCTGCTGGGTGGCGAGGCGGGCGCGCTGCTCCGCGCGCAATTGTTCGACCAGCCGCACGCGCGTCTCGGCGGCGGTGATCTCGGCTTCCGCGCTCTCGATGCCGGCGGCGAGCGCCGCCGCCTCGGCGCGGGCGCGCTCGGCCTCGCCGCGCGCCTTGGCGGCCCGTGCCTCGAGCAGATCGGAGCGCCGCTTCGCGTCCGCGGCCTGGCGCTTGGCGGCGATGAGATCCGCGGGTTCCGGCGCGCCGTCCTGCGCCGCGGCCCAGCCTCCCGCCAGCAGCAGGGCGGCCGCGGCGGCGAGCGGAAGGAGGCGGCGGTGCATCCGCCTATCCTTCCCGATGATAGGGGTGGTTCGCAAGGATGGAGGTGGCGCGCCACAATTGCTCGGCCAGCATGGCGCGGGCGAGGAGGTGGGGCCAGGTCGCCCGGCCGAAGGACAGCAGGAGGTCCGCGCCCGCCCGCTCCGCGTCGGCGAAGCCGTCGGCGCCGCCGATCAGGAAGCGCGCCTCGCGCCGTCCCTCGTCCCGCCAGCGCTCGAGGCGGCGCGCGAAATCGAGGCTGGCCAGCGGCTCGCCTTTCTCGTCGAGGAGGATGGTGACGGCGTTGTCGGCGGGCGGGGGAGCCTTGCCGCCGCTCTCGGGAAGCTCGGTGAGCCTGGTTGGCCAGGAGACGCGCTTCAGGTAGCGCTCGACCAGCTCGGCTTCCGGGCTTCGGCCTATCTTGCCGCGGGCGACGATGTGGAGGAGCATTCTATCGGTCCTCCGTCATTGCGAGGGGTGAAGCGACGCGGCGATCCAGGCGCCGTCCGCCGTCACTGGATTGCTTCGCTTCGCTCGCAATGACGACCTTGGGGCGCCACCCTCAATGTGCCGCCGAGGCCACGCTCTCCTCGAAGCCCCACATCCGCTCCAGATTGTAGAAGCTGCGCACCTCGGGGCGGAACAGGTGGACGATGACGTCGTCGGCGTCGATCAGCACCCAGTCGGCGACCGGCAGCCCCTCGATCCTGACGCTGCGGCCGAGATCCTGCTTGATCCGCTCGGTGAGCTTCTGCGCCATCGACGCGACCTGGCGGGTCGAGCGCCCGGAGGCGATCACCATATAGTCGGCGATGTTGGACTTGCCCGTGAGCGGGATGGTGACGACGTCCTGGGCCTGATCGTCGTCGAGCGATCGAAGCACGAGAGCATGCAGGGCTTCGACCTGTTCGTTCGCTCCGCCGGATCGCGGAGCCTTTAGGGTTGCGGGCAATGTGCCTCCTCAGTCTATCGGCCGCCGCGTCACGCCGTCGCGTTGGGCCTTGGGTTTGAACGAATGGACTGGGCTTTGGTGCCAGTCGGGGCGGACGGCGCGAAGGCCGGTGGCGGAGGTCGGGTCGAGCGGCAATCTCAGGAACACGAGCGCCGGCGGTCTCCACTCCGTCCAGTTGCGGGCCCCGGCTGCGGGCCGGACGAAGCGCCGCATCCATCCCATCGCGCGAGCCGCGTGGGCCGGGCCATCATATCCCGGACGCGAAACGACTGCAATCGGAACCATTTGCGCGATCCGGCGCCATTCGCGCCAGCGGTGGAACTGGACAAGATTGTCGCCGCCCATGATCCAGACGAAGCGGCGGCCGGGGTAGCGGCGGAGGAGGGTGCGGAGCGTGTCGACGGTGTAAGGGCTGCCGAGCTCCCGCTCGATCGCGGTGACTCGGACCGGAAGCCCCCGCGCGGCGCGCCGGGCCGAGGCGAAGCGGGCGGCGAGCGGCGCCATGCCGGCCTTCTGCTTGAGCGGATTGCCCGGCGAGACCAGCCACCACAGCTCATCGAGCCCGAGCGCCGCGATGGCGGCGGCGCTGATCCGCCGGTGCCCCCGATGCGCCGGGTTGAACGAGCCGCCGAGGAGGCCGGTGCGGATGCGAGCCCTCACGCCTCGTCCATGGCGGAGTGGACCACGCGCTGGACGACCAACGTGTCTCCTTCGATCGAATAGTAAAGCCGGAACGGAGTCCCTCGCACCGGCCACTTCCGGGTCCCCCGCCGCCGCGTCGGCGTTCCCATCTGGGGGTAATCCAACAGTCGTCGCGGTTCGGCCTTGATCGCCTCCGCCATTCGTGCGGCGACGGCTATCTCGAACTGCTCATAATATTCCAGGATGGCGTGGAGATCGCGGTTGGCATCGCGAGACCAGACCAGCTTCAAGCGGCGCGCTTCGCTTTATGATCCTTGTAGCGAGCATCGAGCTCCGCGACGAGCTCCTCATGGGTGAGGTAGTCGCCGCGATTGAAGCTATCCTCCCCTTCCTGGATGAAGGCGAAGAATTCCGTCTCTTCCTTCACATATCGCTCGACGGCCTTGGCCACGAGCCAGGCGCGGGACCGGTCATGATATTCCGCCATGCGATTGAGGCCGGTGAGAGTCTCGTCATCGATTCGGGCGGTGATGACATGCTGCTTGGTCATGACCGTGGTGTAGCACTTGTATACATGTGAAGCAACATATGGAGTCTCGACCTGCGGAAAGGCTTCGGCCATGATCCAGGCATGAGCTCAGGGGGCATAGAAGCGGTCGGCGACGCGGTGACGGGCGGCGTGCTCGCGCGGGCGATCGAGCCGAGAGCCGGCGAGGGGCAAAGCGACCCGGAGGGAGACGAGGGCGGCGCCTGCCTCAATTGCGGCACGGACCTGATCGGCCCGCACTGCCACCAATGCGGGCAGGCGGCGCACGTCCACCGGTCCCTCGCCGCTTTCTGGCACGACCTCGCCCACGGCGTCCTCCATTTCGAAGGCAAGATCTGGCGGACTCTGCCGCTCCTCGCCTGGCGCCCGGGCGAGCTCACCCGCGGCTACGTCGAGGGGCAGCGGGCGCGGTTCGTCTCGCCGATTGCCTTGTTCCTCTTTTCAGTCTTCGTGATGTTCGCCGTCTTCAACCTAATCGGCGGACCGGTGGGCGATACCGGCCGCCACTCGCCGGCGGCTCAGGCGTCACAGGCGCAAAATGGGCGGCAGCAGGCGGTAAAGGGGATCGAGCGCCTCCAGGCGGAGCGTGCGGCGGCGATCCGCGCGAAGCGGCCGACCGCCGCGCTCGACGCGAAGATCATGGACCTCCGCCAGCAGATCGGCACGCTCAACACGCTCGAGGGGAAACCGGTCGCCACCGATGGCGGCGATTTCATCGACATCGACACGAGCGGCCTCGGAGCGGTCGACACCGCCTACAAAAGGGCCAAGGAGAATCCGTCACTGCTCTTCTACAAGCTGCAGACCAACGCCTACAAACTCTCCTGGGCACTGATCCCGATCTCGGTGCCGTTCGTGTGGCTGATGTTCCTCCACCGCCGGCGCTACCGGGCCTACAAGGCGTACGACCACACCGTCTTCGTCACCTATTCGCTGTGCTTCATGACGCTTCTGGTGGTGGTGCTGTCGCTCCTCCACGCCCTCGGCGTCCGGAGCGGGTGGTCGATGCTCGCGCTGACGCTCCTGCCGCCCGTCCACATGTACCGCCAGCTGCGCGGCGCCTACCGGCTGGAGCGCTGGAGCGCCGTGTGGCGGACCGTGCTGCTGCTGATCTTCGCCGGGACCGCGCTGACTTTGTTCCTGCTGCTGCTCGTCGCCTTGGGCATCGCTCACTAGCGGCAGGGATATTTACGGGCGAGGAGGGCGCGCAGCGCGTCCTTCACCTCCACATGCGGCCGCTTCGGCTCCGGAATGGTGCGCAAGGCGATGAGGAGCTCGTCGCTGGTCAGCGAGCCATGGTCGTTGGGCGGGCAATAAGCGGTGGGACGGCCCGCCGCCTTGGTGGCCAGCCGCTCCGCCCTCAGCGCCTCGCTGCCGGCCTGGACCTCGCCCTTCAGCAATTTGTAGTCGCTCGAAAAGAGCGCCATCATGCCCTTCTTCTCGAGCGAATCCGCCTTCTGGAGGAAGACGGCGACGTTCATCGCCTGCGCCGCGCCGAGCGGCACCACGATCAGGAAAACAGTTGCAATCCACCTCTTCATCGCTGCAAGACCCTCCCTGCCCGTAACGGCGGCAGGAAGGCGTCCTCGCGATGAACGGCCGTTGAACGCGCTCAGGCGCCCTGCGGCGCGGGTCCGCCGATGCCGCCGCGCGGGCGGCGCGTGCTCGGGATCGAGGAGCCGGCGACGGGCAAGGACGGGCGGCGGGAATTGGGGTCCTCGCGGCCGATATCCTCGCCGCGTATCGCCTTCTTCGATTCCTCGCCGTTCAGAGTCTCATATTCGAGCAGCGCGCCGGCGAGCCGGTGGAGCTGGTCGATATGCTCGGTCAGCACGCTGCGCGCGGTCGCCTCGGCCTCCTCGATCAGGCGGCGCACCTCCTGGTCGATGAGCTGCGCGGTCTGCTCGGAGACGGTCTGGTTGCGGGCGACGCTGTGGCCGAGGAACACCTCCTCCTGGTTGTCGCGATAGCGCAGCCAGCCGAGCCTTTCCGACATGCCATATTCCATCACCATCGCGCGGGCCATTTCGGTCGCCTGCTGGATGTCGTTGGAGGCGCCGGTATTGAGCTCGTCGTGGCCGTAGATGATCTGCTCGGCGATCCGCCCGCCGAAGCAGAGGGAGAGCCGCGCCTTCATCTGCTTCATGGTCATCGAATAGCGGTCGCGCTCCGGCAGGTTCCAGGTGACCCCCAGGGCCCGCCCGCGCGGGATGATCGTCACCTTGTGCAGCGGATCGCAGCCCGGCACGTGGAGCGAGACGAGGGCATGGCCCGCCTCGTGATAGGCGGTGGCCGTCTTCTCGTCCTCGGTCATCACCATTGACTTGCGCTCGGCGCCCATCATCACCTTGTCCTTGGCGAGCTCGAACTCGCTCATCGCGACGAGGCGCTTGCCCTTGCGCGCGGCGAGCAAGGCGGCTTCGTTGACCAGGTTGGCGAGATCGGCGCCGGAGAATCCCGGAGTTCCGCGGGCGATGACGCGCGGATCGACGTCGGGCGCCAGCGGCACCTTTTTCATGTGCACTCCGAGGATCTGCTCGCGGCCGTCGATGTCCGGACGCGGGACGACCACCTGCCGGTCGAAGCGACCGGGGCGCAGAAGCGCCGGATCGAGCACGTCGGGCCGGTTCGTGGCGGCGATGATAATGATGCCTTCGTTGGCCTCGAAGCCGTCCATCTCGACCAGCAGCTGATTAAGGGTCTGCTCGCGCTCGTCGTTGCCGTTGCCGAGGCCCGCGCCGCGATGGCGTCCGACT
>DASWRU010000040.1:0-17331 GCA_036403015.1 Allosphingosinicella sp.
GCCTATGAGCTGCGGCGGCGCGATGCGGGGTTCGCGCGGGACTGGGGGCGGGCGCTGGCGTGGGGGCGGGCGCGGGTGGAGGCCGAAGGGCGGGCGGTCCATGCCGGCGGCCGGCCGCGGGCGGCGGCGGCGGAGCAAGGCGAGGTGCCGGACCCGCGCGAGCTG
This sequence comes from Allosphingosinicella sp., assembly GCA_036403015.1. Classification (GTDB taxonomy): domain Bacteria; phylum Pseudomonadota; class Alphaproteobacteria; order Sphingomonadales; family Sphingomonadaceae; genus Allosphingosinicella. The sequence continues at coordinate 166 of DASWRU010000040.1, forward strand.
ATCGTGCGCCGCTCGAAGCGGGAGGGCGCGCAGATCGTGCGCGTCGGCGAAGGCCGGTGGTCGCCGAGCGCGGAGGACAAGTTCCTCGCTCATCTGATCGTCGGCTATGGGGTCGGCTATTCGGCTCGGAAGGTCGGCTTCTCGAGCGTCGCCGTGTACAACCGGCGGACCCGGGACGCCGCCTTCGCCGCGCGCTGGAATGCCGCCCGCGAGGAAGGCAAGATCCGCAATGACGGGCTGCTGATCGACTCGGTGCCGCGGGCGCTCGACCCGGAGGTGATGGCGGCGGCGGAGGGCCTGCCCAGCCCGACCATCGACCAGGCGATCCGGATCATGCAGCTCTACCGGCGGGAGGATTCGGGCGGCGCCGGCGGCGGGCGGCAGCGGCACATGCCGCCGGAACCGTCGATCGAGCAGGTGCGCGACGAGGTGCTCCGGCGGCTCAAGGCGATCCGCGCGCACCGGGCGAAATATGGCGGGGGACCGGCCGGTGAGCGGGAGGGGTGAGCGGCGGCGCCCGCCGGCGCCGAGCCACGTCCGCGCCACGCCCGCCGGCTTGCGGGAGGGAATAAGGTGAAGCCCGGCACGTCCACGGTGGAAACCTTGCTCGCCCTCAAGGAGGCGGTTCAGGACCAGCTCGTCAGCGAACTGGACGAGCCGACGCTGATGCGGCTCGCCGCCGACTGGCCGGCCTGGGCGCATGAGGGGCAAATGGAGCCGGCCGGCCCCTATCGGGTGTGGGTGATGCTGTGCGGGCGCGGCTTCGGCAAGACCCGGGCCGGAGCGGAATGGGTGAGCGACTATGCCCGCACCCACCCCGGCGCCTCGATCGCTTTGGTCGCGGCGACTCCGGCCGAGGTCCGGCGGGTGATGGTCGAGGGTCCGCGCAGCGGCCTTCTCGCGGTGGCCCGGGCGGGGGAGCGCGAGACGATGCGGTGGGAGCCGAGCCTCGGGCGGCTGACCTTCGCGAGCGGCGCCCGGGCCTTCGTCTATTCGGGCGCCCATCCGGACGGGCTGAGGGGGCCGGAGCACGACATCGCCTGGTGCGACGAATTCGCCAAATGGGCGCGGCCGGCGGAGACCTGGACCAATTTGCAGCTCGGCCTGCGCTGCGGCGAGCGGCCTCGCACCCTGGTGACGACGACGCCGCGGGCGATCGGGGCGCTGAAGGCGATCCTCGCCGAGGAGGGGGTGGCGCGGAGCGGCGGGCCGTCGCACGCCAACCCGCATCTCTCCCAAGGCGGGCTGGCGGCGATGCAAAAGCTGCTCGGCGGCACCCGGACCGGGCGGCAGGAGCTGGGCGGCGAGCTGGTCGAGGATCCGGAGGGGGCGCTGTGGCCGCACGATCTGATCGCCAAGTGCCGCGGCTTTCCTCCCGAGCCGGCGGAGGGGCGCCCGGCCCTTCGGCGAGTGGTCGTCGGGGTCGACCCGCCGGCGGGGGTGGACGGCGATGCGTGCGGGATCGTCGTGTGCGGCGTGGGCTCGGACGGGACCGGCTATGTCGTCGCGGACCTCAGCGTCGCCGGCCTGTCGCCGGAGGGCTGGGCGCGCAAGGTGGCCGCGGCGGCGAAGGCGCATGGCGCGCAGCGGATCGTCGCCGAGGCGAACAATGGCGGGCGGATGGTCGAGGCCGTGCTTCGCGGCGCCGGGGTGACGGCGCCGGTCAGGCTGGTTCATGCCAGCGAAGGCAAGGCGGCGCGGGCGGCGCCGGTGGCGGTGCTGTTCGACAGCGGACGGGCCAAGCTCGCCGGCACCTTCCCGGCGCTCGAGGAGGAATTGGCGGGGCTGACCTATGGCGGCGCCTATCACGGCCCGGGGCGGAGCCCCGACCGCGCCGACGCGATGGTGTGGGCGCTGACCGACCTGCTGATCGACCATCGACGGGCCGAGCCGCGGATCCGGAGGCTGTGAGGCGGCGGCGCGGCCCCATGCCGCCGCCTCCTCGCCGTCGGTGGGCGGCCGTCACCTCACGCCGTGACGGCGGTCACGGGGGCGCGGCGGCGGCCGGCTTAGGGTGCGGCGACAAACGCCAGAGGAGGCTCCCATGTCCGACACGATTCGAATCCCCGGCCTGATCAAGCGCGGCAGCAGCGCGAGCGGCCTCAAGCAGGCGCGCGAGGAGGCCGCCGCGGCGCTCCCCGGATATCCGCACAATGGCTGCGCGGCGCACCTCAGCGCGCTCCTGCGCCAGTCGGGCATCGGCGTCGCCATGATCGCCGGGGCCGGCAGCCTCGCCCACGCCATCGAGACGCGCGGCTGGCGGCGGGTCACCGTCGGGCACCAGCAGCCCGGCGACGTCGGCGTCACCTTCGATCGCGATCCGACGCCCCCCGGCGCCGACCACATCTATCTGGTGATCGAGGCGAAGGACGCCGACGAGATGCTGATCGCCGACAACCAGCGGACGGCCGATGCGCCGCACACCCGCTTCGCCAGCGGCCACGGCAAGACGCCCACCGAATTTTTCCTGCGCGCGGTCTAGAGCCACCGCTCCCCGCAAGGGGAGGGGGATATAGGGCGCGCGGGGCCCGGCCCTCCCCTCCCTGCAAGGGAGGGGAATATGGCGGCGCGGCGACTTGCCGTCCGGCGGCTCTTGCGCCGGGCGGGCGAGCCCCTATGATCGCGCCAGGGGAGCCATGTGCATGAAAAATATTGCGAAACTCGCGGCCGGCGCGGCGGCGGCGTGCCTGCTTTCGGCCTGCGGCGGAGGCGGGACGAGCGGCGGGGTCGGAATCATCCCCGCGCCGCCGCCGCCGCCGCCGCCCGCCGCGACCTATCCCAGCTTCGCCGCTTTGACGTCGAGCCAGCAGGTGGCGCTGACCGGCATCGCCGTCGGCCGCACCGACAGGAGCGGCGCCGGCGGCTCGACCCCGGGCGTCAACGCGATCGAGGCGCGGCCCTACGCCAATGGCAGCCTGTCGATCGCCTACGACGCCGCCACCAACAGCTACACGATCCGCGACGGCGCCGCGTCCCAGGCCTTCGCGGCGGCCGACCTGCGCCCGGACTTCGCCTTCAACGGCCCGGCCTTCCAGAATTACGCGCGCGGCGTAGGCAGCGCGAGCGAGGATTATCTCTCGCTCTACCGGCCGGGCGGGGGCGGCGGCGACGTGGCGCTGACCTACACAACGCTGGCGATGTGGACGCGGCTGCGCTTCACCGACGACGGCACGACCACGACGACCCGGACCGATGCGACCTGGGGCGTCGGCGGGTTCGAGACGGTGGCGAGTGACATGCCGCGCACCGGCGGCGCCTCCTATGCCGGGCCGCTGAGGGGCCAGTATGTCAACGGGACCGCGGTCGAGAACGTCACCGGACAGGCGCGGCTGGTCGCCGACTTCGCCGCGGCGAGCGTTCGCGCCGATCTGTTCCTGAACCGCAGCGGCGCCTCGACCCTGACCGTCGGCGGGACCGGCACGATCGCCGCGGCGCGGTTCCTGGGGAGCCTCGCCGGCGGCGGCTATAGCGGCACCTTCGACGGCGCCTTCTTCGGCCCCCGCGCCGCCGAGATGGGCCTCAGCTTCAGCCTCGCCGGAAGCGGCGCGGAGCGGATCGGCGGGGTCGGCGCCGGGCGGCAATAAGCCGGGCGCGGGATTGGGCTCCGGGCGGCGGGAAATAGCTCGACTTGCCGGGTCCCGGCGGCGCTGTTCTTGCGCTAATCGAGGATGTATCGGCGCCCGGGCCTCGTCTAGACTTGAGCGCGACTGGGGAGGCGGGCCTGTTCGACGCGATCGATCTCGAGGCGGTGCGCTCGGCGCTCGCCTGCCCGGCCGAGACTTCGGAGCAGATCCTGCGCCAGGGCCGGATCCGGGTCTATCCGGCGCGAGGCCACATCCTGCGCCAGGGCGACCGCGCCACCGCCGCCATCCTCGTCGTGCTCGGGCACGCCCAGGCCTTGCTCTACAGCCTCGACGGCCAGGCGATATTGCTGCACGAATTCGGCCCCGGCGACCTGTTCGGAGCGCTCGCCGGGCTGACTCCGTCGCTGGAGGATGCGGACGTGCTCGCGGTGGAGGAGGTGCGCGCCTTCCTGCTCGAGGCCGCGGCCCTGGCCGGCCTCGCCGAGCGGCACGGCTGCATCGGCCTTGCCCTGTCGCGGCTGCTGCTGAAGCGGTTGCGGGCGACGTCGGCGCGGATGTACGAGCGCGCGGCCTTGTCGGCGCCGGGCCGGGTCTGCGCCGAATTGCTTCGGCTGGCGCGCGAGGGGGAGGGGCTGGCGATCCGGCCGGCGCCGGTCATCGCGGAGCTGGCGCTGAGGGTCGGCACGACTCGGGAGACGGCATCGCGCACGGTGAATGCGCTCGAGCGCCGCGGCGTCATCCGCCGCGAGGCCGATGCCTTGGTCGTGGCCGCGCCGCACCGGCTCGAGGCGGAGATGCTATAGGCGCGGCGTCAGCGTGTAGAGCTCGACGGGGGGCTCGCCGGGGGGCGGGGAGAGCTCGCCGGCCAGCTCGGCCTGGATGGCGGTGCCGCCCGTAGCGGCGAGGGCGGCGGCGAAATCGCCGCTGACGCAGACCGAGCCGGGCGGCGCCGAGGCGGCCGCGGCGGCGGCCAAAGCGGGGGCTTCGCCGGCGAGGCGGGGCCGGCCGCTGAACGGATCGTCGACCGGGTCGGCAATGCCGTAATGGCAGCCGATCCCGGCGGCGGGCGACGCGGCGGACGCGCGGGCGAACGCGAGCGCGGCCAATGCCGCCTCGACCGGCTCGGCATAAGCGAACAGGATCTCCCGCCCGGTGAAATAAGGCGGCACCGGAGCGGCACCGGCGCCGGCGAGGCGCGGTGCGATCGCCGCCAGTCGCTCGGCCAGCCCGTCGCCCTCGCCGGGCATGATCGCCAGCACCGCCAGCCGCCGGTGCGGGCCGGCGCGCAGCCGGGGCGGCTCGCCCGGCGGCAGCGCCTCGCGCGGCGCGGTGACGATGCGCTGGCGCCAGCCCGCCTCGGCCCACAGCGCGCCGGCGCGGGGGGCGGCGCGGCCCGGCTCCGCCGCCTCGTCCGGGAGCACCAGCAACTGCATCGCGCGGCTTTCGAGGCGCCGCGCATTCATCACCGCCGCGCCCATCGCGATCTCGTCGCCCAGCCCGACCATCGCGCGCCCCGGCTCGATTCCGAGCGGCCGCACTCCCCGCACCGTCCCGGCGCGGCCGAGCACCGCGTCGAAGCGCCGCCGCCAGGCCTTGCCGAACGGATCGACCGAGACCGCGGCAAAGGCCTCGGGCCCGCCGGGCAGCACCGCGTGAAGCTCGGCGCCCCGCTCCAGCAAGGCCTCGGCGACGATGATGTCCGCACCGGCGGCGAGCGCGCCGTAGCCGAAGCCGATCCGCTCCTCCTCCAGCACCGCCCGGATCGTCTCGTCGAGATGCTCGCGCCGCGCGACCTTGGAGTCGAACGACATGTGGCCGCCGAAATGGAGCGAGCGGGGCGGACGGTAGGCATCCAGCCAGGCGGCGTCGCGGCCCTGCGCCGCCAGGATGAGGCCGAACTGGCGCAGCGTGGAGGCATGGTCCTCCCAAGCCAAGGGGGCGAGGGCGACCGCCTCGGCCAAGGCGGCGCGCGCCTCGGGCTCGCGATCGAGGAGGAGCAGAGCCTCGGCGCGGGTGGCGGCGCGCCAATAAGGAGTCTCGGGCTCGTCGGGATGGGCTTCGACATGCTCGCAGACCTGGCCGGCCAAGTCCCGCGCCCGAGCCGCGTCGCCGGCCAGCAGGGACAGGGAGGCCGCGTTGATCAGCGGATAGGTGGAGGCGCCCGCCGCCGCCGCCGCCGCCCGATAGGCCTCGGCCGCCTCGGCATAGAGCCGCCGCCGCTCGGCGCCGGAATGGGCGAGCGCCCGGTCCTTGAGAAGGCGCCCCTTCACGTTCAGGGCGGCGGGATCCTGAGTCATCCGGCCATAGCCCGCCGCGACGAAACGCTCCCAGGCGAAGGCCGACGCCCCGGCCCGGGCATAAGCGATGATGAGGGAAAGGGGGACAGGCGGCATGACGGCCTTTACCTACCCCTTTTCGTCCAGGATCAAGTCGTCGATCCTCCGGGGAAGCGGATGTCCGGATCGATCATGATCGGCAGGACCCTCGGCTCGGAGTCGCCGACGTGCGGCTTCTGGATCAGCTCGACGTTGAAGTTGAAGCCGTGCCGGTAGGGACCGGCGGGCGGGCGGGCGACCAGGAAGGCCACCCGGCAATCGTCGACCGGCGCCGCGCTGACATTGCCGAGGCGGTCGACGTGCATCAGCCCGCCATAGAAGGCCGCGTGCGCCGCCTGCTTGTGGGTGATGGCCGGCTCGGTACGGCTGAAGCGCCAGTTCAGCCGGGTGTCGAGCTTGAAGACGAGGAAGGCCGGGGCGCCGGTGAGACTGAGGTCGAGCGGCGTCTCCGCCGTCGCCAGGCCAGCCCCCGACAGGCCGATCAGCGGCGGCAGCGGCGCCGCGGCGGCGCTTGCGGCCACCTCGCCGATGCCGTCCGCGGGAAGCGGCTCGGCCGCCGCCGAATCCTTGTAGAGGAATTGCAGCCCGTCGCTGTCCATCAGGAAGCTGATCTCGCGAACCACCAGCCGCTCGGGCGGCGCCCCTCGCCATTCGGGCCGCACCGGCGCCTGGTCGTTATGCGCGGCGGCCGACGGCGGCAACGTCTGGGCGGCGAAGCCTTCGTCCTGGGTTCTCAATGCGGTTGCCATGTCGGGTCTCCTGAAGGGAAATTGCGTGAAATCCGTCTTCGGCTACGAGATACCTCCGCCCGGAAAGCGGATGTCCGGATCGACCAGAACGGCGACGCCGTCACCGATGACGATATTGAAGTTCAGAGGCTGATAATAAGGCGGGGTGCCGCTCCGATTGATCGCCGAAAAATAGACGAGGCTGCAATTCGATACGGGGTCGGCGGACGGGGGTTTCCCCTTGATGACGTACCGCAATTGTCCGTAGGCGTCGGAGTCCGGGTTTGGCCCGCCCAGCGTTATGCCGGGGAGCATGGCGTCGGGGCTAAAGGTCCACCCAGCGGGCAACTCCATGACGATATAGGCGTGCCTGCTGATCGTTATGTCGAGCGGCTTGATCTCTTCGAGGTCGCGGCCCTTTGTGGAATAACGGGACGCCAGGATCTCCTGGGTGAACTCCTCGATCGGCTTGAATTCGGGATGCGCCCCGTTAACCGTCGGCTTTTCCAGCATCTCATAGGCGAAACAATATCTTCTGCAGTCGAGGCCCAACCGCCGGTACACGATCTCCTGAGGAATGAATCCATTAGGTACAGCGTTGTTAATCAGGGTCGGCTTTTGGCTCCGATCGATGATCTCTGCCGCGGTCATCATCTTCCGTCTCCTTTTTTCGAGAGCGCCTCGATTCTTGTCGCCCAAGCGCGCCATTCGGCGTTGTTCGAATCGTGGACGCGCAGCTTCGCGACCGTCGCGGCGGCGTCGGCGAGGCGCGTGCGCGCTTCCGCGGTGTCGCCATGGTCCAACAGAATCTCGGCAATGCCGAACTGGGCCTGCATCCAGATGTCGCGATAGTCGACATTCTCCGGGTCGGCTCGAAGCAGCGCTCCCATCAGCTCTTCCTGGCGCGCCTTGTGGTAGAGGACGCGGTCCCAGCGGCCGTTCGCGTTCCACGCCTTCATCATCCACAAATGCCGGTTGAGCACCGCCTCGACCGTCGCCCGCGTGGTGCCGGTGAGCTGCTGCACCCGCTCCATGCGCTGGAGGGCGACGGTGCAGAGGCGAAGCGCGGCCGCGGGGTCCTGCGGGCGGGCGAGCGCGGTCGAGCAGAGGCTGCCCGCGGCATAGCCCGCTTCCTTGACCCACTCCGCCTTGGAGGAGTCGATCGCCACCAGGCGCTCGGCCAGGGCACGGTAGCGTTCGAACGCAGCCCTGGCGGCCGCGAAGTTGTTGCGGATGTAATCGACCTTGCCCACCCAATATTCGCTCTGGGATTGGGCGAAGATGCGGTCGGGATCGTCGGGACGGTCGGCCAGCAAGGCGGCGGTGGTGCGCGCGGCCTCGCGGAACTGGGCGAGCGCGCGACCGGGCTGGCCGCGATCGAGGTCGTCCTCGCCGATCTGCTGGAGAAGGCGCGCTCGGCGCTCCAGCGAGTCGGCGGGGAGGTCGGCGAGATCCTGCGAGGCATAGTGCCTCAGCACGCGCTCGTTGACCGCCTGCGAGACATCCAGGCGCCTGACGCCCTTCAGCCTGGTGCGCAGATCGGTCAGCATGAACTCCACGATGTCCTCCACTTCGGCGCGCTGGCGCTGGGCCTCGGCGCGTGCGTTGAGGGCCATGGCCGTCAACACCGCCATGATTAGCACCGCCGCCAGCGCCGCCGCCGTGACGGCCGTCACGCGGCGCATCCGGCGCTGGGCGTCGCGCTGGACGAGGGCGTCGAGCGGCGTTCCGGCGAGGCCGGCGACGAGCTTGAGGAAGCCGAGGCGGCGGCCGTCGCGGCCGGCGCGCAGATCGGCGGCGAGCGGCTCCACGCCGGCGGCGGCGAGGCCGCGGGGGAAGCATTGCTCCGGGTCGCCCTCGACGATGGCGGCGTAGACCGGGCGATCCGGGTGGAGCTCGCGAAACACCTCGATTTCCCTCGCCACCCAAGGGGAGGCGGCGCTGTGCGGCGAGCAGATGACGACGAGATGGCCGGACTCGGCGAGTGCGGCGCGGACCCGTTCGCTGAGATCGCCCGCCGCGGGCAGCTCTTCGCGGTCGCGGAAGATGGGCGTCAGCCGCGCCGGCACCGGTCCGTGCTCGCCGGCGCTGCCGACGAGGCGGCGCGGGATGCGGTAGGTTTCGAGCCGCCGGTGCAGCCAGCGTGCCGCCGCCGCGTCCTTGTGGCTGTAGCTCAAGAAGGCGGCGTAGCGCCCGGTCCCCTGGTTCACGTCCGCTCCCCCCGTTGCGGCCCCGAGTCGGAAGCTTAGACCATCGCCGTGAAAGGGAAAGCGCACCGTCGGGGACCCGAAACGCCGAGCGGCGCTTCTCAGCCGGGGTCGGCGGTGAGGGCCTCCGACACGAGCTGTGAGATACGCTTATCCGCGAGATATCCCAAGATCGAATGGGCATCGTCGCGCGGGTTGCGAAAGTCCGGCAGATTTTCAATTCCGGGGCAAAAGCTGCTTTCGTCCAGCCGCGACTGCAGGGCGACATAGTCGCGCTCGTCCGCCCCGTTGATCCACCGACTGATGCCAGGCGGGATTTCGAGCGACGGCGGACGAAGGCGATCGCGAACGGCGTTGATCCCAAGGGGTGAGCCGACCGTCAGCAGCAGGCGCACATGGGTGTTCCCAGCCATACGCCGGAGCAGCCGGTAGGTAACGATCGAACCGAGCGAATGGGCGATCACGACATCGGGTGAGCCCTGCAGCGCAGGCTCCACGAGGGCGTCGACCGCAGCCCGGATGTGCGGCCGCGTCAGGTAGGCATCGACTTGGCGGACGAAGCGGAGCCCGACCGTGCGGAAGGCGGGAATCCGATGCTCCAGCACGCGTGCGATGCCCTGCACCCACTCCCAATTGGCGGGTCCCTTCGCGACGACTTCGCTGCCGAGTTCGGCGCGTACCTCGGCATCGGTGACGCCGTACCCGGCTGCAATTTCCCTGAGCAGCGCTTCCTCCATTGGCTGGAATTCGCCCGCATCCCCGGTGCCCTTGGCCGTCACGGGCCGCGCGGAACCCCTCAACTCCTCGGTGAGCCGGTGGAGCGTGTCTCCGTAATAGGGCATCTCCACCGTGAACTCGGGCTGCGCAACGCCGGAAGCGGTCCAGGAACGATCCAGCGCCTGTATCCAGGCCTGCCGTAGCTCGGCGGCGTCACGTCCTTCCTGGCGCATGCCATGGACGAAGACGATCCTGCTCATACCGCACCCTCCCGGACCAGCGCCGCCAATTGCGCCCCCTGCGTCGGAGCGAGCATCGTCCACAGCGAAGGCCGCAAGCCTGCCCGAAGCTTAGAAAGTGCGGGGTGGACGGTAGGATCCTCGCGATCGAGCAAAGCCCAGCCGCCGGTCATAAGCGGGAACGAGCCGGCAATCCTCGCGTCCAGCCGAGCGTTCCCGTGCGGAACGCCTTTGAGGAAATGCAGCCGGGCCCCGTCGCGCCGCACCTTGGACGTTCCGAGAAGCGCGAGGTCGTAGAGGACGGGCTGCCCCTTGGCCGCGAAATAGCCGATGATGCTGTCGACGCCATCGAGGTCCCCCGCGCGAGCATAAGCGTAAGCGGCAAGGACCCCCAGCGCCGGGTTGTCGTGTTTCCCCATCCGAATCCAGTGAGCAAGCTTGCGGTAATCCTCACGCGGCGCGTGGCCGGCCGTCATCAGCGCCGTCCAGTGCCGAACCATCTGGTCGCCGGTCGGGTCTCCCCCGCCGATCCGCTGGTAGTTGAAGGAAACCGCAGCTCCATCTTGCAACGTGACGATGCCGACGAAGCCGGGCAGGGTCACAGTTGGAAACCAGGGACCGTTCGCCGTCCTCAGCACGACGGTACGGGCCTCTGTGGCATGGCCCCGAACATGCTGCAGTCCAGCCTCTTCGAAGAGGTCGGCGGCGCCGCCGCGCTCAACGGCTTTGGCGATACGCTCGCCATGGACGGTAAGGCCGCTGCGCGTCTCGAAGCTGGGGCGCCCCTTCAGCTCGAAAGCCGCCGAATCCCCTTGGATCTTCCGCGCCAGGCTTTGCCGAGCCTCCTTCACCCGCGCCTGCGTACGCTCGGCGGCCCCGCTGGATCTCCCCGGATCCCAATAATTTCCGGGTCCGGCCCGTCCCATCCCGCTGGATGCTCCCCCGCCGGGCGCCGATCCCGCCGCGCTTTCCGGCCGCGAGAAGCCTGCGCTGGCGCCGCCACCGGACCGCTTTGCCGCGGTTCGCCTCATGGGCCGTCGTGGCGGCGGAATGTCTTGGTGGGCATTGGGCCGCCGAGCCGCACCCAACTCGAGATACACGTCCCTTGGCTTGCGCCAGCCGCTGCTCGTCTCGGGGAATTGGACGCGGCCTCCGGGAATCCGGCCGCTTTCGAGGGGCACCGTCTCATCGAGGAAATCGGCGAGCTTGTCGGAGCACAAGACCCGCGCGCCCACAGGCTGGTCCCGCCGCTCGAGAAACTTGCCCGGCGGCGAACGCAGGGCTTGGAAGAGGCACCGGGAAAAGACACCGAAGGCAAGGCGCTCCGTTTCCCCCGGCGCCTCCTGGGCGATCTCCCCGAGCCTCGTCGCCAGGAAATGATCCCATTTAGGGAGGACTTCGGGGCTTGTGGGCACCCTCGGGAAAATGGCGCTGCCGTGAATCCCCGCCAAATCAGGCGGGCTGGATCGACAAGCATCGGCAAAGACGGCGATCTGCCCTATCGGCAGCCGTTTGGCGTTATTGAAGGAAGCGTTCAGGTCAACTGCTTCGTTGCTGTCCGTATTGTAGTTCGTCAGGAGCCAGAAATCGGTCACTGCATTGCTTGCTCCGTGACCCGAAAAGAACAGGAGGAGACGCTCCAAGTCCTTGGCAAGAGCGACTTTCAGGGCATCCTTGATCATCGCCACGGTTACGGCGCCGGCCCGGTCTTCGATGAGGGTGACGTGGTCGTACGCGTTCGCATGAGCCCAATCGGCAAATTCCTGAGCGTCTTGCCGAGCGCCCGACAATTGGGGAAGGTCCCCGGCTTTCGACACGCCTATCGCTATAGCGGCTTGGACCCCCATCTCGCCCTCTCCTTCACTCACGGCTGAATCATCTCAATAATGGAACGGAGTCAATCGCCAGATCGCCCGACGCAGCCACAGCCTCTCTCGCGGCCGCTGCCTGCGCCTTGACTTGGCGGCGCTTTTCGGGTTGAGGGGCGCGGCACGGCGGGGCTGCGGCTCCGCCGTTCGCGTTGAGGTTGGCGCGGTCCCTCGAACAGGCCGCGTGGCCGGGAATACCTGATACGGTTCCCGGACGAACGGAAGGAAAGACCCATGCGTCATCGCGTCGGCGGGCGTAAGCTCCAGCGCACCTCGAGCCACCGCGCGGCCCTGTTCCGCAACATGGCGGCCGCGCTCGTCAAGCACGAGCAGATCACCACCACCACGGCCAAGGCGAAGGAGCTTCGGCCCTATGTCGAGAAGCTGATCACGCTGGCGAAGAAAGGCGGGCTCTCCAACCGCCGCCTCGCCCATGCGCGGATGCTCGACGAGACCCAGCTCAGGAAGCTGTTCGACGTGCTCGCGCCGCGCTACGCCGGCCGCGACGGCGGCTATACGCGGATCATCAAGGCCGGCATCCGCGCCTCGGACGCGGCGCCGATCGCGATCATCGAGCTGGTCGACCGCGACGTCTCCGCCAAGGGGCAGGATTCGGGGCCGGTGACCGGCGGCGAGGCGTTCGACGAGGCGGCGTAAACCAATCGGCTCAAAGTGGTACTTTGAGCCGGGATGAAGGGGGCGTCAGGCGGGGCGCCCCTTTTTTCGTTTGCGACCGCATGATCCGCGGTCGATGGCCGGCGCCCTCAACCGGGCTGGATGCACCTCCGCCCCGCGACGAGCGTTGTTGCTCCGAAAAGGAGGTGCCGATGCCGTCGACGGTGATCCGCTCCGTCGCCTACCGGCCGGAGGCGCGCGAGCTCGACGTCGTGTTCACGACCGGGCGGCGCTACCTGTTCCACGACGTCCCGCCCGAGGCGGCGGAGGATTTCCGGGCCGCCCGGATCAAGGGCCGCCATTTCAACGCCCGCATCCGCGGCCGCTACCGGTTCAGCGAGACGGTTGGCTAACCCGTGATCTTCGCCCCCAAGGGCCGGGTGGCGGGGCCGTGGATGACTTCACCGGACAGCTCGAAGCGGGAGCCGTGGCAGGGGCAGTCCCAGGTGCGGTCGGTGACGTTCCAGCCGACCAGGCAGCCCATGTGGGTGCAGACGGCGGAGACGGCGTGGACTCGCCCCTGCTCGTCCTTGAAGGCCGCGACATTGTCGCCGTCGATCTTCATGATCGCGGCGTCGCCCGGGGCGAGCTCGTCATAGCTCTTTGGCTTGCGGGAGAGGTAGCCGGAGACGAGGTGGGCGGCGACCTGGGCGTTCTCCTTGACGAATTCCGGGGCGCCGGCGACCGGCTTGATGCGGGCGGCGTCGAAGATGGCGGTCCAGCGATTCTCCTTGCCGGTCGCGAGGTCGGCGATGATCGCCGCCGCCGCGGTGCCGTTGGAGATGCCCCAGGCGGCGAAGCCGGTCGCGACCAGGTAGCCGTTGCCGCCATGGCTCGACCAGCCGATGAACGGCGCCGAATCCATCGCGCTGTAATCCTCGTTGATCCAGCGATATTCGATCGGGCCGGAGTCGAATTGCTCGGTCAGCCAGCGCTCGATGTCGGCCATGTACTTCTGCTCGTCGTCGGGGTGGCCGGGCTTGTAATGGTTGCCGGCGACGATGCCGTAGACCCGGTCCCCGTTGCGGTGGGTGCGGATCGAATGGCCGGGCTGCTCCGCATTCTTGTACATGCCCGGCGGCACTCGGCGGATCGGGGCGGCGACGACCGGCTCGGCCATCGGGTAGTTGGTCGAATAATACATGCCGATCTGGCCGAGGGGGAGGTGGGTGGCCATCACCACGGCGCGGGCGCGCACGGTGCCGGCGTCGGTGGCGATGCGGGTGGGATCGTAGTCGACGACCCGGCTGTTCTCGAAGACCTGGCAGCCCTCGCCGGGCAGGGTGGCGGCGAGGCCGGCGACATATTTGGTGGGGTGGAACTGCGCCTGGTTGTCCCAGCGCATCGCCTGCAGCACCTCGAAGGGGAGGCCGGTATCGCGGGTGAGGCTGGCGGGAAGGCCGAGCCGTTTGGCGACCTCCACCTCCTTCTCGATCTGCTCCACATAGGATTCGTCGTTGGTGTAGACGTAGGCGGGCATCGGCTCGATGTCGGCGTCGATGCCATGTTGGCCGGCGAGGCGGGCGATCTCGCTTATGCCTGCCTCCTGCGCCTCGGCGTAGAGCCGTGCCTTGTCCTCGCCGAACTTGCGGACCAAAGTCTGGTAGAGGATGCCGTGCTGCGAGCTCATCTTGGCGGTCGACTTGCCGGTGACCTGACGGCCGACCCGCCGAGCCTCGACCAGCGCCACGCGCTGCCCGCGATCCTTGAGCAGGCGCGCGGCCGTGACTCCGACGATGCCGCCGCCGACGATGGCGACGTCAACCTCCAGATCGCCGGCGAGGGCCGGAAAGCGGGGCCCGTCCCCCGCGGTCGCGTTCCAATAGCCATGGTCTTGCGCCGGGTCCGCCATGCCTGCCTCCATCGGGTCGTCGCCGGTCAAACCGCCCGTTGCGCGCGCTGTTCCGCCGCGTTACCGGGCGGGCTTCCCGACATGGTCCGAAAGCCCGCCTCATGCGCCACGCCGCCGCCTTGCTCCTCCTGCCGCTGGCCGCCTGCGCGATGAACGCCGCGCCGCCCGCGCCGGCGCCGGCCGCGTCGATCGTCTATCCGCGGACGCCGCGGCAGGACCTCGTCGAGGCGCAATTCGGGGTGAAGGTCGCCGACCCCTATCGGTGGCTGGAGGACGATGTGCGCGAGAGCGCGCCGGTGCGGCAATGGGTGGCGGAGCAGAATGCGCTCACCCATTCGTTCCTGGCGACTTTGCCGGCGCGCGCCGCCTTCCAGGCGAGGATGCGCGAGCTCTTCTCCTACGAGCGCTTCACCGCGCCGGAGAAGAAGGGCGGCCGCTATTTCTACACGCGCAATACGGGGTTGCAGAACCAGAACGTCCTCTACGTGCGCGACGGGCTGGCGGCCGAGCCGCGGCTGCTGATCGATCCCAATGGCTGGTCGAAGGACGGCGCGACGGCGCTGGCGGAATGGGCGCCGTCGGAGGACGGCAAGCGGCTGCTTTACTCGGTCCAGGAAGGCGGCACCGACTGGCGTGTGGTGCGCGTGCTCGACGTCGATACCGGCAAGCTGCTCCCCGACGAGGTGAAGTGGGTCAAATATTCCAACCTCGACTGGGCCAAGGACGGCTCGGGCTTCTATTATTCCCGCTTCGCCGCGCCCAAGGCGGGGGAGGAATTCCAGTCGACCACGACCGGGCAGCAGGTCCGGTTCCACCGGCTCGGCACCGACCAGGCGCAGGACCGGCTGGTCTTCGAGCAGCCCGGGCCGCCGACGCTGGGCAACACCGCGCAAGTGTCGGACGACGGGCGCTGGCTGATCGTCAGCTCGTCGGAAGGGACGGACGAGCGCTACGAGGTGGCGCTGATCGACCTCGCGCGGCCCGACGCGCCGCCGCGCCGCTTGGTCACCGGGCTCGAGAATGACTGGCGCTATCTCGGCAACGAGGGGACCAGATTCTACTGGGTCACCAACCGGGGCGCCCCTCGGCTGAGGATCGTCGCGACGGATATCGACCGGCCGGTGGCGGAGGCGCGCGAGATCGTGCCGGAGAATGAGGCGACCCTCGATTCCGCCTCGATCGTCGGCGACAGGCTGATCGCCGCCTATCTGGTCGACGCCAAAACGGAGGTGAGGACCTACACGCTCGACGGGAGGGCCACGGGCAAGGTCGCGCTGCCCGGCATCGGCAGCGCCGCCGGCTTCCAGGGCGAGCGCGGCGATCCGGAGACCTTCTTCACCTTCACCAGCTTCAATTATCCGACCACCGTCTATCGCTACGACGCCGCGAGCGGCCAGGCGAGCGTCTGGGCGCAGCCGCGGGTCGCCTTCAGCCCGGGCGATTTCGCGGTCGAGCAGCGTTTCTACCGGTCCAAGGACGGGACTCGGATCCCGCTGTTCCTCGTCTACCGCAAGGGCCTCGACCTCCACCGCCGCCACCCGACTTTGCTCTACGGC
The DNA here is from genome assembly GCA_036403015.1 of Allosphingosinicella sp. Classification (GTDB taxonomy): domain Bacteria; phylum Pseudomonadota; class Alphaproteobacteria; order Sphingomonadales; family Sphingomonadaceae; genus Allosphingosinicella. The sequence continues at coordinate 15,928 of DASWRU010000040.1, forward strand.
TATGGCGGCTTCAACGCGGCGATGACGCCCGCTTTCTCCTCGACCAACCTCGCCTGGATCGAGCAGGGCGGGGTCTATGCGATGGCGAATTTGCGCGGCGGCAGCGAATATGGCTCGGCCTGGCACGATGCCGGGCGGCTGGCGAAGAAGCAGAACGTGTTCGACGATTTCATCGCCGCGGGCGAGTATCTGATCGCGCAGGGGATCACGTCCGACAAGCAGCTCGCCATCTACGGCCGGTCGAACGGCGGGCTCCTGATCGGCGCGGTGGTGAACCAGCGGCCGGACCTGTTCGCCGCCGCGCTGCCGGCGGTCGGGGTGATGGACATGCTGCGCTTCGACCGGTTCACGGCGGGGCGCTACTGGGTCGACGATTACGGCTATCCCAGCCGGGAGGCCGATTTCCGGACCCTCTACGCTTACTCGCCCTACCACAATATCCGGCCCGGCCTGCGCTACCCGCCGACCCTGGTCACCACCGCCGACACCGACGACCGGGTCGTGCCCGGGCACAGCTTCAAATATGCCGCCGCGCTCCAGGCCGCCGACCCAAGCGGGGCGCCCCACCTGATCCGGATCGAGACTCGCGCCGGCCACGGCTCGGGCAAGCCGACCGACAAGATCATCGAGGAATATGCGGATATGTGGGCGTTTATCGCCCATTTCACCGGCCTCAAGGTCGGCGGCTCCCGCTGATCGGGCGGCGCCTTGGCGGGTGGGCCGGGCTGCTATAGGCTCGCGAGTCGAGCCGTGACGCCCGCTTTGGCCGCGCCGCGCCGGCCGGGGGGAAGCAGATATGGCGATCATCAACGGCACGCCGGGGGACGACAATCTCAACGGCACGAGCGGCGACGACATCATCAACGGCCTGGCGGGCAACGATGCGATCCGCGGCCGGCAGGGCAATGACTCGATCGACGGCGGCGACGGCCACGACCTGCTTCGCGGCGACGAGGGCAATGACAGCCTGCTGGGCGGCAATGGCGACGACTATCTGGACGGCGGCGACGGCGACGACCTGCTCGACGGCGGCGCCGGCCTCGACCGCGCCGCCTACAGCGTCGGCGCCACGGCGGGGGTGACGGTCGACCTCAACATCCAGGGCGTGGCGCAGGACACCGGGCGGGGCCTCGATACGCTCGTCTCGATCGAAAACCTCTCGGGCACGCGCTTCGACGACACGCTGACCGGCGACGGCGGCGACAATTGGATCTGGGGCGGCTCCGACGGCAGCGGCGTCACGGGCAACGATACGATCTACGCCAATGGCGGCAACGACCTGGTCGAGGTCGGCACCGGCAACCATCATCTCGAAGGCGGCAGCGGCAACGACACGCTCTCGCTGTGGGCCAACGAGACCGACATCACGTCGACGGGCGTCACCGTCTCGCTGGCGCTGCAGGG
>DASWRU010000041.1:0-20806 GCA_036403015.1 Allosphingosinicella sp.
TCGTGTGCGCGCGGGTGACTCGGCTGGACCGCGTCGAGGGCGGCTTCGAGGCCGAATGGGGCGAAGGGTCGGTGAAGGCGCGCACCGTGCTGCTCGCCACCGGCGTCACCAACCGGCGGCCGCCGATGGACGAGGATCTGCACGACGACGCGCTGCAGCGCGGCCTCATCCGCTATTGCCCGATCTGCGACGGCTACGAAGTCACCGACAAGTGCATCGGCGTGATCGGCGACGATTCCCACGGCGTGGCGGAGGCGGTGTTCCTGCGGGGGTTCACCAGTGACGTGACCCTCGTCGCGCCGGACTCGGCGCACGCGCTCTCCGAGGACGACCAGGCGCGGCTACGCGAATTCGGGATCGAGGCCGTGGACGGGCCCTGCCAGGCCGTCGCCGCGCATCGCGACTGCATCGTCGTCGACACCGCCGAAGGCCATTACACGTTCGACAGCGTCTATCCGGCGCTCGGCTCCGACGCCCATACCGAGCTGGCCCTCCAGGTCGGCGCCGCTCTGCGCGACGGCGTGCTGGTGGTCGACAGCCACCAGCGCACCTCGGTGCCGGGCCTCTATGCCGCGGGCGACGTGGTGCTCGGCCTCGACCAGATCAGCCACGCCATGGGCGAAGGCGGAGTCGCGGCGACGACGATCCGCAACGATCTCGCCAGGAAGCGGCCTATCCTCCGCGAGACGCTGAGCGGTTCGCTCGCGGCCAAAACCGACTGAGGCTCAGGCGAGGAATTCCGGGTCGACGACGATTCGGCCGCCGCGGAGATCGGCGATGCCGTCGCGGAACGGCACCATGACCCGGCGTCCGTCCGCCCGCTCGATCTCGAGCAGGTCGCCGGCGCCGAAATTCTCGACGGCGACAACGGTGCCGAGCGGCTCCCCCGCCTCGGTTTCGCACGGCAGGCCGAGGAGGTCCGAGTGGTAATATTCGCCCTGATCGAGCGGCGGCAGCGCCGAGCGCGGCACGGTGAGCAGCAGGCCGCGCAGCGCTTCGGCGGCGCTTCGGTCGCCGATCTCGCCGAAGCGGACGACCGGCTGCTTGCCGGGCTTGACGGCGGCGAGGGTGAGCGTCCGCTCCCCGACCCTCACCGCCGCGTGCCGCTTGAGGCTTTCTAGCCCCACGGCGAACAGCTTGAGGCGCACCTCGCCGCTTATGCCGTGCGCCCCGGCAATGGCGGCGAGGGTGACCCGATCGTCGGGCACCTTCGGAGCTACGGGGGCAGACCTGCCCCCGGCAGGTCTGCTCTCCGTCACTTATTCCGCCTTTTCGGCGCCCTCGGCGGGAGCCGCTTCCTCGGAACCCTCGGCGGGCTCGCTGGTCGACTGGCCCTCGTTGGGAGCCTCGTCGGCCGGAGTGGCGTCGCCCTCGCCGCCTTCGGCAGCCGGAGCGTCCGCGGCCGGCGCGGCGGCTTCCTCGGCGGGAGCGTCTTCGGCGGGAGCCGGGGCTTCCTCGGCCGGAGCGTCTTCAGCCGGAGCCGCGGCTTCCTCGGCGGGAGCCGGAGCCTCCTCCGCCGGAGCGGCGGCTTCCTCGGCGGGAGCCTCTTCGGCCGGAGCCGCGGCTTCCTCGGCCGCGGCCTCGGGCGTGGCGTCCTCGACCGCCTCGGCGGTCACCTCGACGGTCTCCTCCTCGGCAGCGGCAGTCGCCGCCTCGGCAGCTTCGGCGTCCCGGGTGGCGCGCTCCTCGGCGCGCTCCTTCGCCTTCTCGCCCGGCTCGCCCTTCTTCGGGTTGTTGCGCTGGTCGCGCTCGCGCACGCCGGCGGCGTCCAGGAAGCGGGCGACCCGGTCCGACGGCTGGGCGCCTACGGAGAGCCAGTGCCGGGCGCGGTCGGCGTCGAGCTTCACCCGCTCCGCGCTGTCCTTGGGAAGCATCGGATTGTAGCTGCCGATCCGCTCAAGCACCTTGCCGTCGCGCCCGGTGCGGGCGTCGGCGACGACGATCTTGTAATAAGGGCGCTTCTTCGCGCCGCCCCGGGAAAGCCGGATTGAAACTGCCATTGTCTTAGTCCTTTCTTCTGTCCGTCACCCCAGCGAAGGCTGGGGTCCATTCTGAGTCAGCATGGATTCCAGCTTTCGCTGGAATGACGAGTGGTTGCGTTTATTTCTTCATGAATTTTTCGAAGCCGGGCGGGAGATTCATCGGCGCTCCGCCGGCGCCGGGAAGCCCGGGCAGGCCGCCCGGCGCGTCGGGCAATCCCGGCATGCCGCCGCCGCCGCCCATCCCGCCGAGGCCGCCGCCCCCCAATCCGCCCATTCCGCCGCCGCCGAACAGGGCGCCGAGCTTGCCGAGCCCGCCCATCTTGCGGATCTTCTTCATCGCGCCGGCCATCTCCTGGTGCATCTTGAGCAGCCGGTTGACCTCCTGCACCGTCGTCCCCGAGCCCTTGGCGACACGGATCTTGCGCTTGGCGTTCAACAGCTCCGGCCGGCCGCGCTCCTTCGGAGTCATCGAGCCGATGATCGCGTCGAGATGGACGAGCACCTTGTTGTCGACGCCGGATGCCGCCATCGCCCCCGCCGCCTTCTTCATCCCCGGAAGCATCGCGGCGAGGCCGGTGATGCCGCCCATGCGCTGCATCTGGGCGAGCTGGCTCCTGAGGTCGTTCAGGTCGAACTGGCCCTTGGCCATGCGCTTGGCCAGCGCCTCGGCCTCCTCGACCTTGATCGTCTCCTGCGCCCGCTCGACGAGGCCGACGACGTCGCCCATGCCGAGGATGCGGCCGGCGACCCGGTCGGGGTGGAAGGCTTCCAGCGCGTCGATTCCCTCGCCGACACCCGCGAACTTGATCGGCTTGCCGGTGACGGCCCGCATCGACAGGGCCGCGCCGCCGCGCGCGTCGCCGTCGAGGCGGGTGAGCACGATCCCGGTCAGCGGCACCTGCGCGGAGAAGCTGTTCGCGACGTTCACCGCGTCCTGGCCGGTCAGCGCGTCGACGACGAGCAATATCTCTTCCGGATCGGCGACGTCGGCGACCGCCTTCATCTCGTCCATCAGCGCCTGGTCGACGTGCAGCCGGCCGGCGGTGTCGAGGAGGAGGACGTCATAGCCCTGGAGCTTCGCGGCCTGGAGCGCGCGGCGGGCGATGTCGACCGGCTGCTGGCCCGGCACGACGGGCAGGGTGGCGACCTCGGCCTTCTCGCCGAGCACGCGCAGCTGCTCCTGCGCCGCCGGGCGGGCCACGTCGAGCGAGGCCATCATCACCTTCTTGCGGTTCTTCCCGGCGAGCCGGCGGGCGATCTTGGCGGTGGTGGTGGTCTTGCCCGAGCCCTGGAGGCCGACCAGCATGACGACCGCGGGCGGAGTGACGTCGACGTTCAGCTCGGACGCGTCGGCGCCGAGCATGTCGACGAGCGCGTCGTGGACGATCTTGACGACCTGCTGGCCCGGCGTGACCGAGCGGAGCACCTGCTGGCCCACCGCCTGCTCGGTGGCCTTGTCGACGAACTCGCGCACCACCGGCAGCGCCACGTCCGCCTCGAGCAGGGCGATCCGCACCTCGCGCATCGCCGAGCGCACGTCGGCCTCGCTGAGCGCGCCGCGCCCACGCAGGCGATCGAACACGCCGGCCAGGCGGTCGCTCAGGCTGTCGAACATGCGCTCACTCCATCTTGCCCGCGCGCGAAACGCACAAAACGCCGGCGGGCGAAACTCGCCGGCCAGCGTGCGCCCTTCGGACGCGGGACAGTCACCCTTACGGGATGTGGGGGCGCATAGCGGCGGAGGGAAGGGATGGCAAGCTTCAGCGGGTTCCGACCCGCCGGACGAGGTTCGTGAGATCAAATTTTATTAGCACTTTCACCCGAGCAATAGCATCATATCAGCGTCAACGCGTTGGCAGGGATAGAGGTGGTTTGGCGGATAAATTTCCCTTCCGTACAATTCCGGAGAGGACGGAGATCTTTCTCAATCGCGAACGCGAAGCAGAACAGCTTCGTTCGCTGTTAATCGTTGGCCGGCGCAGGCTTGTCCTCGTGGAGGGGGTCGGCGGTATTGGGAAGACGTGCTTCGCCATGAACTTTGCGGCGACGTATACTAGCGCCTTTCCTGGTGGCATATCCGTCCTGTTCACGCGCGACCTCGAAGGCGAGACCGGTACGCTCCCGCTCCCGAGAGCTGGCGGGGGCCCCAGCCTGTTGATCGTAGACGGAGTCGACGAGAATCCGTTTTCGCTGCCATCGATCACCATGCTCATATCTGAATTGTTGGCGACCAACCCTGGGGCGCAGGTATTGGCCACGGCGCGCAATGATCCGCTCCGAATCTCGCACAGTGGCGTCGTTCTCCAAGGCCTTCCAACCCGAGACATTTGGGACCTCATGAACAGCGCGGCGGGAGGTGCCCATGTCCCGGACGAAGCCGTCGACTTCGCGCAAGGTCATCCCCTCACAGCGCTCCTCCTGGGTGCGCAGTTGCGGGACCATTCTCGGCCAATGGATTTGATGGCGTCGCTAAGGTCGTTCAAGACCTCCGGGTTGATCGATGCGGAGGGACAGCCGCTACGACGCTCCAGCCGGCTTGGCAGCCAATTGGCTGCAGACACGAAGGCCGCCAACGAGCGCTTGCTGCAGCGGTTGGCTACTGATCCCAATCTAGTCTACTCGCTCCCTCCGCGCCGCTTTGAAGAGGTCGCGGCGGAGCTGTTCGAGCACCTCGGCTATGCGGTTGAGCTGACGCCGGCATCCAAAGACGGCGGAGTTGACCTATATCTCGCTACTAAACGAGGTTTGGGTACGCTCCTTTATTATGTTGAGTGCAAGCGTTATGCACCCGACAGGCCCGTTGGCGTGGGATTGGTCCGCGGGCTTTATGGGGTCGTGGAGGCAGGCAAGGCGACAGCCGGCCTCCTACTGACCACATCCCATTTCACGAAGGGTGCCCACGAATTTCAACAGCGATTGCAGCATCGGCTAACTCTAAGCAACTACGCAGACTTCCGATTGTGGCTTACGCAGGCCGGATTTTAAGTGCGGGTTCGGCTAGTCTTTGACGATCCGCTCATTCAGCCAATACGATAGGAGCTGGTCGGATCGTTGGCGGGGAAGTTTCCTTCAGGGCTTCGTCGAGAAGCTCGTCCTGCGTTGGGCCGCCGAGCCGCTCCCGCAGCAGTGCGGCCGAGTCTCCGGGTAGATGCTTCGAGTTGGTGGCCATCGCGCCGCCTCTAGTTCTTGAACCGCTCCGCCTCCTCCGAGCCCCCAGTGGCGTCGCCCTCACTGTAGGAATGCGCGCCGACCCCGGCGAGCGCGCCCCCCTCTACGATCAGATATTCGTCCCTTATCGGCCGCCCTTCCAGCCAGCATTCGAGGATCTCGCGCGTGCCCGCCGCATAGCGCGCCTGGGCCGAGAGTGAGCTGCCGGAGATGTGGGGGGTCATGCCGTTGTGCGGCATGGTACGCCAGGGGTGGTCTCGCGGGGCGGGCTGGGGGAACCAGACGTCGCCGGCATAGCCCGCCAGCCGCCCCTCGTCGAGGGCCCGGGCGACGGCGTCGCGGTTGACGATCTTGCCCCGCGCCGTGTTGACCAGATAGGCGCCGCGCTTCATCCGAGCGATCATCGCCTCGTCGAAGAGGTTCTCCGTCTCCGGGTGGAGCGGGCAGTTGATGGTGACGACGTCGCACGCGGCCACCATGTCCTCGACGCTGTCGTGCCAGGTGACGCCCAGCTCCGCCTCGACCTCGGGCGGCAGGCGGTGGCGGTCGTAATAATGGAGGTGCATGTCGAACGGCTTGAGGCGTTTGAGCACAGCCGTGCCGATGCGGCCGGCGGCGACGGTGCCGACATGCATGCCCTCGACGTCGAACGAGCGGGTCACGCAATCGGCGATGTTCCAGCCGCCGCTCCGGGCGACGTCGTGCGAGGGGATGTAGTTGCGGACGAGGGCGAGGATCGACATCACGACATGCTCGGCGACGCTGATCGAGTTGCACCAGGTCACTTCGGCGACGGTGATGCCGTGCTCGATCGCCGCCTGCAGGTCGACATGGTCGGAGCCGATGCCGGCGGTGACGGCGAGCTTCAGCTTCGCCGCCTTCGCGATCCGCTCTCGCGTGAGATAGGCGGGCCAGAAGGGCTGCGAGATGACGATCTCGGCGTCGGCGAGCTCGCGTTCGAAGGTCGAGTCGGGGCCGTCCTTGTCGGCCGTGACGACGAGCTGGTGCCCCTCCCCCTCGAGCCAGGCGCGGAGGCCGAGCGCCCCGGTGACGCTGCCGAGCAGCTGGCCCGGAGTGAAGTCGATCGCGCTGGGCGTCGGCAGCGTCTGCCCGTCGGGGTAGCGCTCGATCGGCGGCAGCCCGTCGCGCGGGCCGCCGGTCGGATAGCCCTCTTCAGGATCGTCGTAGAGGACGCACAGGATCTTCGCCATCTTCCCCCCCAGGTGCAAAGCCGTCATCCTACACGAGACCGGTCACCTCCGGGGAACTATCTCAATCCCGACAGTCCAGCGGCGGATACTCGCAGCGGCGGTCACGCCACTCCGTTCGCCTTGAAGTGGGCCAGCATCCTCGCCCAGGCGTCCTTGGCGTCGGCTTCGTTGTAGCTGTCGCGATAGTCGGCGTGGAAGCCGTGCTGGGCGTCGGGATAGACGCGGATGTCGGAAGCCGTCTTGCCGGCGGCCTTGAGCGCGGCGCGCATCGCTTCCACGTCCGCCTGGGGAATGCCCTTGTCGAGGGCGCCGTAGAGGCCGAGCACGGGCGCCTTCAGCTCGGCGGCGCGGGGGATGAGCGGCTTGAGCTGGCCGTACCAGGCGACGCCGGCGCGGATGTCGGGATCGACCATCGCCGAGCGCCACACCACCGCGCCGCCCCAGCAGAAGCCGGTGATGCCGATCCTTTCGCCCTTCACGAAGCGCTGCGCCTTCAGCCAGCCCGAGGCGGCGCGGACGTCTCCGTCGACCTGCTCGACGCTCGCTTGCGCCACGATCGGCCGGATCTGGTCGATCGCGGAGAGCGCCGGCAAATTGACTCCGGAGCGGTAGAAGAAATCGGGCGCGACGGCGAAGTAGCCGAGCCGGGCGAGGCGGCGGCATATGTCCTTGATATAATCGTGGATTCCGAAAATCTCGTTGACGACGACGATCGCGGCATGGCGGCCGCCCCGCTTCGGCCGCGCCACATAAGCGGGGAGCGGCTTCGGCGCGCCGTTGGGGATCAGCACTTCGTCTATCTCGAGCCCGTCGGCGGGAGTGACGACCGGCGCCGCCTGTGCGCTCACAGCCGCCAGCGCATAGCCCGCGAAGAACATGCCAGCGGCCGTGCGGCGGGTGACGTGGATATCCTCCGGCAGGGATCCTTCGGGGCGCGTCAGGTGCGGCATGGGGCTCTCCCGCGACTGGATGGGCGACGAGGCTTAATCCGGGCGGGACGGCCGTTCAATCCACGCGAGACGCGCCGCTGGCGCGGTAGCCCTGGATAGTCCATGCTGCGGGCATGGCGGGCAAGGCCCTCATCCTCGCAGCATTGCTCCTCCTCGCCGCCGGTAGCGCGGCCGAGGCGCGCGGGCCGGCCGGCCGCTACCGGCTGGTCGGCGTCCAGGACGCCGCCTCGGAGCTGCTGATCCGGCCGGACGGGCGCTTCGCCTATGTGCTGGCCTATGGCGCGCTCGACGAGCATGCCGAAGGCCGCTGGACGCTCAGCGGCAAGACGCTGCGGCTGACCACTTTGCCCAAGCCGATTCCCCCCGCGTTCAGCGCCGGCCCGGCCGGCAGGACCCTTGAGGCGCCGCTGACGCTGAGAGCGGTCTCGCCCGACGGCTACGGTATCGGCGGCGTCGACTTCAGGATCGGCTTCGACGCCGGCCCGCCGGTAGAATCCTATACGCAGGAAGACGGCTGGTCGCTGCCGCCGGAGGAGACCCGCGCGCCGCGCTGGGTGCAGCTCGAGGTCGCCATCTACGGATTTGCCTCGCCGCGATTTCCGATCGATGCCGCCACGGCCAACAAGCTGACCTTCATCCTGACCCCCAACGACATGGGCGTCCCCGATTTCGAGGGGCTTGAGCTGGACGTCGCCGCGGACGGCCTGCGCATGCACCGCAACGGCGCGCTGCTCATCTACCGGCGCGAGCGGTTAACCGCATCTTCACCCCGACGGCGCAGAGGGTAGCCGGGACATCGGGGAGGAACCATGCTGCGGGTCTATGCCTGCATCGCCGGGCAGCACGACCTGCGGCTGGTCGTCGTCGCCGGCCTCATCTGCCTGCTGTCGGCTTTCACCGCCTTCTCGATCTTCGAGCAGGCGCGGCAGGCGGCGGTGCGGCGCTGGGCCTGGGTCAGCCTCGCCGGCTTCGTCGCCGGGACGGGCATCTGGGCCACCCACTTCCTCGCCATGCTGGCCTACCGGCCGCATCTGCCGGTGGGCTACGATCTCCGCCTGACCTTGCTCTCGATCGCCGCGGCGATCGTCATCACCGGCGCCGGCTGGGCGGCGGGGCTCCGGCCCGGCCGCCTGCCCGCTTTCGCCGGCGGAGCGGCGATCGGCGCCGGCATCGGCACGATGCACTATGTCGGCATGGCGGCGGTCAAGCTGCCCGGCCGCTTCGTCTGGGACCAGGGGCTGGTGGCGGTGTCGATCCTGCTCGGAATCGGCCTCAGCGCCGCCGCGCTCGCCGAGCACCGCCGCAAGCCGCAGGCGCTGCCCTGGCGGCCGGCCCTCCTCTTCACCCTGGCGATCTGCGGCCTTCACTTCACGGCCATGGCGGCGGCCTCGGTCTGGCCCGATCCGGCCCTCGGCGTGCCGGCCACAAGCATGGACAGCGGGACGCTGACGGTGGCGGTCGTGGCGATGGCGGTGGTCATCCTCGGCATCGGCCTGATGATGGTCCTGTTCGACCGCAAGCTGGCGCGCAACGCGATCGAGGAGGCGCGGCGGCTGCGCACCTTCGCCGACGCGGCGGTCGAGGGGCTGGTGGTCATCGACGGGGACGCCATCGTCGACGCCAATCGCAGCTTCCTTCAGCTCACCGGCTTCGACAGCCTGGCCTCGGCGCCGGCGCGGCTCTCCGACCTGCTCATCGGGGTCAGCCTCAACACCCTCTCCATGGCCGACGACGCCCCGCCGGCGGAATGCCGGCTGCTGCGCGCCGACGGCGAGGCGCGGGACGTCGAGCTGCTGCTGCGCCCGCTCGCCTGGCGCGGCGCGGCGCTGCGCATCCTCGCGGTCCGCGACATTTCCGAGCGCAAGGAAGCGGCCGAGCGGATCGCCCACTTGGCCTTCCACGACGCCCTGACCGGCCTCCCTAACCGGGCGGTGTTCGCCGACCAGCTCGCGCTCCACGTCGCGGAAGCCGGGAAGAGCGGCGACCCGGTTTCGGTCCTGTGCGTCGACCTCGACGGCTTCAAGGCGATCAACGACCTTTACGGCCACCCGGCCGGCGATGCCCTGCTGATCGCGGCGGCGCAGCGGCTGCGCGCCGCGGTGCGCGGCCATGAGCTGGTGGCACGGCTGGGCGGCGACGAATTCGCCATCGTCCAGTGCGGGGGTGACCAGCCGGGGCTCGCCGGAATGCTCGCCGAGCGGGTCATCGCCGCGCTCGGCGAACCCTTCGCGATCGGCAGCGAGGCGGTGCGGGTCAGCGCCAGCGTCGGCCTCGCCGTCTACCCGACCGACTCGCGCGATGCCGGCGCCCTCATCACCAACGCCGAAATGGCGCTGTACCGCGCCAAGGGCGAGGGCCGCGGCGGCGTTCGCTTCTACGAGGCGGCGATGGACGAGGCGCTGCGCCGCCGCCGCCAGCTCGACGCGGACCTCCGCGAGGCGATCGGCAAGGGGGAGCTCGGAGTCCACTACCAGCCGCTCGCCGACATCGGCACCGGCCGAATCCTCGGCTTCGAGGCCCTGCTGCGCTGGACCCATGCCCGACTGGGCGAGATCGGGCCGGCGACGTTCATTCCGCTCGCCGAGGAGAGCGGGCTCATCGTCGAGCTCGGCGAATGGGTGCTGCGCGAGGCTTGCGGCGAAGCGGCGAAGTGGACGCCGCCGCTCAAGCTATCGGTCAACCTCTCGCCGATCCAGTTCACCCATGGCGACCTCGCCGGCCTCGTCGAGACGGTGCTGGCGGAGACGGGGCTGGAGCCGGCGCGGCTCGAGCTCGAAGTGACCGAGGGCCTGCTGATCAAGGACGCGGACCGGGCGATCGCGATCCTGCAGCGCCTCAAGAAGCTCGGCGTCCAGATTTCGATGGACGATTTCGGCACCGGCTATTCGTCGCTGAGCTATTTCCGAATGTTTCCGTTCGACAAGGTCAAGATCGACCAGAGCTTCATCCGCGACATGATCGGCAACGCCCAGGCGATGGCGATCGTCCGCTCGGTGATCGGCCTCGGCCGCGGCCTCGGCATGCCGGTGGTGGCGGAGGGGGTGGAGACCGCCGAGCAGCTCGACGCGCTGCGCGCGGAAGGCTGCGACCAGGCCCAGGGCTATCTGATCAGCCGGCCCAACCCCATCGCCCATTTCGACCGCGTGGTGATGGACCGCGGCGGCGACGCCGAGGCGGAGCGCAAGGCGACAGGCTAGGCGGCCTCGCCGAATCCGGTGGGAAGCCGCCGCCGGCTGTGGAATGGAGGCGGCATGGCGGTGCCCACGATCCTCGTCGACGCCGACGCCTGTCCGGTGAAGGAGGAGATCTACAAGGTCGCCTTCCGCCACGAGGCGCCCGTCAAGATCGTCAGCAACAGCCACCTTCGCGTGCCCGCCCATCCGCTCATCGAGCGGGTTACCGTCGGCGCCGCGTTCGATGCGGCTGACGACTGGATCGCCGACCGTGCGGGGCTCGGCACGGTCGTCCTCACCGCCGATATCCTCCTCGCCCAGCGCTGCCTCAAGGCCGGCGCGGCGGTGATCGCCCCGACGGGCAAGCCGTTCACCGCCGGCTCGATCGGCGCGGCGGTGGCGACTCGGGCGATCATGGCCGACCTGCGCGCCGGCATGGACGGCGTCCTCGGCGGGCCGCCGCCTTTCTCCAAAGCGGATCGCTCGCGCTTCCTCCAGGCGCTCGACGAAGCACTGGTGCGGCTGAAGCGGGCTTAACGAGCGGTCCGGATCAAGCCCGATACGGGACAGCGGTTTTTGCCCGGTTGCGGGGCATCGCGGAAACGGGTCATCGACCCCGGGACCGCCCGATTCCCCACCCGGCGGCACGAGACGATGGAGATCCACATGCGCCTGCTCAACCTCGCCGAAATCGCCCATGTCGCCGGCGGCGGCGGCTGCTACACCCCGCCCCCGCCCTGCGGCTGCGACGACGGCGGCAAGCACAAGAACAATAACGGCTACGGCAACGGCCCGGAATCGGGCCCGCCCCCGGGTCATTCCGGCGAGCACAACCCGCAGCTGATCGAGGACAATCGCGGCCCGCGCGGCCCGCGCTGATCCAGGAGCGGACCGCCGCCCGCGCGGCGGCGGCAAGGAAAGGCCCGCGGCACCCCGGTGCGGCGGGCCTCTTACCTGTCGGTCAGCGGTGCGGCTGGGCCGGCGCGGCGCTCGGCGGCGGCACGGTCGGATTGGCGGTGGCGGCGGGATTGGGCCGGGCCGGCGGAGCCTTGGACCAGCCCCAGACGCCGAGGGCCGCGACGACCACGAGCAGGACGAGAATCAGCAGCACGGCCGTGCCGCCCGTCGGCCGCCGCGGAGGTCTTGTCGCCATCGCTCGCTCCTGCTTGCGCGTGAGCCCGTTCAACCGAGCAGCGGCCAAGCGGTTGCCGGCCCGCGAAAATTTCACCCCGCGAGAGCGGAATAGACCATCGCCTTGAGCTGGCGGCGCACCGCATAGGTTGACGACGGCATTAACTGGGTCATGAAGATCATCGACACCCGCTCGACCGGATCGACGAAGAAATAGGTCGAGAAGATCCCGCCCCAGTAGAACTCCCCAGCCGTCCCCGGCGACATCGCCTTCACCGGATCGAGGTTGACGCCGAAGCCGAGGCCGAAGCCCTGGCCGGAATAGGCCGCCTCGCTGAACATCGAGCGGCTGAGCTCGGTGAGGTCGGCCCCGCCCGGAAGGTGGTTCATGGTCATCAGCTCGATCGTCTTGCGGCCGAGAAGGCGCGTCCCTTCGAGCTCGCCGCCGCCGAGCAGCATCCTGACGAAGCGGTGATAGTCGGCAATGGTCGAGACCAGCCCGCCGCCGCCGGAGACGAGGACGGGCGGCTTCGCCCAGCTGCTCTGCGCGCCGGCCCGGTCGTAGACGATCGTGCCTTTCTCCGGGTGGAGGACCCAGGCTTCGGGCAGGCGCTCGTGCTTGGCGGGCGGAACGTGGAAACCGGTGTCGACCATCCCCAGCGGCGCGAAGATCCGGCGGTCCAGGAAATCCTCGAACGGCTGTCCGGAAGCGCGCTGGACGACGAGGCCGAGCACGTCCGTCGACACCGAATAGTTCCAGGCGGTCCCGGGGGAGAATTCGAGCGGCAGGCGGCCCAGCTCGGCGACGAACTCTTCGAGGGTCCACTCGGCGCGGATCGTGCCGAGGCGGCTCGTGCGATAGGCCGCATCGACGTTGCTGCGATACTGGAAGTCGTAGGTGAGGCCGGAGGTGTGGCGCAGCAGGTCCACCATCAGCATCGGCCGTTCCGGCGGCCGGGTGCGGAAGGCGGTGCCCCCTCCCCCGCCGTCATAGACGCCGACGCCCTCCAGCTCCGGGATCAGCTGGTGGACCGGCTGGTCGAGCGAGACCTTGCCCTCCTCCAGCAGCATCATGAAGGCGACCGAGGCGATCGGCTTGGTCATCGAGGCGATGCGGAAGATCGCATCCTCGCGCAGCGGCACGGCCGCATCGCCGCCAAGCGTCGCGAAATGGACCGGCACACCGTCCCGCGCCACCAGCAGCTGGGCGTGCGGAAGCAGCCCCGGCTGCAGATATCGCTCGGTGACGAAGGCGTCGAGGCGGGCGAGCCGCGCCGCGTCGAAGCCCAGGGCGCCGGGATCGGTAAGGTCCATCGAGCTCTCCGCGTCGAAAGCCGCTCTCTTGGCGGAGCGCGACGGTCCGTGGAACCCTCAAAAGGCAGAAGCCCGCTTCTTGGGGTGGCAAGGGCGCCGCGGTGGACTTGATGAGCCCTGCTCCCTAGATGCCCGCACGATGAAGCGGCGGTTCCTCAAGATGCACGGACTGGGCAACGACTTCGTCGTCTTCGACGCCCGCGAGGCGGCGCTGGAGATGGACGCGGCGACCGCGCGCGCCCTCGCCGACCGCCGAACCGGCATCGGCTGCGACCAGCTGATCGTGATCGGGCCGAGCGAGGCCGCCGACGTGCGCATGCGGATCTGGAATGCCGACGGCGGCGAGGCGGAAGCGTGCGGCAATGCCGCGCGCTGCGTCGCCCTGCTGCTTCGCGAGGACAGCCGCATCGAGACGAAGGGCGGGATCATCGCGACCTCGGCGGACACCGGCCGGGCGAGCGTGGACATGGGCCTGCCCCGCTTCGGCTGGGACGAGATCCCGCTCGCCTACCCGATGGACACGGCGCGCATGCCGGTCGCTTGGGGGGACCTGTCGGAGCCGTTCGCGGTCAATGTCGGCAATCCGCACATCGTCTTCTTCGTCGAGGATGCCGATGCGGTGGCGCTCGACCGGCTCGGCCCGCTAATCGAGACGGACCCGCTGTTTCCGCGCAAGGTGAATGTCGGGGTTGCAAGCTTCGAGGGGGGCGCGCTCAGGCTGCGCGTGTGGGAGCGGGGCGCCGGCCTCACCCTCGCCTGCGGCACCGGCGCCTGCGCGGCGGCGGTCGCGGCGGTGAGTCGCCGGCTCGCCGCAAGCCCGGTCGAGGTGCGGCTCCCGGGCGGCAACCTGACGATAGACTGGACGCCCGGCGGCCGCATCCGCATGAGCGGGCCGGCGACCTTCGTCTACGAAGGCGAGGTGGCGCTGTGAGCGGGCCGGAGCTGATCACGCTCGGCTGCCGTTTGAACGCGGCCGAAAGCGAGGCGATGCGCCGGCTGGCGGCGGGCGAGGACGACCTCATCATCGTCAACAGCTGCGCCGTCACCAACGAGGCGGTGCGCCAGACCCGCCAGGCGATCCGCAAAGCCAAGCGCGCGCGCCCGGAAGCGCGGGTGGTGGTGACCGGCTGCGCCGCCCAGATCGAGCCGGAGACGTTCGCGGCCATGCCCGAAGTGACGCGGGTGGTGGGAAATGCGGAGAAATTCGAGCTTTCTTCTTTTTCGTCACCCCAGCAAAGGCTGGGGTCCATGCCGAAGTCGAGCTCAGATGGAGAAGCGGCATGGATGCCAGCCTTCGCTGGCATGACGACGAAGGCCGACATCCGCGTCTCCGACATCATGGCGGTGCGCGAGACCGCCCCGCACCTTGCCGCCGGCTTCGCCGAGCGCGCGCGCGCCTTCGTCGAGGTGCAAAACGGCTGCGACCATCGCTGCACCTTCTGCATTATCCCCTACGGGCGCGGGAACAGCCGCTCGATGCCGGCCGGCCTGGTGGTGGAGCGGGTGAAGGCGCTGGCGAGCGAGGGCTTTGCGGAGGTGGTGCTGACCGGCGTCGACGTCACCAGCTACGGGCCGGACCTGCCCGGCGGCCCCAGCCTCGGCCTGCTGGTCGAGCGTATCCTGAGGCATGTGCCGGACCTGCAGCGCCTGCGCCTGTCCTCGCTGGACTGCATCGAGATCGACCCGCGGCTCGAGGCGATCGTCGCGCACGAGCCGCGCTTCATGCCGCACCTCCACATGAGCTTCCAGGCGGGCGACGACATGGTGCTGAAGCGGATGAGGCGGCGCCACAGCCGGGCCGAGGCGGTGGCGACGGTGGCGCGCCTCAAGGCGAAGCGGCCGGAGCTGGCGATCGGAGCCGACCTCATCGCCGGCTTCCCTACCGAGACCGACGACATGCACGAGAACAGCCTCAGGCTGATCGACGAGTGCGACATCGTCATGGGGCATATCTTCCCCTTCTCGCCGAAGCAGGGGACCCCCGCGGCGCGGATGCCTCAAGTCCCGTCCGCGGTCGTCAAGGAGCGGGCGCGGCGGCTGCGCGAGGCCTGCGCGCGCAGGAAGGCGACGTGGCTGGAGGGGCTGGTCGGGACATTGCAGCGGGTGCTGGTGGAGCGTGGCGGAGCGGGCCACGCGGAGAATTTCGCGCCGGTCCGGCTCCGCCGTTCCGGCGAAAGCGGGAATGACGGGGACGTGGTCGATGTCCGGATCGTCGGCGTCGACGGCGATACCCTCATCGGAATCCCGGCATGAGCGAGGCGTCCTGGCTCGACCGCCTGCAGGCCGGCTTCCGCAAGACCTCGGACCGGCTCGGCGACAACCTCACCGGCCTCTTCACCAAGGCGGCGCTCGACGCGGAGACGCTCGACGACATCGAGGAGGCGCTGATCGCCTCGGACCTCGGCCCGGCCACCGCGGCCCGCATCCGCAACCGCCTCGCCGGCGAACGGTTCGAGCGCGGCCTCAGCGAATATGCGGTCCGCGAGATCGTCGCGCAGGAGGTGGAGAAGATTCTCGCGCCCGTCGCGGTTCCGCTGGAGATCAGCGCCTTCCCGCGGCCGCAGGTGATCCTGGTCGTCGGCGTCAACGGCTCGGGCAAGACCACGACCATCGCCAAGCTCGGCCATCTCCTGCTCGAGCAGGATTACGGCGTTCTCCTCGCCGCCGGCGACACGTTCCGCGCCGCCGCGATCGAGCAGCTGAAGATCTGGGCCGACCGCATCGGCGTCCCGGTCATTTCCGGCCCGGAGGGCGGCGACAGCTCCGCCATCGTCTTCGACGGGGTGAAGCGCGCGACCGCGGAGGGGATCGACACGCTGATCGTCGACACCGCCGGACGGCTCCAGAACAAGACGGTGCTGATGGACGAGCTCGCCAAGATCCGGCGCGTGCTCGGCCGGCTGAACCCGGCCGCGCCGCACGACGTCGTGCTGGTGCTCGACGCGACGACCGGGCAGAACGCGCTCAACCAGATCGAAGTGTTCAAGGAGGTGGCCGGAGTGACCGGGCTGGTGATGACCAAGCTGGACGGGACGGCGCGAGGCGGCGTGCTGGTCGCGGCGGCGGAGCGGTTCGGCCTCCCCATCCACGCCATCGGCGTCGGAGAGGGGATAGGCGATCTGCGGCCGTTCGACGCCCGGCAGACGGCGCGGGCGATCGCCGGGCTGGGCGCATGACGGGGGCAAGCGACAAGCCGAACGAGCCGGGCGCCTTCGGGCGGCTGATGATCGACCTTGCCCCGCTGATCGTCTTCTTCGCGGCCAATGCGCTGAAGGGCATCTTCATCGCCACCGCCGCCTTCATGGTGGCCATCGTCATCGCGATCGCCGTCTCGCTGGTGAGGTACCGCCGAGTCTCGCCGATCCTGTGGTTCTCGGCGGTGATGGTGCTCCTGCTCGGCGGGATCACCTTGTGGCTCCACAACGAAACCTTCATCAAGATCAAGCCGACCATCTACTACACGATGATCGCGGCCATCCTGACCTTCGGCCTCGCCACCGGGCGGAACCTTCTGAAAGGCCTGCTCGGCACCGCCTATCCCGGCCTTTCGGAGCGCGGCTGGCAGGTGCTGGCGCGGAATTGGGCTATTTTCTTTGGGGTCATGGCTGTGGTGAACGAGTTGGTCTGGCGGAATAGCTCAACCAGCTTCTGGGTCGGCTTCAAATTGTGGGGATTCCTCCCCGCCACCTTCATTTTCGCGCTCGCCAACGTGCCGATGCTGATGCGCCACGGCATGGAGCTGGAGAAGAAGCCGGAGCCGCCGGTGCCGCCGTCGCAATGAGCGACCCCGTCGTCTCGATCCGCAACCTCGGCAAACGCTATGCGGGGGGCCACGAGGCGCTGAAGGACGTCAGCCTCGACATCGAGCGGGGCGAGATCTTCGCCCTGCTGGGCCCCAACGGGGCGGGCAAGACGACCCTGATCAGCATCGTCTGCGGGATCGTGACGCCCAGTTCGGGCAGCGTCGCGGTGGACGGCCACGACATCGTGCGCGACTATCGCGCGGCTCGAACCCGGATCGGCCTGGTGCCTCAGGAGCTTCATACCGACGCCTTCGAGCCGGTCTGGTCGACGGTCGGCTTCAGCCGCGGCCTGTTCGGCCGGCCCCCCAATCCGGCCTTCGTCGAGACGCTGCTCCGCGACCTGTCGCTGTGGGACAAGCGCAAGGCCAAGATGCTCGAGCTGTCGGGCGGCATGAAGCGCCGGGTGATGATCGCCAAGGCGCTGGCGCATGAGCCCGAGATATTGTTCCTCGACGAACCTACCGCAGGAGTCGACGTCGAGCTGAGGCGCGACATGTGGGCGCTGGTGCGGCGGCTGCGCGAGAGCGGAGTCACCATCATCCTCACCACCCATTATATCGAGGAAGCGGAGGAGATGGCGGACCGGGTGGGCGTGATCTCGAAGGGCGAGCTGATCCTGGTCGAGGAGAAGCACGCCTTGATGCGCAAGCTCGGCAAGAAGCAGCTGACCCTGAACCTCGCCGAGCCGATGGCGGAGATCCCGGCCGAGTTGGCCGAATGGGCGCTGGAGCTGAGCGCCGACGGCGCCGAATTGGTCTATACGTTCGACGGCAAGGCGGAGCGGACCGGCATCCCCTCGCTGCTTCGCCGGATCAGCGACCTCGGCATCGGCTTCAAGGACCTGGAGACGCACCAGAGCTCGCTGGAGGACATCTTCGTCAGCCTGGTCAGCGAGCGCAAGGGCGGCGGGCGGTGAGCGTCGGCGCCTTCAACCGGCACGGCGTCTGGGCGATCTACCGCTTCGAGCTCTATCGCTTTTTGCGCACGATCTGGACGGGCATGGCGACGCCAGTCATCACCACGTCTCTCTATTTCGTCGTCTTCGGCTCGGCGATCGGATCGCGGATGAGCGCGATCAACGACATTCCCTACGGCGCGTTCATCGTTCCCGGGCTGATGATGCTGTCGCTGTTCAACGAGAGCATCTTCAACGCCTCGTTCGGAATCCACATGCCGCGCTTCCTCGGCACGATCTACGAGCCGCTGTCGGCGCCCCTCTCCCCGTTCGAGATCGTGCTCGGCTATGTCGGCGCGGCGATGACCAAGGCGATCGCGGTGTCGCTGGTGATCCTCGCCACCGCCAATCTGTTCGTGCCGGTGCACATCCTCCATCCGGTCTGGATGCTGGCCTTCCTGCTGCTGGTGGCGGCGACCTTCTGCCTGTTCGGATTCATCGTCGGCATCTGGGCCAAGGGCTTCGAGCAGCTGCAGATCATCCCGATGCTGATCGTGACTCCGCTGACCTTCCTCGGCGGCGCCTTCTACTCGATCAAGATCCTGCCGCAGCCGTGGCAGACGATCACCTTGTTCAACCCGGTCGTCTACCTGATCAGCGGCTTTCGCTGGACCTTCTACGGCAGCGCGGACGTCTCGCCCGGGATAAGCCTCGCCGCGACCTTCGCCTTCCTCGTCGCCTGCCTCGGCATCATCGCCTGGATCTTCCGCACCGGCTACCGCCTGAAGAGCTGACCCGGCTCCCCAGGGACGCCCGCTACGGCTGCCGGACGGTGAAGCGGGTGAGCTCGGCCTTGGGCTGCGCCCAGCCGGGCTCGAGGCGGCTGGCCTCACGATAGTCGAGATAGGCCTCCTTGACCTTGCCGGCGAGCTCGTAGGCCACGGCGCGGCCGAAATAGGCGATGGCGGGGCGATGGGTGCGCTTCGCGAGCGCGATGTCGAACAAGGCCAAGGCCTCGCTCCACCCGTCCGGGCGGCGCAGGACGGCCATGCCCTTGTTGAGATAGGCCTCGGCCTGGCTCGGGTCGAGCGCGATGGCCGCGTCGAAATCGGCGATCGCCTCGTCGATGCGGCCGGTGCGCAGCTTGAGGATGCCGCGGTTCACGTAAGTGGCCACCCGGTCATGCTCGGTGGTGGCGTCCTCGTTGAGCGCCTCGTTGCAGCGGTTCATCCCGTCGGGACCGGCGGTCGTGCGAGCCTCCGCGGCCTCGTAGCACAAGCGGGCCGACGTGCTGCCGATGACGGTGACGGCGGCGGCGGCCGGTCCGGCGAGCAGCGCCAAAGCGGCGGCGGGGAGATAGCGGGCGATCCTCATGACTCGGACCCTCCTCGGGAGGCGCCGCCCTTATACGCCAAACCGGCCGCTCAGGCCATGAGCTGGTGGCGCTTCATCGCGTGGCGGAGCTGGTCGTAGCTCAAGGCGAGCGCGGTCGCGGCGGCGCGCTGATTCCAGCGGCACTTCTCCAGCGCCGAGGCGAGGATCGCTTTCTCATATTCGGCGACCGCGAGGCGGAAGTCGGCGCAGCTCATCGGATCGTGGGCGGACGCGGCGGCGGCCGCGGCGGCCGGCGATGCCTCGATCGCGGCGTGCGGGTTCGAGTCCCTCCTGGGCAGCGGCAGCCACGGCGATTCGAACGGATCGAACTGGACGATGTCGACCGGATGCTCGGCATCGCCCCAGCGGTAGACGGCGCGCTCGACGACGTTCCGCAATTCGCGCACGTTGCCTGGCCAGCTATAGTCGAGCATCCGCTGCATCGCGCCGGTGCTGAAGCCGGGCCAGCTCGGCCATTCGAGCTCGAGCGCCATGCGGCGGGCGAAATGGTCCGCGAGGACCGGGATGTCGCTGGAGCGGTGGCGGAGCGGCGGCAGGGTGACGACCTCGAAGCAGAGGCGGTCGAGCAGATCGGCGCGAAAGCGGCCTTCCTCGGCGAGCCTCGGCAGATGCTCGTTGGTCGCGGCGACGATACGGACGTCGACGTGAATCGGCTTCGACGCCCCGATCCGCGTCACCTCGCCATATTCGACGGCGCGCAGCAGCCGCTCCTGCGCGCCCTGCGACAAGGTGGCGAGCTCGTCGAGGAAGAGCGTGCCGCCGTCCGCCTCCTCGAAACGACCGACCCGGGACTTGGTCGCGCCGGTGAAGGACCCCGCCTCGTGGCCGAACAGCTCCGCCTCGATCAGGGTCTCGGGCAGCGCGGCGCAATTCATGGTGACCAGCGGCCCGTCCCAGCGCGACGAGAGATGGTGGAGGCGCTCGGCGATCAGCTCCTTGCCGGTGCCGCGCTCGCCGATGACGAGGACCGGCCGGTCGAGCGGCGCGGCACGGCTCGCCCGCTCCACCGCGTCGAGGAAGGAAGAGGATTGGCCGACGAGTTGGGTGTTGCGCTCCATTGCCAATTGTTGGGACATTTTGCCGACGCTTGGCAAGAGAAAAGCGCCGCTACGGGCTGACCTTGGCTCCATGAATGGCGGATTTCAGCCGCTCCCGCAATGTGGCACGGCTCTTGTATCGCTCGAGGCACAGGCCGCGAGGCCGAACGCAATTCGAAGATCGGGAGGACATGATGATCGTGATGGGGAAAATCGGCCAGAGCCTGTTCGCAACCCTGGCCGCCGCGGTGCTGACGGCCATGGCCGTGGGCGCGGCGGTGGGACCCGCCCGGGCCGTCGAGACGGCGCCGACGGGCCTTGCGGCGGACGAGGTTTCGGGTCAGGTTCAGGCCTGACCCGGCGGCGGCGGAGCGGCGGCCTTCCCCCTTGGCGCGCCGCCCGCCGCTTTTCATGCGTAACGAGGAGTTCGTAATGGGTATTTTCTCTCGCACCCGCGACATCGTGGCCGCGAATTTCGCCGATCTGCTCGACAAGGCGGAAGACCCGGCGAAGATGATCCGGATGATCATCCTGGAGATGGAGGAGACTTTGGTCGAGGTCCGCGCCTCGGCGGCTCGGACGATCGCGGACCAGAAGGAGATGCGGCGCCAGATTTCGCGCCTGGAGCGGCTTCAGGAGGGCTGGGTCGAGAAAGCGGAGCTGGCGCTGAGCAAGGGCCGCGAGGACCTGGCCAAGGGCGCGCTGGTCGAGAAGCAGAAGGCCGCCGACATGGCGGACAGCCTCAAG
>DASWRU010000042.1:0-7635 GCA_036403015.1 Allosphingosinicella sp.
CCGCGCCTTCAGCGCCCCGTGGGTCGCCATCGAGACGTGGTCCTCCTGGCCGGCCGAGGTCGGCACGGTGTCGATGCTCGCCGGGTGGGCCAGCGACTTGTTCTCGGAGACGAGCGCCGCGGCGGTCACCTGGGCGATCATGAAGCCCGAGTTGACGCCGCTGTCCCTGACCAGAAAGGGGGGCAGCCCGCTCATCTTCGGATCGACGAGCACCGCCGTCCGCCGCTCGGAGATCGAGCCGATCTCGCACAAAGCGATCGCCAGCATGTCGGCCGCGAAGGCCACCGGCTCGGCGTGAAAGTTGCCGCCGGAGAGTGCCTCGTCGCCGAACAGCAGCGGATTGTCGGTCGCGCCGTTCGCCTCGATCTCCAGGGTCCGCGCCGCCTGCCGCATCAGGTCGAGGCAGGCGCCCATCACCTGCGGCTGGCAGCGGAAGCTGTAGGGGTCCTGCACCTTCAGGCAGTCGTCGTGGCTGTGGCGGATCTCGCTGCCCTCGAGCAGCCGCTTGAGCGCCGCCGCCACCGCGATCTGCCCTGGCTGACCCCTCGCCTCGTGGATGCGCGGATCGAAGGCGGCGTCGGTGCCTTTCAGCGCGTCGAGCGACAGCGCGCCGGCGGCGAGCGCGGCGGCGAAGACGCGTTCGGCGGTGAACAGCACGTCGAGCGCGATCGCCGTCGACACCTGGGTGCCGTTGATCAGCGCCAGGCCTTCCTTCGGCCCGAGCACCAGCGGCTCGAAGCCAAGACGGCGAAGCGCCTCCCCGGCGCCGATGGCGGCACCGTCGATCTCGACCCGCCCTTCGCCGATCAGCGCGGCCGCCAGGTGCGCCAGGGGTGCGAGGTCGCCCGACGCGCCGACCGAGCCCTGCGACGGGATCACCGGCAGCGCGTTCGCCTCGAGCAGCGCCAGGAGCCGCTCGACCACGGCCGGCCGCACGCCGGAATGGCCGCGGCCGAGGCCGATCGCCTTCAGCGCGATCGTCAGCCGCACGATCCGCCGGTCGAGCGGCTCGCCGATACCACAGCTGTGCGAGAGGATGAGGTTGCGCTGGAGCTCCTCCAGGCGGTCGGCGGCGATCCGCGTCTGGGCGAGAAGCCCGAAACCGGTGTTGACGCCGTAGACGGTGCGGCCGCTCGCCAGGATGCGTCCGACGCCCTCCGCGGCTGCGGCGATGGCGCTCCACGCTTCGTCGGCAAGCTCGACCGGCGCGCCGGCCCAGACCGCCCGCAGGTCGGCCAGCGTGACGGCGCCGGGGTTGAGCTTCACAATCCCCATCACCCCGTCGCCCCAGCGAAGGCTGGGGCCCATGCTGACCCGGCGACCGGCTCGTCGTCGGAATGGATGCCGGCCTTCGCCGGCATGACGATCGGGAGGGGCGGAGGTCGCCTCACCGCCCCGCCATCGGCAAATCGAGCCCCTGCTCGCGCGCGCAGTCGATGGCGAGCTCGTAGCCCGCGTCGGCATGGCGCATCACCCCGGTGCCGGGGTCGTTCCACAAGACCCGCTCGAGCCGCCTGGCGGCCGCCTCGGTCCCGTCGGCGACGATCACCATCCCGGCATGTTGCGAATAGCCCATGCCGACGCCGCCGCCATGGTGGAGCGACACCCAGGTCGCGCCGCTCGCGGTGTTGAGCAAGGCGTTGAGCAGCGGCCAGTCCGAGACCGCATCGGAGCCGTCCCTCATCGCCTCCGTCTCCCGGTTGGGGCTGGCGACGGAGCCGGAATCGAGATGATCGCGGCCGATGACGACCGGCGCCTTCAATTCGCCCCGCGCCACCATCTCGTTGAAGGCGAGGCCGAGCCGGTGCCGCTGGCCCAGCCCGACCCAGCAGATCCGCGCCGGCAGCCCCTGGAAGGCGATGCGTTCGCGCGCCATGTCCAGCCAGCGGTGGAGGTGGGGATCGTCGGGGATGATCTCCTTCACCCTGGCGTCGGTGCGGTAGATGTCCTCGGGATCGCCGGACAGGGCCACCCAGCGGAACGGGCCGACGCCGCGGCAGAAGAGCGGCCGCACGTAAGCGGGGACGAAGCCGGGGAAGTCGAAGGCGTGGGCCACGCCCGCGTCCTTCGCCACCTGGCGGATGTTGTTGCCATAGTCGAAGGTCGGCACGCCCAGCGCCCGGAAGGCGAGCATCGCCTCGACATGGACCGCCATCGAGGCGCGAGCGGCCTCCTCGACCGCTTCCGGCTCGCGTTCGCGGCGTTCCCGCCACTGATCCACCGTCCACCCGATCGGCAGATAGCCGTTGATTGGGTCGTGGGCGGAGGTCTGGTCGGTGAGCGCGTCCGGCCGGATGCCGCGCTTCACCATCTCGGGCAGGATCTCCGCGGCATTGCCGAGCAGCCCGACCGAGACCGGCTCCGACGCGGTGCGGATGATCTCCAGCGCCTCGTCGAGCGACGCCGCGCGGCGGTCGAGATAGCGCGTCTCGAGCCTCTTCTCGATGCGGCTCTCCTGGCACTCGATCGCGAGGCAGTGGGCGCCCGCCATCACCGCCGCCAGCGGCTGCGCGCCGCCCATGCCGCCGAGCCCGGCGGTGAGGATCCATCGTCCCTTCAGGTCCCCGCCATAATGCTGGCGCCCCATCTCGACGAAGGTCTCGTACGTCCCCTGCACGATGCCCTGGGTGCCGATATAGATCCACGATCCGGCCGTCATCTGGCCGTACATCATCAGGCCCTTGCGATCGAGCTCGTGGAAATGCTCCCAGGTCGCCCATTTCGGCACCAGGTTCGAATTGGCGATCAGCACGCGCGGCGCGTCCGCATGGGTGCGGAACACGCCGACCGGCTTGCCCGACTGGACGAGCAGGGTTTCATCCTCCTCCAGCCGCTCCAGCGTGGCGACGATCCTGTCGAAGCTCTCCCAATCCCGCGCCGCGCGGCCGATGCCGCCATAGACGACCAGCTCCTCCGGCGCCTCCGCGACTCGGGCGTCGAGGTTGTTCTGGAGCATCCGGACCGCGGCCTCGGTCGCCCAGCTCTTCGCCACGATATCCGGCCCGGTGCGGGCGCGGATGGACCGGCTATTGTCGCGTCTCGTATGCATTTTAGCGATGCTCTACTCCGTTCGCCCCGAGCGAAGTCGAGGGGCCGTTTCGAGCGCAGCCGAGAACAGCGCCTCGGCTACGCTCGGCCTTGTGTCTCGACTTCGCTCGACACGAACGGGGCTCGTTCCGCAAGTCCTCACGCATCCTCCCCCGCCACGATCCGCTTCTCCGGCCCGGGCAGCCCCACCCAATAAGCCAGCTCCGCCGGCCGGTTCACCCGCCAGACGCAGAGGTCCGCCGCCTTGCCGGGCGTCACCGTCCCCGCCTCCGCCTCCAGGCCGAGCGCTCTGGCCGCGTTCGCCGTCATCCCTGCCAGGGCCTCCTCCGGCGTCAGCCCGAACAGGGTGCAGGCCATGCTCAGCATCAGCGTCGGGGAGAGGGCCGGCGAGGTGCCGGGGTTGCAGTCGGTCGCCACCGCCATCGGCACGCCGTGCCGCCGCAGGAGGTCCACCGGCGGCTTTCTCGTCTCCTTAAGCGCATAGAAGGCGCCGGGCAGCAGCACCGCGACCATGCCGGCGCGGGCCATCGCCTCCACCCCGGCCTCGCCGGCATGTTCGAGATGGTCCGCCGACAGCGCGCCGAATTCGGCGGCCAGCGCCGCGCCGCCAAGGTCGCTGAGCTGCTCGGCGTGGAGCTTGACCCGAAGGCCGTGCTCGTCCGCCGCCTCGAACAATTCGCGCACTTCGCCCGGCGTGAAGCCGATGCCCTCGCAATAGGCGTCGACCGCCCGGGCGAGGCCGCTCTCGGCGGCGGCCGGGAGCAACTCGTCGATCGCCATTCGGACGAATTGCTCGCGGCTCTCGCCGGGCGGCAGCGCGTGCAGCGCGAGCAGGGTCGGAACCACCCGGACCTTCTCGGTTTCCGCGAGCCGCTTCGCCGCCTCCAGCATCTTGATTTCGCTCGGCACGTCCAGCCCGTAGCCCGTCTTAATCTCGACCGTGGTGACTCCGCCGCGCATCAGCGCCCGAAGCCGCGGCCGCGCCTGCTCGACCAGCTCCTCCAGCGACGCGAGCCGGGTGGCCTTGACCGTCGACCAGATGCCCCCCCCGGCACGCGCGATGTCCTCATAGCCGGCGCCCTCCAGGCGCTGCTCGAACTCCGCGGCGCGGTTGCCGCCGAAGACGAGATGGGTGTGGCAGTCGATCAGCCCCGGCGTGACCCAGGCGCCGCCCAGCGGCTCCACCCGCTGCGCCCGGTAGCCGGCAAGGTCGATCCGCCGCCCGACCCGGACGATTCGCCCGTCCTGTATGCCGACCGCCCCGTCCTCGATCGCGCCGAACGCGCCCGGCACCGCCGCGTCCATCGTCGCGACGTGGCAATTGGTGAGCAGGCGGTCCCACATGCCTCGCTTCTTAGGCGCCGCGCGGTGTAAGGGCAAAGCCATGAGCTGGAAGTCGGTGGCGGACCTGATCGGCGCGGAAGGCGAGGTGGCGCTGCTCGGCGCGCCGATGGAGACGGCCTCGGTCACGCCCGGCCGCTGCGATCTGGCGCCGGAGACGGTCCGCCGGGCGCTCCGCCGCTTCAGCACCTACGATGTCGAGACGGGGCTGGAGCTCGGCCTGGCCGTCCGGGACGCGGGCGACGTGCCGCTGCAGGGCGTCTCCCCGGCTGATGGCTTCGAGCCGCTCCGCGCGGCCGTTGAGGCGGAGACGAAGCGCCACGGCCTCACTTTGCTCCTCGGCGGCAACAATGCGGTGACCCGCCCGGCCGCGCATGCGCTGGGCGTGCCGCTCGACCGCGTCGGCCTGATCACGCTCGATGCGCATTTCGACATGCGGGAGACCGACCGGGGGCCGATGAACGGCAATCCGATACGCTGCCTGCTCGAGGACGGGCTGCCCGGCTGGAACGTCTGCCAGATCGGTCTCGCGCCTTACGCCAACACGGCGAAGATGCACCGCGACGCGCAGAGCGCCGGCGTTCACGTCTTCACCGCCGCCGATTGCCACGCCCGCGGCATCCTCACCATCATCGCGGAGGCGCTCGCCCGTCTCGCTCACAAGGAGGTCCTGTTCGTCGATTTCGACATTGACGTCATCGACCGCGCCCAGCTCCCCAGCGCCCCCGGCGCCCGGCCCGGCGGACTGCCGGTGCGCGACTTCTTCGCCGCCGCCCGCCGCCTCGCCGCCGAGCCGCGGCTTCGCCTCGCCGACCTCACCGAATTCGATCCCAGCCTCGACGTCGCCGACATCGCCGCCCTCACCGCCGGCCGCTGGGTCTGCGAGATGCTCGCCGGCTTCTCAGCCCGCTAGCGCCTTGAGCGGAATGGAGATGTCGGCGAGCTGCGCCGGGTCCGCGATGGCCCCGCTCTCGATCAGCCTGCGGCCCTGGACGTAGTCGCGGGTGGCGTTGACGCAGTCGAGGGCGATCACCCGGCCCTCCAGCAAATAGAGGAGCGAGAAGGCGCGGGCGGCCGGATCGCCGCGGAGGAGGGTGGCGTCGTGGCCGATCGAGAGGCCGACGGTCTGCAGCCTCAGGTCGTACTGGTTCGACCAGAACCAGGGCATGGCGGCGTAGGGCTCCGGCGCTCCCACCACCGCGCGGGCCGCGGCGGACGCCATGTCGGTCGCGTTCTGCACCGATTCGAGCCTGAGCCTCAGCCCGCCGGCCCAGGCATTTTCGTGCGCCGCGCAGTCGCCGATCGCGTAGACGTCCGGAAGCGAGGTCCGGCAGAAGGGGTCGACCTCCACCCCGTTCGCGCCCTCGGCGCCGGCCGCGAGGAGCGGCTCGACCGCGGCGTCGATGCCGATGCCGACCACCGCCAGGTCCGCGGCGATACGGGTGCCGTCGGTCAGCCGGACCGCCTTCATCCGCGCCTTCCCCTCCAGCGCCGCCACCGTCGCGCCGAGGCGGATGTCGACGCCCCGAGCGCGATGCTCGGCCGCGTAGAAGCGCGATATCTCCTCCCCCGCCACCCGCGCCAGGACCCGGTCGAGCGCTTCGACCAGCACCACCTCCTTGCCGAGCTTGCGAAGCACCGCGGCACTTTCGAGCCCGATATAGCCGCCGCCGATCACCGCCACCCGCCGCGCCTCGGCAAGCTCTCCCACGAGCGCGTCGACATCCGCCTTGCACCGAACGACATGGACGCCGGCGAGATCGGCCCCCTCGCAGCGCAGCCGCCGCGGCGTGCCGCCCGTGGCCCAGATCAGGATTTCGTAGCCGAACGTCTCACCCGCGGCCGACGCCAGCCGCTTCGCCGCCGGATCGACCGCGACGATCCGCGTCCCCGGCACCAGCGCCACCGCCCGCTCGCGCCAGAAGGCTTCGGGCCGGATCAGCATCCGCTCGAATGCCTTCTCGCCGGCGAGATAGTCTTTCGAGAGCGGCGGCCGTTCGTAGGGGAGCTCCGCCTCCGCGCCGATGAGGCCGACCGACCCGGCAAAGCCGAGCTGCCTCAGCTGGATCGCCGCCTGCGCCCCGCCATGGCCGGCGCCCACGATCGCGACGTCGAAATGCTTCACGAGCTTCATCTAACCCGCAGATGCCGGCGCGGCCATAAGGTGCCCTTGAGGGTGCCCTTGAGTCTGGGGCGCGAAAAGGCCAGTGCGGCGCGGCGATGGCCGACGATAAAGCCCCCCTCCCCGACGCCTTCCGCGAGGCGATGCGCCGCGTCGCGTCGACGGTGAACGTCATCACCATCTGCGTCGGCGGCGAGCCGATGGGGATCACCGCCACGGCCATGTCGTCGATCTCGCTCGACCCGCCGAGCCTGCTCGTCTGCATCAACCGCACCGCGGCGATGCACGGGCGGATGGAGGATGTCTCCCACTTCCGGGTCAACGTCCTTCATCGCGACCAGGAGGAGATCGCCCGCATCTTCGCCGATCGGAAGCACCAGGCGCTGCGCTTCGCCGACGGCTGGACGGTCGATTGCGAGCGCCCGCCGCGCCTCGTCGACGCGCAGGCGAGCCTCTTGTGCCGCCGCATCGACCATCACCGCTTCGGCACCCACTCCATCTTCATCGGCCAGGTCGAGGACGTGGCCCTGCGCGACGCGGTGGATCCGCTGGTCTACCTGAACGGGAAGTACGCGGGAGCGGGCTGAAAAGCCCCTCCCCTTCAGGGGAGGGGTTGGGGTGGGGAATGTGACCCCACCACCCTCCTCGCGACGCTCGAACCGACAAGCCCCACCCCTAACCCCTCCCTTCCAGGGAGGGGCTTACGCATTCACCCCCGGATGAAGGCCTCGAGTTGTTCGTAGGCTTCGTCGTCGGTGATCTGCCTGGGCGGGTGCTTGCAGAAATAAGCGGCGGCCGGATAGACCGGGCCGGACATGCCGCGTTCCTTGGCGACCTTGGCGCAGCGGATCATGTCGATGGCGACGCCCGCCGAATTCGGGCTGTCCTCGACGGAAAGCCGGAGCTCGATGTTCATCGGCACGCCGCCGAACAGCTGGCCTTCCATCCTGAGGAAGCAGACCTTGTTGTCGTTCTGCCAGGCCACATAGTCGGACGGCCCGACATGGATGTTCTCGTCCTCCAGCCGGTGCTCGGCGACCGACTGGACGGCTTCGGTCTTGGACACCTTCTTGGACGCCAGGCGCGACTTGTTCGACATGTTGAGGAAGTCGGTATTGCCGCCG
>DASWRU010000043.1:0-4108 GCA_036403015.1 Allosphingosinicella sp.
CGGAGCGGACGCCAGCGCGCACGGAGATCGCGACCGCCGCGGGCGAGCACCGGACGGTGGCCCTCGCCGACGGAAGCGCGGTCGCGCTCAATGGCGGAACTCGCATTTTCGTCGGCGGCGGCAGGGAGCGCTCGGTCGAGCTCGTCGCGGGAGAAGCGACCTTCACCGTCCGCCACGATGAGCGGCGTCCGTTCGAGGTGAGGGTCGGCGGCCATGTCGTGCGCGACGTGGGCACGGTGTTCAACCTGCTGAGCGACCAGGGCCGCTTCTCGCTGGAGGTGATCGAGGGGACCGTGCTATTCGACCCGGCCGGCGCCGCGACGCGGCTCTCCGCCGGACAGGTGCTTCGGAGCGAAGGGGAAAACCAGATTGTCACGGCGGGAGACCCGAAGTCGTTGGCGGGCTGGCGGACCGGCCAGTTGAGCTACGATTCAACGCCTCTCGCGGCCGTGATCAGCGACCTTTCGCGCTCGACCGGAGCCGCCGTCTCGCTCGATCCGTCACTCGAGCAGATACCGTTTACGGGCTCGATCCGCATCGAGGCCGACCGGCGCGTCACGGTCCAGCGGCTGGCGGAGGCGCTAGGCGTCGTCGCCGTGCGCCGGGATGGAGGCTGGCGGCTCGAGCCGCATCGGCGTGCGCCTCGCTGAACCGGTCCTCGCGGCAGTCACCCTCTGTGTGGCGGCGGCTCCGGCCACAGCCGCGGAGAGCCTCCCCTTCGACATTCCGGCGAGCACCCTGTCGCGCTCGCTGATCGCGCTTGCGGGGCAGGCCCGGATCACCATCGTTGCCAGTGATCCGGCCCTTTCACGCATCCAGTCGCGGGCCGTGCACGGGCGGATGTCCGTGCGGGCAGCTCTCACCCGGCTGCTGAGCGGGACCGGCTACACGTTCGTCGAGGCCGCTCCAGGGGCCATTCGCATCGTGGCCGCGCCGCGACGCCCCCGGCCGGCGCAGACTCGTCCCGAGCGTCCCCAGCCGCGCGTGGCGCCGCCGCCCGCTGCCGAGGCTCAGGAGATCGTCGTCACAGCGAGCAAGCTTGGCGTCCTGCTCATGGACCTGCCGGCGACGGCGCGCGTCGTCGAACTCTCCCCGGAGGAGAGCGCCCGCCATGGAAGCCGCGGTAGCGAGGGGATCGTGTCACGCCTGCCGATGCTCGCCTCGACCAGCCTCGGGCCGGGGCGCAACAAGATCTACATTCGCGGCATCGCCGACAGCAGCTTCAACGGGCCGAGCCAATCGGTCGTCGGCCAGTATCTCGGCGACGTCCGCTTGACCTTCAACGCACCCGATCCGGACCTGCGGCTCTACGACATGCGGCGTATTGAGCTGCTGGAGGGGCCACAGGGCACGCTTTACGGCTCCGGATCCCTCGGCGGCATATTGCGCCTCGTGCCCAATGCGCCTGACCTCGCGAACTTTGCGGCCTTCGCGTCGGGAGGGCTTGCGGCCACGCGGCACGGGGGGGCGGGCGGCGATGCCGCCGTGACGCTGAACGTGCCGCTTGCGACCGAACGGCTCGGCTTCCGCGCCGTCGGCTACAGCGTCTCCGAAGCGGGTTGGATCGACGATTTCGGGCTGGGCGCGATGAACGTCAATCGCACCAGCGTCCGCGGGGGGCGGGCGACCGTGCTCTATGCTCCCGGAGGCGGCTGGCGCATCGAGGCCGGCGGAGTGGTGCAGTTCATCGGCGGCCGGGACGGGCAATATGCCGAACGCGGGCTGCCCCCGCTCACGCGCAGCAGCCACGTCCGCCAGCCGTTCGACAACGACTATCTGCTGGGTGAGCTAACGGTCCGCCGGAACTGGAACGGCCTTGAACTGATGTCGGCAACCAATCTGGTCGACCATGCCCTCGACAGCCGTTTCGACGCTACGGGCGGGCTGGGGATCGCAGGTGTCCAGATCTTCGGGGAAGACGTGCACATCCGCATGATCGCCCACGAGACGCGGCTCTCCCGGTCCCGCGAAGGGGGCAAAGGCTGGATTGCCGGGTTCAGCCTGGTTCGCGACATCAGCCGGGTCGAGCGGACGCTTGGGCCGCCTTCGGCGCCCGCGCCTCTGACGGGCGTCCGCAACGCGGTCGATGAAGGCGCCTTCTTCGGCCAGCTCAGCTTCGGGCTCGGGCGCCGCATCGTCGTTACCGCCGGTGGGCGGGCGACCTGGTCGCGAAGCGCGGGCAACCTGCTCCACGCACCCGACCGTGAGGAGAACGAGCCGACCCGAACCGGCTTCCGCTTCTCCCCGACGCTTGCCGTCAGCTGGCGCCCCACCGCGCCGCTCCTGCTCTACGCCCGTTACCAGAACGCCTATCGCGCCGGCGGACTGGCGGTCTCCCAAACCGGCGCGGCGGCGGCGGCCCAGCGTTTCGAAACCGACGAGCTCGGCTCCGCCGAATTGGGAATACGCTACGGCTCGCCGGCCGCGCCGTTCTCGGCGGACCTGGCGGTGTCCTACACAAGCTGGGCGGATATCCAGGCGGACCTTATCGACAGCCGGGGGCTGTCCTTCACAACCAACATCGGCAGCGGCCGCATCTACGCGGTGGAGGCGCGCGCCGAGTGGAGGCCCGCGCCGTGGATCGCCCTCGACGCCACCGCCTTCCTCGCCGACAGCGCGCTTCATTCGCCGACGGCGGCTTTCGCGGCCGCCGACGAGCGCAGCCTGCCGAACATCGCCGAAGCGGGAGCCCGCGCCGGAATTCGCGCCGAACGGCGGCTCGGCGCCACGGCCAGGCTCGGCGCCGATGCCTCGGTGCGCTACGTCGGACGGTCCAGGCTAGGCATAGGCGCCCCGCTCGACACCCCGCAGGGCGACTATATCGCGACCGATATGGGGCTTCGGCTGGGCGTGGGCCGGCTGGGAATCAGCCTCGATGTCGAGAATGTCACCGACGTCCGCGGCAACCGCTTCTCCTACGGCAACCCCTTCACCGTGGCCAACCGCATGCAGACCACGCCGCTGCGGCCGCGCACGGTTCGGATGGGCGTCGATCTCGCCTTTTGAAAAGGCCGATGTGGGTTTTGCGCCGCGGTGCCGTCTCAACGACATGCACCGCGAGGCTCAGCTGCGTCGTTCCGATCTGGGCACCTCCGTCGCAGAGGTCATCCGGCCCCAGCCGGTGGCCGTCGAAGCAGCGCCACTCCTGGGACGTGCGGGGCACTGGAACGGTTGGGAGCTGTTCGTGCGGCTGCTCGTCTTCGCGACCCGCAACAATCATCGGTGAGTCCGGGGCGGGTTCACCTTAGGGGCTTTTCCTGGAACGGGGACCGTTGAACGAAAGGACCGCGTCATGAAATTCCTAGCAGCCGCCTCGATCGGCATCGTGGTTGCCCTGCTCGCGAACGGCGCCTCCGCCAAGGCACCTCAGCCGCGCATCTCGATGCAGGCGGCGCGGGCGAAGGCGCTGGCCTATGTTCCAAACGGCCACATCCGATCGGCCGAGCTCGAGACCGAGAAGGGCCGGCTCATCTACAGCTTCGACATCCAGGTGCCGAAGCGGAGCGGCGTCGAGGAGGTGCAGATCAGCGCCCTCGACGGCAGCCTCGTGTCCCGCAAGCACGAAACGGCCGCCGCGGAGTCGCGTGAGGCGAAGTCGGAGCCGACGGAGCATAAGCGCCGCTGACGTCCCCGCCGCCGACGCCTCCACCACCTTCGGCGGTCCCCTCCCCACGCTCCGGGTGGGGAGGAAAACTACCCCCGGATGAACGCCTCGAGCTGCTCGTAGGCTTCGTCGTCGGTGATCTGCCTGGGCGGGTGCTTGCAGAAGTAAGCGGCGGCCGGATAGACCGGGCCGGACATGCCGCGTTCCTTGGCGACCTTGGCGCAGCGGATCATGTCGATGGCGACGCCCGCCGAATTCGGGCTGTCCTCGACGGAAAGCCTGAGCTCGATGTTCATCGGCACGCCGCCGAACAGCTGGCCTTCCATCCTGAGGAAGCAGACCTTGTTGTCGTTCTGCCAGGCGACATAGTCGGACGGCCCGACATGGATGTTCTCGTCCTCCAGCCGGTGCTCGGCGACCGACTGGACGGCTTCGGTCTTGGACACCTTCTTGGACGCCAGGCGCGACTTGTTCGACATGTTGAGGAAGTCGGTATTGCCGCCG
>DASWRU010000044.1:0-21648 GCA_036403015.1 Allosphingosinicella sp.
CCGCTCGAATTTAGCTTTCGCCATTGTCTTCCTACCTTCTGCTCAAACTGAATTTTCCGGGTGCCCCCGCCCCGTGTGCGGAGGCGCCCATAACCGCTATTTCCGGCTTATGCCAGCTTCGCCTTGACCTCTTCGGCCACGTTCGCCGGCACCTCGTCGTAGTGCGAGAACTGCATCGTGTACTGCGCACGGCCCTGGCTGAAGGACCGGAGCTCGTTCACGTAGCCGAACATGTTGGCAAGCGGCACCATCGCCTCGACGACCTGGGCGTTGCCCCGGCTGTCGGTGCCCTGGATCTGGCCGCGCCGGCTGTTGATGTCGCCGATCACGTCGCCGAGATAGTCCTCGGGAGTCACGACCTCCACCTTCATGATCGGCTCGAGCAGCGTGATGCCGGCCTTCTGCGCGGCTTCGCGCATCGCGCCTCGGGCGCAAATCTCGAACGCCAGCGCCGACGAATCGACGTCGTGATATTTGCCGTCGACCAGCTGCACTTCGAAGTCGATGATCGGGAAGCCGATCAGCGACCCCGTCTCGGCCGTTTCGCGCATGCCCTTTTCGACCGAAGGGATATATTCCTTCGGGACGTTGCCGCCCTTGACGTTGTCGACAAATACGAAGCCCGAGCCGCGCTCGCCGGGCTGGAGCTTGACCTTCACCTCGGCGAACTGGCCGGAACCGCCCGTCTGCTTCTTATGGGTATAGGTCAGCTCGACCGGCTTCTTGAGATATTCGCGATAGGCGACCTGCGGGGCGCCGACATTGGCCTCGACCTTGAATTCGCGCTTCATGCGGTCGACCAGGATCTCGAGGTGGAGCTCGCCCATCCCCTTGATGATGGTCTGGCCGCTTTCGAAGTCCGAAGACACGCGGAACGACGGATCCTCGCGGGCGAGGCGATTGAGCGCAATGCCCATCTTCTCCTGGTCCGCCTTGGTCTTCGGCTCCACCGCAACCTCGATGACGGGGTCCGGGAATTCCATCCGCTCAAGGATGATCGGAGCATTGATGGCGCACAAAGTGTCGCCGGTCGTGGTGTCCTTGAGGCCGGCGAGAGCGACGATGTCGCCGGCATAGGCCACCTGGATGTCCTCACGGTCGTTGGCATGCATGAGCAGCATGCGGCCGACCTTTTCCTTCTTGTCCTTGACCGAATTCGTGACCTGCGACGCGGTTTCGAGCTTGCCCGAATAGATGCGGGCGAAGGTCAGGGTGCCCACGAAAGGATCGTTCATGATCTTGAAGGCGAGCGCGGAGAAGGGCGCGTCGTCGGCCGGCGGACGCGTCTCGACGCTGACGCCGTCGAGCTTCAGGCCTTCGACCGGCGGGATGTCGAGCGGGCTCGGCAGATAGTCGACGACCGCGTCGAGCAGGGGCTGGACGCCCTTGTTCTTGAACGCGGAGCCGCACAGCACCGGCACGAACGAGAAATTGAGCGTGCCCTTGCGGATCAGCGCCTTCAGAGTCGCCGTGTCGGGTTCCTCGCCGCCGAGATAGGCCTCCATGACGTCGTCGTCCTGCTCGACCGCCATCTCGATCAGCTCCATGCGGGCCGCGGCGGCGACGTCGGCGAGATCGTCGGGGATCGGCTGATATTCGAACTTGGCGCCGAGGCTCTCCTCGAGCCAGATGATCGCCCTATTCTCGACCAGGTCGACCAAGCCCTTGAAGCCGCTCTCGATGCCGATCGGCAGATACAGCACCGCCGCGCGCGCGCCGAGGCGGTCGCGGATCATTCCGACGCACATGTCGAAATCGGCGCCGGTGCGGTCGAGCTTGTTGACGAAGCACATCCGCGGCACCTTGTACTTCTCGGCCTGGCGCCAGACGGTCTCGGACTGCGGCTCGACGCCGGCGACTCCGTCGAAGCAGGCGACCGCGCCGTCGAGTACGCGCAGCGAGCGCTCGACCTCGATGGTGAAGTCGACGTGGCCCGGCGTGTCGATGATGTTGATCCGGTGGTCGTTCCAGAAACAGGTGGTGGCCGCCGACGTGATCGTGATCCCGCGCTCCTGCTCCTGCTCCATCCAGTCCATGGTGGCGGTGCCCTCATGGACCTCGCCGATCTTGTAGGACTTGCCGGTATAATAGAGGATGCGCTCGGTCGTCGTCGTCTTGCCGGCGTCGATATGCGCCATGATACCGATGTTGCGGTAACGGTCGAGCGGATGGCTGCGGGCCATTTGTCTGAACTCCAATGTCGGGGGTCAGGCCGTGCCTGACACCGACGATATAGGGATTAAAATTACCAGCGGTAGTGCGAGAAGGCGCGGTTGGCCTCGGCCATGCGGTGCGTATCCTCGCGCTTCTTGACCGCATTGCCGCGGTTGTTCGCCGCGTCCATCAGCTCGCCCGAAAGGCGGGCCGACATGGTGTTCTCGGAGCGGCTGCGAGCCGCCGAAATCAGCCAGCGGATGGCGAGCGCCTGGGCCCGCTCGGTGCGCACCTCGACCGGAACCTGGTAGGTCGCGCCGCCGACTCGGCGGCTCCTCACCTCGATGCCCGGCTTCACGTTGTTCAGCGCGTCGTGGAACACGCCGATCGGATCGCGCTTGGCGCGGGTCTCGACGGTGTCGAGGGCGCCGTAGACGATGCTCTCGGCGACCGACTTCTTGCCGTCCAGCATGACGGAGTTCATGAACTTCGACAGGACGATGTCCCCGAACTTGGGATCGGGGAGGATTTCGCGCTTCTCGGGGCGACGACGACGGGACATTGGATTCTTCCTTTCTCTTCAGCCTTATCCGGAACACGTCCGGGGCTTACTGCGGGCTCACTTCGGCCGCTTGGCGCCGTATTTGGAACGGGACTGGCGGCGGTCCTTGACGCCCTGGGTGTCGAGCACGCCGCGAAGGACGTGGTAGCGGACACCGGGAAGGTCGCGGACTCGGCCGCCGCGGATCAGGACCACGCTGTGCTCCTGGAGGTTGTGCCCCTCGCCGGGGATGTAGCTGATCACCTCGCGCTGGTTGGTGAGGCGGACCTTTGCCACCTTCCTGAGCGCCGAGTTCGGCTTCTTCGGGGTGGTCGTATAGACTCGGGTGCAGACTCCGCGCTTCTGCGGGTTCTGCTCCATCGCAGGGACCTTGGACTTGGCCTTCTGCGGCTCGCGACCCTTGCGGATCAGCTGGTTGATCGTCGGCATGAAGCCCTTCACTTCCTTAAGTTACTTTACCGGGGCGCAAAAAACGCAAAGCACCGGGGCAGCGTGGGACCCCATCAAAGTATTACTTTGATGGGAACCCTCAGGCCCCCTGGCCTTCGCGACGCAACAGCAATGTTCAAGCTCTTGTGCCCTTGCCGGGGAAGGCTCGGATTTCTGAGGAGAATCCCACCGGCCCCGGGGCGAGGCGGCCTATAGCCGCGAGAGGGATATGGGTCAACGGGCCTTGTTTGTGAAGTGCGATGCGTCCGCCCGCCACCGCCGCGCGAGCGGATGGAGCGCGGCATAGGCGGCCCAGGTCGAAGCGGCCCATCGCCGCACGGCGTCCGCCCATTCGGCGGGGCCACTCTCGACCGGCAGGTCTCCCAGCGTCAGAATCCCGCGCCGCTCCGGCAGCGCCGGCTTCTCAAGCTCCCTCGCGCCGTCGAGCCAGTCTCGCAGCCGCTCCGGCCCGGCGGCGGTGCCGGCGCCGCCTTCGAGGATCCAGCACAGCCCGGCGAGGTGCGCCACCAGCGACTTTGCGGAGGCGCAATATTGCTCCGGATGCTGCAGGCAGTAGGTGTCTACAAACATCCGGTGCGTCCGGAAGTAGAGCGGGTCTGAAAAATCGCGGGCGAGGAACGCCTCGAACGACGCCCGGCAGCCCTCGCGTCCGCCCGCCTCGGCCCACCCGCACTCGTCGCACGCCCCGCTCATCCCGACTTCATAGCCCGCCCCGCAGCAGCATGGAATCGGACGCTGCGGTGCGGATCGCCCAGCCAGGCTGTGAAGAGCCAGTGGGGGAACACTCGCTCGGCTGCGCCCTACTCGCTCGTCTCGCCGTCCCAATGGTCGTTGTCGTGGTCGCGCTCGGCCTGCTCCCTGTCGGCGTGGACGACCCCGTCCCTATGCTCGGGCGGGCCGTAGATGGTGTAGAGCCTCAGCGGGGCTTCGCCGT
Organism: Allosphingosinicella sp.; assembly: GCA_036403015.1. Classification (GTDB taxonomy): domain Bacteria; phylum Pseudomonadota; class Alphaproteobacteria; order Sphingomonadales; family Sphingomonadaceae; genus Allosphingosinicella. Next base: position 4,101 of record DASWRU010000044.1, read on the forward strand.
CGTTGACGACGTTGTGGCGGGCGCCGGCCGGGACGATGACGGCGAAATCGTCCTCCACCCGGTTCGGCGCGCCGTCAATATAGACGGTCCCTCTGCCCTCCTCGATGCGGAAGAACTGGTCGCGGTCCTCGTGCACCTCCTCGCCAATGTCGCAGCCGGGCGGCAGCGTCATCAGCACGAGCTGAAGGTTCTTGCCCGTGTAGAGGACGCGGCGGAAGTCCTCGTTCGCCACCGTCCGCGCTTCGATATTGTCGCAATAACCCTTCATCGCTCTCGCTCCCAAAGGTGATGGGGCGTGAACCGCGTGAGCGGCGTTCGCGTTCCTTGGCCCTTCGCGGCTGGCGGAGTGCACGATCGGAAAGCCGGAGCAGCGGGGCTGGCGACGACCGCTGCGGCTGTGTCCGCGGTCCGAGGCGCCAGGGTCTGTACTCAATACCGGCAACGGCCAGGATCGCCCGGAGCCTTACCCCGCCACCCAGTGAAATCTGTTGGCGGGGCCAAGGTTGCCCACGCCCATGTTGCACGGCGTCGGCGGACAGCCCGCGACCCATTTCCCCTGCTCCCCCGACGTGTGGCTGACGCCGTCGGTTGCCGGTCGCAGGTTTAAGCTTCCGGAAGGATGGCAGCCGGACGCCAGGAGCGTCAGAATGGCCGCCGATAATGCCGCGCGTCTCAAGGCCGGGCCTCCCTTCGAGGGCCCAGCTCTTACCCCCTCCCGCCGGCGCCGGCCTAACGGAACAAGGTCCGTTTCGGAGAGCCGGCGTGCCGCCTAGTCCTTCAGCGGATCGCAGCCCCAGTTCATCAGCGAATAGCGCCAGCGCGAGGTGACCGGGTTGGCCGGCTCCTGCGCGCGGTGCCTCGTGACGAAGCGGGCGACCCTTCGCATCTGGGCGTAATCCTCGCCGGTGCGCGCCGATTCCGGGGTGCGCAGGATAGCGACGATCCGGCGGCCCGAGGCGCGGCCGATCGACTCCCCGTCGGGCCGCTTCTGCCCGACCCGGCGGCTTTCCTCGGTCTCCAGCCACGCCTCCAGCTCGTCCGCGTCCATGTTGACGGCGCGCTCGAAGCGGGCGGCGATGGACTTGCGGTCGAGCTCGGTCATCGCCCTTCCGATAGCGGCTGGACAGGCGCGGCGGTAACGAGAAAGCTCGATCAGGCTGATCGAAGGAGGCGCTCGTGGACGATTGGAAACTGCCCTGGGAAGGCGGCTGCCGGTGCGGCCGGGTGCGGGTGCGGGTGACGAAGCCGCCTCTGCTCTCGGGTGCGTGCCACTGCACGGGCTGCCAAAAGATGACGGGCAGCGCCTATTCGCTGACCCTCACCATCCCCGCCGATGGCTTCGAAGTCTCCAAAGGCGAGCCGGTGATCGGCGGGCTGCACGGCCCCGTCTCGCACCATTTCCATTGCGCGCGCTGCAAGAGCTGGCTGTTCACGCGGGCGGAGGGGTTCGACTGGTTCGTGAACCTGAGGGCTCCCGTGCTGGACGACCATGGCTGGTTCGCGCCGTTCGTCGAGCTGTGGACCGGCCATAAGCTGCCTTGGGCCGAGACCGGCGCGCGCCGCTCCTATGCGGGCGATCCGGAGATGACCGAGTGGCCGGCGCTGATGACCGCCTATGCGGCCGAGGGTGCCCGCCCCGGGCGCGCGAATCCTCAGGGATAATGCGGCTCGGGGCGCTCGCGCAGCGCTTCGTAGTGGACCAAGGCGGGCTCCGGGCCGAGCGGGACGGGCCGCCCCGCGCGGAACGCCCATTCGCCGCGGTCGCAATCCCGGGCTCGCACATAACCGTTGATGTAGAGGCGGCGGCGATGGTCCGAGCGGTTGCTGCCGGAGCCGTGCACCAGATAGGGGCTCCAGAGCGCGAGGTCGCCCGGCTCGAGCACGACGTCGACCGCCGTCGCCGGGTCCAGCCCCGCCGCCTCGAGCACCGCGTCGCTCATCGCCGTGCCGAGCACGTCCGAGCTCTCGATGCCGAGGTCGCCCCGCTCATGGCTGCGCGGAATGAAGCGCATGCAGCCGGATTCGGGCCGGTGGGGATCGATCGCCAGCCCCGTCTGCACGTAGGAGCCGGCGAGGTTGCGATAGGCCCATTCGGGCTGCCGGAAGCCGCAATCCTGGTGCCAGGCGAAATCGCCCGCGGCGCCGGGCGCCTTCCAGTGGATCTGGTTGATGATCTGCTTGAGATCCTTCCCGAGCAGCGGCTCGAGCAAGGCGGCGAAGCGCGGGTCGAGCCGAACGGCGTCCAGCACCGGCTGGTGGTATGAGGGCCACTGCACCATCCGCACCAGCGCCTGGCCCTGCGCGCCCTCGCCGACATTGTAGAAGAGGTTGCCGTGGCGGAAGCTGCGGCCGTGGCCGAGGCCTTCCGCATGGACCTGGTCGATCGCGCCGCCGATCTCCTCGATCTCCGCCCGGCCGAAGAAGCCGCGGACGATGGCATAGCCGTCGCGCCGGTAGCGCTCGGAAAGCGCGTCCGCGCTTGCCCTTGGAACCTGATGAACGCCCATTGCGACCTCCTGCCCCGCCGGCATCGTACCGGGAAGCGTTTGAGGCTGCACGCTAAAATCGACGCGGAAGGTTATTTTCCGCCGCGGATCGCCGGCTCGCCGCCCGGGACTCGCGGGTGGATCTCGCCGAACGGCTGAGTCCAGTCGATCGCCGCGACGTAGAGGCAGCGTTTGTGGACCCCCGGCTCCTCGCGCCCGTCCGGATCGACGTTCCAGGCATGGAAGAAGATTCGGTCGAGTCCCCGATCGCGAAGGATCGACTGGTGTCCGGGCCCGACGATCGGCGAAGCGAGGAACGAGCGCAGGATCGGATTGCGCCCCTCGTCGCGGCACGGCCCGAGCGGGCCGGCGCAGCGCAGATAGCCGACGCCGTAATTCTTGTTGCCGTAGAAATTGCCCGAATAGAACAGCCAGTGGATGCCGAAGCGGCGGATCATCGTGGGCGCCTCGACCACCCGCCACTCCCAGTCGTCATAGGCCTCGGGGCCGTCGTCGTTGACGAGCAGCTTCCTCGGCTTGCCGATGGCGCGCAGCCCGTCGGCGCTGAGGCGCACGCCGTAGATCGCCGAGCGGCGGCCGCAGCAATTCCCGTCGTCCTTGAAGTACAAATACAGGCGCCGGCCGTCGCGGAACGGGCTGGGATCGATGACCCCGTCGCGGAAGGCGGCGCAGACGAGGGGCTGCGGCACGCCGGCGAAGGGCCCTTCCGGGCGGTCCGCGACCGCCGCGCCGAGGCAGTGCCGTTGGCGGACGACAGGGCCTCCGGGCGGCGTCTCCGCCCGGGTGAGAATCCTGTGCCGCGCGTTGAAATAGAGGATGTAGCGGCCGCCGATCCGGATCACCTCCGGCGCCCAGACCTGGGGGTCGGCCCGGTCCACCCAGGCCGGGAGGTTCGCGGAGGGCAACGCCTCGGCCGGCGCGCTCCAGCGGCCGAGGTCGGGGGCGCTGATGTGCTTGACGTTGACCCGCGCCTGGCCCTGCTGCGCGCCGGTCGCATAGCCATGGTAGGCGCCGCCCAGCCGGGAGACGAACGGATCGGGGAAATTCTCGTCGAGCAGCAATCTCGGCCCTGTGCCGCCAGGCGCGCCGGCGGCATCCGGGCAGGGCGGCGCGGCGGCGGCCTCGCCGAGCGCGAGCGCCGCGGCCAGCGCGGCGCGAAGCAGGCGCCCGCCCACCGCCGTCAGTCGCTCTTCACCACCTGGCCGCCTTTGATGACCGTGGCGACATGCTCGAGCGTCCGAACGTCCTTGAGCGGATCGCCGTCGACGGCGACAATATCTCCGTAGCGGCCGACCGCGATCGCCCCCACGTCCTTCTCCCGGTCGAGCGCCTGCGCCGCGTTGCGGGTGGCCGCCTGGATGGCCTGCATCGGAGTCATCCCCCATTCGACCATCTTGGCGAACTGGCGGCCATTGTCGCCGTGCGGGTAGACTCCGGCGTCGGTGCCGAACAGCATCGGCACGCCCGCCCGAACCGCCTTGCGGAACGTCTCGCGCTGCAGCCGCCCGATCATCTTCTCCTTGTCGAGGCTCTCCTGCTCGGTGCCGTTCGAGGTGCCGGTGGCGAGGATGTAGTCGTCATTGTAGATGTCCATGTCGAACCAGGTGTGGTGCTGGACGGCGAGCGCGATGGTCGCATCGCTGGCGAGGCTGCAATGCTCGATGGTGTCGACTCCGGCGAGGATCGCGTCGCGTATGCCCTCGTCGCCATGGGCGTGGGCGGCGACCTTGAGGCCGAGCATGTGCGCCTCCTCCGTGATCGCCCTCATCTCCTCCAGGCTGAGCTGCTGCGCGCCGACCGCGTCGCCCAATGAGAAGACGCCGCCGGTCGCGCAGATCTTGATCAGCTGGGCGCCGTATTTATGCAGCCAGCGCACCTTCTCCCGCGCCTCGGCGGGGCCGGAGATCACGCTGCTCTCCTTGCGGTCCAGCGACGGCGGCAGCGCATTGTCGTCGCAATGGCCGCCGGTCGCGCCGATCGCATAGCCGGCGGTGACGATCCGCGGCCCCTCCAGCCAGCCCCCGTCGATCGCCTGCCTGAGGCCGACATCCTGGAAAGCGTCCGAGCCGACGTTGCGGACGGTGGTGAAGCCCGCCCGAAGCGTCTTGCGGGCGTTCGCCGCGCCGACGGCGGACCAGAAGCTGTCGGTATATTGGAAGCCGCGATAGCCGCCGATCTCCGCCAGGGACGTCAGGTGGACGTGCATGTCGATCAGCCCGGGCAGAAGGGTCTTGCCCGGCAGGTCGATCCTCTTCGCCCCGGCCGGGATGTTCGGCCGCGCCCCGCCGCGCCCGGTGACCGAGACGATGCGACCGTCGGTGATCACGACCACCGGCTCGTCGACGACCTTGCCGGCGAGCACGTCGACCATCCGGCCGGCGGTGACGACGACGCTCTCCGCGGCAAGCGCGGGCGCCGCCGCGAGGGTCAGCGGAAGGGCGAACGGGAGCAGGAATCTGGCTTTCATCGCGTCACCTTCGAAACGGGCGGGACAGTCTGGGGACAGTCCCTAGTGGCTGTCCCCGCTCAACACTAGAGAGAGCGCTCACTGCCGGCCCTCCCCCCGCAGCCATGCCTGGTGCCGCGCTGCCGCCCCCTGCTCGGGGCGGATATAGAGGCGCCGCACCTGGGGCCAGCGCGCCGCCACCTCGGCCTCGATGTCGCCGACGATGCGCTCGACCTCGGCGGCCCGGATGGCGTCGTCGAAATCGACGCTCATCATCGCGGTGACCTGGTCGGGAGCCGAGTGGACGGTGAGGACGTGGCCGACGCCGGTGATGCCGGCCCGGCCGGCGGCGGCGGCGCGCAGCCCCTCGACCAGCTCCGGGTCAGCCGCCTCGCCGATCAGCAGCGCCTTCGATTCGACGGCGAGCAGTAAGGCGGTGAAGCCGAGGATGACCCCGATCGCGATCGAGGCGGCGCCGTCGAAGAAGGGGTTGCCGGTCACCTGCGACAGAAACAGGCCGAGCGCGGCGACGAGGATGCCGCCCATCGCGGCGCCGTTCTCGAGCAGGACGATGAAGGCCGGCGGGTCTTTCGAGCGCCGCACCGCCTCGAACCAGCCGAGCCGGCCCTTCGCCGTCCTGAAGTCCCGGAACGCCGCCACCGTCGATCCGCCTTCGAGCAGGAAGGCGACCAGCAGCACCGCATAGCCGACCAGCGGCGACACCGCCGGCTCCGGGTGGAGGATGTGGAGGACGCCTTCATAGGCCGAGACCCCCGCGCCCAGCGCGAAGACGAGGACGGCGACGACGAAGCTCCAGAAATAGAGCTCGCGCCCGTAGCCGAAGGGATGGGCCTCGTCGGCGGGCTTCCTCGCCTGCCGCCGACCCCAGATGAGGAGCAGCTGGTTGGCCGAATCGACGAGGCTGTGCACGCCTTCGGTCAGCATCGCCGACGATCCGGTCACCGCCGCGGCGACGAACTTGGAGACGGCGATGCCGAGATTGGCCGCCAGCGCGATGAGGAGAGTGCGGTTATTCTCGGGCGCGGCGCTCATGGCCCCTCGCGTAGCCGCATTTTGCCGGCGTCGGAAGGTTGGGCGGATGTGCCCGGAGTCACGCCCCTTCGGCCCCGCTGGTCGCGGGAGGAGCTTCCAACCCTTTATAGACGCTAGCCTTTTCGGTTGCACATCGGCACCGCGATGATACAGGCGCTCCCGGGCGAGAGGGATCAATCCGATGCGTAAGAGTGTGTGGCTGCTGACCGCGGCGGCCTGTTCCTTGCTGGCGGCGTGCGGCGGCGGGACCGATGGCGGCGGCGTCGCGCCCATCTCAGCGCCGCCTCCCGCCCCGCCCCCGCCCCCGCCCCCGCCTCCTCCTCCTCCTCCGCCGCCGCCGACCAACGCCTCCCTGGCGAACCTGGAGTTCAGTCAGAGCTTCGCCACCCAGGGCGCGAGCATCGACGCTCAGCTCGACGTCGCCAGCCAGAGGACGGTGAGCGGGTCGGCCGCGGTCGACGCGGTGACGGTGAGCTACGACGCTTCGACGCGGAGCTTCCGCGCCACCGCGCCCGGTACCGGCTCGTCTACGATGCTCAGCGGCGCGACCGTAGCTCGAAGCCAGTAGGGCCGTGAGTCCGTCCCGCCTCCTTGCACCGCTCGTCGGCGGGGCCGCCCTCCTGTCGTCGCCGCTGGCGGCGCAGGCGCGAGTCGAGCATTTGTCGGCGGCCGAACTGTTCGCCGTCGCCGACGGCGCGCGGGCCGCGGGGCGCACCGACGAGGCGCTGGCGATGTACGAGGCGCTGACCCACGATCCGGATGCGGATATCCGCGCCGAGGCCCGCTTCCGCAAGGGCATGACGCTGGCGGAGCGGAAACGGTACCGGGAGGCGGCGAGGGCCTTTCGCGCGCTGCTCGATGAAAAGCCGGACGCCGCCCGCGTCCGCATCGAGCTCGCCCGCCTCCTGGCCGTCATGGGCGACGAGAAGGCCGCCCGCCGCGAACTCCGCCAGGCCCAGGCCGCCGGCCTTCCGGAGGATGTGGCCCTGGTGGTCGATCAGTTTGCCGCGGCGCTCCGGTCGAAGCGGCCCTATGGCGGGTCGTTCGAGGTCGCGCTCGCGCCGGACACCAACGTCAACCGGGCGACGGGGGCGAGGACGCTCGACACCGTCATCGCGCCGCTGATCCTGTCGGAGGACGCGCGGGCCCGCTCCGGCCTCGGCGTGAAGCTCGGCGGCCAGGCTTATGCCCGCCTCCCGCTGAGCCCGACCCTCGCCTTGCTTCCGCGCGCCTCGGGCGTCGGCCGCTTCTACCGGGCGGCGCGTTTCGACGACGTCTCCGGCTCGCTCCTGCTCGGGCTCGAATGGCAGGGAAAGAAGGACCGGATAACCGCGTCGGCGGGGCCGGGCTGGCGCTGGTACGGCAAATCGCTCTACGCCCGCACCCAGAGCGTCTCGGTCGACTGGCTGCATCCCGCCGGCCGAACCACCCAGCTGGTCGCCAGTGCCGCCGCGAGCCGCGCCCGCTACCTCTCCAATCCGCTCCAGGACGGCGCGATATTCGACCTCAGCCTCTCCGCCGAACATGCGTTCGGCGCGGGGGCGGGGGCCACCGCGACCGTCCTGGCCGGCCGGCAGACGGCGCGCGATCCGGGCTATGCCACCGCTTCCGGCGGAGTCGCGCTGCTCGGATGGAAGGAGCTGGGGAAGATGAGTGTCTATCTCTCGGCGACGGTCCGGCGCACCGAGGGCGATGCGCGGCTGCTGCTGTTCACCGACCGCCGCCGCGAATGGCTGTACCAGGCCGCGGCCGGCGCGACCTTCCGCCACCTCACCGTCCGCGGCCTCGCTCCGACGGCGCGGCTGACCTTCGAGCGCAACGTCTCGACGGTGGGGATCTATGATTACCGGCGCTTCGCCGCGGAGCTCGGAGTCACCCGCGCCTTTTAGGTTCCCAGAGCGCTGGGCGTTCAGACTGAATCGTCATTCTAGGCGAAGATGCCCGTGTTGCAGGGGCTGCTCGCGCCCTTGCCGTCGGCGCCCCAGCGGCGGAAGCGCTGGGAATCGACGTGGAAGCGCACGCCGGAATAGAAGCCGAGGCCGATATTGTACTGCTCGCCGCGCAGATCGTGGATCTTGCACAGGCTGCGCATCAGGCCGGGTCGGCCGACCCCGCCCAGCGGGACCATGTCGATCGCGAAGAAGTGGCGGTGGGCGCTCTCCGGCGCGCCGTGCGCGCAGCGGTTCAGCCCCTCGTCGCGGAAGCCCGACACCACCTCGACCGGGCCGATGACGGGTTCGACATGATTGCGCACGAAGGCGAGCGTGGTGGCGATGTGCGGCCACTCGTGCGCCGGCGCCACCTCGAAGCGGGCGCCGTCGCATTCGCGCCACATGCTGGCGGTGCGCACCAGCTCCCAGGTCGGCACGACGTCTTGGACGTTCGCCGCTTCGAGGTAGGATTTGAAGGAGAGCACCTCCGCGCGGGCGCCCGGATCGCGGGCCAGCCAGGCGAGATAATCGGCCTTGCTCTGCCCGTCGGGGAGCTCGGCGGCGGTGGAGGGGGAGGCGAAAGACGCAAACAAAGCCGCGAGCGCAAGCGCCGCGAAGCGGATTAATTGTTGCATATCAATGATATAGGTGCGTCCCCGCGCCATTCAAGCCGTCCCCGCCTCGCTCAACCTCCTGGGTTAATCACAGCCTTTCGAGTCGAGTCCAGCCCGGCGGGTCGGGCCGCCTTTAAGGCAAACGGGCGATTAACCTTCCGGCTTCACGGATGCTTAGCCAGGCCGCCTCCATAAGCCCGCGAGCGTGCCTCCAGCACAGCAAGGATGCGAGATGCTACAGGCGTTCAGGAAGAAGCGTAACCCCGACGGGCGGGCGCCCCAAGGCCTGCTCGGCCGCCTGCTCAAGGACAGTCGCGGCAACACCCTCGCCATCGTCGGCGCGGCCATGGTGCCGCTCGCCGGAATGATTGGCTCGGGGCTCGACATGAGCCGGGCCTATATGGCCAAGACTCGGCTGCAGAGCGCCTGCGACGCCGCCTCGCTGGCGGGCCGGCGGGTGATGGCGAACGACACGGTCGACCAGAACGTCACCGACGAGGCGACCAAGTTCTTCAACTTCAACTTCCCGCAGCGCCTCTACCAGACCGCGACCTTCACCCCGGTCGTGTCCAAGCCGAAGAGCGGAACGGTGCGCGTGACCGCCGCCACCACGGTGCCGACCACGATCATGAAGCTGTTCGGCTACACGTCGCTGCCGATCAACGTCACCTGCGACGCGTCGCTCAACTTCGTCAACACCGACATCGTGCTGGTGCTCGATACCACCGGGTCGATGCTGTGCGCCACCAACGAGGCGAGCTGCTCGAACAGCACCGAGAAATCCACGTCGAAGATCAAGGCGCTGCGCGAAGCGGTGCTCGCCCTCTACGACCAACTGAAACCGATCCAGGACCAGCTCGAGGCGAACGGCCTCAGGCTCCGCTTCGGAATCGTGCCCTATTCCAGCGGCGTCAACGTCGGCAATCTGATCAAGGCGGTGAACTCGTCCTACCTGGTCGACACCTGGCACTACCAGTCGCGGCGGCCGGTCTACGTCGAATCGCAGACGCCCCGCACCTACAACAACCAGACCCGCACGGATTGCAACGGCCGCGCGGTCGCTCGGTCGCCCGCCACCGGCTTTCCCTATACCGAGACCACCGTCGTCTATAACCGCAACACCTCAGTCTGCACGGCGACCACCACGACCTACGGTCTGACGGCATCCAACACCTTCGGCTACTGGCTTTACGGCGAGGCGACCTTCGACACCTCGCAGTACAAGCTGGGCGGCGCCGTCCCCAACCCGGCGCGCCATCCGATCGACGAGCCGAACCTCACGTCCACCTGGGCGGGGTGCATCGAGGAGCGCGACACCGTCTCCACCATCGACGCCAATTCGGGCTATTCCATCCCCGGCGGCGCGAAGGATCTCGACATCGATTTGATCCCGACCACGGACGCGACGCGCTGGCGCCCCTATTGGCCCGACGTCGAATATCGTCCCGACAACGGCGGCCATCCCCAGGTCGCCTGCCCGCAGGGCGCCAAGCGCCTGCAGGCCTGGACGAAGTCCGACCTCAGCAACTATCTCAACACGCTGTTCGCGGACGGCGGCACCTATCACGACAACGGAATCATCTGGGGCGGCCGGCTGATCTCGAACGCCGGTGTGTTCGGCGCCGACAATCCCGACACCTATAACGGCATGCCGGTCGCTCGGCACATCATCTTCATGACGGACGGCCTGCTCGACACGGGCAGCACCATCTACAGCACCTACGGCATGGAATATTGGGACGAGCGCGTGACCGGCGGCTACTCCACCGGAACCGATCAGGACAATCGCCATCGCCAGCGCTTCAAGATGATGTGCAACGCGGTCAAGGGGAAGAATGTCAGCATCTGGGTCGTCGCCTTCGCCTCAACCCTCGATACCGACCTCACCCAGTGCGCGAGCAGCGCCAGCCAGGCCTCGGTCTCGACCGACCGGGACGCGCTGATCGACAAGTTCACCGAGATCGGCAAGAACATCGGCTCGCTGAGGCTGACGCAATGAGGCCGAGCCTGCCGTCGCGGCTGTGGCGCGACCGCCGGGGCGCGACGATCGTGGAATTCGCGATCGTCTGCCCGGTGCTCTGCCTGACGCTGCTCGGCTTCATGGAACTGGGCTACAAGAGCTATGTCGGCTCGATCGTCCAGGGTGCGCTGCACGAGGCGGCGCGCAGCGCGACCGTCGGCGACAAGACCGGGGCGCAGATCGACGCGCTGGTGCAGGATCGGCTGAAGTCCTTCTCCAGCGGCGCCACCATCACCATCAACAAGAGCAGCTACACCAACTTCTCCGACGTCAAGATGCCGGAGAAGATCACCCAGGATACGGCGCCTCTCGGTTCCTACAATACCGGCGATTGCTACGAGGACGCGAACGGCAACGGCGCCTACGACATCGACCGCGGCAAGAGCGGACTCGGCGGATCGGACGATATCGTCAATTACGAGATCGTCATGACCTTTCCCCCGATCGTCCCCCTGTGGCGAATGATCGGCGGCCCCAGCACCGAGACGATCCGCGCCTCGACGGTGTTGCGCAACCAGCCCTACGCCTCGCGGACGACCAGCGTGACGGTGCGGTGCACATGACCCCCACGCCCCCCCCTCCCCGCTCGCTGCTGCGCCGGCTGGCGCGGGACGATCGCGCGCTGGCGCTCACCGAATTCGCGCTGTCGCTGCCCATCCTGCTCAGCCTGGGCCTGGTCGGGCTGGAGACGGCCAATTTGGCGATCGCCAATTTGCGGGTGAGCAACATCGCGATGCTCACCGCCGACAGCGCCGCGCGCGTGCGCGATTCGATCGACGAAGCCGACGTGAACGAGATCTTCGTCGGCGCCAGGACCGCCGGCACTGCGCTCAATTTCACCCAGAACGGCCGGATCATCCTGTCCAGCCTCGAGCCGAACACCGCCGGCGCCAACGGCACCAGCACCGGCCAATATATCAGGTGGCAGCGCTGCATCGGCATCAAGAACGTCGCCTCCGCCTACGGCGCCGAGGGCAAGGGGCGGACCGACGCCTCCCTGCAGGCGGTCGGACCCGCCGGCAACCAGGTCGCGGCGCAGGCCGGCACCGCGGTGATGGTGGTGGAGGTGAATTACGATTACCAGCCGCTCGTCTCGAACCGAATCTTCGGCGCGCGCACGATCACCTATGTCAGCGCGTTCAACGTGCGGCAGCGCACCGATCAGGTGCTGCACAATGCGAGCGCCATGTCGGGCAGGACCTGCGACAAGTTCAGCGCCACCTGACGGCCCGAGCCCACCCGCCGGACAAAGAAAAGGGGGCCGCGGGGCCCCCTTTTCCGTTCCGTAATGCCGGGCGTCAGAAGGTGATCGACATCCGGCCGTAGAGGAAGCGGCCGTTGAAGCCGAAGGGTGAGAAGATCGAGTAGGGGATATATTCCTGATTGGCCGGATAGACGCCGCCGATCGACGCCGGCCGAGCGCCGAAGGGCGAGCGGTCGGGATAGATGTCGAACAGATTGTTGGCGCCGATCGCGAACTCCGCCCGGTCCCCAGCCTTCATCCGGATTTCGAGGTCGGTGATCCACTTGGCGCGCAGGAAGATGTCGTCCGGGCCGAAGGCGGTGAGGCTGTTCGGGTCGGCGATCGGGTTGGTCGCGCCGGGCGAGACGACCTTGCCGTAGCGGGTGGTGCGGGCGGTGATTCCGAACGGTCCGACATCGCCGTCGGCGCTGAGCACGACCTTGTCGCGCGGCTGGCCGTTGGTGAAGCGGAGACCCTCGACTCGGCCGAACAGGACCAGGCCCGGTATCTGCGCGAGCGGCCCCAGCGCGGCGAGGCGGCGGTCGATCTTCGTCTTGTTGTAATTGTAGGCGGCGGTGAGGGTCCAGTGGCCGAAACCTTCGGTCCGCAGGCGATAGCTTGCAACGACGTCGACGCCGCGGGTGGTGGTGTCGAGGCCGTTGATGAAGAAGCGGGCCGCCGCCACCTGCGGGAAGCCGCTGGCGGCGAGCAAGCTGGTGACCGCGGCCTGCACCGTCGCCGTGTTCCCGGTGCCGCCGGTGCCGAGAGTCTCGGTCAGAACGATGCGGTCCTTGATTTTGATGCTGTAGAAGTCGGCGGTCAGAGTCAGCCCCTGCAGCGGGTTCGCGGTGGCGCCGAGGCTCATGTTGAGCGACTTCTCGGGCTTGAGGTCGCGCGAGCCGAGCGCCCGGGCGGCCGGAGCGCCGACCGCGAGAGTGGCGATGTCGACGGGAACGCCGTTGATGAAGTTGGTCGAGGTGGTGGTGAAGAATTGCTGCTGCAGCGACGGCGCGCGGAACCCGTTCGAGATCGATCCGCGAATCGCGAAGCCCTGGACGGGCTCCCAGCGGGCGGCGAACTTGCCGTTCCAGGTCGAGCCGAAGTCGGAGAAATGCTCGTAGCGGCCGGCGATGGTGGTGGTGAGGCCGGTGACGATGTCGGTGTCGAGCTCGGCATAAGCGGCGTAGCTGTGCCGGTTGACGTCGGTCGCGCTCGCGGCCGGGATGCCCGGGAAGCCTTGGGCGCCGACCGCCGCGATTCGGCCGGGGAAGGTGCAGCGGCCGGTGGCGGCGGCGAAGACGCCCTGCTGCGCGGTGCAGTTCGCCGCCGTGGTGTTCGCGATAGGCGCGCGGAAGAGCGGCCCGATCGCGTAGGACTGGAGATCGCCCGGGCGGATCTGGAACTGCTCTTCGCGATATTCGGCGCCGGCCGCGACCGACAGCGGCTTGGCGAAGCCGGCCTGGAATTCGCGGGAGAAATCGAGGTTGACGATATTCTGGCCGTAGCGGAGCCCGCCCGCGTCGAAGTCGCGCTGGCTTTGCGGACCGAACGACGCGTTCAGCGTGTTGTGCAGATCGTAGTCGAAGCTGTTGTGGCCGCGGCCGGCCGACAGGTCGGTCTTCCAGCCGCCGATCTCGCCGTGGATGCCGACGGTCGCGGAATAGTCCTTAAGCTTGGAGCCGATCAGCGGCAGGAAACCTTCCGGCGTGAGCGCGACGAAGGGCACGGTCGCCGGGTCGGTGTTCGGCGCCATCACGCTGAAGTCGCGGTTGGCGGTGCCGTTGAGGGCCTGCCGCCAATTGGCGGCGCTGACGGTGCGGCGATGGCCGTAGGAGGCGAAGCCGTAAATCTCCCAGCCCGCGCCCACTTCGAGGCCGGCATTGGTGAAGACGTTGACGTCGCGGGACTTGGGGTCGCCGAACTGGAAGTTGCGGCGGTTGAAGGTCACCTCGCGGGGGTCGAACAATGCCCCCGTCTTGACGAAGTTCGGCCGGAGATCGAAGCCGGCGCGGTTGCTCATCTCGCGATAGCGGTATTCGACCGTCGTGTTGACGTAGCCGTTCGGGCCGAGCGGCAGGCCGACATTGATGCCGGACGTGACCTGCGTCCCGTCATGCGCCCTGCGATCGCCGTTGGTGTTGGCGAGAAAATAGCGGTTGTCGGCGGGATCGAGCTGGGGCTGGCCGGCCGCGTTCAGCTGAAGGCCGGTGACGTTCGCCACGTTGTCGACCGTGCTGATGTACTTGCCGTAGGTGACGCTCGCGCGGCCGCCATGGCTGGCGTTCTTGAGCTGGATGTTGATCACGCCCGCGATCGCGTCCGAGCCATATTGGGCGGCGGCGCCGTCGCGCAGCACCTCGATGCGGCTGATGGCGAGCCCCGGGACGAGGTTCAAGTCGACCGCGGCGCTGCCGCGCCCGACCGTGCCGTTGATGTTGAGCAGCGCCGAGACGTGGCGGCGCTTGCCGTTGATCAGCACCAGGGTCTGGTCCGGGCTGAGGCCGCGAAGGGTCGCCGGGCGGAGCGCGTCGGACCCGTCCGCGATCGACGGCTGAGGGAAGTTGAACGACGGCACCAGCTGATTGAGGATCTTGTTCGTCTCGGTAGCACCGGTGTTGGTGATGGCCTCCGATCCAATCACGTCGACCGGGACCGGGCTGTCGGCGACGGTTCGGTCGGTGCGGCGCGTGCCGGTGACGACGATCGCGTCCTGATTGTCGATGCCCTGGCTCTCGGCGGCGTCGGTCGTCGCGTCCGCGGGCGGCTGGGCCGGCGGCGGGGCGGCGGCGTTCTGCGCGGCGGCCGGCACGGCGGCGAAGGCGAAGGTCGAAAGGCCGGTCAGGAGCGCGGCACGGGAAAGTCGGTTCATCTTGAATACCCCAAGGGGCAGCCTGCGCGGCTGCAAGGGACCCATTTTATGTCAATCGCGCGACTAAGGAAGGGGTTTTCGTTGCAGTGCAAAAAAGCTTGCCGGACTGTGCCCGCCGCACCACATCGCCGGGCGGGGCCGCAGAGCGCCGCGCCGGGAGATGGAAATGAGCAGTCCGATCGTCGTCGACCTTCCCCACAGCCTCGGCCGGGAGGAAGCGCGGCGGCGAATCGAGCGCGGCCGCGGCAAGCTCGCCCAGCAGATACCCGGCGGGGCCGAGGTGGAATCGAACTGGGCCGGCGACCGCCTCAGCCTCCGGGTGCAGGCGATGGGCCAGGACATACGCTCGACGCTCGACGTCCAGGAGCGCATCGTCCGGATGGAGGTGCTGCTGCCGCCCGCTCTGGCCTTCTTCGGCAAGGGCATCGAGGCACTGCTTCGCCGCCAGGGCGAGGCGCTGCTCGAGGACAAGACGAAGAAAGGCGGCTGAGCCCCCGCGTCAGCCGCGTTTCGGGTGCTTCTTCGGCGGCGGCCCGCTGCGGGTGACCGACTCGATCCGGCAGCGCTCGCCGTCGACCAGCACGGCGGAATTGCGGTCGAAGCTGCTGCTGCCGCGCGTGTCGATGCCGACGCGCAGCGCCCAGGGCAGCCCGAAGCAGGGGCCGAACAGCCGCGCCCGGTACCAGTTGCGGGCGCGGTCCTGGAGGTAAAGGACGTCGTCGCCGACCGCGTGGAAGTCGCGGATGCCGCCGAAATCGGCGAACGGGATGCGCGCTTCCTCCCCGGCAGGCGGCGGTGCCGGCGGGGACGCGGCGGCGGGCGCGGTCAGCGCAGCCGCGGCGGCAACGGACAGGATCAGGTTCCTCATGGCGGCCGCCGCCCTGCCACGCAGCCCCTGAACCGCGCCTGAAAGGCGGCTTGCCTAAGCGGCTCCGCGCGCTAGGGTCCCGGTGTCGGACGGGAGGCGGGAATGCGGCATGTCGCGGTGATCGGATCGGGGCCTGCCGGCTATTACACCGCCGAAGCCCTCCAGAAGCTCTACGGCGACGCCGTCGCCATCGAGATGATCGACCGGCTTCCGGTCCCCTACGGCCTGATCCGCTCCGGAGTCGCGCCCGACCACCAGTCGATCAAGGCGGTCTACAAGCGCTACGAGAAGGTGGGCCTTGCCCCGAACGTCCGCTTCGTCGGCAATGTCGATATCGGCCGCGACGTCTCGGTCGCTGAGCTCGTCGGCCTCTACGACGCGGTCGTTCTCGCCACCGGCGCGCCACACGACCGCCCGCTCGACATTCCGGGCGCGGACCTGCCGGGGGTGGTCGGCTCCGCCGCCTTCGTCGGCTGGTATAACGGCCATCCCGATTTTGCCGGGCTCGACCCGCCGCTCGAGGCCGCGGGCGCGGCGGTGATCGGCAACGGCAATGTCGCCCTCGATGTGGCGCGCATCCTCGCCAAGACGAGTGCCGAGTTCGCCGGGTCCGACATCGCGGCGCACGCGCTCGACGCGCTGGGCGGCTCGGCGATCCGTATCATCCACGTCCTCGGCCGGCGCGGCCCCCACCAGATCGCGATGACTCCGAGGGAGCTGGGCGAGCTCGGCCATCTGGAGGATGCGGTGCCGCGGGTCGACCTCGCCGACTTCCCCCCGGCCGCGGACGATGCCCTGCTCGAGCCCGGCATGCGCAAGTCCGTCACCCATTTGCGCGAGTTCGCGAACCTCCCGGCCGGCAAGCGCAAGGCGATCGAGTTCGACTTCTTCGCGATGCCGGTGGCGATCGAGGGCGAGGGGAAGGTGGAGCGGCTGGTCGTCGAGCGCACCCGCCTCGCCGAGGACCTGCGCTCCGTCGGCACGGGCGAGCGCTACACGATTGACTGCGGGCTGGTGGTGAGCTGCATCGGCTACCAGACCCCGCCGATCGAGGGCGCGCCCTACGAGCATGGCCGCGGCCGCTTCGCCAATTCGGAAGGGGTGATAGCGGACGGCCTCTATTGCGTCGGCTGGGCGCGGCGCGGGCCGACCGGAACGATCGGCACCAACCGGCCCGACGGCTTCGAGGTCGCCGACAAGATCTTCGCCGCCTTTCCGGCCGGCGAGGCCTCCGCGAAAGCCGGCGGGCCGGGGCTCGACGCGCTCCTCGCGGTCCGCGGCGTCGCGCCGGTCGCCTTCTGCGATTGGCAGCGGATCGAGGCCGCCGAAACCGCCCGCGCGCGGCAAGGCAGCCCGCGCGAGAAGTTCACCAGCATCGCCGAGATGCTCGCCGCTTTGGATCGCGGCTGAGCCGCGCCTGAGCCGCGCCCGAAGGCCCGCGCGGGCGCCTTGCGCTCCGCCAAAGCCGTGCCTATAGACCCGCCACCTGTCTCCCGGTCGGCGCGCGAGCGCCGGAACCCGGTCGGGGAGTAGCTCAGCCTGGTAGAGCACTGTCTTCGGGAGGCAGGGGCCGGAGGTTCGAATCCTCTCTCCCCGACCATTTTTCGCCTAAGGCTTTGGAATAGCTGAGGTTTCCTGTCCCAACCACGGGACTGTCACACCTTTGTGTCACCCAAAGGTGTCTCAACGAGACCTCTTTCATGGCCTCGATCCAGCACGCCTATCGCCGCGGCGCCGTCTATTGGTGGCGCCGACGGATATCGCTTGGCGGCGGGGGACACGTCGCGCTCTACGTCAGCCTGCGCACCCGCCGCCCCGCCGAGGCCCGCCGCCGCGCCCACGCACTCACTGTTGTAAGCGACGAACCAAAACGCACATACTCGATGTGACCGAGGCCATTCTCTCCAGCGGCGCGCGCAAGGGCATCTTTCAGACGGCCCTGCAGCGCCAACTCGACAGGATTATCACCGATCAGGTCGATGCGCCTCAGGAGGCGG
>DASWRU010000045.1:0-44574 GCA_036403015.1 Allosphingosinicella sp.
ATGACCAACCCGATGATGCGCATCGACGGCGAGGACGTGCAGGAAGGCCTCGCCGATGCCGTTTTCACCGCGCTCGCCGCGCTCCACGACTTGCGCGGTCGGCGGGCCAACAGCCCCGCCGGCTCGGTCTATATCGTCAAGCCCAAGATGCACGGGCCCGAGGAAGCCACTTTCGCCGACCGGCTCTTCGCGCGCACCGAGGACTTGATCGGCCTTCCCCGCAACACGATCAAGATCGGCGTGATGGACGAGGAAAGGCGCACCAGCGTCAACCTCGCCGCCTGCATCGCCGCGGTGCGCGACCGGGTGGCGTTCATCAACACCGGCTTCCTCGACCGCACCGGCGACGAGATCCACACGGCGATGCAGCTCGGGCCGGTGATCCGCAAGGGCGAGATGAAGGCCTCGCCGTGGCTCAAGGCCTATGAGGACAATAATGTCGACGTCGGGCTCGCCTGCGGCTTCGAGGGGCGCGCGCAGATCGGCAAGGGGATGTGGGCGATGCCGGACCTGATGGTTGACATGCTCGCCCAGAAGATCGCCCACCCTGAGGCCGGCGCGAGCACGGCCTGGGTCCCCTCCCCGACCGCCGCGACGCTCCATGCCGTCCACTACCACCGGGTGGACGTCGCGGCGCGCCAGCGCGCGCTGGCCGAGCGGGCGCCCGCCAAGGTACGCGACCTCCTGCGCGTGCCCGTGGCGGAGGGCCGCAACTGGTCCGCCGCGGAGGTGGGCGAGGAGCTCGACAACAATATCCAGGGCATATTGGGCTATGTGGTGCGCTGGATCGAGCAGGGGGTCGGCTGTTCGAAGGTCCCGGACATCCACGACGTCGGGCTGATGGAGGACCGCGCCACCTGCCGAATCTCCAGCCAGCACGTCGCCAACTGGCTCCGGCACGGCGTCGTCGACGCTGGGCAGGTGGAGGCGGCGCTGCGCCGCATGGCGGCGGTCGTCGATCGCCAGAATGAAGGCGATCCCGCCTATCGGCCAATGGCGCCGGGCTTCGACGCGAGCATCGCCTTCCAGGCGGCCAGGGCGCTGGTCTTCGAAGGCGAGACGCAGCCGTCCGGCTATACCGAGCCGCTGCTCCACGCCTCGCGGCTGCGGCTCAAGCGGGGGGACTAGCCGGGCCGCTCGATCCAGGCACGTGTGGCCGCGATCCGCGCCGCCTCCCGCGCCGCCATCGCCGCGACGAAGCCGCCCGCGTCGGCGGCGGCGCGCCGGAAGGTCTCGATCCGCCCGTCGACGCCCGGCGCGGCGGAGGCCTGGGCCCTCAATGCCGCGAAGCGCATCCGCTCGCTCGGGTGCCGGGCGGCGAAATCGTCGACGAGGTCGCGGCCATTCTCCCCGCCGAAATGGCCGGCGAGCAGGACCAGCGCCTCCAGCGAGGACGGGTTGACCACCCCGGCAATCTCGCGCCGCGCCACGTCGAAGCGATATTGCTCGGCGAATTCGGTGCGGTTGGAGAGGCCGACGATGTTCAGCGACACCGACAGGTCGTCCGGCGGCAGCTGGAGGTGGACGTCGCGGTGCTTGCGGTAGAGCAGCACCTTGCCGGGCGAAAGGCGTGAGCGCTCGACGAAACGCAGGTCCACCTGTTCGCCGATGTAGCCGGCGACGCGGTCGTACTCATATTCGTAATAGTCGCTCCGATAGCCGGAGCCGAAATAGCCGACGGTGAGGAACGTGAAATTGTGGTCGTGCGGAAAGCCGTAGAAGAAGGGATCGGTGCCGCTGTTGACCACGACGCTGTCGGTTTCCGCCGGCCAGACGTTGGCGCGGAGCAGGAACCTCTTCGAACCGGCGTGGAGGACGATCACCTGGGCGGTATATTGGTTGCGCCGGAGCTGGCCGGTGCAGGACTGCTTCAGCTCGCCGATGATCAAATCCCCCAGGAAGCGGCGGTTGTTGGCCAGCTTGCGCAGCGCAGGCCCGTAGGCGGCGAAGCTTTCCTCGTCGTCGGAATCCAGCGGACCGGCTTCGAGCATCTCGACGAGGTCGCCGAGCTCGATCCGCTCCGTTTCGCGAGTCTCGATCAGGCGTGGCATGGCAGTTCCTCTCGGACCGGGCTTGGGGGGAAGAAGAGGGCGAGCGTCTGCGCGGCGGCGGCGCGGACCTCCGGATGGGGATCGCAAACCGCCATGTTGCGGAGATAGGGCAGCGCGCGATCCGCATCGAGCGCGAGAAATTCGCGCATGACATGCCAGCGCCCGTGGAAGTGCGCGGTGCGCAACGCTTCGGCGAAGAGCGGCGCTGCGTCGGTCCGGTCCATTGCCCGCAGCAGCGATACCATCGTGCCGACGCGCGAGCCGATCTCGTCGGTGCTGCTCGCACCGACGAAGGCAAGCGTCGCGGAGTCGAATTCGGCCATGACGGGCGCCGCCCCGATCGGTGTCAGCGCCTGGAGGTAGACCAGGTCGGACACCGCATGCTCGATGACGAAAGCCTCGCGTCGGCCGTCGAGCGGCACGGTCTCCCCGTCCGCGATGGCCCGCCGGCCGGCGAGGCGGCAGCGCAGGTCGGGATCGCCGACGAAGCCGGCGCCGAGCTCGGGCGCCTGCCAGAAGGACAAGGTGGCGCCGCCGGAGCGGAGGAACCGGTAGATCGCCTGCTGGCCGCCGAAGCTGATCGACGCCGCTCCGTCCCGGAAGGTGCGCTTCGCCGCGAGCGAGTCCGGGCTCATGACCGCGACGAAGATGGTGAGCGCCGGATGGTCGAAGAGGATGAGGCCGGTGTGGATCTCGCTCATCGGCGTGCGCAGCGGCGGGCGGAAGAACGGATCGTCGCGGGCGGCGCCGATCATCGCCGCAAGAGCGGCCTCGACCGCCGCCTCGTCGGCGAGATAGCGGGCCGCGGCGGCGAGCACCGGTCCCGCCCCCAGCCCTCGTGCGTCGTCGAGCTCGGCCGCCAGCGTGGCGAATTCCGGCCGCTCACGGAAGGCCCTGCCGAACCGCTCCACCGCCGCCGCGCTTCGCCCACGGGCGTTACGATCCTCGAACCACGCGGCGAGCGCGTCTCCCGATATCATTGTGGTTTCCCCCTGCTCGCGCCGGACGGCTTGCCGCGCAGCGCTCCCCCCGGCGCAATCAGCTGACGATGACGATGAAGACGCCCGCGCACGTACCGCCGCCGACTTCCTTCTGCTTCACCGACCCGTAAGTGCCCACGCTCGTCCTGAGCTCCGGCAATTTGGCGATATCGATCTTGTTCATTCCAGCTTCCTCCGACTGATCGGGGCAGTTGACAAAATCGACCCTTGGCGGCGTGCCGCGCCGTCGATGTCGCCCATCCCCGGTCGATTCAGTCGCCGCGAACCGCATATTCTTTCGCATCACGCGAAATTTAGGTGGGGATTTCTTCGGGAAAACTCAGGAATATTAAGGGGATAAATGACGGCTTAAGCCGCATCTGCCTCGTCGCGCCGGGCTTCTTCGGCATAGGCGCTCCGCACCTCTTCGATCCGCTTCAGCTCCGCCTTCAGGAGCACCCTCGAGCGCATCATCCAGCCGCCGAGAGCCGTCAGAATGACCAGGGCGATCATTCCCCGGGGCGATGTCGCCCAGGCCGAGATCGCCCCGAGCGGGTGGGTGATGTCGCCATGCTGCTTGGTCGCGACGCGGAACAGGATCGCGAGGAGCAGGCCCGGCGGGAAGGTGATGAGGCTGAGCGTAACTCGGCGGACGTTGCCGCGGGCCATCCGCACGCTGCTCTCCAGGAAAGCCGCGCGATCGCTGGTGTCGATCGTCCGCGACATCTGGCGAAGCGAGCGCCGCTTCCAGTTGAGCCACACGAAGGTGACGAGCATCACCACGGCGATCGAAGCGCCGACGACGTTCGGCCTGATGAAGGCGGCCAGCGCGATGTTGCCGCCGACCAGGAGGAACCACGCAAGATCGCCATAAGCGATGAGGCGTGCCCGCCGCCGGGCCTTGCGCGCCAGCCTCTCGAACAGTTCGGCCTCGGCGGCGTCCGGCTCCTGCCACAGTTCGGCGAGGCCCTTGAGTTCGGGATCGATCATGGCCGCCGCCGCCCCATCACCGTCTTCAGCGCCGTCTTCGCGCGCTGGCAGCGCAGAATTGCGGCGTTGGTCGAAATGCCGAGAATGTCCGCCATCTCGCCGTAGCTGAATCCCTCCAGGCACAGCACGATCGCCTCCCGCTGCGGAATGGGCAGCAGCTGGATGGATTCGACGAGGCGCCGCCGCTGGTCGTTCCTGAGCGCGACCTCGTCGGGCGGCGGCATGCCGGAAACGAGGTCGGGCGAAAGCTCCACCTGGCGCGGCTCCCTCGCCCGCCTGGCGACGTGGGAGATGCAGCGCTTCTGAGCGATCGAGGCGACGAAGGTCTTCAGGGAGGATTCGCCGCGAAACTTGGGGAGCGCGATCCAGATGGCGAGGAGGATGTCCTGGGTGAGCTCGCGCCGCAGCGCCCCGTCGTTCTCGTAGGAGAGCGCGATTCGGGTGATGAGGCCGGTGCAGGTCGAGCTCACCTCGGCGAAGAGCTCGTTGGTGGTGGCGTTCGTCGGCATGATCCCACGGGTCACCAACGGCGGCCCTTCTTCCCAGGAGGGCTTTCTGCCCGATAAGGAGGGTGAATTCAAACGAGCCCGCCCGCTGCGTGGAGTTGAGGACCGATGGACAGAAGCGCCCAGAATAGCGGCACGATGGCGGTCCGCAACGCGCACCGCTTCGACACCCCCCGGCTCGAAGCATGGATGCGCGAAGAGGTGACCGGATTCGCGCCTCCGCTGACCATCGAGCAGTTCAAGGGCGGACAATCGAACCCCACCTACAAATTGATCACCCCCGCCGGCAATTACGTCCTGCGCCGCAAGCCCCCCGGCAGGCTCCTCCCCGGAGCCCACGCGGTGGAGCGGGAGTATCGCGTCCTCCGCGCGCTCGGGCAACAGGGGCTGCCCGTGCCCCCCGTTCTCGGCCTGTGCCTGGATGAGACGGTGATCGGTACGCCCTTCTATGTGATGGACATGGTGGAGGGCCGGATCTTCTGGGAGGCCGATTTCCCGCAGGTGCCGCGCGACGAGCGGCCCGCTTACTTCGACGCGATGAACGCCGCGATGGCGCAGCTCCACCTCGTCGATCCGCAGGCGGCCGGGCTGGGCGATTACGGCAGGCCGGGCAATTATTTCGAGCGCCAGATCGGCCGCTGGTCGAAACAATATCTCGGCGACGTCGAAGCCGGCCGGATCGCCGCCATGGACCGGCTGGTCGAGTGGCTGCCGGCGAACATTCCCGAGGGCGACGAAACCCGGGTGATCCACGGCGATTTCCGCTGCGACAACATGATCTTCCACGCCGACGAGCCGCGGGTGATCGCCATCCTCGACTGGGAGCTGTCGACGCTCGGCCACCCGCTCGCCGACTTCACCTACCATTTGATGGTCTACCGGATGCCGGCGGGAGTCTCGACCGGGCTGGCGGGCAAGGACCTCGCGGCGCTGAACATCCCTTCGGAGGCGGAATATATCGCCGCCTATTGCCGCCGCACCGGCCGCGACGGCATTGCGAACATCGACTTCTACATGGCCTTCAACATGTTCCGGCTCGCCGCCATCGTCCACGGCATCAAGGGGCGGCTCGCCCGCGGCACCGCCGCGTCCGATCACGCCGACCGCATGGCCGCCAGCCTCGAGCCGCTCGCCGGGCTCGCCTGGGAGCAGGCGGTCCGGGCGGGGGCGCGCTAGCGGGCGGCGCTGATCGTTTCGGCGCGCTTACGGAATCGTTCGGCGCAAATTTCCTTTCATGCCATGGCTTTGGCGACGCGACTGGGCGAGCATGGAGTCGAAGCCCAAGGGCTGGGCGCTGGGGAGGGACCGTGCTCAACATCCTGATCGTCGAAGACGAGCCCTTGCTCGCCGACACGCTGAAGCGCCTGATCGAGCTCAACCCGCGGTTCCGGGTCACCGGGGTCGCCGACGACCTGCCGAGCGCGCTCGCCGCCGCGGGCGACGACAAGCCCGAGCTGGCCCTCGTCGACCTCCAGCTCGCCAACGGCAGCAGCGGCTACAGCGTCGCGGCGAAGCTTCACGACCTGGGTATCGCCTGTCTGTTCACCACCGCACGCGCTCCCGGCTTCGCCGTCTCCGACCTCGCCCTCGGCTGCCTCGCCAAGCCATTTCGCGAGGAGGACCTTGTCCGCGCGCTGAGCGAGGCGGAGGACATCCTTCGCGGCCGCACCCGGATCGTGCTCCACGCCCGCCTGCCCGCTCAGCTTCAGCTCTACAACGACGGCGAGGCGGCCGAGCCGGCGCAGCCCTGGCTCCCCCCGGTCCGCAGCCGCACGTCGCTGTGGGCGCGCCTGCTGCGGCGGGTGCGGCACCCATCCAGCTTCCGGAGCGCCATCGAGCCGACCGTCAGTCCCACTATTTAGCACAATACCTCCCCCATAATGGTTGATTTCCAATGAATTTGTGCCACTCTCGCATCGGATGGGGGACATTCCGGACGAGATCGGCGGGCGGTGCGCGTTACCGCGGCGGAGGCGACGTATCCTCTCCATCGTCGGCACCCGGCCCGAGGCCATCAAGATGGCCCCGTTGGTGCGGGCGCTGGCCCGGCGAAGGAGCCTCTCCCACGGGCTCGTCCTGACCGGTCAGCATGAGGGGCTGGCGCCCGTCTTCGAGAGCCTTGCCCCGGAAGCCATCGCGGCGCTGCCGTTCGACCCTCGCCGTCGGACGGCCGCGCAGCTTCGCGAGCGCCTCCACGCCCTCCTCTGCGGCCATTTCAAGACGGACCGCGCCGATCTCGTGCTGGTCCACGGCGATACGGCGAGCGCGATCGCGGGCGCGCTCGCGGCGACGGACTGTGCCATCCCCGTCGGCCATGTCGAGGCGGGACTGCGCTCGTTCGACCTGAAGCAACCCTGGCCGGAGGAGGGCAACCGGCTGGTGATCGACGCGCTTTCGGCGCTGCTCTTCGCTCCGACCGAGCGGGCCGTGGCGAACCTGCGGCGGGACTGGCGGGTCAAGGGAGAGGTCCACCTCACCGGCAACACCGGGATCGACGCGCTTCTGCAGGCGCTCGACCGGGTGAGGCGAAGCGGGGTGCCGGGCGAGACCGGCGATCGCAAGACCATCCTGGTCACCTGCCACCGCAAGGAAAATCAGGGGGAGGCCGCGGCGCCGATCTGCGCCGCGCTGAAACGGCTGGTGCGGGAGCTTCCCGTCGACATCGCGCTTCCGCTCCACACCAATCCGCACGTCCGCCGCGATATCGAGGCGAGGTTGGGCGGCGAGCCGAAGATCCGCCTGGTCGAGCCGCTCGCCCACGAGGCGATGGTGGCGCTGATGCACCGATGCTGGATCATGTTGACCGACAGCGGCGGCCTTCAGGAGGAAGGCCCGGCGCTGGGCAAACCCGTGCTGGTGCTGCGTAACGTCACGGAGCGGCCGGAAGCGCTGGAGAACGGCAGCATCGAGCTGGTGGGAACCGAGCCGGATCGCATCGTGGCCGCTGTGGCAGGCCTGCTCGCCGACCCGGCGCGGCTCGCCCGGATGTCGACCCCGTCCTTTCCGTTCGGCGACGGCCGAGCGGCGATTCGGATCGCCGAAGCGGTCGAACGCTGGTTCATGCGCGGCCGCTGACATGGCCTAAGCCGTCACCCGCTTCAGCCGGTCGAGCAGGCGGTCGCGGGCGGCGAGGATATCGGCGTGGCGCTCGATGAGGACGTCGCGGGCGAGGAAGTGGCCGGTGATGCGCAGCCCGGCGAAGACGTCGGGCCATTCGGCCGCGCCGCCTTCGAGCAGGAAGGCGGGCAGCGGGAACAGGCGCTCGCGATAGTCGCCCGCCCCAGCGGTGCTGACCGCGCGGCCGCTTCGGGGGCTGACGAAGGCGAGGTCGCGGGTGCCGCCGGTCGCGGCGCATTCGGAGAGATCGAGGCCGAAGCCGAGCTCCGAGAGGAGCAGCAGCTCGAAGCGCACGAGCGAGGCCGCCCAGGCCCGGGCGCTCGGGGCCGCTTCCACGGCCGAGAGCAGCCCGTCCAGCGCCTCGTAGAGCCGCGGATAGGGCTGGCCCTCGGGGAGGGCGGTGGCGGTGAGCGCGGTGGCCCAGTCGACCGCGGCGGCGGGGAGCGGCTCGGCGAGGAGCGGCGCGCGGCTGGCGGTGAGCTCGACGCTCAATTGGGCGAGCTGCTCGTCGGTGCGGGCGCGATACTCGGCCTGGACGAGGTTGCCGGCGACGAGGACGGGCCGGAGGCGGCGCGAGCGCCCGCCGCGCACATAGCCCGGCTGCAAACCGTCGGCCGGAGTGAGGGCGCGGACGATCGCGCCATGCTCGCCATGGGGGCGCACCGCGCAGACGATGGCGGGGGTAGTGAGGCGCATGTCAGCGGCGGAGGCGGCGGGCGAGCCGCTCGAGCCCGAGACGCGCCACGGCCGCCTTGGCGGCGGCGACGGCCGCGTCGAAGGCGGTGAGGCCCCGGCCGGTGAGCGTGTTCGCCACGCCCGGACGAAGCAGGAGGAGGTCGACGCAGTCGACCGCGTCCGTGCCGAACTGCCGCTTGTGCTGCCCCTCGCCTTCGGTGAAGTCGAACAAAGCGAAGCGCCCCTCCTCCATCAGCTGCCGCATCGCCTCGAACTGGAGGACGGTGCCGGGGGAGAGGTCGGCGATGGCCGGATCGTAGCCGAGATGGGCGTAGATCAGCACGTCCCCTTCGGCCGGAGCATAGAGATAGCTGACCGGCCGCCCCTCGAGGAAAAGCACCCAGCCGCGCATCGCGTCCCGCCCGGCCAGCGCCCGCATCGCCGCCATCGCCTCGTCCCCATCGGGCAGGCCGGCCCCGAGAAGGCGCTCCTGATAGGTGAGCGCCGAGACCGCGCGGGCATGGCGGTGGAATTCCTCGACCTCCGCCGGGCTGCGGTAGCAGCGAAGGTCGGGCGCGCCGCCGGAACGCTCGGCGAAGCGGCGCAGCTTGCGCTTCAGAGTCGAGCGGCTCCTCGCGGACAAGGTCGCGAGCCAGGCGTCGAAGCCGCCCCCGAGCGAGGCATAGCTGCGGCGGTAGCGCTGCCGGACGAAGCCGCGCAGGGCGGGGTGCCGCACCCGCAGCGCCGGAAGCAGGTCCACCGGAAGCGAGGTGACGAGGAAGCCGTGATCCTCCGGCGCCAGCGGCGGAAGCTCCGGAACCGCGCCGGCCAGCACCTGGCCCAGCGCAAGCGGCACCCGGACCAGCCGGCGGTGCAGGCGAAGCAGCGTCCGCGCGCCGATCCTCATCGGCAGCGCCACCGTCTCGGCGCGCGGGCCGGCACCGGCGAGGCTCGGCGGGTTTCGCATCCGCGCCCCTTAGCCGCTCGGGTGGAAGTAATCGTAAATGGAGCGGGCCATCCCCTTCGATATGCCCGGCGCCCGCTCAAGGTCCTCGAGCGCCGCGCCGCGCACCGCCTTCGCCGTGCCGAAATGCATGAGCAGCGCGCGCTTGCGGCTCGGGCCGATGCCGGGCACCTCGTCGAGCGGCGACGAGGCCATGCTCATCGCCCGCTTCTGGCGATGCGCGCCGATGGCGAAGCGATGGGCCTCGTCGCGCAGCCGCTGGAGGTAGAAGAGCACGGACGAGTTGGTCGGCAGCGTGATCTCCCGCCCGCCGGGCATGTGCATCACCTCGCGCCCGGCATTGCGGTCCGGCCCCTTCGAGATGCCGACGACCGGCACGTCGTGGATGCCGGCGCATTCCAGCGTCTCGGTGACGGCATTGAGCTGGCCCTTGCCGCCGTCGATGAGGAGCAGGTCCGGCCATTCGCCGCGGCTGCGGTCGGGATCCTCCTTCTCCAGCCGGGCGAAGCGGCGGCCGAGCACCTCGCGCATCATCGCGAAATCGTCGCCCGGCACGGTCTCCGCCCGCTTGATGTTGAACTTCCTGTACGCGTTCTTGCGGAAGCCTTCGGGACCCGCGACGATCATCGCCCCGACCGCGTTCGTGCCCATGACGTGGCTGTTGTCGTAGACCTCGATGCGCTGCGGCGGCTCGGGCAGCTCGAACAATTCGACGAGCGCCCGCATCGTCTTCGCCTGGGTGCTGGTCTCGGCGAGGTGGCGGTCGAGCTCCTCCTCGGCGTTGCGCGAGGCTTGGCGGACCATCTTCACATGGTCGCCGCGCCTGGGCACCCTCAGGATCACCTTGCGGCCGGCCTGCTCGGAAAGCGCCTCCGCCAGCAGCTCGGCCTCCGGCACCTCGCGGTCGAGCAGGATCTGCTTGGGCGGCGGCACCTCCTCGTAGAATTGCATCAGGAAGCTCGCCAGCACCTCCGCCTCCGGCACGTCGGCGGTGTGGGCGGGGAAGAAGCTCCGGTGGCCCCAATTGTTGCCGCCGCGGATGAAGAAGGCCTGGACGCACATCGTCCCCGCCTTGCAGGCCAATGCGAAGATGTCGGCGTCCCCCAGCCCCTCGGCGGCGATGGTCTGCGTGCCCTGGATGAAGGTGAGCGCCCTCAGCCGGTCGCGGAAGACGGCGGCGAGCTCGAAATCCATCGCCTCGGCGGCGCCCTGCATCGATGCGGCGAGCTTCTGCTGCACCTGCGTCGATTTGCCGGCGAGGAAGGCCTTGGCGTCCTCGACCAGCTCGGCATAGCCCTCCTCGCCGATCCGGCCGACGCAGGGCGCCGAGCAGCGCCGGATCTGGAACAGGAGGCAGGGCCGCTTGCGGGTGGCGAGGAAGGTGTCGGTGCAGCTCCTCAGCAGGAACAATTTCTGGAGGGCGTTGAGGGTGCGGGTGACGGAGCCGGCGCTTGCGAACGGCCCGTAATATTGCCCCTTGAACCGGCGCGCCCCGCGATGCTTGCGCACCTGCGGGAATTGATGGTCCTCGCGCAGCAGGATGAAGGGGAAGCTTTTGTCGTCCCTCAGCAGCACGTTGTAGGGGGGCCGGTAGCGCTTGATCAGCTGCGCCTCGAGCAGCAGGGCCTCGGCCTCGGTGTTGGTGGTGACGATCTGCATCGAGCGCGTCTGCGACACCATCCGCTGCAGCCGCTTCGTGAGGCGGGCGACCTGCGTGTAATTGGTCACCCGGTTCCTCAGCGCCCGCGCCTTGCCGACGTAGAGCACCTCCGCCTTGGCATCGAGCATCCGGTAGACCCCCGGGCGCACGGGCAGGGTCTTCACCGTCCTGCGGATCGCGGCGACGCCCGCCTCCAGGTCCGGCAGGTCGCTGCCGCGCACCGTGTAGGCGGATTTCTCCTCGTTGAAGCGGTCGGTGGGCGGCTCAGCCATCGCCGCTTTTCCTCGCCGGCGACTGTCCGGAAGCGGACGAAGGTCTGCAAAGTCCGTGTCCTACGCGCGCGCGCGCGACCCTCACTCCGAAGTCGGACGAATGGCGGGTGGTTCGGGGAAGGGTGTCGGAACGGTCCATCGCCGAGTATAAAGCAGACGAAATCCTATTTTTAAAGGGGGAGCCACGCACAAGTGCCGACCGCCGACGAATTCCGCCGCATCGCCCTCTCCTTTCCGGAGGCGGAGGAGGGCAGCCACATGGGCCATGCCGACTTCCGGGTCGGCGGCAGGATCTTCGCGACGCTCGGCGCGCCGGACGCGCACTGGGGCATGGTGTCGCTGATGCCGGAGCAGCAGGAGGACTTCATGAGCCTGTCGGCGGCCTTCAAGCCCGCGGCGGGGGCCTGGGGCCGGGGCGGCAGTACTTTGGTGAGGCTGGACGCGGTCACCGACGATCTCCTCGAGGCTGCGCTGTCGGCCGCCTGGCGCAAACGGGCGCCCAAGCGGTTGAATGCCGGCTGAGGTCTCCGAGCGAGGAACCCTGGCACGAGAATTCGCATCGAGGGGCCGCGCCGGCTCGGCTCCAACCGGCGTTCAGACACGCCGCGCCCGCTCAGTGCGGCCGGCTGAGGTCCTCGATCGTGCGGTCCACCATCGCGCGGTCCGCCTCCGGCCCCATTTCCTCCGAAATGAGGCGGGCGGCGGCGGCGGCGGCGGCTGAAGCGGCGCGGGCGCGGACTTCCTCGACGGCGTGGCGCTCGGCGGCGGCGATCTTGTCCTCCGCCATGCGGCGGCGGCGCTCGATCAGGGCGGCGGTATCGGACCTGGCCTGCTCGACGATCCCCTCCGCCTCGTGGCGGGCGCGGTCGAGCAGGGTCAGCCGCTCGGCGTCCGCGGCGGCGGCCTTGGCCTCATATTCGGCGCGAAGCGCCTCGGCCTCCGAGCGAAGCTGGGCGGCTTCGTCGAGCTGCTCACGGATACCCGCGATCTTGCGGTCGAGGGCCTGGCCGATCAGCGCCGGCACCCTTTTCCAGAGGAGGATCGCGAAGACGGCCAGCATGGCCAGCGCGATCCACTGGGGCGCGTCGAGCCCCAAAGCGGTGGGCTCGGGATGATGCTCGGGCGCGCCGACATGCTCGACGGCGCCTTTGGTCTGCTCAGCCATGGCTCATCACCGCCTTGACCGCGCGCGCGGCCTGATCGCTGCTGACGGTGACTCCGGCGAGGCGCTGCACCAGGTCCTGCGCCGCCTCGGCGGCGACGGCCTCGATCTGGGTGAGCGCCGCCTCCGACGCGGCGCGGATGTCCGCCTCCGCCGCGCTCACCTTGGCGCCGAACTCGTCATTGGCGGCGCGGACCCGCTCCTCGTTGGCGCGGCCACTGGCCGCCTTGGCTTCGTTGGCGATCCTCAGCGCCTCCGCCCGGCTTTCGTCCAGACGCACGCGGTTGGCCGCCTCGACCTCGTCGGCCGAAGCGCGCGCGGCCTGCGCCGCGGCGAGGTCGTCGGCGATGCGCTGCTCGCGCGCCTCGACCGTAGACTGGATCTTCGGCAGCATGAAATGGCCGATGCCGACATAGATGATGGCGAGCACCAGCAGCAGCCAGAAGAACTGCGAATAGGCGACCTGCGCGAGCTGATTGATCTGAGGCATGGTTCAAGCGGGACCGTCGCTAGCGACCGTCCCCATCCTTCTCAACGCGCGTAGAGGATGATCATCGCCACGGCGAAGGCGATGAGGCCGAGCAGCTCGGCGGCGGCGAAGCCGATGAACAGGCGACCCTGCTGGCTGTCGGCGGCGGCCGGGTTGCGGATCGCGCTCTCGAGGAACGAGCCGAACACGTTGCCGACGCCGACGGCGGCTGCGCCGACGCCGATCGCGGCGAGGCCGGCGCCGATAACCTGGGCAGATGCGAGGTCCATGATAATCTCCTTTGCAAGTCGGTTGAAGCTAGTGAAGGTTGACGGCGTCGTTGATGTAGAGCGACGTCAGCAGCGCGAAAACATAGGCCTGGATGGCGCAGACCAGCACCTCCAGCGCCAGCACGCCGGCGATGAACACGAACGACAGCAGGCTGATCGCCGGGCCGACGGCGCCGCCGGCGTTGAGGCCCTGGACCACGAAGCTGCCGAACACCTCGACGAGGATATGGCCGGCGATCATCGCCACGAAGAGCCGGAGCGCGAGGCTGAACGGCCGCACCATGAACGACACGAACTCGATCGGCACGATCAGCAGCTTGAGGATGAACGGCGTGCCGTGCGGAACGAACAGGGAGAAGAAGCGGAAGCCGTGGCGCCAGAAGCCGGTCACCAGCACGATCGAGAAGCTGATGATCGCCATCACGCCGGTGACGGTGAACTGGCTGGTGACCGTGAACGGCTGGGCGCCGACCAAAGCGAGGGGCATCAGGCCGAGCAGATTGGCGAACAGGATGAACATGAAGATGGTGAAGACCCAAGGGACATATTTGCGCCCCTCCGGCCCGACGTTGGTCGACAGCATCGAATTGACGAAGCCGGTCATGCCCTCGACCATCACCTGCCAGCGGCCGGGGACGAGCTGGCGCTTCATCCCGCCGAGCATGAACACCCAGATCAGAGCGAGCACGACCAGCATCCACAAAGCGCTGTTGGTGAAGGCGAAGGGGCTTCCGTCCAGATGGCCCGCGAGCGGGCTGATCTGGAACTGGTGCATCGGATCGATCTTGCTTTCGGCCGCCACGTCTTACGTCCCTCGCGCCCTCAATCGGGGCTCTGCCTAGAAATCTTCCACACTTCCCAGACGGCGATCGCGAAGCCGACGAACACCATCGCCACCCAGAGAATCGGCAATCCCGTGAAGCGTCCGATGACGGCGCCGATCAGCGCCGAGCCCAGCGGATAGCCGACCAGGACGGAGAGCACGCGATAAGCGGGCGACCGGTAATAGCTCGGCCCGCCATATTGCCGCCCTCCGGCCCGCTTTGCCTCCGCCCGCCGCGCCTGCCTCAGCCGTTGGTCGAGGGCGTCGAGGCGGGCGTCGCGGGGAAGCTCAGGGTCCTCGAAAGGCTCGTTTTCCGCCATGTCTTCGGTCTTCCATGTGCGACCGCGCGGCCCGAAGGCGGCGGTCGCAAAAAGGGGCGTGGGACATGCCGGCGAACGAACCCGCCAAGGCGCCGCCCCTTTAGGAAGGGGGGCCGAGGGTGTCAACAGAGCTTGCCTCCCCATCGGTAGATGGGGAGGAACTGCTACCCGCAATAGCCGGGCAGCGGGATCGGGGCGCTGTCGCGCTGGCGCCAGACGCCGTCGGGAAGGCGGTAATATTGGCCGGCGCCGACCTTGGTGCGAAACAGCTCGCAGGCGGTGGTGGCGGCGACCTCCTCGATCTTGGCGCCGCGTTTGGCGGCGAGATCGGTATAATAAGCGCGGCGCTTGATGTTGACCGCGTCGACCTGGGCTCGGACGTCCGCCGAGCCGGAGCCGACCACGCCGAGATAGCCGTCGGCCTGCTCCCCGGCCTGGCCGCCGGCGCGCAGCGAAGCGGCGGCGTCGGCCTGCGCATAGACCGTGCCCGCCCCCAATGTAACGGCGGCGACGGCGATGCCGGCGGCGAGGATCAGCTTGGGGATCAGCTTCAGTCGACGGTTCATGTCAGAACACTCCCGGGTTCTTGTCGATCAGCTCTTTCACGTCCTGCTGGAGTCGAACGACGACCTCCTGCCGGATATTGATGTTGAGGTTGATCTCGATCGGCTTGTCGGGCGCGGCCACCTGGACGCACCCCGCCGGTCCGAGAAGAACCGGTGCCGCAAGAAGGAGCTTCGCCCGCCTCATGGCACCCTGCGTCGCAGCCGCGCGCAGTCTCGTCAACTTTGTCATCGCACGGGCTCGCTTTCCTGGGGCTGAACGGTTCGGGTGGTGGTCGGCTTGTCCCTCAGCATCCGCGGAAGGACGGACTGGAGCAGGTTGGTCGGATCCTGCAGCGAGCGCGCGGTGCCGATCACCGCCCGGAAGGGGCCGCGGACGGTGATGTTGAACTCGAACGGTATCTTGGCGAGCTGGCCGAGCGCGCGGTTGGCGAGCATGTTCCTGAGGCCGCCGCCCGGAGTCGTCGCCACCGAGGGGTCGCGGGCGATGCCGTCGAGCTCGATACCGGCCACGAACTCGCCGTCGAGGGCGCCGTTCAGGTTGATGGCGAGCTTGTTGTAGCCCAGCGACTTCAGCGCGTCGAAGGCGAGCTTGCCATAGGCGCCGAGCTGCTTGTCGGTGAGCTCGCCGATATAGGATAGGGTGCCGCCCTCCGGCCGAGCGACCAGCCGCCCGCCGATGATGCGGCCGCCGCGCTCGTCGAAGATCATCGGCACCGCCCCGTCGAACGTGCCGGTGGCCGAGATGTTCGAGAATTCCATCTGCTGGACGAAGCGCGCGGCGTCCATGCCGGTGACCCGGAAGGTCAGCTTCTTGGGGGTGGGCTTTGAGAAATCGAGCAACGTCTCCTCGAGCACCAGCTCGCCGCCGGCGAACGGCCATCGCGCGCCCTCCACCCGCACCTTGAGGTCCGGGAGGAGCTGGTAGCGGATTCGGCCGTCGAACACGTCGATGCCGGTATGGACGGCACCCACCTCGGCGACCTGCCCCGGCGCGGTAACGAGGTTGAGGAGATCGGAGAAATGGACGGTGCCGGTGAGCTTTTCGACCGGGCCGAAGGTGGCGGCGAGGTTCATGCCCCTGGTCGAGAAGGTGCCGGTGCTGTGGGTGCCGTTCGAGTCCCAGCCGATCTCCGCCTGCCCTTCGACGATGCCGTCGACCAGCGCGACGACGCCGGTAGTGAGCGGAGTCATCTGCTCGGGCTGGAGGGAGGGGTCGAAGCGGAGCCCAGGCACGTCGAGCCTGGCCCGCCCCGCGCCCGTATCGAGCGCGTGGAGGATATCGACATGGGCGACGCGGGTGCCGCTCTTCGGGGCGAGCAGCCAGCCGCCGGCCGCGATGCGGTTGCCGGCGAGGTCGAGCGCGAAGTCGTTCGTGACCAGCGGATAGAAGCGCGCCGGGTTGCGCTCGTCGGCGACCTGGAGGCTGCCGCGGACGTGGAGGTTGCCGCCGGCGAATGACCAGGGGCCGGTCCCCTGGCTCAGCAGCAGCGGGACGTTGGCGAGCTGGCCGGCAAGGCCGGAATAGGTGCCGGAGAGCCCGCCTTGGCCGAAGCGTCCGGCGAGGGCCGCGATGTCGATCCGGTTCACGCTTTCGGCGGGTCCGAAGCGGACGGCGAGGCCGGAGGCGGCGAAGTTCGGGCCGTCGAGCCCGACCCGGAGCCGGCCCGCCGCCACCGCCAGCGGCGATTGGCCCAGCCGGCCGGCGAAGCGCGGCGAGGCGATCTGGAAGCCGCCCTGGACGCGCCCGCCGGGCTGCTTCCATATCAGGCCGGGGCCGGTCGGGCAGAGCGGCAGGCGGGTCGGGCCGAGGCGCAGTCCGCCCGTCTCCAGCGCTCGGAAGCCGGCGGCCGTGCAGCGCTCGCCGAAGACGAAGCCGCCCCGCCCGTCGATCCGCCCGTCGAGCGGCAGGACGAGCCCGGCGACGCGGCCGTTGGGGAACGAGCCGTCGACGATCGCGACCGTGTCGATGCGGGTCGTGCCGCCGGGCGCGGCGGTGAAGCGGATGTCGCCCAAAGCGAGGCGGGCGTCGCCCGCCGCATAAGGCTCGACCCGGCCGGTCCCGCTGACCGGCCCGCCCGGCCGGGGTTGCGACAAGGCGAAGCGCGCGGTCGGGAGGCCGCCGCCGGCCAGCGCCAGGCTGCCGTCGACCCGGAGTGCGCCCTTCGGCCAGAAATAAGCGATTCCGTCGCCGCCCGAAATTGTGAGCCGGGCGCCGCTCGCGGCCGCCGCCTGCGCGTCAGAGAGCCGAAGCGCGCCCTTGCCGCCTTCAATCGCGAGGTGCAGGTCGGCGCCCGCGTCGAAGGCGCGGGCTGCGCGGGACAAGGCCGTCGCCCAGGCCTCGCCGATGCGTCCGACGGGCGTCCCGGCGGTCGAGCGCAAAGCCGCGAGCGCGGGAGCGAGCGCCGCCGCCGGGGCCGCGACGCCCCGCGCCTTCGCGCTCCCGGTCAAAACGAGCCGGCCGGTCTTGAGCGACAGCGAATAAGGGCCGGCAAGCTCGGTCCGGCCGGCGGCGAAGCCGTTCACGCGCGCCGCCCCGGCGGCGAGGTCCAGCCGCCCGCGCGTCTCCGCCGCCGCCCCGTCGAAGGTCAGGCGCCCGGCAAGGCCGGCGGCGCGCTGCGCACCGGCTCGGGCCTCGGCCGCGGCGAGCCCGGCGGAGCCTCGCCAGCCGTCGAGGGCGGCTGCCAGCGTCGCGTCGAGGCCGACTCGGACCAGCCGCAGCTCGAAGCCGCCGCCGCAGGCCAGGCTCCGCGCGCCCGCGGGTCCGGCGAAGCGCGGCCGCAGCCGGCTGACGCTCACCGTCCAGGCGGCCTTCACCCCCGCGAGCCGACAGCCGCCGAGATCGAGCCCGGGCGCGGCCGCGGCCATCCGCCCGGAGAAACCGTCGGCGAGGTTGCCGCGCCCGGCGAGGGCGATGCCGACGCGGCCGGCGGGGGTGTCGAGGCGGATCGCGGTGTCGGCCAGGTCCACGGCTTGGTCCGGCAGGCGGAAAGGCGCTCCGCTCGGCGCCGGCAGGAGCTTGTCGAGTTGCCCGAAATGCAGCTTGCCCCCGGCGACGCGGCCGTAGAGCCGCACCCCGCGGGCCGTGATCAGCGCCACTTTCGGCCGCCGCCAACCCCAGCTCAGCCGCAGCTCGACGAAGCGGGCGGTGAGATCCGGCCGGCGGGGATCGCCAAGCACCAGGTTTTCGACCGACTGGGTGCCGAAGCCGAGATGCTTGACCGAATAGGTCGCCCGCACGCCCCGGCGGGCGAGCTCGCGGTCGATATAGTCGGCGGCGATCGGCTTGCGCTCGAGCCAGAGGACGAGGAGCGCGAGCAGAAGGATGCCGAGCAGGGCTAGCGCGACGACGCGCCACCGCGGCCGCCGCCGCACCACCACCTCTCCGGCCTCGCCATCCACCGGCTCTCAACCTCCATCGGGCGTTTCCCGTTCCGCCTCCGTCACCTTCTTCGCGGCTCGGCGCAAGCGGTTTGCCTCCGGGCGCGGCGCGGCTTAGTCCTTGCTTATGGGGGACGTGGTACCCGATGCGAGCGGCCATCGCGCGCGCCTGCGGAAGCGCCTGTTCCAGGGCGGGCCGGACGCGCTGCACGAGCATGAGCTGGTCGAATATCTGCTCGCCCTCGCCCTCCCCCGCCGCGACACCAAGCCGCTCGCCAAGAAGATGATCGCCGATTTCGGCGGCTTCGCGCAGCTTCTCTCCGCCGATGCCGACGCGATCGTGCGGCGCTGCGGAGTGAGCGAGAGTGTCGCGGCGGCCGTAAAGATCGCTCAGGCGACCGCGATCCGGCTGCTGAAGGCGCAGGTCGAGCACCAGCCGGTGCTGGGGAGCTGGCAGGCGCTGCTCGACTATCTCACCGTCGACATGGCCTTCCTGCCGGTCGAGCGGGTGCGGGTGCTCTATTTGAACGCCCGCAACGTCCTCATCCGCGACCATTTGCTGTCGCAGGGCTCGGTCGACGAGGCCGCCGTCTATGTGCGCGAGGTGATTCGCGGCGCGGTCGATTGCCACGCCACCGCGATGATCCTGGTCCACAACCATCCGAGCGGCGACCCGCAGCCGAGCCGGCAGGACATCAGCCTGACCCGCGAGCTGGTCGAAGCCGCGCGGCCGCTGCGGATCGCCGTCCACGACCATGTCGTCGTCGGCGCGAAGGGCCATTGCAGCCTGAGGGCGATGGGGCTGATCTAGCTTTGCCTCCCCATCCGGCGGATGGGGAGGGGGACCAGGCGGAGCCTGGTGGAGGGGTGCTGACGAGGCCTGCGCCAGCTACCCCTCCACCACCATCTTGGTGGTCCCCCTCCCCGTCTTCGACGGGGAGGAAATTAGCGGCCGCCGCGCTGGCGGCAATTGTCGGTGCGGGTGCGGGTGCAGGGCGGGTAGCTGCGGGTGCCGGCGTCCGGGCCGCCCTGGCCGGTATAGGACCCTGTGGCCATAGTGCCGGTGCCGGAGGCGGTGCCGCTCGCGCCGGAGCTGCCCCAGTCGCTGCCGCCGGCGGTCGATCCCTGGGCGGTCGCGCCCATGCCGCTTTGGCCCATGCCGCTCATGCCCCCCTGCGCCGTGCCGCAGCTCGACGCCACGCTGCCGCGCGCGCCGCGGCGGTTGGCGCTGCCAGCGGCGCTCGCCGAGGCGCCCTGCGAGCAGGCGCCGGCATTGGCCTGCACCGTCTGGCCGGTGCGCATGCCGGTATCGGCGGTCGACTGGGTCATGTCCTGGCCGTCGCTGGTCGAACCGACGGCGGTCTGGTTGGTCGTGCTGGCGGACGAGCTGGTCGTCTGCGCGAGGGCGGGAATGGCGAACAGCATCGCGCTGCCGAGAAGCAGGGGTTTGAGCATTTATCCTTCTCCTGTCATGGTCCAGATTGGCAAGCGGCCTCGACGGCGAAAACTAGGTCGGGAGGCTCGGGCGCGGAAACGGCCGACGGGCAAGCGCCGTTCCGGCTCTTCGTCTCGTTGATGGGGCGGGCCGACTTTGCTAGGCGCGCCTCTCCCAATCGAGGTTAGGAAGCGCCGATGATCCCCCGCTACTCGCGGCCGCAAATGGCCAGCCTCTGGGCGAGCGAGACGAGGTTCCGGATCTGGTTCGAGATCGAGGCCCATGCGCTCGACGCGATGGCGCAGCTCGGCATCGTGCCGAAGGAGGCGGCGGCGGCGGTGTGGGAGCGCGGCGCCTTCGAGGTGGAGCGGATCGACGCGATCGAGGCGGAGGTGAAGCACGACGTCATCGCGTTCCTGACCAACGTCGCCGAGCATGTCGGGCCGGAGGCGCGCTTCCTCCACCAGGGGATGACCAGCTCCGACGTGCTCGACACCGCGCTGGCGGTGCAGCTCGCCCGGGCGGCGGACATCCTGATCGAGGATCTCGACCGCCTGCTCGAGGTGCTGAAGCGGCGCGCCCACGAGCACAAGCTCACCCCGACAATCGGCCGCAGCCACGGCATCCATGCGGAGCCGGTGACCTTCGGGCTGAAGCTCGCCTTCGCTTATGCCGAGTTCGAGCGGGCGCGCCGGCGCCTGACGGCGGCGCGGGAGGAGGTCGCGACCTGCGCGATCTCCGGCGCCGTCGGCACCTTCGCCAACATCGACCCGCGGGTGGAGGCGCATGTCGCGGAGAAAATGGGCCTCAAGGTCGAGCCGATCTCGACCCAGGTCATCCCGCGCGACCGCCATGCCATGTTCTTCGCCACGCTCGGGGTCATCGCCTCGTCGGTCGAGCGGCTCGCCACCGAGGTCCGGCACCTGCAGCGGACGGAGGTGCTGGAGGCGGAGGAATATTTCTCGCCCGGCCAGAAGGGCAGCTCGGCCATGCCGCACAAGCGCAATCCGGTGCTGACCGAAAATCTGACCGGGCTCGCGCGGATGGTGCGGGGCTACGTGACGCCGGCGCTGGAGAATGTGGCGCTGTGGCACGAGCGCGACATCAGCCATTCCTCGGTCGAGCGCTATATCGGGCCGGACGCGACGGTGACGCTCGATTTCGCCCTCGCCCGCCTCGCCGGAGTCATCGACAAGCTGCTCGTCTATCCGGAGCGGATGCAGAGGAACCTCGACCGGATGGGCGGCCTCGTCCACTCGCAGCGCGTGCTGCTCGCCTTGACCCAGGCCGGCGCGAGCCGCGAGCAGGCCTATCGGATGGTGCAGAGGAACGCGATGAAGGTCTGGGAGAGCGACGGCGCCCTCTCGCTCCTCGACCTGCTCAAGGCCGACCCGGACGTCGCCGCCCTGCTGCCGCCCGCGCAGCTCGAGGAGAGCTTCGACCTCGGCTACCACCTCCGCCACGTCGACACGATCTTCGAGAGGGTGTTCGGATGACCGATCTCTCCCAATTCCCCATCACCCGCCGCTGGCCCGCCGAGCAT
Organism: Allosphingosinicella sp.; assembly: GCA_036403015.1. GTDB lineage: Bacteria > Pseudomonadota > Alphaproteobacteria > Sphingomonadales > Sphingomonadaceae > Allosphingosinicella. Next base: position 21,202 of record DASWRU010000045.1, read on the forward strand.
CCCGACCGGCTGCAGCTCTATTCGCTGAACACGCCCAACGGCGTCAAAGTCTCGATCATGCTCGAGGAGACCGGCCTTTCCTACGAGCCGCACATGATCGACATCGGCAAGAACGAGACCTGGACGCCCGAATTCCTCTCGCTCAACCCGAACGGCAAGATCCCCGCCATCATCGATCCGGACGGACCTGGCGGCAAGCCGCTCGGTCTATTCGAATCGGGCGCGATCCTCCTCTATCTGGCGGAGAAGACGGGGCAGCTGATCCCGGCCGATCCGGCGCGGCGGTGGGAGGCCATCCAGTGGGTCTTCTTCCAGATGGCGGCGATCGGGCCGATGTTCGGGCAGGTCGGCTTCTTCAACCGCTTCGCCGGCAAGGCCATCGAGGACAAGCGTCCGCTCGAACGCTACGTCGCCGAATCGAAGCGGCTGCTCGGGGTGCTGGAGGCGCGGCTGGACGGGCGCGCGTGGATCATGGACGATTACTCGATCGCCGACGTCGCGACGCTGGGCTGGGTGCGCAACCTCGTCACCTTCTACGACGCGCGCGGGCTGGTCGATTTCGACGGCCTCACCCATGTCCCCGCCTGGCTGGAACGCGGGCTGGCGCGGCCGGCGGTGCAACGGGGCCTGGAGATTCCGAAGCGCGCCTAGACCAAGATCGTTTCAGGCTGAATCAGCCTGAAACGTGAATCAGGCTCTAGCGCGGCGCGGCCGGGCGCGGTTGCGGGCCGCTGCTCGGCCCGTGGACGTGCGGCCACCCGCCTTCCCATGTCACGCGGTCGATCAGCAGGATGCGCCGGCTGTTGATCGCGTCCGCCGCCTTCGCCCGGGGCCGGCCGCGGTCGACGGCGTGATAGAGTATCCAAATCGTGCCACGCCCGTCCTCGACCAGGCTGTTATGCCCGGGCGCCAGCCACTTGTCGTTCGCCTGGAGAACGACCCCGCCTGGCTCGAACGGGCCGGTGGCATGGCGCGAGCGGGCGACCATCACCGCATAATGGGCGTCGGGGCCGCAGCAATTGTCGCCCGAATAGAAGAGAAAATAGAAGCCGCCGTGGCGAACGACCCAACTGCCTTCGACCAGCGCCCGATAGTCCGCTCCCTTCTCGGGCCGGAGCAGCTCGATCGCCTCGCTGCCCGGCGCGAAGGAGAGGCGGTCGGCGGCCAGCTCGCGCACCTTGATCGGAGCGAAGCCGGAACCCCAATAGAGGAGGCGCCTGCCCGTCGCCGGATCGTCATAGGCCATCGGGTCGATGTTGACGAAACCCGGGCCGCACTGGAGCGGCCGGCCGCTGTCGGTGAAGGGCCCCTCCGGCCGGGCCGACGTCGCCACGGCGAGGCAGAGCCCGCTCTCCTTGTCGGCGAGCGCCGCATCGGGTTTGGCGGAATAATAGAGATAGTAGAGCCCGCCATGCTCGGCGACGTGCGGCGCCCAAAAATCCTGAGTCCGGCTCGCCCAGGCCGGCTTCACCGGCAGCGCATCGCCGAGCGGCTGCCACGCCACCAGGTCGCGGGACCGCGCGACCTGGAGGTTGATCATGCGCCCGTCTTGCTCGGTCTGGGTGGCATAGGCGTAGTAGAAGCCATCCTTCGCCTTGAGGACGGCGGGGTCCGGGAAATCGGCATCGAGGACGGGATTGGCGAAGGTGGCGGGCAGGGGCCGCGGAACGGGGGCGCAGGCGAAGAGGAAGAGGGCGAGGAGGAGGCGGGGGCGCATCGCGTCAGCTTAGCGGGTGCGGAGCGGCGGCGCACCTCCCGGCTCCCATCGCAGCACGGCGAGGCAATTACGCTTCGAACAGCCCCTTCAGCTTGCCGAAGAAGCTCTGGCTGGCCGGGCATTCGTCGCCGGTTTCCGTCTTCCGGAACTCCTCGAGCAGCTCTTTCTGGCGGGCGCTGAGGCGGGTGGGGGTTTCGACCTCGACCTGGATGACCATGTCGCCATGGCCGCGGCCGTTGAGGACCGGCATGCCGGCGCCGCGCACCCGCAATTGCTTGCCGGACTGGATGCCGGGCGGAATGCGCACCTCGTGCTTCACCCCGTCGAGGCCGGGAACGTCGAGGCCGCCGCCCAGAGCGGCGGTGGTGATGCTGACCGGGCAGCGCGCGAACAGGGTCGTGCCGTCCCGCTCGAACACCGGGTGCCGCTTCAGGTGGACGAAGATGTAGAGGTCGCCCGGCGGGCCGCCGCGCACGCCCGCCTCGCCTTCGCCGGAGAGGCGGATGCGGGTGCCCTCGTCCACTCCGGCGGGGATTCGCACGGTCAGCGAGCGCTGCGTCTCGGCCCGGCCGTCGCCGCGGCAGCGCTCGCACGGATCGGCGATCACCTGGCCGACGCCTCGGCAGGCGGGGCAGGTGCGCTCGACGACGAAGAAGCCCTGCTGGGCCCGCACTTGGCCGCGGCCGTGGCAGGTGGTGCAGGGCCGAGCGGCGGTGCCCGGCTTGGCGCCGCTGCCGTGGCAGGGCTCGCAGCGGACGGTGGTGTCGACTCGAAGCTCGACCTCCTTGCCCCGATAGGCCTCGTCCAGGCCGATCTCGAGATCGTAGCGCAGGTCCGAGCCGCGCATCACGTTGGAGCGGCGGTCGCCCTGGCCGCCGTTCATGAACTCGCCGAAGATGTTCTCGAAGATGTCGCTGAACGAGCCGAAATCCTGCGCCCCGCCATTGCCGCCGAAGCCGCCGTTCCTGAAGGCGGCATGGCCGAAGCGGTCGTAGGCGGCGCGCTTCTGCGGGTCCTTCAGGCATTCATAGGCTTCGCTGATCGCCTTGAAGCGCGCTTCCGCGTCCGGGCAGCCGCCGTTGCGGTCCGGATGGCATTCCATGGCGAGCTTGCGATAGGCGGACTTCAGCGCCCGCTCGTCCGCCGAGCGCTCGACCTGGAGCAGTTCGTAATAATCGGTATCAACCATGACGGTGGATGGCCCCCCGGCCGGACACCGTCACCCCGGCGCTGGCTGGGGTCCATGCTGAATCGCCGGCCGCCGCGACGGTGGAGATCCCGCATGGATTCCAGCTTTCGCTGGAATGACGGCATTGCATGGCTCAGCCCTTGTTTTCGTCGTCGACCTCGGAGAATTCGGCGTCGACGACTTCCTCGTCGCCGCCGGCTTCGGCGCCCCCGCCAGCGCCCGCGCCGGCCTCGTCGGTGCCGCCCGCCGCCGCGCCGCCGGCCGCCTGCTCCTTTTCGTAAATGGCCTGGCCGAGCTTCATGGCGACCTGGGCGAGGGCCTGGGCCTTCTCCTTCATCGCCTCGGCGTCGCCGCCCTCGACCGCCGCCTTGGTCTCGTCGATCGCGGCCTGGATCTCGCCCTTCAGCGATTCGTCGACCTTGTCGCCATGCTCGGCGAGCTGCCTTTCGGTCGAGTGGACGAGGCCTTCGGCATTGTTTCTCGCCTCGGCCGCCTCGCGGCGCTTCTTGTCCTCCTCGGCAAAGCGCTCCGCTTCCTGGACCATCTTCTCGATGTCGGCGTCGTTGAGGCCGCCCGACGCCTGGATTCGGATCTGCTGCTCCTTGCCGGTGCCGCGATCCTTGGCCGAGACGTGGACGATGCCGTTGGCGTCGATGTCGAACGTGACCTCGATCTGCGGCACGCCGCGCGGGGCGGGCGGGATTCCGACCAGGTCGAACTGGCCGAGGATCTTGTTGTCCGCGGCCATCTCGCGCTCGCCCTGGAAGACTCGGATGGTGACCGCGTTCTGATTGTCCTCGGCGGTCGAGAAGGTCTGCGACTTCTTGGTCGGAATGGTCGTGTTGCGGTCGATCATCCGGGTGAAGACGCCGCCCAGCGTCTCGATGCCGAGCGACAGCGGGGTGACGTCGAGCAGGAGGACGTCCTTGACGTCACCCTGAAGGACGCCGGCCTGGATCGCCGCGCCCATGGCGACGACCTCGTCCGGGTTGACGCCGGTATGCGGCTCCTTGCCGAAGAAGTCCTGAACGATCTGGCGGACCCGCGGCATGCGGGTCATGCCGCCGACGAGGACGACCTCGCTAATGTCCTTGGCGGCGACGCCGGCGTCGGCCAGCGCCTTCTTGCAGGGATCGAGGGTGCGCTTGATCAGATCCTCGACCAGCCGCTCGAGATCGGACCGGCTCAGCGATTTGACGAGGTGCTTCGGCCCGTTCTGGTCGGCGGTGATGAAGGGCAGGTTGACCTCGGTGGTCTGCGCCGAGGAGAGCTCGATCTTCGCCCGCTCGGCGGCCTCCTTGAGGCGCTGCAGCGCGAGGCGGTCGCCGCGCAGGTCGATCCCTTCCTGCTTCTTGAACTCGTCGGCCAGCCAGTCGACGATCTTGGCGTCGAAATCCTCGCCGCCGAGGAAGGTGTCGCCGTTGGTCGACTTCACCTCGAAGACGCCGTCGCCGATCTCGAGCACCGAGATGTCGAACGTTCCGCCGCCGAGATCGTAGACCGCGATCGTCTTGCCGTCCTGCTTCTCCAGCCCGTAGGCGAGCGCGGCCGCGGTCGGCTCGTTGATGATGCGAAGCACTTCGAGGCCCGCGATCTGGCCGGCGTCCTTGGTCGCCTGGCGCTGGGCGTCGTTGAAATAAGCGGGGACGGTGATCACCGCCTGGGTAACCGTCTCGCCGAGATAGGCCTCGGCGGTTTCCTTCATCTTCTGGAGGATGAAGGCGGAAATCTGCGACGGCGAATAATCCTTGTCGCCGGCCTGGACCCATGCATCGCCGTTGGGGCCGCGCGCGATCTTGTAGGGGACGAGCTCGGTGTCCTTCTTGGTGATCGGATCGTCGAAGCGGCGGCCAATCAGGCGCTTCACCGCGAACACGGTGTTCTCCGGATTGGTGACCGCCTGGCGCTTGGCCGGCTGGCCCACCAGCCGCTCGCCGTCCTTGGCGAAGGCGACGATCGAGGGGGTGGTGCGGGCGCCTTCCGCATTCTCGACCACCTTGGGCTTGCCGCCTTCCATGACGGCGACGCAGCTGTTGGTCGTGCCGAGATCGATACCGATGACTTTGGCCATGTTAATCCTCTTGTGCCCCAATCAATTAGCAATGCCCCCCGCGCCCGTTGCGGCACGCGTGGAGGTTTCGGGAGCGATATAGGAGGCGAATTCGACGCGACAAGAAGCGCGGCCGTCTCTACAGGCGCGCGCGAGATGAAGAAGATGCACAAATTCGCGGCGATTGCGGCACTGGCGCTGCTCGCCGCCGGCTGCGCGCGCAAGCCCGACGGCATCCGGGTGCTGGACGCCTGGATACGGCTGCCGGCGGTCAAAGGCGAGGCCGGCGCCGCCTATTTCCGGATCGAGGGCGGCGCCGAGGGAACGAAGCTGGCCGGGGTGTCGAGCCCGATGGTGCGCCGCATCGCACTGCACGAGAGCATGGCCAAGGGCGGCATGGCGAGGATGAAGCCGCTCAAGGACGTGGCCTTTTCCTACGACGGCAAGATCCTGTTCGAGCCGGGCGGCAAGCACGCCATGCTGTTCGGCCTCGCCCCGGGGGTAAAGGAGGGCGCTTCCCTCCCCCTCACCTTCGCCTTCGACGCCGCGCCGCCGGTGACGGTGGAGGCGGAGGTGCGCGGCCCCGGCGGCGAAAGCCACGCCGGCCATTGACGCCGGGCCTCAGACATACGCCGTTCATCCGCGCGGCCCGAAACAGCCCCGCCTCGGCGGCAGGAGGTAGGCGTATGCGGTGGCTCTGGGTGTTTGCGGCGGCACTTCCTTGTCTCGCGCTCGCTCCCGACCCCGCCGCCGCCGCAGACCCTCCCGGTCGGACGATGTCGGTGACCGTCTACGGCAGCGATCCCTGCCCCAACGTCGCCCCGGACGAGATCGTCGTCTGCGCCCGCCGGCCCGAGAACGAGCGCTATCGCATCCCCAAGGAGCTCCGCCACAAGGGCGACCGGCCGTCCGAGACCTCCTGGGCCTCCCAGTTCGAAGGGCTCGATGAAGGCGCGCGGGACCAAAGGCCGAACAGCTGCTCGACGGTCGGCTCCTACGGCCAGACCGGCTGCTACCAGCAGATGCTGCGCCAATGGTATGCCGAGCGGCGGGCGCGCCAGTCGCAGCCTTCGGTGCCCTGAGCTCACTCCAGGCTCGACACGGCCACCGCGCAACCTAAGGTACCGCAGCGACACCTTTTCCGTTTTCAAAAGAGGCTTTCGTTCATGACCAGCCGTGCCGGCCGCACGCTCGCTTTCCTTGCCGTCCTGTTCGCCGCGCTCGCTTCGCCCGCCGCGGCGCAGAGTCCGGCGGCCGTCGCCACCGCCGTCGCTCCGGACCCGGCGGTGACGTTCGGCCGCCTCGCCAATGGCATGCATTATGCCATCATGCGCAACGACGCGCCGGCGGGGGCGGTGTCGGTGCGCCTCGCGATGGACGTCGGCAGCTATGAGGAGACCGACGAGGAGCGCGGCTACGCCCATTTCATCGAGCATATGGTCTTCCGGTCGACCCGGCAGGCCCCCGACGGCGCCCTCGACAACCGCTTCGCGTCGCTCGGCGTGCAGCTCGGCCGCGACCAGAATGCCGAGACGGGCCTCGAGGCGACCGTTTACCGCATCGACCTGCCCAAGCCGGACCTGGCGGGCGTCAAGACGGTGCTCGAGTGGATGCGCGGCGCCGCCGACGGCGTCCTCTTCGCGCCGGCCGGCGTCGATGTCGAGCGCGGCGTGGTGATGTCGGAGCTGCGCAGCCGCAACAGCCCGATGGCCGCCGCGCAGCGCGAGATGGGCCGGTTCCAGATGCCGGGCATGCGCTCGCCGGACCGCGAGCCCGGCGGCACCGAGGAGAGCCTGCGCGCCGCGACGGCGCCGCGCCTCGAGGCTTTCTACCGCCGCTGGTACCGGCCCGACAACGCGACCCTGGTGATCGTCGGCGACGCTCCGGTCGAGGCGCTGATTCGGGCCGCGGAGGAGGCGTTCGGGAGCTGGCGGGCGGACGGTCCGGCGCCGGCGCGGCCGCAGCCGACGCGGCTCGCCGAGCGTGGCCTTTCCGCCTGGACGCGGTCCGACCCGTCCTTGCCCTCGTCGGTCTCCGCCTGCCGCTTCGGCGCGCCCGATCCCGAGAACATGGCCGAAATGGACCGCGTGCGGCGGGACCTGAGGTCGCTGCTCTGGACCACCATCCTCGGCAACCGCTTCAACCACCTCACCGCGAAAACCGGCTCGCCGCTCCTCGCGGCGGCCGCCCAGGTCAGCCGCGACATCCCCGATGCGCGCGGCACCTGCCTGCTGATGCTGCCGACCGGCGACCGCTGGAAGGACGCGCTCGGCGCCGGCCAGGCGGAGCTGCGCCGCTTCGCCAAGGACGGGCCGACGCAACAGGAGGTGACTCAGGCCCTCGACCAGCTCCGCTCGGCGATCGGCGGCAGCCTCTACCAGAGCAACACCCGCTCCACCCCGGCGCTCGCCGAAGGGCTCGCCTCCGCCGCCCTCAACCACCGCACCTTCGTCCACCCGCGCGAGAGCCTGCGGCTGTTCCAGATGCTGACCCAGGGGATCACCCCGGCCGAGGTGCGCCAGGCCTTTGCCGACGACTGGAGCGGCACCGGGCCGCTCCTCGCCGCGAGCACACCCACGCCGCTGCCCAGGGAGGCCCTGCTCGCCGCATGGCGCGCCAATGAGGGCGCCGCCCCGCTCGCCGCCTATAGCGACCTTCGCGCCGCGACCTGGGAATATAAGGATTTCGGCACGCCCGGGCGCGTCACCTCGCGCGAGGTGTTCCACGATCCGGACTATGTCCGCCTGCGCTTCGAGAACGGGACGATCTTCAACTTCAAGCAGACCAAGCTGCAGTCGGGCGGCGTCGAGATCCGGGTGCGCTTCGGCAACGGCGAAGGTGCGCTGGACAACCGCACCCGCCTTCCCGCCGGCATCGCCGCGAGCTTCTTCCCTTTGGGCGGCCTCGGCCGCATGGATTACGAGCAGGTCGGCAACGCGCTGATGAACACCACCTGGGGCTTCACGCTGGAGCTAGAGCCGACCAGCTGGCTGCTGAGCACCGGAACCCTCACCGACCAGGTGCCGCAGCAGATGCGCCTGCTCGCCGCCTATGCGACCGATCCGGCCTTCGGCAGGGCGATCGACGAGAAGATGCCGGCGGCCCTCGAAATGGTCTATCGCAGCTACCACACCGATCCGAGCGCGGTCGCCAACGAGGCCATCGAGAAGGCCCTGTTCCCGAACCAGCTGTCGATCCCGCCGCGCGAGCAGGTCGCCGCCTTCAACGCCCGCGCCTTTCAGCGCCTGCTGAAGCCGGTGCTCGACCGCTCGCCGATGGAGGTGGCGATGGTCGGCGACATCAGCGAGGACGCTGCGGTCGACGCGGTCGCCCGCACGTTCGGCGCCCTCTCCCCGCGGCCGCCGCTGGCCGCGGTAACCGGCCCCGGCCCGTTCCGGCGCTTCCCGGCGACGCTGCCGGGCCCGCGCACGGCCTATCACCAGGGGCCGGCGGACAAGGCGGCGGCGGTGCTGATGTGGCCGCTCTACGTCGCCTCATACGAGCGGCGGAAGGAGGAATATTCGCTGAACCTGCTCGCCGCCATCTATCAGACCCGGCTGATCCAGCAGATCCGCGGCACGCTCGGCAAGACCTATTCGCCGCAGGTGGTGAACCCGATGCCCGACGCCGCCGACCAGGGCTATCTCGCCGCCTCGATCGAGACCAGCGCCGCCGATCTCGACCAGGTGATCGCCGCCGCCCGCGCCATCGCGGCCGAGCTCGCCGCCGGCCGGATCAGCCAGGAGGAGGTCGACGCCGCCCGCTCGCCGCTCGTCGCCGCGCGAGTCCAGGCGCAGACTCAGAACGACGCCTGGGCCGGAATCCTCTCGCTCACCAACCGCTTCCCGGTCGCGATGTACGAGCTCACCCGCTACGATTCGGACATGGCCGCGATCGGCCTGGACGACGTGCGGCGGGCCGCGGCTACCTGGCTCAAGCGCGACCCGGTGATCGGCAGGGCGGTCCCGGCGCCGCTGGGCGCGGCGCGGCATTAACCTCCTTCGTCATTCCAGCGAAAGCTGGAATCCATGCTGAGCCGGTGCCGGACGAGGAATCAGCACGGACCCCAGCTTACACTGGGGTGACGAGACGTCAGAACCGCTTGCGCGCCGTCACCCCGAAGGTTCGCGGCTGGCCGATGTTGAAGCCGAGCCGAGCCCGCCCGCCGCGCTCGCGGTCGAACGACAGCAGCGGGTTCTCGTCGAAGACGTTGCTGACATAGGCGGTGATCGACAGCCCGTTCTTCCACTCCAGCCCGGCGCTCAGATTGACCAGCTGGTAGGCGGGCAGCTTCAGGTTCACGATCACCGGCTCGTTCCCGGTCGCGCCGCCAAAAGCCAGGCCGGAGCGGAAGGTGTGCGGATTGGCCTCCTGGTCGCTCGGCTGGGTATAGCGGCTGCCGACATGCTGGAACGAGGCGGAGAAGACCGCGTCCGTCCCCTTCTCGTCGATCGGCGCGGAATAGGTGGCGCTGAGGGCGACCTGGAACTTGGGCACGGTCGGCAGCCGGTTGCCGTCGCGAATGCCGCCGATCACCGCTCCCGCCCCGCTCGTCACCGTCGAATCGAACTTCGCCTCGAGCAGGCTGCCGGCGAGCGAGAGGTCGAGGCCCGGCGCCGGATGCGCCGACAGCTCCCATTCGACGCCCATCGTATGGGCCTTGGGGACGTTGAAGACGATGCGCGACGAGCAGGAGCCGGCGTCGAGCGTCACCTGCAGGTTCGAGATGTCGGTGTAGAAGCCGGCGGCGTTGAAGGTGACGCCGCGGCCGCCGCCCTTCACGCCGACCTCGTAGTTCCACAACGTCTCGTCGGTGTAGCTCTGGTAGCCGCCGAAGATGGCGCGATCCGAGGGCGTGCAGAGCGGCAGGTTCAGTGGATCGTTGACTCCGCCGAGGCGGAAGCCCTTCGCCGCCTGGGCGTTGATCCGCCAGCGCGGCGCCACCTCGAAGCTGGCGATGACGCGCGGCGTGAAGCCGTCCGACTTGGTCGTATCGGTGCGATTGTCGTCGTTCGAGAACAGACCGCCCGACTTGAAGCTGCGCCGCTCCTTGAAGTCGTAATAGCGTCCCCCGGCGGTGAGCTCGAGCCGGCCGAAATCGTAGGTCGCCTCGCCGAACACCGCCTTCTGCTTGATCTTGTAGGGCAGGTCGGAATTGTAGGGCGAGTTGGCCGGGAAGCCGTTCGCCACCGCCAGCGACGTGCCGGCGCCGAAGCGCGCGTCGGTGAAGGCGTCGTAGCCCGGCGTGGGCAGGCGCTGGCGATAGAAGCGGTTGATGTCGGAATAGAAGAGGCCGAACACCCATTGCAGCGGGCCGGTGCCGTTCGAGCTCAGGCGCAGCTCCTGCGTCCACTGCTTGAGGTCGGTCGTGTCCCTGAGGTTCGACGGCAGCGTCACCGAGGAGGCGGGGAAGGCGAGGTCGACCGAGACGCTGCCGGTCAGCGCGCTGGCGTCGCGGCTGGCGAGGATCGAGCGGTCGATGTAGCTGGTCACCGAGGTGAGGGTGACGGGGCCGAGCCCGAAGCTGCCGGTCAGATCGGCGAGGAACGTGTCGTCGGCGAACCGTTCGGGCAGCAGCAGATATTGCTGGCGCTCCTTGAAATTCACCTTCGGCCGAGTCGTCGTGAACGGGTTGGCGAAGAGGTTGAACACCTCCTCGCGGTTGAAGCCGTCGGCGCGGACCTGCTGGTAGAGGATTCGCGGCGTGATCCGGATGTCCGGCGTCGGCTGGAACAGGATGGCGAGGCGTCCGCCGGCGCGGGTGCCGGTGTTGACGTTCTTCTGGTCGCCGCCCGGGCCCAGATTGTCGACGAAGCCGCCGTAGCGGGTGAAGTAGCCGACCGCGCGCGCCGCCGCCTTGTCGCCCATCGGCACGTTGACCGCGCCCTTGACGTGACCGCCGAGATCCTGGCCGTCGACGAGGTTGAGATTGCCCTCGATCGCCCCTTCGACGGTGCCGAGCCTGGGCTGGTTGGTGATGTAGCGGATCGTGCCGCCGACCGAGCCGGAGCCGAACAACGTGCCCTGCGGCCCGCGCAGCGTCTCGACCCGGTTCAGGTCGAACAGGTCGAGGTCGGGCGTGAACAGCGACAGCGATATCACCGATTCGTCGAGATAGACGCCGACCTGCTCCTTCACGCCCGGCTGGTCGCGCACGATCTGCCCGGCCGAGACGCCGCGCACCGAGACCTGGCTCTGCCCCGGCCCGAGATTCTGCACGGTGAGGCCGGCGACGTTGCGCGACAGATCCTCGATCGTGTTCGCGCCCGAGCGCTCGATATCCTCCTGGGTCTGCGCATTAATTGAGAAGGGGACTTCGAGGAGGGTCTGCTCGCGCTTGGTCGCGGTGACGACGATCTCGCCCTCGTCCTCCACGTCGGCCGCGCCGGTCTGCGCCTGCCCGCCGCCGGGCTGGGCGAAAGCGGGCGCCGCAAAGGCAAGGCCGGCGATGAGCGAGGTGCCGGCAAGGAAAGCCGTCTTGCCGAGGCCGAGGTTAGAGCGAGCCATGGGTCCCTCCGTCGTTATGGCTCCGCAACAATGCCTGTTTTCGGGCGGGACGGCCAAGGAATCTCGGCCCGGCCGATGGAAATGCATCACAGCTGTTGCCTTAAGGTGACAGGAGCGCCGACGGTTGACTTGGCCCCGCCCGCGTCGGAAGCTCCTCGCCGGAAAGGGGGAAATGGTCGAAATCACCCGCCGCACCGCCCTCAAGGCCGGCGCCGCCGCGACCGTGGCCGGCAGCCTCGCCGCGCCGGGCGTGAGCGCCGGCGGCTCCCCCGATGTCGTCGTCGTCGGTGCGGGCGTGTTCGGCGCGTGGACGGCCCGCCGCCTCCAGCGCATGGGCCGGCGGGTGACTCTCGTCGACGCGTGGGGACCCGCCCATGCCCGCGCCTCGTCGGGCGGCGAATCCCGCCTCACCCGCGGCAGCTACGGCGCGGACGAGGTCTATACCCGCTTCGCCTGGGAGTCGCTCGCCGACTGGAAGGCCCTTTCCGCGCGCGCGGAGCTGCCGCTCTTCCACCGCGCCGGCATCTTGTTCTTCTTCCCGACCCGCGAAGACTATGTGACCCGGACGATCGAGGTCCACCGCCGCCTGCGCCTGCCGACCGAGATACTCGACCGCGCGGCGATGCGCCGCCGCTTCCCGCAGATCGAGTTCGGCGACATCGAGGTCGGCGTCTACGAGCCGGAGTTCGGCGCCCTGATGGCCCGGCGCGCCGTCCAGACCCTCGTCGCCGAGTTCGTCGCGGCGGGCGGCGAATACCGCCAGGCCGCGGTCGCGCCCCCGGAGGCGGGCGACGGGCCGCTGCAGCACATCGCGCTCGAAGGCGGCGAAACCCTCTCCGCCGGCCGCTTCGTCTTCGCCTGCGGACCCTGGCTGCCCAGGCTCTTCCCCGACCTCCTCGCCACGCGCATCTTCCCGACCCGGCAGGAAGTCTTCTTCTTCGCGCCGAGTCCCGGCGACACCGCCTTCGAGCCCGGCCGCTTCCCCGGCTGGGCCGATTTCAACGCCGGCGACATCTATTACGGCTTTCCCGATCTGGAGGGCCGCGGAGTCAAGATCGCCCACGACGCGCACGGCCCGCCGATCGACCCCGATCGCGGCGACCGCACCCCCTCCGCCGCCGCGCTGGCCGACGTCCGCGCCTTCATGGAGCGCCGCTTCCCCACCCTCGCCGGCCGCCCCCTCAACGAGGCGCGGGTCTGCCAGTATGAGAACAGCGCCAACGGCGATTTCCTGATCGATTTCCACCCGCTCCGGCCCAACCTGCTGCTCGTCGGCGCCGGCTCCGGCCACGGCTTCAAGCACGGCCCCGCCGTCGGCCGCTATGCCGCCGCCCGGCTGATGGGCGAGCTCCCCCACCCCGAGCCGCGCTTCTCCCTCGCCAGCAAAGGCGAGCGGCAGGACCGCGCGGTACATTGAGGAGACCATGATGGACCAGCCCCTCGACTCCTTCCGATCCTCCACCTGGGGCTGGCTGCGCGGCAGCCTCGCCGGCTGGGGCACTCTGCTCCTCTGCCTGGTCGGAATCGGCTTTCTGATCGTGCTCGCCCGCTGGATCGAGAATCTCGGCGCCACCTACGAGATCACCGGCGAGCGGCTCGTCATCCGCCGCGGCATCTTCATGAAGAGCGTCGACGAGATCGAGCTCTACCGAGTCAAGGACATCCGCCTCGACTTCAGCCTGCTCAACCAATGGGCGGGGATCGGCACGATCACCCTCGTCTCCAGCGACGAGACGACCCGCGGCGCGCCGCTCGTCATCCCCTTCGTCGAGGACGCGCAGGCGCGGCGCGAGCGGCTTCGCGGCCTCGTCGACCAGGCCCGCCAGCGCCGCCGAGTGCGCGAGGTCGACATGGTCCAGGAGGATATCTGAGCCGCCCGGGTCACGGCGCCGCGGAGTCGATGATCTCGCGCAGATAGTCGCTATGGTCGCGGAAGGCGCGCTCCCCGACGCGGCTGATCGAGACTCGGGTGCGCGGCTTCTTGCCGACGAAATCCTTCGCCAGCGCGACATAGCCCGCCCCTTCCAGCGTCGAGAGATGGCTGCCGAGATTGCCGTCGGTGGCCCCGACCAGCGCTTTGAGGCGGTTGAACTCGATCCCCTCCTGGTCGCGCGCCGCGTGCAGCGCCGCCATGATGCGGAGGCGCAGCGACTGGTGGATGATCTCGTCCGGCCGCGCCACGCTCAGACCTTCCGAAGCCACAGCCCGCCCAGCACGAGGCCGCCACCGCCGGCCGCGCCAACCCAGATCGCCGTCCATTGCGGCGCGGCGACATAGCCCGCCATGGTCAGCACGAACATGCCCGCCGCGATCCAGACGAAGCGCGGCATCCGGGCGAGAATTCCGGCGAGCGAGTAGACGAGCCCCGCGATCAGCGTCGGGAAGATCAGATAGGGCGCCGCGTCGGTCGGCCGGAAGACATAATAGACCGAGCCGATGAAGATTCCGATCGAGAGCGTGATCAGGCCGGCGCGGCCGAGCGAGCCGGGCCGCGATTCGCCCCTCCCCCGGCTCCCCAGCCAAATCGAGCCGATCGCGCCCACCACGATCAGAGGCAGCCAAACAAGGCCCCATTGTTCGCGCGGCAGAACCGCGCAGCCGCCGTAGCCGACGATCCACACCAGTCCCCACAGGACGAGGTACGGGCTCGCCTCCGCATAGCCCCGCGCCGTTCGCGTCTTCCGTTCCGTGCGCTCGATATCCTCCAGCGCCGCCGCCGCCTGTCCCGGTGAAATGGTCATCGCCGATCCTCCTTTGCTTGCTCTGCACTACAGAGTACTCTGTAAGCAGTCAAGAGCGGAGCACGGCGGAGCTGCCCCCCTCCCTGCACGCGGGGAAGGGGGGAATCTGTTCTTCTCGGCTAACCCTTCTTCGCGACCCCCACCAAAGCCGGCCTCAGCAGCCGGTCCTTGATCATGTAGCCCGCCTGCATCTCCTGCACGACAATGCCCGGCTCCGCGTCGGCGGAGGGGATCTCGACCATTGCCTGGTGGCGGTTCGGATCGAGCGGCTGGCCGACCGCCTCGACCCGGGTGATGCCGTGGCGGCTGAACACGGACTCGAGCTCGCGGGCGGTCACCTCGATGCCGGTGACCAGCGCCTTCAACCTTTCGTCCTGCTTCAGCTCGTCCGGGATCGCGGCGAGCGCGCGGTCGAGATTGTCCTTCACCGACAGCATGTCGCGCGCAAAGCCGGTGGCGGCGTAGGTCGCGGCCGTCTGCTTCTCCTGCTCCAGCCGCCGGCGCACGTTCTGAGTCTCGGCCTGGGCGTAGAGGACATGCTGGCGGACCTCCTCCAGCTCCTTCGCCAGGTCGGCGAAATCCTGGTCCGCACCGCCGTCCGCGCCGTCGCCCTGATCCTCGTTCGCCTGTTCCCGAAGGTCCTGTTCGTCGTTCATGCCATCAATCTCGATAATGCCTGTGCCGTGAAATCCACCATGGGTACGACCCGCGCGTAGTTCAACCTCGTCGGTCCGATCACGCCGACGACTCCGACCACCTGGCCCTCCCGCCCGCGATAGGGCGCGGCGATGACCGAGGAGCCCGACAGAGCGAACAGCTTGTTCTCCGAGCCGATGAAGATCTTCATCCCCTGCCCCGCGCTGGCGCTTTCGAGCAGGCGGACGATCTCCTCCTTGTCCTCCAGCTCGTCGAGCAGCTGGCGGACTCGCTCCAGGTCGGCCGCCGCTCCGGCCTCGACCAGATTCGCCTGGCCGCGCACGATCAGCACCGGCCGCTGCGCGCCGTCCTCGGACCAGACGGCGAGGCCGCGGTCGATCAGCTGCTGCGCGGTCCGGTCGAGCGCCGCCTTGCCGGCGCGTATCTCCTCGGCGAGGCGCCGCTGCGCCTGCGGCAGGGTGAGGCCGGTGAGGCGCGCGCTGACATAATTGCCGACCTCGGCGAGGGCGGAGGCGGTGATCCCCGGCGGAATGTCGATCACCCTGTTCTCGACGCTGCCCTCGGCGCCGACCATCACCGCCAGCGCCTGGGTCGGCGACAGCCGGACGAAGCCGAGCTGCCGCAGCACCGGTTCGCGCTTGGGCACGAGGACGATGCCGGCGCAGGCGGAGAGGCCGGAGAGCGCCGCGGTCGCGGCCGACAGCGCCTCCTCGATCGGCCCACCCCGCTCCAGCCGCGCCTCGATCGCCGCGCGCTCCTGCGCGCTCGGCTCGGCGGCCTGCATCATGCCGTCGACGAACAGCCTGAGGCCGGTCTCGGTCGGCACTCGCCCCGCGGAGGTGTGGGGATGGCTGAGCAGGCCGAGCTCCTCCAGGTCCTGCATGACGTTGCGGATCGACGCCGGCGACAGGTTCAGCCCGGGCAGCCGCGAGATGGTGCGCGAGCCGACCGGGGCGCCGGAGCCGAGATAATTCTCGACCACCATCCGGAACACTTCCCGGGCGCGCTCGGTCATCTCGCTGACGGGGGTGGAGGCCATGACATCCATGTAGTCAACTCGTCACCCCAGCGGAAGCTCGGGTCCCGGCGGCGGCGGGCGCCGGCACCGACGCGGCATGGATTTCCAGCTTTCGCTGGAATGACGTTGTGGGTACAGCCGCCGCCCAAACGAAAGGAACCCGATGCGCCACTCCGGCCGCGCGCCCGACCAGATGCGCGAGATCGTCATGGAAGCCGGCTTCACCCGCCACGCCGAGGGCAGCTGCCTCGTCAGTTTCGGCGGCACCCGGGTGCTGTGCACCGCGTCCGTGGAAACCTCGCTCCCGTCGTGGCTGCGCGGCAAGGGCCGGGGCTGGGTGACGGCCGAATATGGCATGCTGCCCCGCGCCACCCACACCCGCGGACGCCGCGAGGCGGCGGCGGGCAAGCAGTCCGGCCGCACCCAGGAGATCCAGCGGCTGATCGGCCGCTCGCTGCGCGCCGTCGTCGATCTCGAAAAGCTCGGCGAGCGGCAGGTCACGCTCGACTGCGACGTCATCCAGGCCGACGGCGGCACCCGCACCGCCGCCATTTCCGGCGCCTGGGTGGCGCTCCGCCTCGCCGTCGACAGGCTGATCGCGGGCAAGCAGATCGCCGTCGATCCGATCCGCCAGAAGATCGCCGCGGTGAGCTGCGGCATCCATGGCGGAACCGCCGTCCTCGACCTCGATTATGAGGAGGATTCCACCGCCGGCGCCGACGGCAATTTCGTGCTGACCGAGGACGGCAGCATCGTCGAGGCCCAGGTCACCGCGGAGGGCGAATGCTACGACGAGGAAGGCCTTCTGAGGCTGCTGAGGCTGGCTCGGATCGGCTGCGCGGAGATCTTCGCCGCCCAGGCGCGGGCGACCGGCCGATGAGGAAGCTGGCGCCCGGCCGCCTCGTCATCGCCAGCCACAATCCGGGCAAGGTGCGCGAGATCGCCGACCTGCTCGGCCCCTACGGGATCGAGCCCGTCTCCGCCACCGAGCTGGACCTCCCCGAGCCCGACGAGATCGGCGTCAGCTTCATCGAGAATGCCGACTTGAAGGCGCGCGCCGCGGCGGACCTCACCGGCCTTCCCGCCCTCGCCGACGACAGCGGCCTGTGCGTCGAGGCGCTGGGCGACCGGCCCGGCATCTTCTCGGCGCGCTGGGCGCTGGCCGGCCACGCATCGGTGCCGGCGGTGGCCGGCCCGGGCGAGGTCCAGGGCGAACGCGACTTCGGCCTCGCCATGCGCCGCGTCCAGGAGGCGCTGGAGACGCTCGGCCCGGAGGCGAGCCGCAACGCCCATTTCGTCTGCGCCCTCGCCTTATGCTGGCCCGACGGCCATTGCGAATGGTTCGAAGGCCGGGTCGACGGCACGCTCGCCTGGCCGCCGCGCGGCGACAGCGGCTTCGGCTACGACCCGATGTTCGTCCCCGCCGGCCGCGAGGAGACGTTCGGCGAGATGGACCCCGCCGAAAAGCACCGCCTCAGCCACCGCGCCGACGCCTTCCGCAAGCTGGTGGCGGCCTTGCTGTGAACAAGCCCCTCCCCTTCAGGGGAGGGGTTGGGGTGGGGCCTGTGGCGGCGCCCCGGCCTTTGACATCCCCCACCCCCGGCCCCTCCCCTGAAGGGGAGGGGGGACTCGCCCTCTACATCCACTGGCCGTTCTGCGTCTCGAAATGCCCCTATTGCGACTTCAACAGCCACGTCCGCGAGTCGGTCGATCAGGATCTCTGGCGCGAAGCCCTGCTCGACGATCTCGCGCATGAGGCGCGGGTCTGGGCCCGCGGCCCCCTCACCTCGATCTTCTTCGGCGGCGGCACCCCGTCACTGATGCCGCCCGCGACGGTCGCGGCCCTCATCGAAGCGGCGCAGCGCCACTGGGGTTTCGCGCCCGGCATCGAGATCACGCTGGAAGCCAATCCCTCCTCGGTCGAGGCGGCGCGCTTCGCCGACCTCGCCGCCGCCGGCGTCAACCGCGTCTCGCTCGGCCTGCAGTCCCTCGACGACGAAGCCCTGCGCTTCCTCGGCCGAGCCCATGACGCGGCCGAAGGCCTGGCGGCCCTGGCGACCGCGCAACAGGCTTTCGAGCGGGTGAGCTTCGACCTCATCTACGCCCTTCCCGGCCAGTCGGCAGAGGCCTGGAGCCGCGAGCTGTCCCGCGCCCTCGGCTTCGGCACCGGCCATCTCTCGCTCTACCAGCTGACCGTCGAGCCCGGCACCCGCTTCGCCGCCCTCGCCGCCAAGGGCGAGCTGCGCCCCGCCGACCCCGACGAGGCCGCCGACCTCTACGAGCTCACCCGATC
This sequence comes from Allosphingosinicella sp., assembly GCA_036403015.1. Taxonomy (GTDB): domain Bacteria; phylum Pseudomonadota; class Alphaproteobacteria; order Sphingomonadales; family Sphingomonadaceae; genus Allosphingosinicella. The sequence goes on from DASWRU010000045.1 coordinate 39,374, forward strand.
GCTCACCGAAGCGGCGGGCCTCCCCGCCTACGAAATCTCCAACCACGCCCGGCCGGGCGAGGAGAGCCTCCACAATCTCGCTTACTGGCGCTACCGCCCTTATCTCGGAATCGGCCCCGGCGCCCACGGCCGGCGCGGCGGCGCGGCGACCCTGCGCCACCGTAAGCCCGAAAACTGGCTCTCCGCCCTCGCCCGCAACGGCAGCGGCCTCGCCGAGGAGGCGGTGCTGACGCCCGAGGATCGCGGTCGCGAGGCCCTGCTCATGGGCCTGCGGCTTCGCGAAGGCGTGGCGATCGCGGGCCTGGAGGACCGGCTCGACGGAGCGGCGGTCGCGAAGCTCGAAGCGCAAGGCCTGCTCGCCCGGGCTCCGGACCGGCTGCGGGCGACTCCGGCCGGAATGCTCCTCCTCGAAGCGATCCTGCGCGAGATCGTCGTTTGAAGGCTGGTCGCTTCACGCGACACCCCATCATTGCGAGCGAAGCGAAGCAATCCCGCGCGGCCTCAGAGGCTCCCTGGATTGCTTCGTCGCTTCACGCCTCGCAATGACGCCTTAGTCGAACCCGCGCGACGCCGGCGACAGGACGATCGTCCCCGCCACCGTCACCTCGCGCACTTCGAGCGAGCGTTCGGCGATTCCGTTCGGCCCGAAGCGGAAGGCGCCGTCGACGCCCGCGAAGCCGCCCTGGTCGCGCAGCGCGCGCTCCGGGAAGGCGCGCCCGATCCGCCAGTCCTTCGCCACCCGCACCGCGAGCAGCACCGCGTCGTAGCCGAGGCTGGCGAGGCGGTAGGGATTGGTGCCGTAGCGGGCGCGGTAGCGGGTCCTCAGCTGGTTGAACATCGTGTCGGAAACGCTCGCATACCAGGCGCCGCGCAGGCCCGGCATCTTACCGAGGGCGGCTTCGGTCGCCCACAGCTCGGTGCCGAGGATCCGCGCCGCCGGCGAACCAGCGCGCAGCGCCGGGGCGGCGAGCGCCGCGGTGCGCCCGCTATCGGCGACGAGCACCGCGTCATAGCCGCCTTGCGCATTGAGCCGGCCCGCCGCGGCGCGGATGCTGGCGGCGTCCCGGTCGAAATTCTGCATGCCGACGAGGCCGGCGCCCCGCGTGGCCTCCACCATCGCCTGCGCCGCGCGGCGGCCGTAGACGCCGTTGGGGGTGAGCGCGGCGAAGCGCTCCACCCCTTTTGAGCGGGCATAATCGACCACCCGCCCCACCGACTGGCCCGGGGTGAAGCCCATAAGATAGACGCCGCCGCCCGCGACGCTCACGTCGTTGGAGAAAGCGATGACCGGCACGTCCGCCTTCCTCGCGATCGCCGCGACCGCCCGCACGTCCTCGGCGAGGAGGGGGCCGAGGAACAGGCCGTTGCCGTCGGCCAGCGCCTCGTTGGCGGCGGCGGCGGGGCCGCCCTTGGCGGTGTCGTAGACGGTGATGCGGATGCGCTCGCCGCCGGTGTCGAGCAAGGCGAGGTTGGCGGCGTTGGCGATCGACTGGCCGACGCCGGCATTGGGTCCGCTGATCGGGACCAGCACGGCGACGCGGTTGCGGGTCTCGTCCGGCGGCAGGCCGGGCCCCGGCGGCAGCGGCGGCGCCTCCTGCACCGGTTCGGGGGCGGGCGGCGGCGGCTCCTGGCGCGGTGCCGGGACGAGCTGACATCCGGCGAGCGCCACGGCGAGCAACCCGCCCGCGGCGAGGCCGAGGATGGAGCGCCGCGCTTGCGGCCTACCGGATTGCTCTGCCATGACCCGAGACCTCATGAACGCCGATCTTCCCCCCGGTCTCTATATCGTGGCGACGCCGATCGGCAATCTTTCCGATCTGAGCGCGCGCGCCGCCGACGTGCTCGCCAAAGCCGATGCGATCGCGGTGGAGGACAGCCGAGTCACCGCCAAGCTCCTCCGCCATATCGGCGTGCGGCGGCCGATGCTCCCCTATCACGATCACAATGCCGACCGGGTGAGGCCGGAGCTGATCGCCCGGATGCGCGACCAGGCGATCGCTCTCGTCTCCGACGCCGGCACTCCGCTCATCTCGGACCCCGGCTTCAAGCTGGTCCGCGAGGCGCGGGCGGCCGGCATCGCGGTCACCACCATCCCCGGCCCCTGCGCCGCGGTCGCGGCGCTGACCCTCGCCGGCCTGCCGACCGACCGCTTCCTGTTCCTCGGTTTTCTTCCCTCCAAAGCGGCGGCGCGGGCGGCGGCGATCGCCGAGGTCGCGGCGATCCGGGCAACGCTCATCCTCTACGAAAGCGGCCCCCGCCTCGCCGCCTCGCTGGCGGCGCTGGCAGCCGGCCTCGGCCCGCGCGACGCGGCGGTCGCGCGCGAGATCACCAAGCGCTTCGAGGAGACGGTCACCGGCACCCTCGCCGATCTGGCCGGGCGCTACGCGGCCGCCCCTCCCAAGGGCGAGATCGTCATCATCGTCGCGCCGCCGGGCGAGGCCCCGCCGGCGGCGGCGGGCGACGTCGATGCCGCGCTGGCCGAGGCGATGACCCGCCTCTCCCCGTCCCGCGCCGCCGCCGAGGTCGCCGAAATGCTCGGCCTGCCCCGGCGGCAGGTCTACGAACGCGCCCTGGCGCTCAAATGACGCGGCGGGGCGCCGAGCGGGGCGGACGGCGGGCGGAGAGCCTCGCGGCGCTCTGGCTGCGGCTCAAGGGCTGGACGATCCTCGGCCGCCGGGTCCGCACGCCGGTCGGCGAGGTGGACCTCGTCGCCCGCCGCGGCCGCATTGTCGCCTTCGTCGAGGTGAAGGCCCGCGCCACCGCCGGCGACGCGGCGCTCGCGCTCGACGATTATCGCCTGCGCCGGGTCGCCGCCGCCGCCGAAGCCCTCGCTCATCGTTATGCCAAGGCCGGCGACGACCTGCGCATCGACGCCATGTTCATCGTCCCCCGCCGCCTGCCGCGGCACCTCCCCAACGTCTGGCAAGGATAGACCATGCGACCCAGCCTCCTCGTCCCGCTCGCGCTGCTGCTGCTCGCCTCCGCCTGCCAGGAGAAGAAGCCCGACTGGGCCAAGGCCGAGGCCGCCGGCGCCGGCCTGCCGCCGCAGGTCTGCGCGCAGGTGAAGAAGAGCCTCGACGCGCTGACGAAGAACGGCGGCGTCGAATATACCAATAACGGCGAAGCCACGCTGCCCGCCGAAGCCTGGCCCGGCATGACCGCGGAGCAGCACGATCAGCTCGCCCGGACCCTCGCCTACCACGCCGCCTGCGCCGCCGGGGAGACCAGCGACGCCCAGCCGGTGACGATCCGCGGCGACGACGGCAGCGTGCTCCTCCGGCGCACCATCTCCACCAAACTCGACGCCTCCGACCTCACCGGCGGCGAATGAGGTGACAAGGCGAAGCGCCTTGCCTAGGGCCGGCGCCGGAAGGAGTGCCGAATGCCGCTGCGTGTAGCCGTCCAGATGGACCCGCTGGACCGGATCGACATCGCCGGCGATTCGACCTTCGCGATCATGCTGGGCGCCCAGGCGCGTGGGCACCGGCTGTGGCATTATTCGCCCGACGCGCTGAGCTGGATCGGCGGCCGGCTGTGGACGATGGGCTCTCCCGTCACCGTCCAGCGAAAGGCGGGCGACCATTTCCGCCTCGGCGAGCCCATCCGCCTCGATCTCGGCCGCGACGTCGACGTGGTGCTGATGCGGCAGGACCCGCCCTTCGACCTCGGCTACATCACGGCGACCCACCTGCTCGAGCGGATCGGCGCCGAGACCCTGGTCGTCAACGATCCCGCCTCGGTCCGCAACGCGCCCGAAAAGCTGTGGGTGCTCGATTTCGCCCGCTACATGCCGCCGACAATCCTCACCCGCTCGCTCGGCGTCGCCCGCGAGTTCCTCCCGAAGCACGAGGCGATCGTCGTCAAGCCGCTCCACGGCAACGCCGGCAAGGCGGTGTTCAAGATCGGCGGAGACGGGGCCAACCTCGCCTCGCTGATCGAGATGTTCAACGCCGCCTATCGCGAGCCGCACGTCATCCAGGCCTTCGTCCCCGAGATCGGCGAGGGCGACAAAAGGATCGTGCTCGTCGACGGCGAGGTGGCCGGGGCGGTGAACCGCATCCCCGGCGCGGGCGAGATTCGCTCCAACCTCGCCGTCGGCGGCTCGGCGATGAAGACGGAGCTGACGGAGACGGAGCGGGAGATCTGCGCCGCCCTCGCCCCGGAGCTGAAGCGCCGCGGGCTCCTGTTCGTGGGGATCGACGTCATCGGCGGCAAATGGCTGACCGAGATCAACGTCACCTCCCCCACCGGCATCGTCGCCATCGACCGGTTCAACGGCACCGACACGCCGGGCCTGATCTGGGACGCGATCGAACGCAAGGTCGCCGCGCGTGGCTGACTTCCTCCCCGATTTCATCCGCGACCACGGCTACCTCGCCGTCTTCCTGCTGATGTGGGTCGAGACCTTCTTCCCGGTCTTCCCGTCCGAGCTGGTGATGCCGCTCTCCGGCCTCGTCGCCACCCAGAACGGCCTGTCGCTGCCGGGCGTCGCGTTCGCCGGCGCGGCGGGATCGATGACCGGCTCGATCACCTGGTACTGGGCGGCCCGCGCGCTCGGCTACGAGCGGTTCAAGCGCCTCGTCACCCGCTACGGCCGCATCACCACCGTCTCGGTGCACGAGGTGGAGTGGCTGGAGCGCTGGTTCCATCGCTTCGGGCCGGTGCTGGTGCTGGTCGGGCGGGTGATGCCGGCGGTGCGGACCGCCATCTCCATCCCGGCGGGGCTGGTCGGCATGCCGTTCCCGAAGTTCCTGCTCCTCTCGGCGGTAGGCACTTTGATCTCGACGGGTGTGCTGACTTGGCTCGGCTCGCTCCTCGGCGACCATTACAAGGCGATCGAACATTATGCCGGGCCGGTCAGCACCGGCATCGTCGCCGCCGCCTTCCTGCTCTGGCTGACCCGCTTGGTCCTCCAGCTCGCGCGGCCCCGCCGCGGCTGAGGCTCACGCCCGCGGATGGGCGTTGCGGTAGACGTCCATCAAATGCGCCGCATCGACCGCCGTGTAGATTTGCGTCGAGGACAGGCTGGCATGGCCGAGCAGCTCCTGGAGCGAGCGCAAATCGGCGCCGCGGCCGAGCAGGTGGGTGGCGAAGCTGTGCCTCAGCGCATGCGGCGTGGTCCGCTCGGAAAGGCCGAGCCGGACGCGGGCGCGGCGGACGACGCGGCGGATCATCTCCCCGTTGAGCGGCCCGCCCCGCGC
>DASWRU010000046.1:0-37127 GCA_036403015.1 Allosphingosinicella sp.
CGGGTAATAAGGATAGATCACGTCCGCCGCGGTGAGCAGGAACCGCGAGCGCCAATTGTACGACGCGCGCAGCGACACCGGCCCCTTTTCGTAGAAGAGCGTGACGTTGACGTTGTGCTTCGACAATTGCTCGAGCGGCAACGTGCCGCCCGACGCGGCCGACACGTTGGCCGGGAGGCCGCCGTTCAGGAAGGAATTGGGCAGGCCCTTGCTGAGGATGTGGCTGTAATTGGCGTTGATGCCCAGGCCGTTGAAGATCCAAGGCAGGAAATCGAACGTCTGCTGATAGGCGATCTCGAAACCCTTGACCGTGCCGGTGCCCGGGAAGTTGGCCGGGCCGCGGATGGCGATGGTCTCGCTCACGCCGTTGTTCGTGATCGTTCGCGGCGTCACGCTCTGATAGAAGAAATTGTGGATTCGCTTGTAGAAGCCGTCGATCGTCAGTGAGCCGACGCGGGCGAAATACCATTCCAGCGTCAGGTCGAACTGGTCCGACAGAGCCGGCTTCAAATACGGGTTCCCCGCCGTCGCCGACAGGCGGAAGCCGTTGGTCGTCTCGGTGCCGATGGTGACGTAGTTCCTGACGTCCGCCATGGACGGCCGGGCGAGCGCCCGCGATCCGGCGAAGCGCAGGATGAGGTCGCGCGTCAGGCCGAACTTCAGGTTCAGGCTGGGCAGGAAATAATCATATTTGTTGACCGCCGTGTTCGGCGAGTCGGTGCCGGTGGGGTTGGTACCGGCGAAGGTCTGGAGCTGACCGTAGGCGGCTGCCCCGATCGTGCAGATGCCACCCGGCGTCGCAGGAGGCGTGCCCGGAGGCGCGCCCGCGGGCGGCGGCTGCACCGCGCAACGCACGCTGAAGTCCTGGCTGACCCCGAATGTCGTCCGAGACGGAATGGTGAAGGCTCCCACCGATTCCACCCGCGTGTTGACGTAGCGCACGCCGATATTGCCATCGAGGTGGACGTTGCCGAAGATCGGGTCGTCCTGCCCGAAGCTCAGCATCAGATAGGCGTCCTTGTTCGTCTCCGACACATTCTGGATCTCGGACGGGAGGAACGCCGTGCCGGGCACGACTCCCGCCCGCTCGGCGACCGGCACCCAGCGGTTCGCCGCGGTGGCGCCGTTGGTGGTGCGCCAGATGTCGTTGATGCTCTTGAAATATTGCGAGGCAAAATTGTAGCCTTGGATGAGGCTGCGGTCGTAATAATAAGCCGCCGGCGGACCGCCAGTCTGACCGCGGAAGAAGTTGTCGAACGCGTAGAGGCTGGAATTAGCCGGCGCCTGCGCGAAGCTGACGGGCGCGCCCGAGAAAGTATCATTGACCCTGCCGGACCAGACTTCGCTGATCGCACCCCAATTGTAGGTGGTGTAGCGCACCGTCTGGTCGCGATCGGCATAGCGCGCGCCGAACTTGACGCGCCGCAGGAACGGCACGTCGTCGAGGAAATCGTAGGCGACGTCGCCCTTGAACGCCCATTCGGCGCCTTCGCTATGCTCGACATGGTCCATCGCCGCGCGCCAGAACTCGACGTTGGCGTCGGCGAAATATTGCTGGTCGTTCTCGCCGGCGATGCGCGGGTTCGGAGTCGCCCAGCTCGCCGAGAGGGTCAGCGGCTTATGGTTGATGAGGCTTGGGACATTGCCGGTGAGGTCGAGCTCTTGGTCGGCGAAGGTCGAGCCGAAGACGCTCATGTCGAGCGTGTCGTGCCGGGCCTTGGTATAATCCCCGTCCAGGTTGATCGCCCAACGGTCGCCGGGGCGGAACTTGAAGTTGAGGCCGTAGTCGCTGACGATGTTGCGGTCGTCCACCTCGCGCCGGGAGAGCGACTGCTGGATGCCGCCGGTGGGGACGTTCGACGCCGAATTACCGCTCAGTGACGTGCGCCAGCCGGTGCCCGGAAGCGTGATGAAGCCGCTCTCGAAGACTCCGTCCGCGTTATATTGGTAGTTGGTAAAGCCGCCGATCGGGCATTCCGGACGGGTCGTGCCGCCGGCCCCGTTCGTGTTCTGCTGACAGCCTTTGGGATAGGTGTTGTAGAGCGACAGATCCGGCGCGCTCTCGAACGTGTGCTCGCCCCAGCGGTTGGTCGAGTCGGTGCGCAGGAACTGGGCGGTGAGGAGCGAGCGCTTGTCGAGGCTCTCCCACTGCGCGGCGAGGGCCAGGCCCTTGCGCGAGCGGTCGTAATCCTGGGTGCGGAACTGGCCGCCCACCGGCGCGTAGGCCAGCGGCAGCGGGTCGGCGAAGCCGTCGTGATTGGCGTCGGTGCTGGTGGTCGGCAGGCCGTGGCGGTTTACGACGTTGCCGTTGATGTCGAGATCGGTGCCGCTCTCGACGCGGGTCTGGTAGTTGGTGACCTGGATGCCGTCCGAGCGGCTCTTCAGGCGCGAATAGGACAAATCGGCGAGCAGGCCGATCGTGCCGATGCCGGTGTCGAACGTGTTGCTGACGAGCAGCGAGAAGGTCGGCGTATAATGCTGCGCCATGTCGCCATAATTGAGCTCGGCGTCGAAGCCCGCGTGGAAGCCGCGATTGTCGAGCGGCTTGCGGGTGTTGAGGTTGACCGTGCCGGAGAGCCCGCCCTCGATCATCTCGGCCGTGGTGTTCTTGTAGACCTCGACCGATCCGAGCAGCTCGGACGGGACATCGGAAAAGTTGATCGCCTGGCCGTAGACGCCGGCGGAGAAGGTGTCGCGGCCGTTGAACTCGGAGCGCACGAAGCTGAGGCCGCGGACGACGACGCCCGAGCCTTCCACCGAGAAGTGGTCGGGGTCGTTAGAGCCGGCGAAGCGGTTCATCGAGACGCCGGGCACGCGCTGCAGCGCCTCGGTGACGGAGCGGTCGGGAAGCGCGCCGATGTCCTGCGCGGTGATCGCATCGACGACGGTGTCGGCATTGCGCTTGATGTTCTGCGAATTGGCGAGGCTCTGGCGAAGGCCGGTGACGACGATGGTGTCGCCGGTCGCTTCGTCGGCGGCGGGCTCGGTCGAGTCGGCGACCCGTGTGTCGGGCGCGCCTTCGGTGGTGGACTGCTGGGTGTTGCCGGCGGTGCCTGGCCCGACGGGGGTGGTGCCGGTGGTCGGCTGGGCGATGGCAGGCGTCGCAACCGCGAAGGCGCAGAGGGCGGCGACCGAGACGCCGCACCTGAGCAGCGATCCCGGATCGCCCTCGCCGCCGCGCACGCCAAAAGCCTTGCTGGCCCTGAACGCCATCCGAAACCTCCCTAACCTATGGTAGCGCTAACACAAATGTGCGCTACTTCTTGTCGGCGATGGGATAACACCGGTAAGGCGGCCTCGGCAAGAGCGCTGGACAGGCGGGCGGAAACGAAAGTCCAAATCTGTGACAGCTTTGCAACAGGAAGGTTAAGTCGTTGATACAAGGCAATTTTTATCCGGCGAACAGGCCAACGCAAGCTCCCGGGCCCGCTCGATTGACCCGCTCGAAGCGGCGGTCGTAGAAGCGGCGCGGCGCGGCGGGACCGGACCAGGATGCGCGACGGCGGCAAAGTGAACGTTATCATCGTCGGCGGCGGCACCGCCGGCTGGATGAGCGCGGCCGCCCTCGCGAAGCTGCTGCCGGCGCGCTGCGACGTCCACCTCGTCGAGTCGGAGGCGATCGGGATCGTCGGAGTCGGCGAGGCCACCCTCCCCCACGTCCGCGCGTTCAACGAGCGGCTGGGGATCGACGAGGCCGAGTTCATGGCCGCCACCCGCGCCACCTTCAAGCTCGGCATCGAGTTCCGCGACTGGGACCGGATCGGCGACAGCTACATCCACCCGTTCGGCACCTTCGGCCGCGGCCAGGGCGAGGTCGATTTCCACCATTATTGGACGCGCCTGCGCGGTGAGGATGCGCCGGTCGCGGACCTGCAGGATTATTCGATGGCGGTGGCGATGGCGCGCCGCAACCGGTTCGAGCGGCCGGACCCGGATCCCCGCTCGATCGCCTCGACCTTCGGCTATGCCTATCAGTTCGACGCCACCTTGTTCGCGCCCTTCCTGCGCCGCCTCGCCGAAGGCCTCGGGGTGCGGCGGACGGAAGGGCGGATCGTCGGCGTCGAACGCGACGGCGACAGCGGCGACAACGGCGACATAAACGCTGTCGTCATGGAGAGCGGCGAGCGGATCGAGGGCGACCTCTTCCTCGACTGCTCCGGCTTCGTCTCGCTCCTGCTCGGCCGAGCGCTGGGCGAGCCGTTCCAGGACTGGTCGCACTGGCTCCCCTGCGACCGCGCGGTGGCGATGCCGTGCCGGACCGAGACGGCGCTCAGCCCCTATACCAGCGCCATCGCCATGGCCGCGGGCTGGCGCTGGCGCATCCCCCTCCAGCACCGCACCGGCAACGGCTATGTCTACGCCAGCCGCTTCATCGACGACGAAGCCGCTCGGGACGCGCTCGTCGCCGCGGTCGAGGGGGAGCCGATCGCCGAGCCGCGCCTGCTGCGCTTCACCGCCGGCCGGCGCGAGCGCAGCTGGGTCGGCAATTGCATCGCAATCGGCCTCGCCAGCGGCTTTCTCGAGCCGCTCGAATCGACCAGCATCTACCTGATCCAGGCGGCGATCACCGGCCTCGTCGAGCTGTTCCCGGAACGGGAGATCTCCCCCGTCGACCGCGCCGAGTTCAACCGCCTCATCGACCTCGAATATGATCGCATCCGCGATTTCCTGATCCTCCATTATCACGCCACCCGGCGCGCCGACACGCCGTTCTGGGATTATGTGCGCACGATGGCGGTGCCGCCCAGCCTCGCCGAGAAGATCGAGCTGTTCCGCCGCCGCGGCCGCGTCGTGAAATATCGCGAGGGCGCGTTCCTCGATGCGAGCTGGATCGCCGTCTATGTCGGTCAGGGGATCGTGCCCGCAGGCTTCGATCCCCGAGCCGCCGCCGCGCCCGCCCCGGCCGTGCTGCAGGGGATGCGCAAGCTGGAGGCGGAGATCGCCGCGCGCGCCGGGGCCATGCCCGACCACCGCGCCCACATCGCCGATTATTGCCCGATGCGGAGCGCGGCATGACCGCGGCGCGGGGCGCGATCGAGACCGTCGTCGTCGCCGGCGGCGGCATCGTCGGCTGGTCGGCCGCCGCGGCGCTGAAGCGCAGGCTGCCGGCGCTGCGCGTCACCCTCATCGCCTCCCCACCCCCGCCGGAGGCGCTGGCGGAGCGGATCGCCAGCACCCTCCCCTCCATCCTCGGCTTCCACGCCGATCTCGGCCTGACCGAAGAGGATACGGTGGTGCGCGCCCGCAGCGGGCTCCGCCTCGGCACCGAATTCGTCGGCTGGACCGCCGGCCGGCCGGCCTACGTCCACGCTTACGCGCCGCACGGGGAGCCGTTCGGCACCGCCTCCTTCCACCACCAATGGGTGCGGCTGGCGCGGGACGGCCGGGCGGCCCCGTTCGACGCCCACAGCCCGGCCGTCGCCCTCGCTCGCGCCGGCCGCTTCGCTCCCGGCGAGGCGCCGGTCGAATATGGGCTGACGCTCGACCTTCCCCGCTACGGCCAGATGATGCGGGCCTTCGCGCGGCATCTCGGCGTGGAGGAAAGGCCCGGATCGATCGCCGGCGTGCGGGTCCGCGAAAGCGACGGGTTCATCGAGGCGGTACGGCTCGAAGGCGGCGGCGAGGTCGACGGCCACCTCTTCGTCGACGCGACCGGCCCGGCCGCGGCCTTACGCTCGGCGCTCGACGGCCGCTTCGAGGATTGGAGCCGCTGGCTGCCCTGCGATCGCGTGAGGCTCGGCGAGTCCCCGCCCCGGCCCGGCCCGCCGCTGCTCGACCGGGTGGAGGCGCTGGCCGCCGGCTGGCAATGGCGCTCCCCCTCGCCGGTGCGGACGTCGCACGGTGTCGCGTATGGCTCGAGGCATTGCACGGACGCCGAGACCGAAGGCCTGCTGCGCGCCGCCGGCGCCGAGGCGGTAGCGCCGGCCATCGCCTTGCGGCAGGGCCGGCGGCCGGAGCCGTGGCTCCGGAACTGCGTCGCGATCGGCGACTCGGCGGTGGCTGTCGAGCCGCTCGAATGGACCAACCTCCACCTCGCCCACAGCGCCATCGACCGCCTCGTCGCGATGCTTCCGGGCCGCGACTGCGCCCCCGTGGAGCTTGCCGAACATAACCGCCAGGCCGAGGCCGAGGCCGACCGCGTGCGCGACTTCCTCGCCGTCCACTATCTCGCCGCGGACCGGCCGGAGCCGTTCTGGGCCGCCGCGGCCGCCGCCCCGCCGCCCGCCTCCCTCGCCCACACTTTGGCCCTGTTTCACGAACGCGGCCGCCTTCCCTTCCACGAGGAGGAGACCTTCTCGCGCGACAGCTGGCTTGCGGTGCTGCTCGGGCAAGGCGTAATCCCCCGGCGCACGGACCCGCTGACCGACGCCTTGTCCCGCGACGAGGCGGCCGGCGCGATGGAGCGGATCCGGGCGTCCTTCGCAACTATGGCCCCGGCGCTCCCGACCCACGGCGACTATCTGGCAAATCTTTCAAGGCAGGTCCGGCGATGAACGAGCATGCGATCAGGAACGTGGTCATCGTCGGCGGCGGCACCGCGGGGTGGATGGCGGCGGCGGCCTTCTCGCGCTTCCTCAACAACGGCCATACCCGAATCACGCTCGTCGAATCGGATGAGATCGGCACGATCGGCGTCGGCGAAGCGACGATCCCGCCCCTGATCACCTTCAACCGCATGCTCGGCCTCAACGAGAACGAGTTTTTGAGCGCCACCCAGGGCACGTTCAAGCTCGGCGTCGAGTTCGTCGACTGGGGCGCGCTGGGCGCCCGCTATTTCCATCCGTTCGGCTTCCACGGCCACGATCTCGAAGGCGTCCATTTCCACCAGCTCTATTTGCGCGAGCGCAAGCGGCGGGTGATGCAGGACATCTCCGCCTGGTCGATGAGCGCGGTCGCGGCGGCGCAGGGCAAGTTCGCCCGCCCCGCCGCCGAGGCACAGCCGCCGCTGTCGCAATTGCTCTACGCCTTCCATTTCGACGCCGGCCTCTATGCCCGCTTCCTGCGCAGCTATGCCGAACGCGGCGGCGTGACCCGGCTGGAGGGCAAGATCGTCGACGTTTCGCTGAACCCCGAGGACGGCCACGTCCGCTCAGTGACGCTCGCCGACGGCCGAGTCGTCGAAGGCGATCTGTTCATCGACTGCTCGGGGTTCCGCGGCCTGCTCATCGAGCAGGCGCTGGAGACGGGTTATGAGGACTGGACCCACTGGCTCCCCTGCGACCGCGCCGTCGCCGTGCCGAGCAACTACCAGGGGCAGCCCGATCCGTTCACCCGCTCCACCGCCCGCGCCGCCGGCTGGCAATGGCGAATCCCGCTCCAGCACCGGATGGGCAACGGCCTCGTCTACGCCTCCGGCCATATCTCCGACGACGAGGCGGCGCGGGTGCTGCTCGCCAATCTGGAGGGCGAGCCGCTCGCCGAGCCGCGGGCCCTGTCCTTCACCACCGGCCGACGCAAGCTCGCCTGGAGCCGCAACGTCGTGTCGATGGGTCTTTCGAGCGGCTTCGTGGAACCGCTCGAATCGACCAGCATCCATCTGATCCAGGCCGGGATCGCCAAGCTCATCGCGCTGTTCCCCGACCGCCGCTTCGACCCGGTCGAGCGGGACGAATATAATCGCCAGATGCAGGACCTGTTCGAGGACGTGCGCGACTTCATCATCCTCCACTACAAGGCCACGAAGCGCGACGATTCCGAGCTGTGGAAGAGCTGCGCCGCGATGAGCATCCCCGACAGCCTCGCCCAGAAGATCGCGCTGTGGCGGGCGAAGGGGCGGCTGTTCCGCGAGGGGCTGGAGCTGTTCGCGACGACCAGCTGGGTGGCGATATTCCTTGGCCAGGGCATCGTGCCCGACGATTACGAGCCCGCCGCCGACGCGCTGGACGAGGACAAAGTTGCCCAGGCGCTGGAGCAGATGCGGCAGGGCTATCTGGAGACGGCCGGGCATCTCCCCACCCACGGCGAGTTCCTCGCCCGCATCGGCGCCGCCCGCACGCCGCCCGCGCCGCCGCCGCTGCCGGAGTTCGTCTTTTGAGGGACGACCGCATCGGCAGGGTCGTCATCGTCGGCGGCGGCACCGCCGGCTGGATGGCCGCCGCCGCTCTGTCGCGGATCATGGGGGAGGTGCCCGGCCTCGCCATCGAGCTCATCGAATCGGACGAGATCGGCGCGGTGGGAGTGGGCGAGGCGACGATCCCGCAGATCGTCCTCTTCAACCAGCTGCTCGGCATCGACGAGGCCGATTTCGTCCGCGCCACCAACGCCACCTACAAGCTCGGCATCGAGTTCCGCGACTGGACCCGGATCGGCCACCGCTACGTCCACCCGTTCGGCTTTTACGGCCTCGACATGAAGGGCGTCGAATTTCACCACCATTGGCTGAAGGGCAAGGCGCTGGGCGATCCCCACCCGCTCGACGCCTATTCCCTGGGCGTCGTCGCCGGGCTCGAGGCGCGCTTCGCCCACCCGCGCCCGGACCAGCCCAATTCCCCGCTCTCCCGCATCGGCTACGCCTTCCAGTTCGACGCCAGCCTCTACGCCCGCTACCTGCGCACCCTCTCGGAGGCGGCGGGGGTGGTCCGCACCGAAGGCAAGATCGTCGAGGTCGCGCAGCACGCCGAGACCGGCTTCGTCGAGGCGGTGGTGCTGGCGAGCGGCGCCCGCATCGAAGGCGACCTGTTCATCGACTGCTCCGGCTTTCGCGGCCTGCTGATCGAGCAGACGCTCCATGCCGGCTTCGAGGACTGGTCGAAATGGCTGCCCTGCGACCGCGCCCTGGCGGTGCCGTGCGAGAGCAGCGGCGACGCGCAGCCGCTCACCCGGTCGACCGCCCGCGCCGCCGGCTGGCAATGGCGCATCCCGCTCCAGCACCGCACCGGCAACGGCTACGTCTATTCGAGCGCGCATATTTCCGAGGACGAGGCGGCCGCGACCCTGATGGCCAGCCTCGACGCCCCCGCCCTCGCCGACCCCCGGCCGCTGCGCTTCCTCGCCGGCCACCGGCGCAAGGCGTGGGTCAAGAACGTCGTCGCGCTTGGCTTAGCCGGGGGGTTCCTGGAGCCGCTCGAATCGACCAGCATTCACCTCGTCCAGTCCGGCATCGCCAGGCTGATGACCCTGTTCCCGACCCGCCGCTTCGACCCGCTCGAAACCGAGCGCTTCAACGCGCAGACCGAGCGGGAATATGTCGACATACGCGACTTCCTGGTCCTCCATTTCAAGGCGACGGAGCGGGACGATTCCCCCTTCTGGGACTATTGCCGCACGCTCGAGCCGCCCGAGGGCCTCGCCTACAAGCTCGACATGTTCCGCCGTAACGGCCGCATCTTCCGCGAGAATAACGAGCTGTTCACGGAGACGAGCTGGCTGGCGGTGATGGTCGGCCAGGGTATCGAGGCGGGCGGCTACCACCCCGCCGCGGACGTCCTTCCGGACGCGGAGACGCTGAAGCGCCTTGCCCATATCCGCGAGGTCATCGCCAACACCGCCCACCTCATGCCGACCCAGCCCGAATTCCTGCGCGAGCAGGGCAGCGCCAGCAATGTCAGCCTGAGGCGAACCTCCTGATGCCGCTCCCCGAGCCGCGGCCGATGCGCGAATATGAACGCGTCGACCGCCGCCGCTTCGACGAAGAGATCCGCCCCGCCGGCCAGCCCGCCGTGCTGCGCGGCCTCGCCCGCGACTGGCCGGCCGTGGAGGCGGCGCGCCAGTCCGGCGAGGCGCTGGTCGCCTTCATGAAGGGCTTCGCCGTCCAGCAGCCGATCGCCGCCCTGGTTGGCGAGCCGGAGATAGATGGCCGCTTCTTCTACACCGACGATCTGCGCTCGCTCAATTTCACCCGAGGCCTCTCGCCGCTCCAGCCGTTCCTCGACCGGCTGCTGCGCGACCGCGAGCATCCCCGCCCCTATGCGATGGCGGTCCAGTCGGAGCCGATCCCGGAGCTTCTCCCCGGCTTCGAACGCGAGAACCGGACCGACATCGTCCGGCCGGACGTCGTGCCCCGCGCCTGGATCGGCAATCGCATCCGCGTCGCGCCGCATTACGATCTGATGGAGAATGTCGGCGTCGTCGTGGCCGGCCGCCGCCGCTTCACCGTCTTTCCTCCCGGTGAGATCGCCAACCTCTATGTCGGCCCGCTGGAGCTGACCCCGGCCGGCACGCCGATCAGCCTCGTCGACCTCGCCGCGCCCGACCTCGAACTTTTCCCCCGCTTCGCCCAGGCCGCCGCGGCCGCCCAGGCGGCGGAGCTCGCGCCGGGCGACGCGATCTACATCCCGTTCCACTGGTGGCACGGGGTGGACTCGCTCGAGCCGTTCAACCTCTTCGTCAATTACTGGTGGAACGACGCCCGCACCGACCTCGGCAGCCCCTACGATGCCCTGATGTACGGCCTCTACGCGCTGAAGCATTTGCCGGCCGACCAGCGCGAGGTGTGGCGGACGGTCTTCGACCATTATGTGTTCGCGTCCGGTGGGGATCCGGCCGCCCATCTGCCGCCGGCCGTGCGCGGAGTGCTTGGCGAGCCCACGCCCGACCTGCTCGGACGGATGCGGGCGACGCTGAAGCAGATCGTCGCCAGGCTCTAGCCATGCTGATCGCCGCTCTCCTCGCCGCCGCCGCGCCCACCGCCGAGTTCGACTGGTTCGACTATCGGGGCTCCGATCCGGTCGGCGCCATCGCGGGCCCGGGCGAATATCGCAACCCGATCCTCCAGGGCTTCTATCCGGACCCAAGCGTCACCCGGGTCGGGAACGATTATTATCTTGTCACCTCGACCTTCGCCTGGTTCCCCGGCATCCCAATCTTCCACAGCCGCGACCTCGTCCACTGGACTCAGATCGGCAACGCCATCGACCGGCCGGGGCAGCTCGATTTCGCCCGCCTCGGCCTCTCCCGCGGCGTCTTCGCGCCGTCCATCCAGGAACATGGCGGCACCTTCTACATCCTCAACACCTGCGTCGATTGCGGCGGCAATTTCCTCATCACGGCGACGAACCCGGCCGGCCCCTGGTCCGATCCCGTCTGGCTGCCCGAGCTGGAGGGCGGCATCGATCCCTCCTTCTTCTTCGACTCGGACGGCAGCGCCTGGATCCTCAACAACGGCCCGCCGATGGGCCAGCCGCTCTACGAGGGGCACCGAGCCATCTGGGTCCAGCGCTTCGACCTCGCCGCAAGGAAGCCCGTTGGACCGCGCACCCAGCTCGTGAGCGGCGGCGTCGACATCTCGAAGAAGCCGCTGTGGATCGAAGGTCCGCACATCCTCGGGAAGGACGGCTTCTATTATTTGATCTGCGCGGAAGGCGGCACCGCCGAGGGCCATTCGCAGGTCGTGCTGCGCAGCCGCAGCGTCACGGGACCCTATCTCCCCTATCCCGGCAACCCGATCCTGACGCAGCGGGACCTGCCGCGTAACCGCCCCTTCCCGATCACCTCGGCCGGCCATGCCCAGCTCGTCCAGACCCAGCGCGGCGACTGGTGGGTGACCTTCCTCGCGGTGCGTCCCTATGCCGGCGACTATTACAATACCGGCCGCGAGACCTTCCTGCTGCCGGTGACGTGGAAGGACGGCTGGCCCCGCATCACCGCGCCCGGCGAGACCATCCCCTACGTCCATCGCCGTCCCAACCTGCCGCCGCAGCCGGCGGCGCCGGTGCCCACGAGCGGCGCCTTCGCGGTGCGCGACGAGTTTAACGGCCGCGCGCTGCCGCCCTATTGGATGACGATGCGCAACCCGCGCACCGCCTGGTACACGCTGGCGGGGGGCCGGCTCCGCCTCGCCGCCCGGCCGGTGGGGCTCGGCGATTTCGGCAACCCCTCCTTCCTCGCCCGGCGCCAGCAGCACATGAACGCCGCCGCCTCGACGCTGGTGCGCTTCCGGCCCATGCGCGACGGCGACGAAGCCGGCCTCGCCGCCCTCCAGAACGACGAATATTGGTTCCTGATCGCCCTCGCCTCCCGCGCCGGCCATCCCGTCGTCGAGCTGAAGCGCCGCGCCGGCCCGAACGACCCGGCGGACGGTGTCGTCATCGCCTCCGCCCCGGTGCCCGTCGGCCCCATGCGCCTGCGTATCCAGGCCGAGGGCGGGCGCTACAGCTTCTCCTACGCCGGGCCGTCCGGGCTGTGGCGCACGCTGCGGCGCGGCGAGGACGGCACTATCCTCAGCACCAAGACGGCCGGCGGCTTCGTCGGCGCCGTCTTCGGCCTCTACGCCCATGAAGGAGGCCCGAGCTGAAACGGTTCCTCCTGCCGCTCGCGTTGCTGACGGCCGCGCCGGCCGAGCCGTCCAGCCCTATCCGCCTCAACCAGCTCGGCTTCCAGCCGGCCGGCCCCAAGCGGGCGATCGTCCCCAGCCCCTCGAAGGCGCCGCTCCCCTGGCAGCTGGTCGACGCGGCCGGCCGGGTGCGGGCGTCCGGCCTCACCCGCGTCTACGGCGCCGATCCGGCGTCAGGGGAAATCGTTCATAGCGTCCACTTCGTCAACTTCGGCCATCCCGGCACCGGCTACCGCCTCCGCGTCGGCGGCGCCGAGAGCCGCCCCTTCGCCATTTCCGCCGGCCTCTACGACCGGCTGCGCTACGACAGCCTCAATTATTTTTACCAGAGCCGCGCCGGCATTCCGATCGAGGCGCGCTGGGCGGGCGGCAGCGAATGGGCGCGTCCGGCGGGCCACCGGCCGGAGGTGGCGGCGTGCGTCTCGGGCCGCGACGCCAACGGCAACATATGGCCCGGATGCCCGTACAAGCTCGACGTCACCGGCGGCTGGTACGATGCCGGCGACCAGGGCAAATATGTCGTCAACGGCGGCATTGCGCTGTGGACCCTCCTGGACCTCTACGAGCGCCAGCGGGCGCGGCGCCTCCCCTCCCCTTATGCCGACGGCAAGGCGGCGCTTCCCGAGGCCGGCAACGGCGTCGACGACCTCCTGGACGAGGCGCGCTGGGAGCTGGAGTTCCTCCTCAGGGTGCAGGTGCCGGAAGGGACCCGGCTGCGCGTGCCGGTCGGCGCCAAGCGCAACCTGCCGGGCCTCGCCTTCGCCGAGATCGACGCTTCGGGCATGGCGCACCACAAGGTGGCGGACGACCGCTGGACGCCGCTGCCGACTCCGCCGCATCTCGATCGGCAGCCGCGGCTGCTCTCCCCGCCGAGCACGGGGGCGACGCTCAACCTCGCCGCGACCGCGGCGCAAGGCGCCCGCATCTGGCGGACGATCGACCCCGCCTTCGCCGCCCGCTGCCTCGCCGCCGCGGAGCGCGCCTGGGCCGCGGCCCGGCGCAACCCGGAGGTGTGGGCGATCGCCGAATTCGGCGGCAGCGGCGGCTATGGCGACCAGGACCTGTCGGACGAATTCTACTGGGCCGCGGCGGAGCTGTTCGTCACCACCGGCAACGCCGAATATGGGCAGGCGGTGCGTGCCTTCCCCTGGTTCCGGCAGTCGCCCGTCCCCGAGCTCGGCTGGAACCGCGTCGCGGCGCTCGGCACGATCTCGCTCGTGCTGGTGCCCAGCGGCCTGAAGCCGGCGGAGACCGCCACGCTGCGGGCCGGCATCCTCGCCGCCTCCGACCGCTTCCTCGCCGACCGCGAGCGCAACGGCTATGGCGTCCCCTACGCGCCGGAGCGGGGATGGCCGTGGGGTTCGGCTTCCTCGATCCTCAACCGCGCCCTGCTGATGGCCCTCGCCGCCGATTTCACCGGCGAGGCGCGCTACCGCGACGGCGTCGCGGACGCGATGGACTTCATCCTCGGCCGAAACCCGCTCGACCGGTCCCTGGTCTCCGGCTACGGCGCCCGGCCGATGCGCAACCCGCACCATCGCTTCTGGACCCATCAGCTCGACCCGACGCTGCCGGGGCCGCCGCCGGGGGTCCTGTCGGGCGGCCCCAACTCGACCTTCATGAGCGACCCCGTCGCCGCCGCGATGAAGGGCCGTTGCGCGCCCCAGGCCTGCTGGGCCGACGATGCGCGCGCCTTCAGCCTCAACGAGGTGGCGATCAACTGGAACGCGCCGCTCGTCTGGGTCTCCGCCTGGCTCGCGGAACGGCGGTAGGCCCCGCCCTTCATGACAAAGAATTAATCCGCGGCTCACGGCTCCCGACAGCCCGCATACATTATGGCGGCGCGAAGAGGGCTGCATGACCATTCCGATATTCCTGGACCCGTCCGGACGGCGCGGGCGGCGGGCGCGGTCGTCCGTCGTCGCGCTGCTGCTGCTGCTGTTCGGCGCGGCGGCGGTCTTCGCCACGACCATCATCGAGGTGCCGATCCCCGGTCCGCTGCCGCTCCGAATGGAGCAGGCCAGGCTCCACGCCTTCGCCGTCAGGATCGGCATCGCCCGCCGCCGGGCGCCGCGCCGCGGCCTCTACGGCGGCACCTGGCTCCCCGCCGCGCCGGCCAAAGGCGCGCATCAGGGCCGGCCGGCCGTGTCCGGCTTCTACGTGCCCTGGGACGAGACCAGCCGCGCCTCGCTCGCCGCCCATGTCGGGGAGCTCGACCAGGTGGTGCCGGCGCTGGCGACGGTGACGGGGCCGAGTCACGATTTCCGCACCGTCGCCGATCCCGCCTTCGACGCCATCCTCGCGGGCGCGCCGCGAAGGCCCCAAATGCTGCCGATGGTGCAGAACGTCAGCGACTCGCAATGGGATTCCGACGGCGCCGCCGCCCTCCTCCACGACCCGGCGGCACGGGCGCGGCTGATCGGCCAGATCGGCGCCTTCCTCGCCGCGCGCCGCGCCGCCGGCGTCGTCTTCGACTTCGAGGAGCTGCCGGCGGGCGCCCAGCCCGATTACAAGCGCTTCCTCGCCGAGGCGCACCGGGCCTTCGCGCCGCGGGGCCTGACGGTCGGCCTCACCGCGCCGGTGGGCGACCCGGACTGGCGCCTCGCCGATTACGGCCGGGTCGCCGACAAGCTCTATTTGATGCTCTACGACGAGCATTGGGCGACCGGCGATCCGGGCCCGATCGCCTCCCAGGCCTGGTTCGTGCAGCGGCTGCAGGAGGCGGTGCGCGCGGTCAGCCCGGACAAGGCCGTCGCCGCCATCGCCAATTACGGCTACGATTGGGCGGAGGGACGCCGCGCCGAGGCGCTGACGGTGGAGGAAGCCTGGCTGTCCGCCCATGACAGCGACGCGCCGATCCGCTTCGACCTCGCCAGCGGCAACGCCACGTTCGACTATGAGGACGAGACCGGCACGCCCCACCACGTCTGGATCACCGACGCCGCCAGCGGCTGGAACCAGCTTCGCGCCGCCCGCCTCGAAGGCGTCGGCGGAATCGCCCTCTGGCGGCTCGGCAGCGAGGATCCCGGCTTCTGGGCGGACCTCGCCCATTTCGGCCCCGACCGGCCGCCGCCCGACCTCGCCCGGCTCCACAGCTCGACCAACACCGACGTCCAGGGCGCGGGCGAGCTGCTTCGGATCGCGGCGACCCCGGCCGACGGGCGACGCGTGCTGGCGACCGACTCGAAGGGCCTGATCCGCGCCGAAAGCTACAAGACGCTGCCGACGCCCTATGTGGTGCGGCAGACCGGCTTTCGCCCCGGCCTCGTCGCCCTCACCTTCGACGATGGTCCGGACCCCGGCTGGACTCCGAAAATCCTCGACGTGCTGAAGCGCAAGCGCGTCCCCGCCACCTTCTTCGTCGTCGGCGAGAATGCGCTCGGCCACCCGTCTTTGCTCAACCGCATCGTCGCCGAGGGGCACGAGCTCGGCAATCACAGCTACACCCACCCCAACATGGCCCTGCTGTCGGACCGGGCGGTGCGGCTGGAGCTGAACGCCACCGAGCGCCTGGTCGAGGCCTATACCGGCCGCGGCATGCGCCTGTTCCGGGCGCCCTATTTCGGTGACGCCGAGCCGACGACGGCAGACGAGCTCGGCCCCGCGCTCGACGCGCAGGAGAGCGGCTACCTGAACGTCGGCCTCCACGTCGACACCGAGGACTGGCAGCGCCCGGGCGCTCGGGCGATCGTCGACAATGCGGTGAGGGAGGTAATGGCCGGCAATGCCGAGCGCTCCGGCAACGTCGTCCTCCTCCACGACGGCGGCGGCAACCGCGCCGAGACGGTGGCGGCGCTGCCGGCGCTCATCGATGCGCTGCGCGCGCGCGGCTACCGCTTCGTCCCCGTGTCGGCGCTGGCGGGGCTCGACGCCGGCGAGGTCATGCCGAAGATCGAGGGCAGCGATTTGCTCGCGGTCCGCGCCGACGTCGCCGTCTTCCTCGCCCTCGCGGCGCTGGGCGCGTTGCTGTCGCTCCTGTTCCTGGTGGCGATCGGCCTCGGCATCGCGCGGGCCGTGTCGCTCACCGGCCTCGCTCTGGGCAGCCGCCGGCCGGAGCCGCCGCCGCTTTATGACGGGCTCATCTCCGTGCTCATCCCGGCTTACAACGAAGCCCGCGTGATCCGCGCCTCGGTGGACCGGGTACTCGCCAGCGCCGGCGCGGAGCTGGAGGTGATCGTCGTCGACGACGGCTCCGCCGACGCCACGAGCGCGATCGTCGCCCACGCCTTCGCCGGGGACGATCGCGTGCGCCTGCTCACCCTGCCCAATGGAGGCAAGGCGCGAGCGCTCAACCGCGGCCTCGCGCTCGCCCGCGGCCGCATCGTCGTCGCGCTCGACGCCGACACGCAGTTCGAGCCTGCGACGATCGCCAGGCTCGCCCGCTGGTTCGCCGACCCTGCCGTGGGCGCGGTGGCGGGCAATGCCAAGGTCGGCAACCGGGTCAATCTGGTCACGCGCTGGCAGGCGGTGGAATATGTCACCGCCCAGAATCTGGAGCGATGCGCGCTCGCCGGCCTCGGCGCGATCATGGTCGTGCCCGGCGCGGTCGGCGCGTGGCGGCGCGACGCGCTCGACGCCGTCGGCGGCTTTCCCGAGGACACGCTCGCCGAGGACCAGGACCTCACCATCGCCGTGCAGCGCGCCGGCTGGAGTATCGCGAACGACGTCAACGCGGTCGCCTGGACCGAGGCGCCCCACACGCTCGCCGCTCTGGCGCGGCAGCGTTTCCGCTGGGCCTTCGGGACGCTCCAGTGCCTGTGGAAGCACCGCGCGATCCTCCGCCGCGGCCGCCCGCTCGGCCTCGCCTGGATCGGCATGCCGCAGGCGTGGCTGTTCCAGATCCTCTTCTCGCTCTTCTCCCCGGTGATCGACCTCGCCCTCCTCCTAAGCCTCGCCGCCACCGCCGGCCGGGTGCGCGAGCATGGCTGGGCGCAGACCCATACCGACCTGTTCGAAATGGCCGCCTTCTGGCTCGCCTTCGCCGCGATCGACCTCGCCTGCGGCTGGATCGCCTACCGGCTCGACGTGCGCGAGCGGCGCTTCCCGGCTTTGCTGCTGATCGCTCAGCGCTTCGTCTACCGGCAGCTCATGTACTGGGTGGTGATCCGCGCCGTCGCCGCCGCCTTGCGCGGCCGCTGGGTCGGCTGGGGCAAGCTGGAGCGGACCGGCCGCGCCACCGCGCCGGCCCTCGCAGGAGCCTAGGAAACCTCTACCCGCCCGCGCGGCAGCATCCGCTCGAGCACTCGGTCGCGAAGCACAAAATGGTGGTAGATCGCCGCGGCCGCATGGCCGGCGGCGAGGACGATTATCATCCAGCCGATGACATTGTGCCGCTCCATCAAAGTGTGGTGCTCCGCCTTCGTCATCGGCGCGAAGGGCGCGCGTATGAGGAGGCCGAAGAAGCTCATCGCCTGCCCTTCCGACCAGCGCACGATATAGCCGAGCGCCGACTGCGCCAGGAGCAGCAGATAGAGGAGATATTGCGCGCCCTTGGCCAGCCGCTCGTCCCAGCCGCGCGACGCCGGTTCGACCTGGTGCCCCGGCACCAGCCGCCAGACGATGCGGGCGACGACGACGACGCTCAAGAGGATGCCGAACGACATGTGCGAGACGATCATCAGATGCCGCGTCGGCCGCGCGAACAGGCCCCACAGCTCGGCGGTGGCGAAGTTCAGGAGGACGAGGACCACGGTCGCCCAATGGAGGGCGATCGAGGTCGCATCGTAGCGGGTCCGGGTGGCGGTGGCGGCGACTCGGATGGCGCTGTCGGCGAGGTCTCTGCGGTCGGTCATGGCGGGGACAATGCGCCAGTGCCCCGCTTGTTGCAGCCACGCTCCCGGCGGGACCCCTGAGCCGCTCGCCGCCCGCATCGCCACCGACTGGGTCGGGGAAGGCCGGCTGCGGATATTCGCCCGTCGATCACCGGCATGGTGAGTGAATTACCCGCTCCCAAGTCTGAGTGGAGCAAGGCGGAGCAGGCCGATTGGCTGGAAGCGCTCGCGACGATGTTCCGCGTCATCTTCCCGGAAATTCCCCTCTCCCTTGGGAGAGGGGAGTTGAGGGCTCGCACCGCTCGGGGGTCGAACAGGGACTGACCGTCGCGGGCTGGGTCGCGATGTGGCGCTCGATGGAGATATTCCTCTACGATTGGTGGCCGCTCGCCGGCGACCGCCGCCTCTACCGCCGCCTGGCGCGATGCCGGTCCGAGTCCGCTGCGATTCACGTGGAGGTTAAAGCGCTGACTTCGGCGCGCTCTAGATTCCCCTCTCCCTTGGGGAGAGGGGTAGGGGTGAGGGGTTCGTGCGTCTCCGGAGAGGCCGGAACCCCTCACCCCCGACCCCTCTCCCGAGGGAGAGGGGAGAAAAAGACAAAAAGGCCGGATCAAGTCCGGCATGACGAATCGCGCAACCTCACTTCAGCGAGCTCCAGCATCTCCGGCAGCGGCGCCAGCATGGCGGCGAGGCGGGGATCGTCGGCCGCGCAGCCGTAGACGCGGGTGTAGATTTCCCGCAGCCAGGTCTCCAGCTCATCCTTCTTCACACCGGAGCTGGGGCTGTCGACGAGCAGGTCGATGGCGGGCGGATCGTCGCCGAGCGGCAGGCGGTAGCGCAGCCCGGCGAGCTCGCGGCAGCCCAGGCGGCGGTAGAAGGCTTTGCGGCGGCTGCGCAGGCTGCGTTCGGGCCCCTCCGCCCGATCCGATTCCACCTCGACGAGCAACGGCAAGGCGCCGGCCGCCGAGCGGGCGTGGCGGTAGAGGGCACTGCCGAGGCCGCCGCCGCGCGCGGTCTCGCGAATGGCGAGATATTCGAGCATCGCCACGGCGCCGCCGACGAACAGCACGTAGAAGCCGACGACCTCGCCGCCGCGGTCCGCCACCGCCAGGCGGTGGGCGGGGGAGTCGAGCAAGGCGGCGATCGCCTCGTCGCTCCGGCGTTCGGACCGCGGGATGGCCCGCCGGTAAATGTCCAGCAAGGCGGCGAGATCGCGGTCGTCGCGGACCGACCGGATGCTCGTTCCTTCCGCCATGGCGCATCTCCAGCGGCCGCGCGGGTCGCGGCCCCGCGACCGAAATGGCAGGCGTAGGCCGGAGTTCCCGTCCCCCGCTGCTCAGCCGGTGACGGTGAGCGTCGTGCTCTTGAGATCGACCGAATTGGGCCCGGCCGAGAGGGTGAAGGTGCCGGGCTCCACCACCCGCTTCATCTGGACGTTCCAGAGGGCGAGGTCGTCCGGGGTGAGCTCGAACGTCACCGTCCGCCGCTCGCCCGGCTGCAGCGTCACGCGCCTGAAGCGCTTCAGCTCGATCACCGGACGAGTCACCGAGGCGGCGTCGTCGCGGACATAGAGCTGGACCACCTCGTCGCCGGCGCGGCGGCCGGTATTGGCGACGTCGACGCTGACCTTCGCGGTCTCGCCGATCCGGATCGTATCGCGGGCGAGGCGCGGCGCGGAGACGGCGAAGCTCGTATAGCTGAGACCGTAGCCGAACGGGTAGAGCGGCGCGGTCGTGTCGAACAGATAGCCGCGGCGCGCGGTCGGCTTGCGGTTGTAGAAGATCGGCAGCTGGCCGACGCTCCGAGCGATCGACACCGGCAGCTTGCCGCCGGGATTGGCGCGGCCGAACAATATGTCGGCGACGGCGTTGCCGGTCTCCTGGCCGAGATACCACCCTTCGATAAGGGCGGGCGCATTCTCGGCCAGATAATTGACCGACAGCGGCCGGCCGTTGAGCAGCACGACCACCGTGGGCTTGCCGAGCGCGAACACCGCCGTGGCGAGATCGTTCTGCTGGCCGATCAGGTCGAGCGAGGAACGATCGCCGAGATGGGTGTCGGCCCACGCCTCGCGGCTCGTTTCCTCGTTGTCGCCGAGCACGACCACGACCACGTCCGCCTTGCGCGCCGTCTCCACCGCCTCGGCGATGAGCCGGCGGTTCACCTGCGGGTCGACCAGCTTTACCTCGTCCTTCGACCAGATCCGATCCTGCGTGATTCGCACGCCCTCGGAATAATCGACGGCGAAGCGGCCCTTCGCCTCGTTCTGGATCCCTTCGAGCACGCTGACGACGTGGCGCGGCTCGTCGCTATAGCCGCCGATCGGCGTGTCGCGGGCATGGGTGCCGAGCACCGCGACCCGCTTGATCCGGGCGGCGTCGAGCGGCAGCACGCCCCGGTCGTTCTTGAGCAGCACCATCGCCTCGCGCGCCGCCTGGCGGGCGAGCGCGATCGCGTCGGGCGTGGCGGTGTTCCTCTCGGCGGCCTTCGCATCGGCATAGGGATGCTCGAACAGCCCCGCCTCGAACTTCATCGCGAGGATTCGGCGCACCGCTTCGTTGATCTGCGCCATCGGCACGCGCCCGGCGCGGACCAGCTCGGGCAGGGTCGCATAGGCTTCGCCGTCGGGCGTCTCCGCATCGACGCCGGCGTCCAGCGCGCGCACCGCGGCATCGCGGATGTCGGTGAACATGTGGTGGCGGCCGACCATCTCGCGGATCGCGAAATAGTCGCTGACTACCGCGCCCTTGAAGCCCCATTCGCTGCGCAGCACGTCGGTCAGCAGCCAGCGATTGGCGTGGCTGGGGATGCCGTCTATCTCGTTATACGAGGCCATGACCGAGCGCACCGGCAGCGTCCTGACCGCCCGCTCGAACGGCGGGAAGAAGTCGGTCCTGAGCTCGCGCTCGCCCAGGCTCGCCGGGCCGACATTCGTGCCGTTTTCCGGCTGGCCGTGGCCGGTGAGGTGCTTCAGAGTCACGAACACCTTGTCGCGCGCCAGCGGCAGCGTGGTGCCCTGGAAGCCGCGGATCGCGGCCAGCCCCATCTCGCTCACCAGATAGGGGTCCTCGCCATAGGTTTCCTCGATCCGTCCCCAGCGCGGGTCGCGGGCGACGTCGACGACCGGCGCGAGGGCGAGCGTGGCGCCGCGCGCCCGCATCTCGCGCGAGGCGATTCCGAAGACTCGGGTCAAGAGCTCCGGGTCCCAGGTGCTGGCGAGGCCGATCGCCTGCGGGAAGCTGGTCGCGCCCCGGGCGACGTAGCCGTGCAGCGCCTCCTCGTGCATCAGGATCGGAATGCCGAGGCGGGTATGCTCGACCGCCCAGCGCTGCGCCGCGTTGACGTAGTCCGCGGTCTCCCGGGCGCTCCGCCCGACCGAGCCGGCCGCGGCGCCCGCGGCGCCGGCATTCGCCGCGGTAACGCCGCGTTTATCGGAGGGCCGTGCGATCTGGCCTATGCCGTTCGGAAAGGCCTGCGAAGCCTTCTCAGGCGAGAAAGTGCCGTCGGGCGTCTGGATGCGGTCCTTATGCTCCCAGACGGTGAGTATCTGCGCGACTTTCTCCTCGAGCGTCATCCGCCCAAGCAAATCCTCCACCCGGCGGTCCACCGGCTGGGACGGATCCTTGTAGAGCGGCCGCTCGGCCGCCGCGGCCGCGGGCTTGGCCGTCGAATCGGTAGCGACGGCGGCAAGGCCGGCCGCCGCCGCGACGGCCGCCAGCAGGAAGCGCGACGTGGCCCGGGCGCGCCGCTTTCGCACGATGTCGCTCATGAATCCGCTCCTGTCCGCCCTTGGCGGCTCTGCGTCCGCTGTGGTAGCGCTACCATAGTCGCGCCGCGGAGCGCGGGTCAACGCGCCTCGATTGCATATGCGGCGCACCGCCCATAGGCTCCGGCGGAGAGGGGAAGCCATGACGAGGCCCAGCCGCAGAAGCCGCGGCACGATCACCATCGAGGACGTCGCGCGCGCGGCGGGCGTTTCGGCGATGACCGTCTCGCGAGTCATCAACGGCGGCAAGAACGTGCGCGAATCGACCCGCGTCGCGGTGCTCGAAGCCGTGCGCAAGCTCAACTTTTCGCCGAACACGGCCGCGCGCAGCCTCGCCGCGGGCGAAGCCACCCATATCGGCCTCCTCTACGCCAATCCGAGCGCCGCCTATTTGAGCCAGTTCCTGATCGGCGCCCTCCACGCCGCCCGCCGCGCCGGCGCCCACCTGGTGATCGAATCGTGCGAATCGGAGGATGCCGACGAGCAGGCCGAGGTCACCCGCCGCTTCGCGACCAGCGACGTCGAAGGGGTGATCCTCCCACCGCCCCTCTCCGAGTCGCAGCCGATCATGGCCGAGCTCGCCGCGATCGGCATTCCGGTCGTCACGGTCGCCATGGGCACGCCGCAGGAGGACAGCCTCAACATCCGGATCGACGATTATGCGGCGGCGGGGGAGATGACGCGCCACCTGCTCGAGCTCGGCCACCGCCATGTCGGCTTCATCAAGGGCCACCCCAACCATATCGCCAGCCACGACCGCGCGCGCGGCTTCCAGGACGCGCTCCGGGAATATGGCGTCGATCCCAACCGGGCGCCGATCGAGCAGGGCTATTTCACCTACCGCTCCGGCCTGACCGCCTCGGAGCGGCTGCTGTCGCGCGCCGATCCGCCCACCGCCATCTTTGCCAGCAACGACGACATGGCCGCGGCGACGGTGAGCGTCGCCCACCGCCGCGGGCTCGTCGTGCCCGACGACCTCAGCGTGGTCGGCTTCGACGACACGGCGCTGGCGACCAGCGTCTGGCCGGAGCTGACGACGGTGAAGCAGCCCATCTCCGCCATGGCCGAAGCCGCGCTGGAGCTGCTCCTGGCGGACCTTCGCGGCCGCCGCGCCGGCACGCCGCGCCGCTTTACCGAACGCGTGCTCGAACACGCCCTCATCGTCCGCGAATCGTCGGGGCCCCCGATCACCGCCGCCAACCGTCCCCGTGCGCACAAGGCCGCCGGCTAGCTCGCAGGAGATTGCATCGTTCGGGACGAGCGTGTTACCGCTAACACAAAGATAAGCAGGAGAGACAAATGACGGAACCGAGCGCGGCCCGCGCCAACATGGGCTTCATCGGCGCCATCGTCGCGGTGGCGACGATCGGCGGCTTCCTGTTCGGCTACGACAGCGGCGCGGTCAACGGGACGCAGCCCGGCCTCACCGCCGCGTTCGGCCTCGTTCCCGGCAGCTTCTCGCCGGAGAACGGCCTCGCCTTCACGGTCGCGTCGCTGCTGATCGGCTGCTTCATCGGCGCCTTCTTCGCCGGTCGCCTGGCGGACCTTTCCGGCCGCCGCGCCGTGTTGAGGATCGCGGCTTTGCTGTTCCTTGCCGGCGCGCTCGTCCAGGGCTTCGCGCACGATCACCTGATCTTCGTCCTCGCCCGGATCGTCGGCGGCATGGCGGTCGGCGCCGCGAGCGTCCTCTCGCCGGCCTATATCTCCGAGGTCGCGCCCGCGAGCATCCGCGGCCGCATGACGACCGTGCAGCAGATCATGATCATCACCGGCCTCACCGCCGCCTTTCTGGTCAACTATTTCCTCGCCGCCTCCGCCGGCGTCTCGACCGCGCGGTTCTGGGCGGGCCTCGAAGCCTGGCGCTGGATGTACCTCATCCAGGCGGTGCCGGCGGCGGTCTTCCTTATCGCTCTGTTCTTCATCCCCGAGAGCCCGCGCTACCTCGTCTCGAAGGGGCGCAACGACACCGCCGTCGCGGTGCTGACCAGGCTGTTCGGCGCAGACATCGCCCGGACCAAGCTCGAAGAGATCCGCGCCACGTTCAGCGAAGATCACCGGCCACGGCTCAGCGACGTGCTCGCGCCGGCGGGCGCGCGCAGCTTCCTCGGCATGCGCCCGATCGTCTGGGTCGGGATCATGCTGGCGGTGTTCCAGCAGCTCGTCGGCATCAACGTCATCTTCTATTACGGCGCGACCTTGTGGCAGCTGGCCGGCTTCAGCGAAAACGATTCGCTGCTGATCAACATCGTCTCGGGCGCGGTGTCGATCGCGGCCTGCTTCGTGACCATCGCCGTCATCGACAGGATCGGGCGCAAGCCGCTGCTGCTGATCGGCTCGGCGGGCATGGCGGCGACCTTGTTCGTGATGGTCTATGCCTTCAGCCACGGCTCGCTCGATCCCGAGGGGAACCTCGTGCTTTCGCGAGACCTCGGCCTCGTCGCAGTGGTTGCCGCCAATCTCTACGTGATCTTCTTCAACGTCTCGTGGGGGCCGGTGATGTGGGTCATGCTGGGCGAGATGTTCCCGAACCAGATCCGCGGCTCCGCGCTCGCCGTCGCCGGTTTCTTCCAGTGGTTCGCCAACTTCCTGATCTCGTTCACCTTCCCGCCCATGGCGAAGAATCTCGGCCTGACGATCACCTATACCTTCTACGCGGTCTGTGCGGTGATCAGCTTCTTCCTGGTCCAGAAGTTCATTCGCGAGACAAAGGGCAAGGAACTGGAGCAGATGCAGGGCTAAGTGCCTCCCCATCGCGAGATGGGGAGGGGGACCAGGCGAAGCCTGGTGGAGGGGTAGCGGGCACGGGTGCCGACGGTTCGCTCGAGAACCTCCGCGCCCGGCGCCAATTACCCCTCCACCGCCAAGATTGGCGGTCCCCCTCCCCCCGCTTCGCGCGGGGAGGAAGAGTGAACGGAGCATTCCATGACCAGCCGCACCCCCGTCCGTCCTTTCCGCTCGCGCGAATGGTTCGCGGCGCCGGGGCGCAGCGACATGGCGGCGCTCTATCTCGAGCGGTTCATGAACTACGGCATCACGTCGGACGAACTGCGCTGCGGCAAGCCGATCGTCGGCATCGCCCAATCGGGCTCCGACATCGCCCCGTGCAACCGAATCCACCTGGAGCTCGCCCACCGAGTGCGCGCCGGCATCCGCGACTCGGGCGGCATACCGATGGAGTTCCCGCTCCACCCGATCTTCGAAAATTGCCGCCGCCCCACCGCCGCGCTCGACCGCAACCTCGCCTATCTCGGCCTCGTCGAGATATTGAACGGCTATCCGATCGACGCCGTCGTCCTCACCACCGGCTGCGACAAGACGACTCCGTCCTCGATCATGGCCGCCTCGACCGTCGACATTCCCGCCATCACCCTCTCCGGCGGGCCGATGCTCGACGGCTGGCATGACGGCGAGCTGGTCGGCTCGGGAACGGTGATCTGGCGCTCGCGCCGCCTGCTCGGCGCGGGCGAGATCGACGAGGAGGAATTCCTGAAGCGGGCCTCCGATTCCGCTCCTTCGGCCGGCCATTGCAACACGATGGGCACCGCCTCGACGATGAACGCCATCTCGGAGGCGCTCGGCATGTCGCTGCCGGGCAATGCCGCCATTCCCGCGCCCTACCGCGAGCGCGGGCAGATGGCGTACGAGACGGGCCGCCGCGCCGTCGAGATGGCCTATGAGGATTTGCGGCCGTCGAAGATCCTGACGCGCGAGAGCTTCCTC
The DNA here is from genome assembly GCA_036403015.1 of Allosphingosinicella sp. Taxonomy (GTDB): domain Bacteria; phylum Pseudomonadota; class Alphaproteobacteria; order Sphingomonadales; family Sphingomonadaceae; genus Allosphingosinicella. The sequence goes on from DASWRU010000046.1 coordinate 25,529, forward strand.
AACGCGATCCGGCTCAACACCGCGATCGGCGGCTCGACCAATGCCCAGCCGCACATCGTCGCCATGGCCCGCCACGCCGGCGTCGAGATCGGGCACGAGGACTGGATGGCGCACGGCTACGATTTGCCGCTGCTCGTCAACATGCAGCCGGCCGGGCAATATCTCAGCGAGCGCTTCCACCGCGCCGGCGGCGTGCCCGCGGTGATGTGGGAGCTGCTCCAGGCGGGCAAGCTGGACGGCGCCGCGCTCACCGTCACCGGCCGCAGCCAGGCGGACAATCTCACGGGCCGCGAAGCGACCGACCGAGAGGTGATCTACCCCTTCGCCGGGCCGCTCAAGGAGCGCGCCGGCTTCCTCGTCCTTAAGGGCAACCTGTTCGACTTCGCCATCATGAAGACGAGCGTCATCTCCGACGATTTCCGCCGCCGCTACCTCTCCCGGGCGGGGCATGAAGGTGTGTTCGAGGCGCGGGCGGTCGTGTTCGACGGGTCCGACGACTATCACCACCGGATCAACGATCCGGCGCTCGGCATCGACGAGAATTGCATCCTCGTCATCCGCGGGGCCGGGCCGCTCGGCTGGCCCGGCTCGGCCGAAGTGGTCAACATGCAGCCGCCCGACCACCTGCTCCAGCGCGGCATCCAGAGCCTGCCGACTTTGGGCGACGGCCGCCAGTCCGGCACGTCCGACAGCCCGTCCATCCTCAACGCCTCGCCGGAAAGCGCGGCCGGGGGCGGCCTCGGCTGGCTGAGGACCGGCGACACGATCCGGATCGACCTCAACCGGGGCTTGTGCGACGCCCTCGTGGAGGAAGCGGAGATCGCCCGCCGCAAGGCCGAAGCGCCGCCGCCCGTCCCGGCAAGCAACACGCCCTGGGAAGAGCTGTACCGGGAGAAGACCGGGCAGCTCGCCGACGGCGGCGTGCTCGATTTCGCGGTGAAATACCGCGGCACGTCGGCGAAAACGCCGCGGCACAACCATTGATGCCTCGCCCCACCGTCATTGCGAGCGAAGCGAAGCAATCCAGAACGGCCTTCGAGGCCCGCTGGATTGCTTCGTCGCTTCACTCCTCGCAATGACGAGTTGACGACGTGAAGGAGCGACCTCTTGCCTGACACCGACGCCGCCGACCTCCCCAGGCACCACGAAGCCACCCAGAGCGAGAAGCTGGTCATCGCCGCCTCCTCGCTCGGCACGGTGTTCGAATGGTACGATTTCTACCTCTACGGCCTGCTCGCCACGATCATCTCCGCCCAGTTCTTCTCCGGCGTCAACGAGACGACCGGCTTCATCTTCGCGCTCGCCGCCTTCGCCGCCGGCTTCGCGGTGCGGCCGTTCGGGGCCCTGGTGTTCGGCCGCGTCGGCGACCTCGTCGGGCGCAAGAACACCTTCCTCGTCACGATGGGCATCATGGGTCTCTCCACCTTCCTGGTCGGCGTGCTGCCGAGCTATGCGAGCGCCGGAGTCGCCGCGCCGGTGCTGCTGCTCCTCCTCCGCCTGCTCCAGGGCCTGGCGCTCGGCGGCGAATATGGCGGGGCCGCGACCTATGTCGCCGAGCATGCGCCGAACCGCCGTCGCGGTCTCTACACCAGCTTCATCCAGACGACGGCGACATTGGGCCTGTTCGCCGCCTTGCTGGTGGTGATCGGGATCAGGAGCGCGCTCGGCGAAGCGGCCTTCGCCGCCTGGGGCTGGCGTCTGCCGTTCATCCTCTCGATCGTGCTTCTCGCCGTCTCGATGTGGGTCCGGATGCAGCTCAACGAGAGCCCGGTGTTCCGGCGCATGAAGGAGGAGGGGCGCACGGCCAAGGCGCCGCTCACCGAATCCTTCGCCCGCTGGTCCAACCTGAAGCTCGTCCTCATCGCCTTGTTCGGCGCCGTCGCGGGCCAGGCGGTGGTCTGGTATACCGGCCAGTTCTACGCCCTCTTCTTCCTCGAGAAGATGATGAAGGTGGACGGCGCGACCGCCAACATCCTGATCGCCGTCGCGCTCGCCATCGGCACGCCCTGCTTCCTGCTGTTCGGCTGGCTCTCCGACCGGATCGGCCGCAAGCCGATCATCCTCACCGGCTGCGCGCTCGCCGCCCTCACCTACTTTCCGCTGTTCCACGCGCTTGCCGGCGCGGCCAATCCCGCGCTCTACGCGGCCCAGGCCTCGGCGCCGGTCAGTGTCGTCGCCGACCCCGGCGACTGCTCGGTGCAGTTCGATCCCGTGGGCAAGAACAAGTTCGACGCCCATTCCTGCGACATCGCCAAGTCGTTCCTCGCGAAGAGCGGCGTCAGCTACGCCAATGTCGCCGCTCCGCAGGGCACGGCGGCCCAGCTTCGCATCGGCGGAACGGTCATCCCGGCGGTCGACCCTCGCTCGGTCCAGGGGCCGGCGCGGGCCGCCGCGATCAAGGCCTTCCAGGCGCGAGCCGCCGCGGCCCTGAAGTCCGTCGGCTATCCCGACAAGGCCGACCCGAAGCGGGTCGACAAGCCGCTCGTCATCCTCATCCTGACTATCCTGGTCGTGTACGTGACCATGGTCTACGGCCCGATCGCGGCTTTGCTGGTCGAGCTGTTCCCGGCGCGGATCCGCTACACGTCGATGTCGCTCCCCTACCATGTCGGCAACGGCTGGTTCGGCGGTTTCCTCCCGACCACCGCCTTCGCCATGACCGCCGCGAGCGGCGACGTCTATTTCGGCCTCTGGTACCCGGTGGCGATCGCCGCGTTCACGGTGGTCGTGGGCCTCTTCCTGCTCCCCGAAACCCGCCACCGCGACATCGATGAAACTCCCCTCTCCCAAAGGGAGAGGGACCGGGGGTGAGGGGCTCCGGCGTCGGCGAATAGCCTCCGGCCATCGAACCCCTCACCCTGAACCTCTCCCCTTGGGAGAGGGGATTCTAATGGATCGGCACCTCGAACGGCCCCGCGGGCAGCGGCGCCTCGTCGTAGAGGTTGACGACCGGCGCCTCGCCCCAGGCATAGCGGACCCGCGTCGCCGGCCGCCCGTCGTCGGCTAGCCGCACCGTCGTCCCCTCCGCTATCGCATCCGCGTAGCGGCAGCTCTCCTGCGTCTCCGCGCAAAGCTCGAAGGCCAGAGCGCGGTCCCCGCTCCACGCGCGAAGCCGCCCCGTCACGCCCCGGAAGGTCAGCACGATCCCCCGCGGCGTGCGGGCGGCGCCGACGATCTCCGGCCCCGATGGCGGCTCGTTCGCGCCATAGGCGATCGCCCTCGCGGCGCGCGCGAGGCGGCGGCCGACCTCCTGCTTGTTGGCGGGATGGATGTCGAGCCGGTCGCCAAGGTCCATCGCGACGACGATCGCCGAATGGCCGTCCTTCGCCACCGCCTCGCGTTGCGCCTCGCGGATCTCGGCCCAGCCGCTGGCGCGCGGCTCGGTCGAAGGCTCCCCGTAATTGGCCAGGCTAACGATGAGGAACGGCAGCGCCGGCGCTTCCAGCTCCCTCCGCCAGCCCGCCATCATCGCGCCGAGCTTGACCGCGTAACCGGCCGCCGCACCCGCATCGGCCTCCCCCTGGTACCAGGCGACGCCCTTGAAGCCGAACGGCCCCAGCGGGGCGATCATGCCGTTGTGGATGAGCGACAGGCCGGCGGCGGCATCCCAGGGCGGGCGGGGCGGGTCGCCGACGCCCGCGGGCGCCACGGCATAGCTCCAGCCTTCACCGAGCGGCTTCGCCGCGGCGCCGTCCAGGGTCAGCCGCAGCGTCCCGGCCGGTCCTTGAAAGCCGCCATAGCCATAAGCGTCGAACAGGTTGACGACGATCTCGTTCGCGCCGGCGTGCAGCAGCCCGGACGGCAGCTTGTAGTCCCGCGCCGCGTCCCAGCCGAAGCTGTTGCCGACGGCAACGCCGTTCACCCAGGTCTCGTCGATCTCGTCGATGACGCCGAGCGACAGCATGGCCGGTCTCGCCGCTTCCTCGGCGGTCAGCGTCACCGTCTTGCGCGCCCAGACCATGCCGTTGAAGCTGGTGAAGGCGGGATCGCCCCACGTCTCCCAATAAGCGATCTTCGGCATCGGCTTCCAGGCGAGAGCGCCGGAGTCGCGCCATGGCTCGCCGGCACCGCGGCCGCGCCACCAGGCCTGCCACCGCGCCCCGAACCGCGCGTTGGCGGCGGCCGGATCGCGGCGATAGAGCGCGAGGAGATCGGCATCCTCACCGCCCAGGGCGCGGCTCGCGGCCTCGTCCAGCCAGGATCGGATCGCGGTGCCGCCCCAGCTGGCATTGATCGCGCCCACCGGCACATGCTCGCTGCGCCGCAACTCGCGCGCCATGAAATAGCAAGCGGCCGAAAAGCCGGGAATCGTTTGCGGCGTGACGGCCGACCAGGCGACGGGGGCGCCGAACTGCGCCGCCGGGGCGATTGCGGTCTTCTTGGGCACGGTGAGGATGCGCAGCTCGGGATCACTGGCTCCGGCAATCTCCGCATCATTGTTGAGCACGCGGGTGAGCGGCAGCTCCATGTTGGACTGGCCGGAGCACAGCCAGACGTCGCCGATCAGGACGTCTTCCGCCGCGGCGCGGGCGCCGCCTTGGCCCGTCACCTCCAGCCGGTACGGCCCGCCCGCCGCCATCGCGGGCAGATCGGCCCGCCACGCGCCGTCCTTGCCCGCGACGACGCTGCGGGTGGCGCCGCCCAGCGTCACGGTCAGCCGCTCGCCGGGCGCGGCGCTGCCCCAGACGGGGATCATTTGTCCGCGCTGAAGGACGACATGATCCGAGAAGAGCGGGTGGAGGACGGGGGCCGCTTCGGCTGCCGTCGTCAGGAGCAGCGCCGCGGCGGCGGCTAGAGTGCGATGCGCGGGCACGGGACACCGGGGACGTCGGCACGGAACTCGAAGAGGTCGCCCGCCTCGGGCTGCCTTTCGAGCTGGTCGGGGCGGAGCAACTGGCGCGCGGTGGTCGCATAGACGGTGCGCAGGTCGTCGCCGCCGAAGGCGATCTTGGTGATGTTGGCGACGGGAAAGCGGATCCGGCCGACCAGCTCGCCCGCCGGCGAGTAGCGCCGCGCCTCCCAGCCGGCATAGAGGGCGATCCAGACGCAGCCCTCGCTGTCGATGGTCGGCCCGTCCGGATAGCCTTCCTTGGGGTCGATCTTCACGAAGGCGCCCGCGTCGCCGAGCGACCCGTCCTCGGCCACGGCGGCCGCCTCGATCGTGCCGCCGAGGGTGTCGACGAAATAGAGGATGCGCCCGTCCGGCGAGAGGCAGGGCCCGTTGGTGATGGCGATGCCCTCCAGCCCGGTGCGCACCACCGCGCCTCGCTGGAAGCGGTAGAAGGCGCCGCTCTTCTCCTTCTCCTTATTGTCCATCGTTCCGAACCAGAGCCGGCCGGACGGATCGACGACGCCGTCGTTCAGCCGGTTGTTCGGCTGCTCCGGCTCCATTTCCGCGATCATCGTGAAGTCGCCGCTCGCCGGATCAAACGCGTGCAGCCCGCTCTGCAGCCCGGCGACGAAGCCGCCGCCCTCGGCCGGGAGCACGAAGCCGACCTGCTCGGGCGAGTCCCAGCTGCGCTTCTCGCCGCTCGCCGGATCGTAGAAGTGCACCTTGCGCGACTTGATGTCCGTGAACCAGAGCGCGCCCTCGACCCACACCGGCCCCTCGCCAAGCTCGCAATTGAGCGCCCAAATGTTCCTCGGCTCGATCATCTCAGCGCCACCCCGCATCCACGAAGTAATTGTGTCCGGTCACCAGCCGGGCATCGTCGGAAGCCAGGAACAGCACCATCGCCGCCACATCCTCCGGCACCAGGCGGCCCTGAAGGCACTGCGCATCGACGATCTCGGCCTCGCCCTCGGGCGTATACCATCGGAGCTGCCGGGGCGTCCTGACGTTTCCGGGGACCACGCAGGTGACCCGGATCCCGTCCGGCCCCAGCTCGCGCGCCAAGGAGCGGGTCAGGCCCTCGATCGCCGCCTTGGCGGTCTGGTAGAGGGAGAGATCGCCCATGCCGAGATGCCAGGAGATGGAGCCCAGGTTGACGATCGCGCCGCCGCCCTTCGCCTTCATGCCGGGGATCACGGCCTGCGCGCAGAAGAACAGGTGCTTGAGGTTTACCGCCAGCCGATCATCCCAATAAGCCTCGGTGACCTCGCCGATATTGTGGCGATCGTCATTGGCGGCGTTGTTGACGAGGACGTCGAACGCCCCCCCCTCGTCGATAAGCCGGCCGATCACTGTCTGCGCGGCGGCGATGTGGGTGAGGTCCACCCGCTCGTAGCGAAGACCGCCGCCGAGGCCGGTCACCAGCGCCTGCGAATCCTCGTCGGCGATGTCGAAGAAGGTGACGTCGCAGCCCTGGCGGACAAAGCCTTCGACGATGCCGGCGCCGATGCCCGAGCCGCCGCCGGTGACGAGGACGCGCCTGCCCCTGAGGCTCGGATAGGAGGCGCGCTTGTCGGTCGTTTCAGTCACGTCCACTCCCCGGTTCGGCGCTGTGATTGTCGGTCTGGAGGAGGCCTCGCGCGGCGAGGTTCCGCATAAGCGCGCGCACTCCGAAGGTCCATGGCGGCGCATCGCGCGACGTCGTCACCCGATTGACGAGCGCGCCGAGCCCCGGCGTCGAGATGCGGACGACATCGCCCTGGTTGTGGGTGAAGCCCCGCCCCGGCTCGTCGCGGTCCTGGACCGGCGCGAAGAGGGTGCCGAGGAAGAGGGTGAACCCGTCCGGGAAATGGTGCTCGCTCATCGCCTGGCGGACCAGCTCCTCGGGATCGCGGCTGATGTGGGCCATGGAGCTTTGGCCTTCGAGGCGGAAGTCGTCGCATCCTTGCACAAACAGCTCGACCTCCGCTTCGCGCACGTCCTGCATGGTGAAGCGCGAGTCGAACAGGCGGACGAAGGGCCCGATCGCGCAGGAGGCGTTATTGTCCTTCGCCTTAGATAGCAGCAGGGCGCTGCGGCCCTCGAAGTCGCGCAGATTGACGTCGTTGCCGAGCGTCGCGCCCATGGCCCGGCCCCGGGAATTGACGACCAGCACGATTTCCGGCTCGGGATTGTTCCAGGTCGAGTCCGACCGAACGCCGATTTCGCCGCCCCAGCCGATGGTGGAAAGGATGGCCGATTTGGTGAAAATCTCCGCATCGGGCCCGATCGCCACCTCGAGATACTGGGACCACATGCCCTCCTCGATCAGCGCCGCCTTGAGGCGCGCCGCCGCTTCGGAACCGGGGACGACCGAGCGGATGCCGCCGCCGACATGGCTTTCGAGCGTCTCGCGGATGGCGGCCGCCTCGGCGGAGTCGCCCCGCGCCCGCTCCTCGATCACCCGCTCGACGGCGGAGACGGCGAAGGTGACGCCGGCAGCCTTCACCACCTGGAGGTCGACCGGGGAGAGGAGGAAGGCGCCGGGCGCCGAGGCGCCGGCGCGCGCGATCAACTCGTCCAGCGAGAAGAGCCGTCGCCCCTCCGCCGCGGCCGCGTCGTCGCGCTCAAGAAGGTCGGCGACCGTCGGCGCCGCCGCCGAGACGTCGAACACCTCGCCGCCGCGGATGACCACCGGCGTCGGACCTTCGTCGAGCTGAAGCCGCCCCGCGAGGACCGCCGAGTCGACGTCTACGGGCAGCATCGCGGCCGAAAATGCCTGTTCCAAACCTCTCCGCCCAGCATCTTGTGTGTTGGTAGCGCTACCAATCATCGCCCGTCCGCGCAGTGTCAAGCGGGTCGCCGGCCGTCGACCAGCCGGTCGAGGCCGCGTGGGTTCGAATCCCTGAGCTCCTCCGGAAGCAGCGCATCGGGCAGGTCCTGATAGGCGACGGGGCGCAGGAACCGGTCGATCGCCATCGTCCCGACCGACGTCGAGCGTCCGTCGGAGGTCGAAGGGAAGGGTCCGCCATGAACCATGGCGTGGGTGACCTCGACGCCGGTGCCGAAGCCGTTGACGAGGATGCGGCCGACCTTGCGCTCCAGCACCGGCAGCAGGCGCCGGGCATCGCCATGATCCGATTCGGCCATGTGGAGCGAGGCCGTGAGCTGGCCTTCCAGGCTTTCGACCACGCCCGCGAGGGCCGGTTCGTCCGGGCAGCGCACGATCAGCGAACTGGATCCGAACACCTCCTCGCGCAGATGCTCGTCTGTCATGAAAGCCTCGGCGCTCGTCGAGAAGAGCCCCGCCTGGCCCTGGTGATTGTGTCCGGCCTTGCCGCGGGCCACCGTCTCGACGCGCTCGTGCCGGGCGAGCGCCTCGACGCCGGCGCAATAGGCCCGGTGGATAGCGGGAGTCAGCATCGTCCCGGCCGCCGCCTCCTGCAGCGCCTTGCCGGCCGCCCGGGTGAAGCCGTCCAGCCCGTCGCCGTCGATGGCGAGGATCAGGCCCGGGCTCGTGCAGAACTGCCCGGCTCCCATCATCAGCGAATTGACGAACGCCTGGGCGATCTGCGCGCCCCGCTCGTCGAGCGCGCCGGCGAAGAGGATGACGGGATTGATCGAGCTCATCTCGGCGTAGACCGGGATCGGCTCCGGCCGATCCTGCGCGATCTTCATCAGCGCGAGGCCGCCGCGGCGCGAACCGGTGAAGGCCGCCGCCTTGATGCGCGGATCGGCGACGAGCGCCTGGCCGATCTCGTAGCCGCTGTCGAAGACCAGCGAGAAGACTCCTTCGGGCAGGCCGCTCGCCCGCACCGCCTGCTGGACGGCGCGGCCGACGAGCTCCGACGTACCCGGATGGGCCGGGTGCGCCTTCGCCACGACCGGGCAGCCGGCGGCGAGCGCGGAGGCCGTGTCGCCGCCGGCCACGGAGAAAGCGAGCGGGAAATTGGACGCGCCGAACACCGCGACCGGTCCCAGCGGGATCTTGCGGGAGCGCACGTCCGGCCGCGGCAGCGGCTTGCGCTCCGGCTGGGCCGGATCGATCCGCGCCTCGACGTAGCGCCCGTCGCGCACCACCTGCGCGAACAGCCTGAGCTGCCCGACGGTCCGGCCGCGTTCGCCCTCGATCCGCGGCCGCGGCAGGCCGCTTTCGGCGACGCAGCGCTCGACCAGCTCGTCGCCGAGGTCGAGGATGTTCTGCGCGATCGCCTCCAGGAAGCCGGCGCGACTCTCCGGGTCCGCGCCGCGGTAGGGGTCGAAGGCCACGGCGGCGAGGCGGCAGGCCTCGTCGAGCTGCTCGCGAGTCGCGCCGCGATAGGCCGGCTCGAGCGTCTCGCCCGTTTCCGGGTTGACCGCGCGCACCTCGCCGACCGAGCCCTGGACGGCGCGGCCGCCGATGAACATGTCTGCGTTGATCACGTCTGCTCCTCGCGTTGCGCCCGCCCGCCATGGTGGTAGCGCTACCAATCGATGCGGCGGCCGTGTAACGTGAAGTCGCAAAGAGAACAAACTGTTCCAAGAGAAGGATCCTGAACGATGAAGAAGAGCCTGGCCGCGATTCTCTTCGCCGCTTCCACCGCCGGCCTCGCGCTCGCCGCTCCCGCGCCGAAGACGCAGCAGCCGTGGATGAGCCGCGCCCTCACCCCCGACCAGCGCACTGCCCTCCTCGTCAGGCAGATGGCCCGCGACGAGAAGCTCAAGCTGGTCTTCGGCTATTTCTCGACCGACTTCCCGCCCAAGAGCTTCATCCGGCCCGAAGGCGGCCGCGAGGGCTCGGCCGGCTACGTTCCCGGCATTCCCCGCCTCGGCATCCCGCCGCAATGGCAGACGGATGCGGGGATCGGCGTCGCCAGCCAGGGCGGCGCCAAGCAGAAGCGCGAGCGGACCGCCCTCCCCTCCGGCCTGGCGACCACCGCCACCTGGAACCCCGACATCGCCTTCCAGGGCGGCCGAATGATCGGCTCGGAGGCGCGCTCCTCCGGCTTCAACGTCATGCTCGCCGGCGGCGTCGACCTGGTGCGCGACCCCCGCAACGGCCGCAATTTCGAATATGGCGGCGAGGACCCGCTCCTCGCCGGCACGATGGTCGGCGCGCAGATCGCCGGCATCCAGTCGAACCAGATCGTCTCGACCGTGAAGCATTATGCGCTGAACGACCTGGAGACCGGCCGCGACTATCACAATGCGATCATCGATCCCGACGCGGCGCGAATGTCCGACCTTCTCGCCTTCCAGCTCGCCATCGAGCGCTCCGACCCGGGCTCGGTAATGTGCGCCTACAACCAGGTGAACGGAGTCCACAGCTGCGAGAGCAAGTGGCTGCTCACCGACCTCCTCCGCCGCGACTTCGGCTGGAAGGGCTATGTGATGTCGGACTGGGGCGCGACCCACAGCACCGAGGCCGCCGCCAATGCCGGGCTCGACCAGGATTCGGGCTTTCCGTTCGACAAGGCGCCCTATTTCGGCGAGCCGCTCCGCGCCGCCGTCGCCGCCGGCCGGGTGCCGCCGGCGCGCCTCGACGAGATGGCGGGGCGGATCCTGCGCGCGATGTTCGCCCACGGCCTCTTCGACCGGCCGGTCCAGCCGGGGCCGATCGACCTTGCCGGCCACGCCGCGGTGACGCGCGCCGACGCGGAACAGGGCGCGGTGCTGCTGAAGAACGAGGGCAACGTCCTGCCGCTCAGCCCCGCGGCGCGGCGCATCGTCGTCATCGGCAGCCATGCCGACAAGGGTGTCCTCTCCGGCGGCGGCTCCTCCCAAACCTATCCGGTCGGCGGCAACGCCGTGCCCGGCCTCGCCCCGACCGGCTGGCCAGGGCCGGTCGTCTATTATCCCTCCTCGCCCCTCAACGCGATCCGGGCGCTCGCCCCGGGCGCGGAGGTGACCTATGTCGACGGCGCCGATCCCGCCGCCGCCGCCCGCGCCGCGGCGGGCGCCGACGTGGCGCTGGTCTTCCTCAACCAGTGGACCAGCGAGTCGATCGACGCTCCCCTCGTCCTCCCGGACAATCAGGACGCGCTCGTCGAGGCCGTCGCCGCCGCCAATCCGCGGACGGTGGCGGTGCTGGAGACCGGCGGCCCGGTGCTGATGCCCTGGGCCGGCCGCGTCGCCGGCATCCTCGAAGCCTGGTATCCCGGCACCGCGGGGGGCGAGGCGATCGCCGGCCTGCTGTTCGGCCGTGCCAACCCTTCGGGCCGCCTCCCCGTCACCTTTCCGCGAGACGAGAGCCAGCTGCCCCGCCCCGTCCGCCCCGGCACGGGGCTTGCCGACGGGCAGATGTTCGCGATCGATTATTCGGAAGGCGCGGGGGTCGGCTACAAATGGTTCGACGCGAAGGGGCTGGAGCCGCTCTTCCCCTTCGGTCACGGCCTCTCCTACACGCGCTTCGCTTATTCCGGGCTGCGCGCCGCGGCGCCGAAGGGCAATCTCACCGTCAGCTTCCGGGTGCGCAATGCGGGCCGGGTGCGCGGCATGGACGTGCCGCAGGTCTATGTCGCCGGCCGCGGCTGGGAAGCGCCCAAGCGCCTCGGGGCGTTCCGCAAGATCGACCTCGCGCCGGGCGCCTCCACCGCGGTGACTGTCACGGTCGACCCGCGCCTCCTCGCCACCTTCGCGGGAGGCCAATGGCGGATCGCGGCGGGCGAGTACCGGGTGCTGCTCGGCGCTTCTTCGCGTGACATACGGGAGACCGTGACGGTGCGCCTGCCGGCGCGCACGCTACCCGCAAACTGGCGGCCCTGACCCTCCCCTCTCCCAGGGGGAGAGGGGCCGGGGGTGAGGGGTTCC
>DASWRU010000047.1:0-83405 GCA_036403015.1 Allosphingosinicella sp.
TCCAGGACCAGATCCGCCGGGAATCGGGCACGGTCGCGGGCAGCCATGCGGCGACTTTGCTCGCCGAATATCAGTCGGCGGCGTCGGCAGAACGCGAAGTGCAGGGGCGGGTCAACCAGCTCAAGAGCCAGGTGCTCAACCAGCGCGGCAGCAGCATTCAGTACAACATCCTGCAGCGCGACGTGGACACCAGCCGCTCGCTCTACGACGCCCTTCTCCAGCGCTACAAGGAGATCGGCGTCGCCGGCGGCGTCGGCACCAACACCGTGTCGGTGGTCGACCGCGCGGAAGTGCCCGGCGGCCCGTACAAGCCGAACCTGATGCTCAACCTGCTGGTCGGCCTTGCCCTCGGCCTCATCGGCGGCGTCGGCGCGGCGGTGGCGCTGGAATTCCTCAACGACACGATCAAGACGCCCGAGGACGTGCGCGAGAAGCTTCGGCTGCCGTCGCTGGGCGTCATCCCGAAGAAGAAGGGCAACGACGCCTTGGCGGAGGAGCTCAAGGACCAGTCCTCGCCCATTTCGGAGGCTTATTACTCGCTGCGCACCTCGCTCCAGTTCACCACCGAATCGGGCGCTCCCAAGAGCCTGCTCATCACCAGCACGCGGGCCGCCGAGGGCAAGTCGAGCACGACGCTGGCGCTGGCGCAGAATTTCGCCCGCCTCGGCAACTCGGTGCTGCTGGTCGACGGCGACCTTCGCAAGCCCGCCTTCGTCACCGGCCTGGAGCCCGACGAAGGCCTGTCCAAGCTGCTCACCAATGCGGAGCCGCTGAGCAAGCACGTGCTGAAGACGCAGTTCGAGAACCTCTCGCTGCTGCCCTGCGGACCGCTGCCGCCCAACCCGGCGGAGCTGCTCGCCTCCAGCCGCCTCAAAACGATCCTCGCCGAAGCGATCAACCAGTTCGACATGGTCATCGTCGACGGTCCGCCGGTGCTCGGCCTCGCCGACGCGCCCCTGCTCGCCGGCGTCTGCCGGGCGACCCTGCTCGTCGTCGAGAGCGGCAAGACGCGGACCCGCGCCGCGACCGATGCGATCTCGCGGCTCAAGGCTTCGGGCGGCAACATCGTCGGGGCGGTGCTGACCAAGTTCCACCAGCGGTCGCATGGCTACGGCTATGGCTACGGCTATGGCTACGAGCCCTACCGCTATGGCGGCGTCGGCAGCCGCGACCGCGAAATCAAGCTCATCGCGCAGCGTGAGGAATAGGGGCTCGCGGCGGCGAAGGCGGATCACCGGCGCGCGCGTCGCGCGCTGGCTCATCTGCGCCGCCGCCGCCTTGTTCGCCGGCTGGTGGGTGGTCCGCATGGCCGCCGTCGATGCGCTGGTCCGGCAGAACCCCTTCCTCGCGGCCGCCATCGCGCCGGAGCATCCGCGCGTGAAGATCGCGCTCGCGATGACCGAATTCACCCTCCGCAACGGCCATGTCGGGAGAGCCGCGCGCGCCGGCGTGGGCGACGCGTTGCGCCGGTCGGCCCTGTCGGACGAGCCTTTCGTGCTGGGGGCGGTCTACGCCATTGCCGGCGGTGAAGGCGCCCGCGGCGACCGGCTGCTCGAGGAGGCGCGCCGCCGCAATCCGCGCTCGCGCCTGACGCGGCTGCTGCTCGTCGACCGCTATCTCCGGGAGAATCGCGCGGACGCCGCCGGCACCGAAATCGGCGTGCTGCGCCGCCTTCTGCCCCAGGCCGACCAGGTCCTCATCCCGGAGCTGGCCCGCATGGCGCGGGCGCCGGAGACGAGCGCGTCGATGAAGCGCATCCTGGCGCGCGACGCGGTGGTGCGCAATTCGGTGCTCGCCCACCTCGCCGCGACGGGCGCCGATACCGGGCTGATCCTCGGCATCGCCGCCGCCGCGCCGTCGGGAAGCGCGCCCGCGGACTGGCAGCGCGTCCTCATCGGCAGGCTGGCGGGCGAGGGCCATGTCGCCGATGCCTACCGGCTCTGGCTGCGCTTCGGCGGCAGGGGTGCGGCGGGCGCCAAGGGGATTTACGACCCGGGCTTCGCCGGACTGCCGGGGGGACCGCCGTTCAACTGGGAGCTCGTCACCGGCGGCGAAGGCGTCGCCGAGCGAACGCCCGGCGGCGCCTTGCAGGTGGATTATTACGGCCGCGCCCCGGTGACGCTCGCACGCCAGATCATGATGCTCGCGCCCGGCGCCTATCGCCTCGCCTTCCACGCCGAGGGCGATGCCAAGGGAGACGGCAGCCGGTTGACCTGGAACGTCACCTGCCTCGGCGCCGCCGGGCGCCTGCTGCAGCTTCCGCTGACCGGCATCGCCTCGGGCCCGCGCACGCTCGCGGCCGGCTTCACCGTCCCGCCCGGTTGCGCGGCGCAGTGGCTCAGCCTCGACGGAAGCGCGGGCGACGTCGCCACGGAGCAAGCCGTGACCTTGTCCTCGCTGCAGCTCACCGGGGGACGGACCAGGTGATCATGCATTATCTGCGCCTCGGACTCGTTCCCGCCTACCTGCTGGCCTGCTTCATGCTCGGCGGGGCGAGCGCGGCCGGCTTCTGGGCCAACATGGCGCTGCAGCTGGCGGCCGTCGCGATCATCTTCTGGGCGCTCGTCGCGGAGCGGAGCACGCCCATGGCCTCCGCATCGCGGCAGGGCGTGGCGATAATCCTCCTGGCCCTGCTGCTGTTCGCGCTGCAGCTGGTGCCGCTTCCGCAGTCGCTCTGGACCGGCCTTCCGGGCCGCGCGCCGGTCGCCGCCGCCTTCGCCCTGCTCGGGCGGCCGCTCCCCTGGCTGCCGCTTTCGCTCGAGCCCTACCGGACGATCTCCTCGGCCTTGTGGCTGCTGCCGTCCGTCGCGGTGTTCCTCGGCATCGTGCGGCTGGGCAATTTCAGGGCCGCGTGGATGGCCTGGGTGCTGGCCGGCACCACCATCGTCTCGGTGTCGATCGGCGCGCTCCAGGTCGCGGCGGGGGAGGGATCGCCCTGGTATTTCTACAAGATCAGCAATTTCGGCTCGATGACCGGCTTCTTCGCCAACGCCAACCACCTCGCCACCTTGCTCGTCGCCACCATTCCCTTCCTCACCGCCCTCTATCTCAACGCGGTGCGCAAGGGGCGCTCGGTCCAGAAATCCTCGGCGCTGTTCGTGGTCCTCGCCGGGACGCTCGCCGTCGTGTTCGTCGGCATCGTCGTCAACACCTCGATCGCGGGCCTCGGGCTGTCGGTGCCGGTGCTCGCCGCGAGCGCCCTCCTGCTCCTCTCGCGCAAGAAGCGGCTGCCGGTCTGGTCGGCACCCCTGCTCGGCCTGCTGTTGCTCGCCTCCGTCGCCGCCGTCTTCAGCACACCGTTCAACAACAACCTGACGGGACAATCGCGCACGGCCGAGGATTCGCGCTACCACAGCTTCCAGATCACGGCCGCGGCCGCGCGCGACTATATGCCGGTGGGCAGCGGCGTCGGCACCTTCCAGCCGATCTACCGCCAGCATGAGGACCCCGCCGCCGTCGACCGCTATTACATGAACCACGCCCATAGCGACTATCTGGAGCTCGCGCTCGAGACCGGGCTTCCCGGGCTGCTGCTGGTGGCGCTGTTCCTGTTCTGGTGGACGCGCCGGACGCTCGCCATCTGGCGCAGCGACGAGGCGGATTATTTCGCCAGGGCGGCAACCATCGCCTCGGCCGCCATCCTCGCCCACAGCATCGTCGACTATCCGCTTCGGACGGCCGCGATCGGCGCCCTGTTCGCGATGTGCTGCGGCCTGATGGCGGAGCCCCGGGCCAAGGTCCGGCAGTCCTCCAAGGCCGTGCCGGCCGACAAGCAGGCGCGGCACCTCTCGGCCGACTAGCCCAAGGCCTCGCCGATCGCCGTGAGGTAGCGCTCCGCGACCCTGCGCTCGTCGAACTCCGCCTCGATGCGGGCGCGGCCGGCCTGCCCCCACGCCCGCCGCTGCTCCGGGTCCGCCCTCAGCATCCGCAGCATCGCGTCGGCCAGCGAGCGGGCGTCGCGGGGCCGGCAGAGGAGGCCGTTGACCCCGTCGGCGACGACATGCCGGCAGCCGGGGACATCGGTGGCGATCAACGGCTTGGCCATGGCCGCCGCTTCGAGGAGGGTCCGCGGCAGGCCCTCCCGATAGGAGGGCAGGACGACGCAATCGGCGGCGACGAGATAGGGGCGCACGTCGTCCGCCTCGCCGAGATAGTCGACGACGCCCTCCTTCACCCACGCCTCGACCTCGGCGCGGCCGACGGCGGTACGGTTCTCGACGTCGAGGAAGCCGAGGATCTGGAACCGCGCCCCGGCGCTCTCCCGCCGCACCAGCCGCGCGGCTTCGACATATTCCTTTATCCCCTTGTCCCACAGCAGGCGCGCGACGAGCAGGAGGGTGAAGCCCGCGGTGCGGCTTCCGTCGCCTTCGGCGGGCTTGAACCGCTCGAGGTCCACCCCGGAGCCCGGCAGCAGGCGGGCGCGGGCCGCGCGGACGATGCGTTTCGCCACGAACAGGTCGAGATCCTCTTCATTCTGGAAGAACACCGTCGACGAGCGGCGCAGGGCGAAGCGGTAGAGCGCGGTGACGATCCGCGTCAGCAACCCGCCGTGCAGGAAGGCGGTGCCGAGGCCCGACACGTTGTTGATCGCCTTGGCCCCCACCCAGCGGGCCGCGAGCGAGCCGTAGATGTTGGGCTTCACCGTCCAGCCGAGGAAGACGTCGGGCCCAATCTCGCGGAACAGGCGCCAGTATCGCCACAGGAGGAGAAGGTCGCGCAGCGGCGACACGCCCTTTTTGTCCATCGCGATCTCGCGATACTCGACCCCCAGGCGCTCCAGCACCGCGGTGTGGGCGTCCCGCGGCGCGACCGCGACCACCCGGTAACCCGCCTCGCCGAGGGCGCGGATCAACCCCATCCGGAAGTTGACGATGTTCCAGGACGCGTTGATCGAGACGATGACGGTCTTGCGCTTCATGCAGGCCCTGGAAAATCGAGCAAAAGCAATGCTCCCGCACTCCGCCTCGTCACTGGACGCGGGGCGGCGCCTGTCTCTATAGCCCCTCGATCATCGTGTCGCCCGCCATTTGCGGGTCGGGGAGTGGCTGGTGTTTCCCTATTGGGTCATGTTCTCTTTGTTCGCGGTCGGCGCGGTCCAGTACCGGACCAACTACCAGCGGCCGATCCAGGGCGGTCCATTCCTTCTCGCGGCGTCGCTCGTCGTCCTGCTCCTGGTCGGCCTCCGCTTCGACGTGGGCGGGGACTGGATCAACTATATCGACATCATGCAGGAGATCGGCCGCCTGGAATTCTGGCGGGGCGTGTGGCTGCAGGATCCGGGCTACGGCGCCCTCAACTGGCTGGCGGTGCGCTGCGGCCTCGGCATCTGGGCCGTGAACACCGTCTGCGCCCTCATCTTCACCTGGGGGCTGGTCAAGTTCGCGCGGCGCCAGCCGAACCCCTGGCTGGTCATGGTGGTCGCGGTCCCGTACCTCATCATCGTCGTCGCGATGGGATATACCAGGCAGGCGGTCGCCATCGGCCTGATCCTGGCCGGGCTCACCGTGCTCGACCGCGGCATGCTGCGCTTCTTCGGTTACATCGTGCTCGCCGCGGCGTTCCACAAATCGGCGGTGATCGTGCTGCCGCTGGTCGCGCTCTCCGCCACCTACCAGAGGGTGGTCACCGGCGGCATCCTGCTCGCCTCCGCCGTCCTCATCTATTACATCTTCATTCAGGCCTCGATCGACCGGCTCGTCACCAATTACGTCGAATCCGGCTATGCGTCGCAGGGCGCGGGCATCCGCGTCGCGATGAACCTGCCGCCCGCCTTGCTCTTCCTCCTTTTCCAGCGCCGGTTCGTGGTGACCGAGCAGGAGCGAAAATTGTGGCGCAATTTCTCGCTGGCGTCCTTCGCGGCGCTCGCCCTTCTCTATTTCACCACGGCGACCACCGCGGTGGACCGGCTCGCTCTCTACCTGATCCCGCTCCAGATGTTCGTGCTGGGCCGGGTGCCCCACGCTTTCCCCGACAAGCAGCGGACCAACCTCGTGCTCACCATCCTGGTGGTCTTCTATTCGGCGACGATCCAGTTCGTCTGGCTGAACTACGCCGACAATGCCGGCGCCTGGATTCCGTATCGCTTCTATCCGCTCGTCGACAAGGCGGACCGCGATGAGGCCTTAGACTAGCCCGCGCATGATTTCTTCCTGCGGCTCAAGGGTTTAGCTGAACCCCCAGTGTTCGCGGCGGAGCGCGTCCGGTTGACTCGCCGGGCGAATGGAAGCAGGGACGCCGGCAAGGCAGGGGGACGTCCCGCCCTTCACCCGCAAGGTGTCCACTTGAAGGCGGCTCGTGCCGAGCCTGCGGAGACGATCGAACAGGTTCAGATGGCGAAGGTCCTCTATCTCACGCAGGACGGCATTACCGACCATATCGGTCAGGCGCAGGTCGCCCCCTACATCATGGGTCTCGCCCGCCGGGGCCACGACATCCACGTGGTCAGCGCCGAGAAGCCGGGCCGCGAAGCCCTGAAAGCGAAGTACGAGGCCATGTTCGCCGAGGCCGGCATCCGGTGGAGCTGGGTACGCTACGCCAACCGGCCGCCGCTCGTCTCCTCCTTCTGGACCCTCTGGCGGATGTACGCGCTGGCGAGGCGCGTGGCACGCGACGAGCGGCCCGACCTGATCCACTGCCGCGCCTATTTGCCGCTCGAGCTGGCGCTGCCGCTGAAGCGCGAGTTCGGCGCCAAGCTCCTCGTCGACTTCCGCGACTTCTGGGCCGACGTCGGCATCGAGAAGAAGCCGTTCAAGTTCGTCTACCGCCACCTCAAGCGGCGGGAACCCTCCTACCTTTGCGCCGCCGATCACATCGTCACGCTGACCGACCGCGCGGCCGATATCCTCGCCAATTGGTATCCGTCCGCCGTGGGCGGGGATCGCGGCCGTTACACGGTGATCCCCTGCTGCGCCGACTTCACCCATTTCGAGCCGGGCCGCGTCGATCGCTCTGCCGTGGAGGCGCACCGGCGCGAGCTCGATCTCGGCGAAGGGCCGATCCTCCTCTATCTCGGCAGCATCGGCCACGATTATCTGCTGCCGGAGATGCTCAGGTTGTTCCGCGAGCTGTTCACTTTGCGCCCGACCGCCCGGTTCCTGTTCGTGTCGAACAACGCGAGGGAGGTGGTGGAGCGGGAGTGCCAGGTCGCCGGAATCCCGTCGACCGCCTTCCGGTTCGTCTCGGTCGATCGGGCCGAGGTGCCCGAATATATCGCGCTGGCCGACCTTTCCGTCGTGTTCATCCGGCCGACCCTGTCGAAGGCGGGTTGTTCTCCCACCAAGCTGGCCGAGCTGTTCGCGCTCAACGTGCCGGTGATCGCCAATGCCGGCGTCGGCGACCTCGACGCGATCGTCGACTATGGGCGCAACGGCTCCGTCATCGTTCCCGATTTCGAGCCCGCGACCTTGCGTGCCGCGCTGGAGCAGGTCCTGACCCTCCCCGCCGGCGCCCGCGGCTCGATCCGGGCGGCGAGCGCGGAATTCTCGCTGGAGGAAGGCATCCGGCGCTATGCGTCGATCTACGACCGCCTCGTGCCGCCCGCTTGCGCCGCGGCGGCCTGATGGACGCGCGATGAAAGTCCTGGCCGCCGTCGTCACCTACAGCCGCTCCCAGCTGCTCGCGCGCTGCGTCGACCATCTGCGCGCCCAGACGCGGCCGCCGGACGGCATCATCGTCATCAACAATTCCAGCACCGACGATACCGAGGAGATGCTGCGCGCACGGGGCGTCGACTTCATCACCCAGCCGAACCTTGGCGGCGCCGGCGGCTTCAACCGCGCGATCCGCCATGCGCTCGAGGAGGGCTACGACGCCGTCTGGCTGATGGACGACGACGGCTATCCCGGAGACGGCGCGCTCGAGCGCCTGGTGGCACGGCTCGGCCCGGGCGTCGCCTGCGCCTCCTCGGTGGTGCTGCGCGAGGACGATCCGGCCCATTTCGTCTTCCCCTTCCCGGTGCTCGACGCGAAGGGCTATCCCGCGATCCTCGCCTGGCCGCGCAAGCTCACCGCGCTGGAGCAGCTGAAGCGGCGCGCGTCGGGCGGCACCTATCCCTGGGCGCATTTCTTCAACGGCTGCCTGCTCTCGATGGCGGCGGTGCGGGCGACCGGCAATGTCGAAACCGGCTATTTCATCGCCGGCGACGAGGTCGACTATTTCATGCGCCTGCGCCGGGCCGGCCGCATCGTCTCCGACGTCGAGGCGCATCATTATCATCCCGACGTCGCGCGCCGGCCGCTCAACGACGTGAAGCTCTATTATTACGTCAAGAACACGCTGATCCTCAACCGCCGCTATTTCAACCGGGCGGCGCTCAGGAACGTGCTCGCCGTGGGGGTGGTGCTCGCGCGCACCGCCGCGCGCAACGGCATCGGCACCGCCTTGTCCTTCGCGGTCGGGCGGCAGAGCGCGGTGCTGAGGAAGGCGATCGCGCGGGGTCTGCGCGGCCAGGTGGGGAACGATTTCAATGCATGACTGGCTGATCGTCGGCGCGGGCTTCGCCGGCTCCACCCTCGCGGAGCGGATCGCCAGCCAGCGCGGCGAGACGGTGCTGCTGATCGACCGGCGCCCGCACGTCGGCGGCAACGCCTACGATCGGCTCGACGAGGCCGGGCTGCTGATCCACCAATATGGCCCGCACATCTTCCACACCAACAGCGAGCGCATCGTCGCGCACCTCTCGCAATTCACCGAGTGGCGTCCCTACGAGCACCGGGTGCTGGCGCAGGTGGACGGCATGCTGGTGCCGATCCCGATCAACCTCGACACGGTCAACAAGCTCTACGGCCTCGATCTCACCTCGGAGGAGCTGCCGGCCTGGTTCGCCGCGCGAGCGGAGAAGGTGGAGGACATCCGCACCAGCGAGGACGTGGTCGTCTCCGTCGTCGGGCGCGAGCTCTACGAGAAGTTCTTCCGCGGCTACACCCGCAAGCAATGGGCGCTCGATCCGAGCGAGCTCGACCGCTCGGTGACGGCGCGCGTCCCGACCCGCACCAACCGCGACGACCGCTATTTCGGCGACACCTTTCAAGCGATGCCGCTCCACGGCTACACCCGGATGTTTGAGCGCATGCTCGACCATCCGAACATCGAGATCCGCACCGGAATCGATTATCGCGAGGCCGAGGGAACGATCCCCTATAAGCGGCTGATCTACACCGGCCCGATCGATGAATATTTCGATTTCCGCTTCGGCAAGCTGCCCTATCGAAGCCTGCGATTCCGCCACGAGACGCTGGACCGGGAGTGGCTCCAGCCGGTCGCCGTCATCAACTATCCGCAGACCGAGGATTATACCCGGGTCACCGAGTACAAGCACCTCACCGGGCAGGCGCATCCGAAGACGGCGGTCACCTACGAATATCCCTCGGCCGAGGGCGACCCTTATTACCCGATCCCGCGGCCGGAAAATGCCGAGCTCTACAAGAAGTATGAGGCGCTCGCCGCGGCGACTCCGGACGTGTGGTTCGTCGGGCGGCTCGCCACCTACCGTTATTACAATATGGACCAGATCGTCGGCCAGGCGCTGGCGACCTTCAGCCGCATCCAAGAGCGGCTGCCGCTGCCCGAGCCGGGCGCGGGGCGCGTCGCCGCCACCGGCTGAACGCGCCGTGACGGCCCCGACCCACGGCAGCGCCCGCAAGCGCCTCGCCTTGCTGCTGCCCGACATGGGTGGCGGCGGCGCCGAGCAGGTGGCGCTGCGGCTGGCCCGGGACTTCCTCGCCCGAGGGCATGAGGTCGATCTCGTCCTCCTGCAGGCGTCCGGCGAGCTGATGCCGCTGGTCCCGCCCGGGGTCCGGATATTCGACCTCGCGGCGCCGCGGATCCGCGCCGCCATCCGCCCGCTGCGGCGCTATTTCCGCGAGCGGCGCCCGGATGCGATCCAAATTTCGATGTGGCCGCTGACCGTGGCGGGAATCGTGGCGCACCGGCTGGCCCGAAGCCGCGCCCGCCTGGTCCTCAGCGACCATATCGTGCTCACCCGGCAATATGGCGGGGAGAGAGCCGTCTTCGCGTTCCTGCGTGCGAGCATCCGGCTCTTCTATCCGCTGGCCGATGCGCGCATCCAGGTTTCGAAGGAGGCGGCGGACGACCTCGCCCGCATCTCCGGCCTCGCGCGCGGCAGCCTCGAGGTCATCTACAACCCGGTCGCCGAGCCCCCATCCCCCATCGCCGCCTTTCCCGAGGTCGAGGCGCTGTGGGGCGCTGCCGACGGAAGGATCATCACCGTCGGCAGCTTCAAGGAGCAGAAGAACCACAAGCTCCTGATCCGCGCCTTCGCGCGGTTGCGCCGCGCCCGCGCCGCCCGCCTGATCATCCTCGGCGACGGCCCCCTGAGAGGGGAGCTCGAAGCGCTCGCCCGGGCGGAAGGCGTCGCCGGCGACGTGCTGCTGCCGGGCTTCGCGACCGATCCCTGGCCCTATTACGCCTCGGCCGATCTGTTCGCTTTGTCGTCCGACTATGAAGGCTATCCGCTGGTGCTGATCGAGGCGATGCGCTGCGGCCTTCCCATCGTCAGCACCGACTGTCCGAGCGGTCCGCGCGAGATATTGGAGGGCGGGCGCTACGGCCTGCTCGTCCCGGTGGGGGACGAGGAGACGTTCGCCGAGGCACTAGGCCGCACGCTCGGCACCGAAGCGGACCGGGCGGCGATCGTGGCGCGGGCCGAGGCCCTGTCCGGCCAGTCGACCTCCGACCGCTATCTCGAGCTGATGCTGGGCCGTGCCGGCTAGCCCCGGCGCGATGCCGGCATCGCGGAACGCATGTTGCATTCGGCTTCGCCGGCTACCAATAGGCCGCGGATGAGCATCGGTCTTTCCCTCGCCCAAGCCGCGGATGCCGCGGGGCTTCGCCGCGCCGCCGCCCTTGCCGCCAGCCTGGTGCGTCGCGGGCAGAGCTTCTCGGTCGACGAGGAGGGGCATTGGGTCAACCGGCAGCGCGACGCGACGATCGTCAGCCCGTCCATCCACACGACCCGTTATGCCGACATCGAGCGGTGGGTGCTGGAGAATTACACCCAGGCCTACACGCCGTCTTCGGGCGACACTCTGGTCGACGTCGGCGCGGGGGTCGGCGAGGAGGCCCTGGTCTTTTCGAGGCTGGTGGGTCCCTCCGGGCGCGTCTTCGCGATCGAGGCCCATCCCGAAACCTTTGCCTGCCTCCAGCGGAGCCTCGCGCGCTCCGGCCGCGACAACGTCACCGCGCTCCATTGCGCCATGGCGGACCGCGACGGCGAGCTGGGGATGTCGGATCGCAGCGCCCACCTCACCAATTCAGTCCTCCTCCCGGGCGAGTCCGCCAGCACGGTTCCGGCGCGCAGCCTCGATTCCCTCGTCCGCGAGCTCGGGCTGGAGCGGATCGACTATCTGAGGATGAACATCGAAGGCGCCGAGCGGCTGGCCATCGCCGGCATGGCGGAGAGCGTGGGGAAGATCCGCAACATCTTCATCTCGTGTCACGACTTCGTCGCCGACGCGACGGGCGACGATTCCTTCCGCTCCTACGCGGTCGTGCGGCCCTTCCTGGAGGCTGCGGGGTTCCGGGTGACGGGCCGAACCGCCGAGACGGGGCGGCCCTGGCTGGCGGGCTATCTGTACGGCGCGCGGGCCGCGTAGCCGCAGGGCGTCCAAAAGCCGGATCGCAAAGGGAAATGGAAGGCGCTAAGAGCCCCTTGGCGGGGAATTCCGGGCGCGCCGGGAGGCCGGGCGATTCGGTCCAGAAGCGAAAGGTCTGACTTGAAGGGCATCATCCTGGCGGGCGGGAGCGGGACGCGGCTGTACCCGGTCACCCTCGCGGTCTCGAAGCAGCTGCTTCCGGTCTATGACAAGCCGATGATCTATTATCCGCTGGCCACGCTGATGCTGGCCGGAATCCGCGAGATCCTCATCATCTCGACGCCGCGCGACCTCCCCCAGTTCCGCGACCTGCTCGGCGACGGCAGCGCCATGGGGATCGCGCTCAGCTATGCCGAGCAGCCCCGCCCCGAAGGCCTCGCCCAGGCCTTCATCATCGGCCGCGACTTCGTCGGCGCCGACAGCGTCGCTTTGATCCTCGGTGACAACATCTTCTTCGGCGCCGGCCTCTCCGCCCTCTGCCAGGGCGCCGCGGCGCAGGCAGGCGGCGCCACGGTCTTCGCCTATCATGTCGAGGATCCGGAGCGTTACGGCGTCGTATCGTTCGACGCGGCGACGGGCGAAGCGGTCGACATCGTCGAGAAGCCGGCCGACCCGCCCTCCAACTGGGCGGTGACCGGCCTCTATTTCTACGACAACGACGTGCTCGACATCGCCTCGGCGGTGACGCCATCGGCCCGCGGCGAGCTCGAGATCACCGACGTCAACCGCGCCTACCTGGAGCGGGGAACGCTGCGGGTCAGCCGGCTCGGCCGCGGCTTCGCCTGGCTCGACACCGGCACCCACGACAGCCTCCACGACGCCTCCGCCTTCGTCCGCACGGTCGAGCAGCGCCAGGGCATCAAGGTCATGTCGCCCGAGGAGATCGCCTTCGAGTTCGGCTACCTCTCCGACTCGCAACTGCTCGCCGCCGCCGAGCGGATGGGCAAGTCGGACTATGCCAATTTCCTGAGGCGCCGGGTCGCGGAAGGCCGCACGGCGCCGGCCTCGCCGGAACAGCGGTTCTGATGGCGGCGCGGACCCTCCTCGTCACCGGCGGCGCCGGCTTCATCGGCTCGGCCGTCTGCCGCCACCTCGTCGGCCGCGGCGACACCCGAATCGTCAATTTCGACAAGCTCACTTATGCCGGCAACCTCGCCTCGCTCGCCGACATCGAGGCGGACCCGAACTACTGTTTCGTGCGCGGCGACATAGGCGACGGAGCGGCGGTCTCCGCCCTCCTCGCGGAGGAGGCACCGGACGCGATCATGCACCTCGCCGCCGAAAGCCATGTCGACCGCTCGATCGACGGGCCGGGCGAGTTCATCGAGACCAACATCGTGGGCACGTTCCGGCTGCTCCAGGCCGCGCTCGGCTACTGGCGCGGCCTCGAGGGCGCGAAGAAGGAAGGCTTCCGCTTCCACCATGTCTCCACCGACGAGGTGTTCGGCGACCTGCCGTTCGACGACGGCGTGTTCACCGAGGCGACGCCCTACGACCCCTCCTCGCCTTATTCCGCGTCGAAGGCCTCGTCCGACCACCTCGTCCGCGCCTGGCGGCACACTTACGGCCTGCCGACCCTCGTCTCCAATTGCTCGAACAACTATGGGCCCTATCATTTCCCCGAGAAGCTCATCCCCCTCATCATCCTCAACGCGCTCCACGAGCGGCCGCTGCCCGTCTACGGCCGCGGCGAGAACGTCCGCGACTGGCTCTACGTGGAGGATCATGCCCGGGCGCTGGACCGGGTCGTCAGCGACGGGCGGGCCGGCGAGACCTACCTGATCGGCGGCCGGGCGGAGCGGACCAATCTCGACGTGGTCGAGACCGTCTGCCGCCTGCTCGACGAGCGCCGGCCGCGCGCCGGGGGCCGGCGCTACGAGGATCTGGTCGAGTTCGTCGCCGACCGCCCGGGCCACGACCGCCGCTATGCGATTGATCCCGCAAAGGCGGAGCGCGACCTCGGCTGGGCGCCGCGGGAGAGCTTCGAGAGCGGGATGGCCAAGACCATCGACTGGTATCTGGCCCGCGAGGATTGGTGGCGCCCCCTGCGCGACAAGCGTTATTCGGGTGAGCGGCTCGGCGGCATCGCGCCGGCGGCGGCCTGAGCCTCATCGCTTTGATCGAAGCGCTGTCTTTGACGCACCCCTTGGGCTAGGGAGCGTCGCGATTTTCGACCGCGCCGCGCGCCAGGAGCCAGTTCTTGCCCGATCCGATCTACGTTACCCGGCCGTTCCTTCCGCCGCTGGCCGAATTCATGCCGATGCTCGAGCGGATCTGGAGCAGCCGGATCCTCACCAATAACGGGCCGTTCCACGCGGAGCTCGAGGCGCGCCTCGCCGAGTTCCTGGAGGCGCCGCACCTTTCGCTGGTGACCAACGGGATGCTCGGCCTCGCCGCCGCGGTCGAGGCCGCCGGGCTGCGGGGCGAAGTCGTCACCACGCCTTATTCGTTCGTGGCGACGACTCACGCGGTGAAGCTCGGCCAGCTGGCGCCGGTGTTCGTCGACATAAGCGAGGACGACCTCAACATCGATCCGGCCTTGATCGAGGCGGCGATCACGCCCCGCACCTCGGCGATCGTCGCGGTCCATTGCTACGGCAATCCCTGCAACGTGGAGGCGATCCAGGCCATTGCCGACCGGCGCGGGCTGAAGGTCGTCTACGATGCCGCCCATGCCTTCGGAGTCCGCCGGAAGGGCCGCAGCGTCCTGCCGCACGGCGACTTCAGCATCCTCAGCTTCCACGCGACCAAGGCCTTCAACACGTTCGAGGGCGGCGCGGTCGTCGCCGGCAGCGCGGAGGGCAAGCGGGCGGTCGACAGCCTGCGCAACTTCGGCATCGCCGACGAGGTCACCATCCCGGCCGTCGGCACCAACGCCAAGATGAGCGAGTTCAATGCGGCTCTGGGCGTGCTCCAGCTCGACTATTTCGATTCGGTGCGCGAGGGGCGGCGGGCCGTGGACTCGAGATACCGCGCTGCGCTTGCGGATATCGACGGTCTCGATGCGCTTGCCATACCCGAGGGCGTGGAACCGAACTTCTCCTATTTCCCCGTCCTGGTGCGCGACGATTACGGGCTGAGCCGCGACGCGCTCTACGATCGCCTCAAGAGCGAGCAGATCTACTCACGCCGCTATTTCTATCCGCTCCTGTCGAGCCTGCCCATGTATAGGGCCCTGCCCTCGGCCGCCGCGGCGAACCTGCCGGTCGCGACGCGCGCGGCGAAGCAGATCTTGTGCCTGCCCATCTATCCCGGGCTCGATGAGGCGGATCAGGATCGGATCATCCGTATCTTGCGGAGCGCTGGCGCATCGTGAGCGTCGGTGCGCGGGCCGTTTCGTGGGTTCCGAACGTTATTCCTGGCGCGTTGGTGGGCCGGCGCCGGCCGAGGACCTAGGGGCGCTCCTGAAGCTCCAGCTGGACGAAAACCTTGTTTCCACGCTCGTCCAGAAAATAAGCGTTCCAAAAAGGCGGATGACTCAAAGCGCGCAGCAGGTCGATATGCTCGTGCAGGCTGCCTCGGTGGCCGAGATCCAGTTGAAGCAACTGCCGATAGTCGGCAATGCCGTTATAATTGCCCTCCGCCTCAGGGGGAAAGGCCGTATAATCACCGCGGATGACCGCCGGGAGCGTCTCCCGAATGAGGGCTTTCTCCGCCTCGATCACCCTCGCGTAGGCGGTGAGCGAAGTATCGGCGCGGGACAAGGCTACTTGGCGCCGCGCGATGATCGGTCCGCCGTCGATCTCCTCGTTCATTTCGTGGGCCGTGACGCCGAGCGGCTTGCCGTTGAGGATGCTGAAAACCTGTGGATACCAGCCTCGGTTGTGCGGGTTGAAGCCGGGATGAAAGTTCACGCAGCGCACGCCATTGACCAGCGCCGGCGGAAAAATCTTTTTGCAATGAGCACTGATGACGAGGCCGAAGTCCCGGACGATGGCAGTGACCTGGGGCGCTTTCGAGAGGTCGACCGGCTCGGCACCAAGCGCCACCAGGCTTGAAGGGTTCTTGTTGACCGACGAGTAGCGGAGCTCCGCGACCGCGATCGCCCTGATCTCCGGGCGCTGAAATTCCTCCACGAAGTGACGCGCCAGTTCCCCATTGTCCGAGATGATCAGGACGTTCAGGGGGGGGTCAGCGGTCACGCTGCTGTCGCGGACTCACGGCCGCCTCCATCTTTCGTTCCGCCCGCATCGGCGGAAGCCCTTTATGCGGGCGGCGGCGCCGTGATCAAGCGGCGGCGTCTCGGCGCAGGCCCCGCTGAATAGCCCACTCGCCGCCGAGGCGCGATTGGGACCGCATCGCTGCGTCATCTCCCCGGCCCCTTGATCTTTTCCGTGCCGCTGTCGTATGCGCGCGGCGTGTTAGAAAATACGAAATTGCCGAGTGGCCCTGATAAGGCGGCCCTGGAAAACGGCCTTGCAGAAATCGCCCGCAAATACGGTGACTGGTCCTATGACGTGCCGCTCCCGCACGGGCTGTGGACCATGGGAAACCTCGGTATTCCGCATACCCGGCTGAAGCGGGTCGTCCAGATCGTGGCCGACCTTGTCGGGAAGCCGCTTTCATCCTGCCGCATCCTCGATCTCGGGTGCCTGAACGGACAGTTCACCGTCGAGTTCGCACTTCAGGGCGCCTCGGCCGTCGGCATTGAGTTCCGTGAAGCGAATATCGAGAAGGCGCGCTTCCTGAAATGGGCGTTGGGGCTCGACAATGTCGAGTTCGTGCAAGGCGATGCCCGCGATATCTCGACTGCCAGGCACGGTCGCTTCGATGCGATCATCTGCAGTGGGCTCCTTTACCACTTGACCGCTGCCGATGCGATCGACCTGATCCGCACGATGTATGACATGGCGGAGCGGGCCGTCGTCATAGATACTCATATAGCCCTCTCCCCGGACGAAACCGTCGCCTTGGGAGGACGTACCTTTGCGGGGCGCACCTTTGTCGAGCATTCCGAAAATGCCACGCAGGAAGAAAAGACGAAGTCGAACTGGGCATCCGCCGATAACGTTACCAGCTTCTGGTTTACCCGCGAGTCGCTGGTCAACGCCATCTCCGAAGCTGGTTTTTCGAGCGTCTACGAGTGCTTCACGCCTGCACATCTCAACTATGGTTCGCCGGGATTGGAGCATCGGGATCGATGCACCTTCGCCTGCGTCAAGGGGCGGGAGGTTGAGCTGGCAACTTCCCCGAAGGCCAACGGGATCAGGGAAAGCTGGCCCGAGGGGGGCCTGTCTTACGCTCCCCCCCTCTCCCGCCTCCAGCGGCTCGTCGGGAAGCTGCTCTAGGGTCCGGGCTCAATTCCCGCAGCGGCGTGACGGAGCGCCTTTTTGCCGCTGGCTGGTTGGGATGCGCAAGACGCCGGTGGGAGATCAAACCATAACGCTGCTGACGCCGGTTCACGGCCGCCTCGATCATTCGGTCCTCGCCGGATCCCATAGGCTCATGATGCGAGCGGCACGGCCATGAGCAAGCGGCTGGCGCTCAGCGCCGGCATCTGGAGCGGGGTGGATGTCCTGTTCCGCCAAGGCATCCTCTTTCTCGTATCGCTCATCCTCGCGCGCCTGCTCAGCCCGGCCGACTTCGGAATCGTGGCGCTCCTCACCTTCTTCACCAGCCTGTCTCTGGTTTTCGTGCAGGGAGGACTTTCCGCCGCGCTCGTCCAGCGGCAAAGCACGAGCCGCGAGGAGGAGAGCGCCGTCTTCTGGTGGAACCTGCTCGCGAGCGCCGTCTTCTCGTTCGTCATCGTCGCCGCCGGCCCCTTCCTCGCCTCCTTCTATGGCTATCCGGTCCTGCGCCCGCTGACCTGGGCGGCGGCCGCTCAGATCATGGCGTCCGCGCTTAGCGCCATCCAGACGGCGCTTCTCTCGCGACGGCTGCAGTTTCGGCAACTGACTAAGGCGGGCGCTCTCTCGTCGCTCCTTGGCGGAGCTGTCGGAATCGCGACGGCATTGCTTGGAGCCGGGGTCTGGGCGCTGGCCTGGCAGATGACGACGCTGGCGGTTGCCAACACGATCATCCTTTGGCTGGTGTGCGACTGGCGGCCGCAGCTCCACGCCCGTCTCGCCACCATACGGCACCTGATCGGCTTCGGCGGCTGGATCAGCCTCGGCAGCATCCTCGAAGTGCTGTACACGCAGGGCTTCTCCCTCGTGGTCGGTAAGCTTTATGGCGCGCCTCAACTCGGATTGTACAACCGCGCGCTCGGCACGCAGCTCCTCCCATCTACGGTGCTGTCTTCGATCATCGGCCGGATCGCCCTGCCGCTCTTCGCGTCCCGTGCCTCGGAGGTCGAGGCGCTTCGCCGGGGCCTGCGGCTGGCCATCGGCGTGGCCATGCTCCTCAACCTGCCGATCATGGCCGGGCTGGCGATCCTCGCGCCGGACGTCATCGTCGTGCTGTTCGGCGGAAAGTGGCTGCCCGCCGCGCCGATCCTCACGATCCTCGCTCTGGCGGGAATACTCTATCCGGTTCACGCCATAAATTTGCAGATGATGCTGGCGAGGGGGCAGCCCCGGACCTTCGTCAGAAATGAGATCGCGAAGAAGGTGATCGGCGTCATTTGCGTCGTCATAGGCAGCCTGTTCGGTATTTTGGGCCTCGCCTGGAGTCAGGTCGTCTACCATGTGCTCGCCTTCGTGGTGAATGCGCAGCCGGCTCGCAAGACGATGGACTATGGCCCGCTGCGGCAGCTGTGGGACCTGGGCTGGGCGATCTTCGCCACCGCGGTGATGAGCGCCACGATCATCCTCCTCCGTCTGGCGGTCCCGCTCTCGCCTTTGGCCGCGCTGGCGCTCCTCGTGCCGGTGGGGGCGGCGGTCTACTTCGCCGTCGGCCTTGCCGTGCGCGCGCACCCGCTGGTCGAAGCGCTGCACATGCTGGGCGAGAGCCGGGTCGCGCAGTCCATCCTCGCCCGGCTGAGGCTTGTTCCCAGGCCGCCCAGCCCGTAGAGGGTCGCCGACCCGTTCCGACTGGACTGCCATGGCTTCCTCCGCTCTTTCCCGCCCCTTTCCGCTGAGGGCCGCCGCCGGGCTCTTCAGGCGCGCGGCCACGGTCGCCGCCGCCGCCGCGACCCGCCTGCGCCGGGCGCGCACGCCCGGCCTGCTGAAGCGGTACGACCGCCTTCACCTCGGCTGCGGCGCACGCCTGCTGCCGGGCTGGGCCAATCTCGACATCAACGGCCTCGGCGCATTGGTGTGGGATCTGCGCAAGCCGCTGCCGGTGCCGGTCGGCCAGGTGAAGTTCGTCTATACGGAGCATTTCATCGAGCATGTCGGCCGCGACGACGCCAAGCGCCTGTTCACCCACGCCCGGCGGGCGATGGCCCCGGGTGGGGTGGTCCGCGTCTCGACCCCCGATTTGAAGCGGCTGGTAGACGATTATTGCGAGGGCCGCCTAGTCCGCATGGACCACGGCATGTGGTATCCCGAGACGTTGTGCCGAATGGTCAATGAAGGCATGCGCAGCTGGGGCCACGCCTTCCTGTACGACGAGCCGGAGCTGGCCGGGCTTCTCGAGGAGTGCGGCTTCCGCAACGTCAGGCGGGTCGCATGGGGCGAGAGCGTCCATGCCGATCTGCGCGGGCTGGAGAGCCGCCCCGATTTCGGCGATCTCATCATCGAGGCAGAGGCCGGCGCCTAGCGCGGCCGCGGAGCGGGAGGAGGAACGATGCTGGGGCGCGGCACGCGCAACTGGAGCCTTCGCCAGCGGCTGCGCGAGGATTGGCGCTCGGCGCGGGACCTGGGGCCGCTCGCGCCGCTCGCGTTCCGCCGCGCCCGCCGCGCCCGCGACTATCGCGAGGCTTTCGAGGCGGAGGCGCCGCTGGTCAGCATCTGCATCGCCACCTACAATCGCGCGCCGCTGCTGGTCGGGCGATCGATCCCGTCGGCGCTCGCCCAGTCCTACCCGAACGTCGAAGTCATCGTGGTGGGCGACCATTGCACCGACGACACCGAGCGGCTCGTCGGCGCGATACGCGACCCGCGGCTGCGCTTCGAGAACCTGCCCCGGCGCGGCAACTATCCCGACGCGCCCGACCTGCGATGGATGGTGGGCGGCGGCGCCGCGATGAACCGGGGCATCGAGCTGGCGCGGGGGGACTTCGTCACCCACCTCGACGACGATGACGAGCATATGCCGGAGCGGGTGGAGAAGCTGCTCCGCCTCGCGCAGGAGGCCCGCGCCGACGTCGTCTATCACCCGTTCGACTTCGAGACGCCGGACGGGGAATGGCACGTCAATCCGGCCGAAGGCTTCCACTGCGGCCGAGTGACGACCTCGTCGATCTTCTATCACCGCTGGCTGCGCGCGATCCCGTGGGACCTCAAGGCCGCCTATTACCGGGAGCCCGGCGACTGGAACCGGCTGCGCAAGCTCCGCTTCCTCGGCGCGCGGGTGGCGCGCCACCCGGATGTGCTGTTGAAGCACTATCGCGAGCGCAACCAGAAGAGCGCCTGATGAGCGTTGCGGCCAGCGTGGTGATTCCCTGCTACAATCGCGGGGAATATGTCGCCGCGGCCATCGAGAGCGCGCTCGGCCAGGCGCCGGACGTCGAGGTCGTCGTCGTCGACGACGGCTCGACCGACGGCTCGGCCGAGGCGATCGCCCGCTATGCGGGACGGGTACACCTCATCCGCAGCGCGAACGAGGGCGTCGCCGCCGCCCGCAACCGGGGGGCGGCCGCCGCCGCGGCGCCCTTCATCCGCTTCCTCGATTCCGACGACGTCATCCCCGACGGCGCGCTCGCCCGCCAGATCGAGGCGGCCCGCGGGCTGGCGCCGCGGCAGATCGGCGTCGGGGACGCCGTATCGATCGACGCGTCGGGAGCGCCGGCCCGCGGGCCCAGCTACGGCTTCGCGGCCACCGCTCCGCCCGGACCTCTCGCCACGGCCGCGTTGCTCGGCAACGTCATGTCGCCCGTATTGCCGCTCTTCCCGGCCGTCGCCTTGCGCGAGGTGGGAGGGTTCGACACGCGGTTCGCGCTGGCGGAAGATCACGAGCTGGCGATCCGCCTGCTCGCCGCCGGCTGGTCGTTCGCGCGCGTGCCGGTCACCGTCTGCGCGGTCCGGGAGCATGGCAGCGGGCGGCTCTCCCGCGGCTTCGGCGCCGACGGCTATCGCCGGCTGGCCCTGGTCTACCGCCACATCCGTGCCGTGCTCGCCGCCGCGGACGGCCTGCAGCTGGGGCCGCCGGAGAAGACGGCTTTCGGCAAGCTGGTCTGGCGGCTCGGGCGGGACTCGGCGCGCCACGGCTTCGCCGCCGAGGCGGCCGACCTGTTCGAGCTTGCGCGCGCGATCGGCGGCGCCTCCGCCCGGGACGCCGCGTGGCCGCTGAGCCTGCTCTACCGGATCGTCGCACCGGTGCCGGCGGAGCGGCTCGCCACGGCGGCGAAGCGGCTCGCGGGGCGGCGGGCATGAGCGTCCCTTCCGTCTCCATCGCGATGTCGACCTTCAACGGCGAGCGCTTCCTCGAGGCGCAGCTCGACAGCCTCGCCGCCCAGACCCGGCCGCCGATAGAATTGCAAATAGGCGACGACATCTCCACCGACGCCACCCCCCAAATCGTCCACGACTTCACCCGCCGCGCGCCCTTTCCCGTTATCTTCCACCGCAACGAGACTCAGCTCGGCTTCGGCGAGAATTTCGTGCGCACCGCGCGCCGGTGCCGCGGCGACTGGATCGCCTTTTGCGACCAGGACGACGTCTGGCTGCCGCGCAAGCTCGACATCTGCACGGCCGCCATCGCCGCCGGCGGAGCGGACGATCTCATGCTCGTCGCCCATGACGCGACCGTCGCCGACGAGCAGCTGACACCGCTGAGGCGCCTCTACAACTATCCGCCGTCGCGGCTGGCCAAACGGCTGGAGCTGGATCCGGACTGGCATTGCACCGGCTTCACCCAGCTGGTGCGCGGCACTCTGCTGCGCGAGGTCCCGGCGGAACCGCGCCCCACCGTCCCCTGGCACCCCTGGCGCGAGCCCCACGACGTCTGGACCTGCATCCTCGCCAACGCCACCGGCTCGATCCTGCTGCTCGGCGAGCCGCTCGCGCTTTACCGTCGGCACGCTGCCACGGTGACCGACCCGGCCGGGAGCCCAGGCTGGGCGGATCGGCTCAAGGCCCTGTTCAAGAACAACGGCGCGTCGTATCGCGCCCGCGCCGGCTACCTGCGCTCGATCGCCGCGATCCTGCGGAGCAACAGCGCGGGCGCCGCCAGGGACCTCGCCAGCCGCATGAACGACGCCGCCGACCGCATCGACGAATTCGCCGGGCGCAATGCGCTGAGGGCCGAAATATACGGCACGCCGAGCGCGGCGCGGACCCTCCGGTCATTCTCCGCCCTTTTCGCCCGGGGCGGCTATCGGCCGGGCTCGGAATGGAGCTTCGGCGCGAAAGGCCTGGCGAAGGACGCGGCGGCGGCCTTGCTGGCGCCGGTGGCGGGGCGGCCGTGATCGAGGTGCGCGACCTTGGCCTTGGCGGCGTCGCCGAGATCCGCCCGCGGCGCCACGGCGACCACCGCGGCTTCTTCTCCGAAGTGTGGAGCGCCGCCGCCCTGGCAGAGGCGGGCATCCACGCGGATTTCGTCCAGGACAATCACAGCTTTTCGGCCGACCGCGGCGTGCTGCGCGGCCTCCACTACCAGGAGCCGCCGGCGGCGCAGGCCAAGCTGCTGAGGGTCACGCGCGGCTCGATCTTCGACGTCGCCGTCGACATCCGCCACGGCTCCCCAACCTTTGGCCAGTGGGTGTCGCTGATCCTCTCCGCCGCGGAGTGGAACCAGATTTACGTGCCGCCGGGCTTCGCCCATGGCTTCCTGACGCTCGAGCCGGATTGCGAGGTCCTCTACAAGGTCTCGGCGCCTTATTCGCCGGAGCATGACCGCGCCGTGCGGTTCGACGATCCGGCGATAGGCGTCGAGTGGCCGCTGGACGGAACCGAGCCGATCCTCTCCGAAAAGGACCGACGCGCGCCCCTGCTCGCCGAGGCGGGGCCGGCCTTTTCCTACCCCGGCGCCGCATGAGCGGCGTGCTCGTCGTCGGGCGCGACGGGCAGCTCGCGCTGAGCCTCGCCGAACGGGCGGCCGCCGCGGGCGTGGTCTTGTCGTTCGTCGGGCGGCCGGAAATAGACCTCCTCGAACCCGGGACGTTGCGCCGGGCCATCCGGGACGCAGCGCCGGAGGTCATCGTCAACGCTGCAGCCTACACCGCCGTCGACCAGGCGGAGGACGAGCCCGAGGCGGCGGCCGCGGTGAACGCCGCCGCGCCCAGAGCGATCGCCGAAGCGGCGCGGGCGGCGGGCGCGCGTTTCATCCACGTTTCCACCGACTACGTGTTCGACGGCACCGGCGATCGGCCGTGGCGCGAGGACGACCCGACGGCTCCCGCCGGCGTCTACGGGCGCACCAAGCTGGCGGGGGAGGAGGCGGTACGGGAAATCCTGCGTGGCCATGCGATCGTGCGCACGGCCTGGGTATACAGTCCGTTCGGCCGCAACTTCGTGAAGACGATGCTGAGCGTGGCCGAGGCGCGGAGCGAGCTCCGCGTCGTCGGGGACCAGGTCGGCAATCCCACCTCCGCGCTCGACCTCGCCGACGGCCTGCTCGCCATGCTGGCCGCCTGGCGTCAGGAGCCGCGGCTGGGCCTCGGCGCCACCTACCACCTCGCCGGCACCGGGTCGGCGAGCTGGGCCGACTTCGCCCGGGCGGTCTTCGCTCTGAGCGGCGCCCGCGGAGGCCCGACCGCCGACGTCGAGGCTATCGTCACCGCCGAGTGGCCGGCCAAGGCGCCGCGGCCGCTCAACAGCCGGCTTTCCTCAGACCGCTTCGCGGCGACGTTCGGCTATCGCGCCCCACCTTGGCGAGAGTCGCTGGAACGGGTGATCGGCCGGCTGCTGCCCGACGCGTGACGTCCCCGCCGCTTGGCGAAGGCATCGCGAGCGACTAAGTGAGCGCTTACTCCAGGATCGGGACGAGACTCGGATCATGTGCGGCATCGCTGGGATTTTGACGGCCGGCCGCCCGGACCCGGCGCTGGTGCGCCGCATGATCGCGCCGATCGCCCACCGGGGCCCCGACGACCAGGGTGTCTGGACCGATGCGGAAGGGGGGATCGGGCTCGGCCATCGCCGCCTCTCCATCGTCGACCTGTCGCCGCTCGGCCACCAGCCGATGGCTTCGGCCGACGGCCGCTGGATGCTCAGCTACAATGGCGAGATCTATAATCACGGCGACCTCCGAGCCGAGCTGGACGCGGCTGCGGGCGGCGGCGTGGCCTGGCGCGGTCATTCCGATACCGAGACGCTGCTGGAGGCGATCGCCGCCTGGGGGCTGGCCGAGACGCTCAGGCGCGCGGTGGGGATGTTCGCGCTGGCGCTGTGGGACCGGCGGGAGCGCCGCCTCCACCTCGCCCGCGACCGCTTCGGCGAGAAGCCGCTCTATTACGGCTCGGCCGGCGGCGACCTGGTCTTCGCCTCGGAGCTGAAGGCGCTGCGGGTGCACCCGCGCTTCGACAATGCAATCGACCGGCGGGCGCTGCGGCTGTTCGCGGCCCGCACCTACATCCCCGCGCCCCTGTCGATCTACGAGCGCATCTACAAGCTGGAGCCCGGCTGCATCCTCACCGTGTCGACGGACGCGGTGCCGGCGGCGCTGGCCGCCCCGCCGGCGGAAGGGGTCGATTGCGGCGGCGTCAAGCTCACCCGCTACTGGTCCTATCGCGACGTGATGCGGGGGGGACTGGCCGATCCCATCGCTGACGAAAACGAGGCGCTGGAGCGGCTCGAGCAGGTCCTCGCCAAGGCCATACAGGGCCAGGCGGTCGCCGACGTGCCGGTCGGCGCCTTCCTCTCGGGCGGGATCGACAGCTCCACCGTCGTCGCGCTCTATCAGAAATATTCGTCCATCCCGGTGCGGACCTTCTCGATCGGCTTCGAAGAGGCGGGCTTCAACGAGGCCGAATATGCCAAGGCCGTGGCGAAGCACCTCGGCACCGTCCATGACGAGCGCTACGTCACGGTGAAGGAGGCGAGGGATGTCATTCCGCTGCTTCCTGAGATGTATGACGAACCCTTTGCGGACAGCTCCCAGATCCCGACGCACCTGGTCAGCCGCTTCGCGCGCGAGCAGGTGACCGTCGCCCTCTCCGGCGACGGCGGGGACGAGCTGTTCGCCGGCTATAACCGCCACTTCGCGGCCCCGGCCCTGTGGCAGCGGCTCCGCAAGCTGCCGCGGCCGGTGCGGGCGCTGATCGGCCCGCCCCTCGGCCAGCTTCCCTCCAGCCTGTGGAACGGCGCGGCGGTGCTGCTGCCGGGCCGGCGCCAGCCGCATTTCGGCAGCAAGGTGCAAAAGGCGCTACGCGTCGCCGGCGCGGCGCGATCGTTCGACGACGTCTACAACAGCTTCCTCGACGAATGGAGCTTCGAGCCGTCTCCCGTGCACGACGCGGAAGGGGCGCCGGCGGCCGGCTTCGACATGGATTTCGCCGCCGGCGCGCCGGACACGCTGCGGATGATGTATTGCGACGCCGTCTCCTACCTGCCGGACGATATCCTCTGCAAGGTCGACCGGGCGGCGATGGCGGTCAGCCTGGAGACGCGAGTGCCCTTCCTCGACCACCGGGTGGCGGAGCTCGCGGCGCGCATCCCGATGGCGATGAAGGTGAGGGGCGGCAAAGGGAAGCACATCCTTCGCGAGCTGCTCTATCGCGAAGCGCCGCGCGCTTTGTTCGACCGGCCCAAGTCCGGCTTCGGCATCCCCGTCGGCGAGTGGATCAAGGGACCGCTGCGGCCCTGGGCCGAGGAGCTGCTCGACCCGACGCGCATGGCGGCCGAAGGCTATTTCGACGCCGGGGCCGTCGGCCGCCGCTGGCGCGACCACCTCAGCGGCCGCCGCGATTCGACCCCGGCCCTATGGGCGGTGCTCATGTTCCAGGCCTGGCACCGCCAGGAGCCGGAGAGCCGCCGGCAGGCCGCCTAGGGTCCGTTCCTGCGCGTGACGAGCACGCCCTCCGCCGTGGCGACGATGATCAGGTCCTCGACGTTCAGCGCCACGATGCGCGGTCCGTCCGAATGGACGAGGCAGTTGCGCGCACCCGTTGCATCGGCCGCGCCGTGGAGGACGTTGCCGGCGTCGTCCGCCGGCCCGGCCTGGTAGACCGAGTCCCAGCTGCCGAGGTCCGACCAGCCCATCTCGACGGGGACCATGGCGATGCGCTCCGCTTGCTCCATCACCGCGACGTCGATCGAGACGGATTCGCAGCGGGCGAAGCTCTCCGCTTCGAGGCTTATGCGGTCGCCATTGCGGTCAGCTCCTGCGAGGGCTTGGGCGGCGGCTTCGAGGAGGGTGGGGCGGTGGCGGCGGAGCTCTTCGAGGCAGCGGGCGGCGGTGAGCAGGAAGATGCCGGAATTCCAATCGAAATCGCCTGAATCGAGATAGGCCTGGGCCGTCAAAAGATCGGGTTTTTCGACAAATTCCGCCGCTTCGAAGGCGCATTCGCCCAAAGCCGGTCCGCGGCGGATATAACCGTAGCCGGTCTCGGCGCGGGTGGGCGGAATTCCGAAGGTGGTCAGCCAGCCGTCGCGGGCGAGCGGCGCCGCGGCTTCCACCGCGGCCAGGAAACGCGCGCCGTCGCGGATCAGGTGATCGCTCGGCATGACGAGGAGGAGCCGGTCGGGCGATTCGGCGAGCAGGGCGGCGACGGCGAGCGCCGGGGCGGTGCTCCGCCCGCAGGGCTCGAGGACGAGCCGGGCGCCGGCGCCGGCCGCTTCCGCCGCGAGGGCCTCCGCCAGCGCGCCGCTGCCGATCAGCAGCGGCGGCGCGAAGGCGGTCCGGTCCCCGACTCGGGCGAGCGTCGCCCGCAGCAGGCTTCGATCCCCCGCCAAAGCGAGCAAAGGCTTCGGCCGCTCCGCCGTGGAGACCGGCCACAGGCGCGTCCCCGACCCCCCGCAGAGTATCACCGGCTGAATGGCGTCCATCCGCCGCTCCCTACACGCCGAACCTTCTCAAAGCGTTGCCGGCGCGGGGCCGATCAGCGGGCGCCGAAGCCGCTCAACACGGTCCTGATCGTCCGGGCGACGATGAGCAGGTCGAGCCAGAAGGAGAAGTTCTTGATGTAGTAGAAATCATATTGGAGCTTCCACAGCACGTCGCCGACGTCGGCGACATGGCCCTGCTTGACCTGAGCCCAGCCGGTGATGCCGGGCCGGACGATATGGCGGTAGCGATAGAAAGGCAGCTCCGCTTCGTACCAGTGGGACAGCGGCACCGCCTCGGGGCGGGGCCCGATCCAGCTCATCTCGCCCTTGAGGACGTTGATCACCTGCGGCAGCTCGTCGATCCGGTAGCGCCGCAGATGGCGCCCGACCCGGGTCACCCGGCTGTCCTCGTCGCGGGTCATCGCCGCGGCTCGGGCGTCCTCCGCGTCATGCTCGCGCATGCTTCGGAACTTGAACATGGAGAAGGTGCGGCCGCCATAGCCCATCCGCTCCTGCCGGAAGAGGATCGGTCCGCTCGAATCGAGCCGGATGAGCAGCCCGACGAGGAGCAGCAGCGGCGCCAGGAACGGGATCGAGGCGATGGCGATGACGAAATCGCCCGCCCTTTTCACCTTCGCATAGACGATGCCGGGGATGAGCGAGCCGAGATTATTCTCCGACAGATGCTCGATCGCCACCCGCCCGGTGAGCGATTCCTCCATCTGCTTGACGTGCATGACGAGGGTGCCGGCCAGCGCCCGGTCGGCGAGATAGCGCTCCCATTCGTCGGGTATGTCGAAGCGCAGGTCGGCGACGATCGCGTCGAAGGGGCTTTCCGTGTCGTGCGGGTCGGTCAGCGTCGCCCAGCTGACGTCCTCGATCTCGTAGAGGTGGCGCACTTCGCCATAGGGGACGACGCCGATCGACAGCCGCTGCTGTCGCTGCAGCTTGAAGTAGACGATATAATACCAGAACGAGGCGAGCAGGAAGCTGAAGAAGAAGTGGAGGCGGCTGTAATCGAGTCGCGCGAAGAAGAACACCGCCAGCACCAGCCCGTAGGAGGCGGAGAAGGAGGGCAGGATATGGTAGGAGGCGCGGACGCCGGGATAATGGGACACCCTTCGGAAGGCGTACCAGCCGGCCACCAGCGCCAGGAGGCTTCCGATGAACGAGTTGTTGAGGGCGGCGAGGTCGCCCGCCGGGGCGTCGAACTGGTAGCGCACGCCATAGGGGATCAGCACCGCCAGCAGCAGCCCGATGCCGAGCTGGAAGCGCACGCGGTGCCAGAGCGTGCGGCGCGCGCTGGTGAATTTTCCCGAAATTATTGACACGCGTGGCTCGCCCCAGGGGTGCGCGAAAATGGATCGCTCCCGGCGTTAACGGAAGTATCGCCCGCAAGTCCACAACTTGCGCCGATGCGCGGCCGGTTGAGTTGGGGCCGGACTTTCGTCTAAGCGCCGCGCGACCACCTCTCCAGCGGGCGCATCCATGCCAATCCTCGTCACCGGCGCGGCCGGCTTCATCGGCTTCCACACCAGCTTGCGGCTGCTCGCCCGCGGCGAGGCGGTGACCGGCCTCGACAACGTCAACCCTTATTACGACCCGGCGCTGAAGCGGAACCGGCTGGCCGAGCTGGCGAAGCATCCCGGCTTCCGCTTCCTCGAGGCCGATTTCGCGGACGATTCGGCGCTCGACCGGGCGCTCGACGGCGAGGATTTCGACGGTATCGTCCACCTGGGCGCCCAGGCGGGGGTGCGCTACTCGATCGAGAACCCCCGCGCCTATGTCCGGTCCAACCTCGCCGGCCACCTCAACATGCTGGAGGTGGCGCGGCACCGCCGGTCGCGGCACTTCGTCTACGCCTCCTCCTCCTCGGTCTATGGCGGCAATGAGAGCCTGCCCTTCCGGGTCGAGGACCGGGTCGACCACCCGCTCTCCCTCTACGCCGCCACCAAGAAGTCGGATGAGCTGATCGGCGAGACCTACGCCCATCTCTACCGCCTGCCCCAGACCGGCCTGCGCTTCTTCACCGTCTACGGCCCCTGGGGACGGCCGGACATGGCGATGTGGATCTTCACCAAGGCGATCTTCGCGGGCGAGCCGATCAACGTGTTCGGCGAGGGCAATATGCGCCGCGACTTCACCTACATTGACGACATCGTGACCGGGATCGTCGCCTGCCTCGACAACCCGCCGCCCGACGACGGGACGGAAAAAGCGGGCGGCAGCCGCGGCCCCCACCGCCTCTACAATATCGGCAACCACCGCTCGGAGGAGCTCGGCCGGATGATCGACCTCATCGAGGCGGCGTGCGGGAAGAAGGCCGAGCGCCGCCTGCTGGAGATGCAGCCCGGCGACGTCCGCGACACCTATGCCGACATCAGCGCCATCCAGCGCGATCTGGGCTTCGAGCCGAAGACGCGCATCGAGGAGGGGATCCCGCGGTTCGTGGAATGGTACCGGGGGTATCACGGGGTGTAGGTGCCGTCCCGTCCACGATGGGACTAATATACTAGACTCAGCAAGTTCAACCCACTGAAGACCGATAATTCATTGATATTAATTTCTTTTTTACAGGATTAGGATTTTTTTATATAGGGGCGACACCCAAAGGGCCTGCGCTGAGGCAGCAAGGGCGGCAACAAACGTGGCTACCATTGCCCAATCCATTGAGGGATTTTGCGCCCTGCTAGGACGAGAGTCAACGAACGCAAAAAGAGGGGCCGCCGAAGCGACCCCCAGGTGTTGATGACAATGCCCCGAAGGACGCGATCCTAGGGCGCTAGATTAGCGCCGGCGGACGTAGGGCCGCACATAGACGACGGGGGGCAAACCGCGCCGCGTGCTGCGGCGGTAGCTACGGACAAGGGTCAACGTAGGTCTCTAAGGTTGGGTAGTGTCTCAGTTTGAAATTAGCTCCTGATGCCTGTCGCGCTCCGGCCCCGCCTCCTATACGCTCGGCGGAAAGCAAGGAGATGATATGGCCTGGTGGGACAAGCGGAGGGACGGCAAACGCGTAGCGAGCTGGATGGTAGTGGTTG
The DNA here is from genome assembly GCA_036403015.1 of Allosphingosinicella sp. Classification (GTDB taxonomy): domain Bacteria; phylum Pseudomonadota; class Alphaproteobacteria; order Sphingomonadales; family Sphingomonadaceae; genus Allosphingosinicella. The sequence goes on from DASWRU010000047.1 coordinate 29,623, forward strand.
TGGCACCCGTTTTGGTAGTTCTCACCCTTGCCTCGCCGAAACCGCTTCACTGGTGGCAGTACCTCGGACTGATCGCATGGTCGCTTCTTGGCGTCCAAGCCGCACGTCAGCTGATCACAAGGCAGGTCGACGCCTAAGGGACCACGCGGAGAGAAGCGCCCCGCCGGCGTGATTGGGTGGGGCCCATACGGACGCGCCGCCGGAGCTCGGAATCCGCAGGGATGCCAGCCTGCGCCGGCATGACGAGGGAGGCTCCGTCGCCCCAGCGAAGGCTGGGACCCATGCCGACGCGCCCGCCGGAGCTCGGAGTCCGCATGGATGCCAGCCTGCGCTGGCATGACGAGGGACGCTCCGTCGCCCCGGCGAAGGCTGGGGCCCATGCCGACGCGCCGCCGGAGCTCGGAATCCGCAGGGATGCCAGCCTGCGCTGGCATGACGAGGGAGGCTCCGTCGCCCCAGCGAAGGCTGGGGCCCATGCGGACGCGCCGCCGAGCTCGGAATCCGCATGGATGCCAGCCTGCGCTGGCATGACGAGGGAGCTCCATCGCCCCGGCGAAGGCTGGGGCCCATGCTCGGGTCTGCGCCATTTACCCCTCCACCCCCTTCGGGGGTTCCCCTCCCCATGCTCCGCATGGGGAGGCAGGGTTAGAGGGTCCAGCGCTTCACGGTGGGGAGGTCGCGGCTCGCGAAGAGGTTCTTGAGGTCGGCGAGGAGGCCGCCTTTGGCGACGAGGCCGGCGATGCGCGCGTCCTCCAGGGCGCCATAGGCGGCGTGGGGCACCGCGACGACGACGAGGTCGTAGCGGCGATCCAGGGCGTCGGGGGCGAGCTCGGCGCCATATTCGTGGCGCGCCTCGGCCGGGTCGGCGAGGGGATCGTGGACCGTCACCGCGTGGCCGAGCGCCTCGAGGCGGCGGATGACGTCGATGACCTTGCTGTTCCTGAGGTCCGGCACATTCTCCTTGAAGGTGAGGCCCATCACCAAGGCCGAGCCCGCCGCTCCGCGCCGCTCGTGGAGGCGGTCGGCGACCCAGGCGCCCATGGCGTCGTTGATCGCGCGGCCGGCCAGGATGACGTTGGGGTCCTGGCCGAGCTGCTGGGCGCGGTAGCTCAGATAATAAGGATCGACGCCGATGCAGTGGCCGCCGACCAGGCCGGGCTGGAACTTGAGGAAGTTCCACTTGGTGCCCGCGGCCTCGAGCACGTCCCAGATCGAAATGTCCATCTTCGAGAAGATCTGGGTGATCTCGTTCATGAAGGCGATGTTGATGTCGCGCTGGGCGTTCTCGATCACCTTCGCCGCCTCGGCCGCCTTGATCGACGCCGCCGGGAAGACGCCGCCGCTGGTCACCGCGCCGTAGAGGGCGGCGAGGCGGTCCCGCACCTCCGGAGTCTCGCCGGCCACCACCTTGGTGATTCGGTCGACCGTGTGCTCGCGGTCGCCGGGATTGATGCGCTCGGGCGAGTAACCGAGGAAGAAGTCGCGGCCCCGGACCAGCCCGGACACGGCCTCGATCAGCGGCCCGCAAACCTCCTCGGTGACGCCGGGATAGACGGTGCTTTCGTAGACGATGACCGGCTTCCTCGCCGGATCGATGAGGGCGGCGACCGCGCGGGTGGCGCCGATCACCGGCCCCAGATCGGGCTGGTTGGCGGCGTCGACCGGGGTCGGGACCGTGACGATATAGACGTCGGCGCCGCGGCAATCCCCGGCGCGGCTGGTGAGCTTCAGCGGCGAGGCCTTGAGCACCTCCGCCTCCACCTCGCGGGTCCGGTCGAGGCCGAGCTTCAGCTCCTCGATGCGCCGGCTGTCGATGTCGAGGCCGGTGACCGCGTGGCTCCGCGCCAGAGCGACGGCGAGCGGAAGCCCGACATAGCCGAGGCCGACGACGACGATCTGCTCGTTGCGGGACTCGCTCATGTCTCTCTTTTTCCGGTGGGGACAAGCGGAGCGGGGCCCGGCGGCCCCGCCGCGCTAAGATTGGAGGGCAAGGCGAAAGTCAAGCGGCGGCGGCGGCCGGCAGCTCGCGGCCGTAGAAGACGGCGTGGCGGGCGATCAGCCAGGCGCGATTCTCGCCGGTGAGATACTGGAGGTAGGAGCGGGGCTTCTTGGTCATCCCCCTGGGCACCTCCGCCTTCATGCCCAGGCTCGCCGCGAGGTCGGCGACGAAATGGATGCAATTGCGGGTGCCGAGATCGTAGGAGGGCTGCGGCCAGGCCCGCCAGCGCGCCACCGTGGCCATCATCCGGTCATACTCCCCGTCCGACAAAGTGAGGCTGAAATGCTTGTCGCTGACCTTGATGTAGGCCGGGCCATGATCGGAGACGACCTCGCCCTTGACCCGGCCCATCAGGATGGCGGGGGTGACCGCCGTCGCGGTGAAGCCGTAATTGGTGTCGATTCGCTCGCCCGTCCGGTCGAGCGTGCCGGCGACGGTGACGAAGGCGTGCGGGAAGCTTGCCCCCAACTCCTTCGAATAGAAGGTTATGGTGACGGCGGCGAAGGCCGGCGAGGCGCCCAGCGCCCACAGGAACGCGGCGGCCAGAGCCACCAGCCGCGACACTCTCAAGGCTCCCGCCAACGCTCTTTCCTCCCCGCCCGGTGGCCGAACCCTCTGGAACAAAATGGCTTTCCGGGCAATATGCCTGAGCCCGCCAACCTGTCGCCGCTTTGCAACACTCCACCGGTAAGCGGCACCGCGGCTGAACCTTTGCTTGCACAGGGCGTTCGGTTCAGGCTTCGTAAACGGGCGCCGGCTACGGAGTGCAAACGGATTTCGATGCCAACCATTTCGGGGTAGACAGCCAAGGAAGCCTCGGATAGGAACGGCCACTGAAATCGAGAAGATCAGACTCGAGTACGAAGGGAGAAGCTGACGTGGGTTTCAAGGGAATTATAGCGGCGACCGCCTCGGTTGCACTGATGGTAGCGCCGACCATGGCCGCTGCGCAGAGCTCTGCGGCTGCTGCGCGGTCGACCGAAGTTGCGCCGGCGGGCGAGAGCGTCAGCGGCAGCGAGCTGCGCGGCGGCTTCATCATTCCGCTGATCGCGCTCATCGCGATCATCCTCGGCATTCTGGCCGCAACGAACAACGACGACGACACCCTCCCGCACAGCCCGTAAGGGCCGGCGGCGGTACTCGCCAGTCTGAGATTTGGCCGGATGAGGTTCGACTTCATCCGGCCAATTTGTGTGTCCGGCTGAGGAGGCGTCCTTGTCCCGCTATCCGGTGCGGAGGCTCCTCGTTCCGCTCTCGCTGGCGGCGGCGGCCATCCCGTCCTTCGCGGCGGCCCAGCCGTTATCCCCACCCGCCACGTCCACGGCCGCCGGGACGACCTTGCGCCAGGACGATTTGCGCGTCGCCGCCGTGGCCTACCGCCTCGCCCTCGCGGGCCGCGCCCTTTGCCCCCGGCCATTCCCGCTCACCGGGCTGCTCTTCCACCATCTGGCCGAATATCTGCCCCGCGACCGGGCGCTGATGACCGCCCGCTACGGGCTCGACCGCGGACCCGGCGTGCTGGGCGTGATCGCCGGCAGCCCCGCCGACCAGGCCGGCCTGGCGGCGGGCGACGTGCTCCTCTCCGTCAACGGCGCGCCCTTCCCGTCCGAAGCGCGGATCGCGGCCGAGACGGACCGCAAGAGATGGCGGCTCATGGTCCAGGCGAGCGAGGCGCAGCTCGAGACCGCGCTCGCGGCCGGGCCGGCCGAGCTCGTCGTGCTTCGGGGCGGCGGCGAGCGGCGGCTGACGCTCGGCTCGCTTCCGGGCTGCCTCGCCCGCGTGCGCCTCGCGCGGTCGGCGCAGGTCAATGCGTTCGACACCGGCGGCTATGTGGTGATGACCGATGCGATGCTGGGCTTTGTCGCGAGCGACGACGAGCTGGCCGTGGTGCTCGGCCACGAGCTCGCCCACGGCATTCTCGGCCACCCGCCGATGCGGACCGAGGAGGGGCTGCTCGCCAGCCTCGGCATCAACGCCGCGACCTTGTGGCACCGCGAAGAGCAGGCCGACCGACTCGGCCTCAGGCTGATGGCGGCGGCGGGCTACGACCTCGGCGCCGCGATCCCCTTCTGGCGGCGGTACCTCACGAAATACGACAATTTCCCCCAGCTCTTCCGAAGCCATCCGAGCCTGGCGGCGCGCGAGAAGATCGTGCGCGAGGAGATGGCGGCCTTGGCTTACCGGCGGTAGCCGGGACGAGGATGATGATTCAGAGCTTGGTCCGCAGCGACCAGAGCTCGGGAAAGGCTCGCTTGCCGATGGTGGACTGGAGATAGGCGACGCCCGCCGTGCCGCCGGTGCCGCGCTTGGCGCCGATGATCCGCTCGACGGTGACGACATGCTTGTGGCGCCAGGTCGCCAGCGAATCGTCGATGTCCACCAGCTTCTCGGCGAACTGGTAGAGGATCCAGTGGCGCTCGGTCTGGCGGTAGACCTCCGCCCAGGCCTCCGCGACGCCCTCGCTCGGCCGGTAGGGCTGGGTCCAGTCCCGCTCAAGCGCCTCGGGCGGAAGCTCGAAGCCGGCTCGGGCGAGCGCGGCATTCGCCTCGTCCCAGAGGCTGGGCTGGTGGAGGGCGGCGAGCAACGCGGAGTGCCAGGCGGACCCTTCCTCCTGGAATCTGAGGTGCCCGCCTTCCTTCAGCCCCAGCCGATATTCGAACAGGCGGAACTGCGCCGACTGGAAGCCGGAGCTGGAGCCGAGCACGTCGCGGAAGCTGGTATAATCGGCCGGAGTCATCGTCGCCAGGACGTCCCAGCTCAGCGTCATCACCGCCTGGATTCGCGACACGCGCGACAGGCTCTTGTGAACCTCGATCAGCGAATCGCGGCGGATGAGCTCGGTCGACAGCGCCAGCTCGTGGAGGATCTGCTTGAGCCACAGCTCCTTGGTCTGGTGGATGACGACGAACAGCATCTCGTCGTGATGCGGCGAGAGCGGGTGCTGGGCGGTGAGGATCCGCTCGAGCTCGAGATAGCCCGCATAGGTCATCGAAGCCGGCGTGTCGGTCATGTGCCCCCTAGAGCCGCTCGGCGCTGGCGACCACCTCGGTGGCGCGGAGCGCGGCGAGGATGCGCATCAAATGCTGGACGTCGTGCACCTCGATGTCGAGGTGGAAGGTGTGAAAGCTGCCGTCGCGGCTGGCCTGCTCCATCGAGACGATGTTGGCGCGCTGGCTGCCGAGCACCCCGGCGATGGCGGCGAGCGAGCCCGGCTCGTTCTTGATGACGACGCACAGGCGCGCGGTGCCGCCGTCCGATTCGTTGCCCCAGGCGAGGTCGAGCCAGTCGGCGTCGACGCCGTCGGCGAGCGTGTCGCAGCCGATGACGTGGACTTCGATCTCCTCGCCCTCCCGCCGCAGGCCGACGATGCGGTCGCCCGGTATCGGGTGGCAGCATCCGGCGAGCTGGAAGGCGACGCCCGGAGTCAGGCCCTTGATCGAGATGGCGGTGCGCTGCGGCGGCGGCTTGACTCCGTCCTTGCCGGTGGAGCCGGGGATCAGCGCCTCCATCACCGCGACGTCGCTGACCCGCTTCATCGCGATCGCCTCCATGAGGCCGGCATCGTCGTGGAAGTGGAGCCGCTTCAGCGCCTCGGCCATCGCTTCCCAGCCGAGCGGCTGGGGCAGGCGCTGGACGATCTCGTCATAGATTTTGCGGCCCAGCGCGATCGTCTCCTCGCGCTCCTTCGACTTGACGAAGCGGCGGATCTTCGCCCGCGCCTTGCCGGTGACGACGAAGCCGAGCCAGGAGGGCTGGGGATGCTGGGCCTTGGAGACGAGGATCTCGACCTGGTCGCCATTTTCGAGCGGGGTGCGCAACGGCATCACCCGGCCGTTGATCTTGGAGCCGACCGTCTGGTCGCCGAGATCGGTGTGGACGGCGTAGGCGAAATCGACCGGCGTCGCGCCCTTGGGAAGCTGGATCAGCTCGCCCTTGGGCGTGAAGGCGAAGATGCGGTCCTGGTACATCGCCATGCGGGTATGTTCGAGCAGCTCCTCGGCGCTGGCGGCGTGCTCGAGTATCTCGACGAGGTCGCTGATCCAGGGATGCTGGGTCGTCGTCTCGACCACGCCTTCCTTATACGCCCAGTGGGCGGCGAGGCCGTGCTCGGCCTTGGCGTGCATCTCGGCGGTGCGGATCTGGATCTCGATCCGCACCTGCTCGTCGTGGATGACCGTGGTGTGGAGCGACTGGTAGCCGTTGCGCTTGGGCGTCGAGATGAAATCCTTAAAGCGGCCGGGCACGACCGGCCAGCGCCGGTGGATGAGCCCGAGCGTGCGGTAGCATTCCTCCAGATTGGGAACGATCGCCCGGAAGGCCATGACGTCGGAAAGCTGCTCGAAGCTGACGTGGCGCTCGGCCATCTTGCGCCAGATCGAGTAAGGATGCTTCTCGCGCCCCTGGACCTCCGCCTCCAGCCCATGCACCTCCAGATGCGCCTTGAGGCCGCGGGCGATGCGGTCGATCATCTTGTCGCCGCCCCCCTTGTGGAGCTGCTCGAGCCGCTTGGCGATCGACGCATAGGCGTCCGGCTCCAGCTCGCGGAAAGCCAAAGTCTGCATCTCGGTCATGAACTCGTACATGCCGATCCGCTCCGCGAGCGGGGCGTAGATGTCCATCGTCTCGCGGGCGATGCGGCGGCGCTTCTCGACATTGTCGATGAAGTGGAGGGTGCGCATGTTGTGGAGCCGGTCGGCGAGCTTGACCAGCAGCACGCGGATGTCGCCCGACATGGCGAGCAGGAACTTCCTGAGATTCTCGGCGGCGCGCTGGCTCTCGCTCTGCGCCTCGATCTTCGACAGCTTGGTGACTCCGTCGACCAGGCGGGCGACGTTGCTGCCGAAATGCTTCTCGATCTCCTCCGGGGTCGCCACCGTGTCCTCGATCGTGTCGTGGAGGATGGCGGTGACGATCGTCTCGTCGTCGAGATGGAGGTCCGTGAGGATTCCGGCCACCTCGATCGGATGGCTGAAATAAGGGTCGCCCGACGCCCGGATCTGGGTGCCGTGCTTCTGCATCGAGAAGACGTAGGCGCGGTTGATCATCGCCTCGTCCGCGTCGGGATCGTAGGACCGCACCTTCTCGACGAGTTCATATTGCCTCAGCACCGCACCAACATGGGGTGCGGTGCCGCCGCGATGCAAGGATTAAGGGATCGGGGGCGGCGCGGGGACCGCCGCCTCAATGCGCCCGGGCGTTGCACTTTTCGAGCTGGTCGGCGGGGATGGGCCGGCCTTCGACGGAGAAGCTCTTCACCGGCCCGGCCTGGCGCACCAAAGCGGCGCAATCGACCGCGGCGCGGCTGTGGCTCCTGCCGGCGACGCAGCCGGCGGCGCCGCATTGCCAGACGAGCTCGCGCACGATCAGGCGGTCGCTCGCCGGCTGGCGCGCCGGCTCGGCCTGATAATAAGGGGCCGCCGCCGCCGGCGCGGCCGTTCCGGCCAGGACCGCGGAAAAGCCGAGGGCCAGCAAGATGGGTGCAAGGTGACGCATGATCGCGATCTCCAGTTTGGTTGCAATATGAAACTTAGTAGAGCATGCGTTTCACATTGCAACCCATAAAAATTAAGCTATGTCATGGACGTGAAGAAGGCGTAGCTTGAAGGCGATGAACAAGGTCGAGCAGCTGAAGGCGGTGTTCACCGAGTGCGGCATATCGGCGGCGCTGGCGGTGGTGGGCGAGCGCTGGTCGTTCCTCATCCTGCGCGGCGCCTTCAACGGCCTCCATCATTTCGAGGAATTCCAGTCCACATTGGGCATCGCCCGCAACATCCTCTCCAATCGCCTGGGGCGGCTGGTCGAGCATGGCATCCTGCGCCGCGACCCGGATCCGGACGATCGCCGCAAGGTCGCCTATCGCCTCACCGACAAGGGCCGCGACCTGCTCCCCGTCCTCCTCTCGCTGCGCCAGTGGGGCGAACGGTGGGTGTCCGGAATCCCCTCCAATCCGGTGCTGGTCGACCGCTACAGCCGCCGCCCGATCGCTCCGATCACGGTCAACGCGGAGGACGGCCGTCCGCTCGGCATGGGCGAGATGGAATGGATCGACCGCTCCCAGCTCGGCAAGGACGAGGCGGCCTGATCGTCACCCCGGACGAAAGGACCCCATCAAAGCAGTACCTTGATGGGAACCGGATCCGGGGTTCACCTTCTTGCGGGCGAGCTCCGGCGGCGCGTCGGTATGGGCCCCAGCCTTCGCTGGGGCGACGGAAAGGGTGCGCCTCCCTCGTCATGCCAGCGCAGGATGGCATCCATTTGGACTCCGAGCTCCGGCGGCGCGTCCGTATGGGCCCCAGCCTTCGCTGGGGCGACGGGGTGGGTGCGCGTCCTCGTCATGCCAGCGTAGGCTGGCATCCATGCGGACTCCGAGCTCCAGCGGCGCGTCGGCATGGGCCCCAGCCTTCGCTGGGGCGACGGAGCGTCCGCCCTGAGCCTGTCGAAGGGTCGGGCATGACGAAATGCCCGCTCTAGGGCCGCGGCTTGACGGCGAGCGGGAGCGTCTCGAACAGGCCGCCGTCGTCCGGGCGCCGGGCGCGCTCGATCTCCAGCATTCGGAACTTGGTCGCCACGCCGCCGGGCGCGGAGAAGCCGCCGCTCTTGCCGCCGCCCGCGAGCACCCTGTGGCAGGGGACGACGATCGGGATCGGGTTGCGGCCGAGCGCTGTCCCAACCGCCTGAGCGGCGCCCGGCGCGCCGATCTCGGCCGCGATCTCGCCATAGGTGCGGACCTGGCCGCAGGGGATGCGGAGCGCCGCCTCGTAGACCTTGCGCTCGAGCTCGGAGGCGCCGGCAAGGTCAAGCGCGATGCCGTGGAGGTCCACCTTCTCCCCGTCGAGGAGCCGGACGATGAGGCCGATCGCCGCGGCGACGACGGGCGGCGGCGTGGCCTCCGCCGCGCCGGGCCATCGCGCCGCGAGCCGCGCCCGCAACGCCTCGTCGCTCCTTTCCGGGAGGGCCGCCCCTACGACAAGGCCGCCGCGCCACAGGAGGGCGCAGCGGCCTATCGCCGTCTCGAAAAGGAAATAAAGTACGGGCTTATTCGTAGTCGCCGCCGGCATTGTTGTTGCGCGGCGGCGCCGCGGCGGTGAGGCGCAACGCCTCGGCCGAGGCGGAGAGCGAGCCGACCTCGTCCGGCGCCTCGTCGTCCTCGATCTGGACGCGCTGCAGGCTGCCGATCAGGGATTCCTCGAGATGCTTGGGCTTCACCGTGGTTTCGGCGATCTCGCGCAGAGCCACCACCGGATTCTTGTCGCGGTCGCGGTCGATGGTGAGCTCGGCGCCGCCCGAAATCTGCCGCGCCCGCTGGGCCGAGAGAAGCACCAGGTCGAACCGGTTCGGAATCTTGTCGACGCAATCTTCGACGGTAACGCGCGCCATTCGGGAGCTCCGCTAAGCCAGTGCTGGGGGAAAGGCGGCGAGATACGGGGCGAGGGCCCGATTGTCAATGTTTGGGAAGGGCTTGCCCTTGGCCAAAAGCGGGGTCATGCCCGGCGCCATGGCGGAGGTCACAGCGCAGGAGCCGGCGGTTGCGTGCGAGGTGGCCGGCAACCGGCTGACCCTCCTCATCGAAGGCCCGGAGCGCCTCGACGCCCTCATCGCCCTCATCGACCAAGCCAAAGAGAGCCTCCGCTTCCTCTATTACATGTTCCTCGACGACGCTTCGGGGACGCGGGTGCGCGACGCGCTGCTCGCCGCGGCGGCGCGGGGGATCGCGGTGTCGGTGCTGGTCGACGGCTTCGGCTCGACCAACAACCTCGCCTTCTTCCAGCCGCTGATCGACAGCGAAGGCGTGCGCTTCTGCCGCTTCAGCCCGAATTACGGGCGCAAATATCTGCTGAGGAACCACCAGAAGCTGGCTTTGGCCGACGAGCGGCGGGTGATCATCGGCGGGTTCAACATCTCCGACGATTATTTCGGCACGATCGAGGCGGGGGCCTGGCGCGACATCGGCCTGGAGGTGGCGGGGCCCAGCGTCGCCTGCCTTACCCGCTATTTCGACGACCTGTTCGCCTGGGCGGCGCGGCCCCAGGCCCGAGGACGCGAGCTGAGGCGGATGCTCCAGCAGCACAGCGTGACGGAGGGCAAGCTCCACTGGCTGTTCGGCGGCCCCACCCGGCGCCTCAGCCCCTGGGCGCGGGCGGTGAGGAAGGACATGATGGAGGCGACGCGCCTCGACATCATAGCCGCCTATTTCGCCCCGGCTCCGGCCATGCTCCGGCGGATGACCAAGGTGGCGCGGCGCGGCCGCACCCGCCTCGTCACCGCCGCCAAGTCCGACAACAATGCGACGATCGGCGCCGCCCGCTCCACTTATTCCTGGCTGCTGAAACGCGGCGTCCAGATTTTCGAGTACCAGCCGACCAAGCTCCACACCAAATTGTTCGTGGTGGACGACGTCGTCCATATCGGCTCCGCCAATTTCGACATGCGCAGCCTGTTCCTCAACCTCGAGATGATGCTGAGGATCGAGGACGAGGCCTTCGCGGCCGCCATGCGCCGCTTCGTCGACGGCGAGATCGCCCACAGCCGGCCGATCACCCTCGCCGAGCACCGCAAGCAGCGGACCTGGTTCAACCGCCTGCGCTGGGCGCTCGGCTATTTCATCGTCGCCGTCGCCGACTACCGCATTTCGCGAAGACTGAACTTCCGGGGCTGAATGGCCTCCCCATCGAAGATGGGGAGGGGGGTGAAAGTCAGTCCTTCCAGGCCCAGAACAAGGTCGCGGGGGGTATGTTGCGCCACTCGAAGCCGCGGTCGATGCGGTCGAACCAGGGGGCGATGAACTTCCGCACCTTCGGGGAGAATTGGTAGACGAGGAAGGCGCCGCCCGGCCGCAGCGCAGCGGCGGTGGCCTCGGCAATGGCGGGGCCGACGCCCGGCGGGAGGGTCGAGAAAGGAAGGCCGGAGAGGACGTAATCCGCCTCCTTAAGCCCGAAATCGGCCATGATCTTCCGCACGTCCGCCGCCGACCCCGTCACCGCCCGCAGGCGCGAATCGCGGATCTTGCCGTTCAGATAAGCGGTGAAATCCGCATTCGTGTCGATCGTCAGCAGGATCGCGTCGGGGGCGAGCCGGTTCAGCACCTCCTGCGTGAAGGTGCCGACGCCGGGGCCGTATTCGACGAACAGCTTGCAGGTCGCCCAATCGACCGGGGACAGCATCTTGTCGATGAGGATCCTGGAGGACGGGATCACCGATCCGACCATCACGGGGTGCTTGATGAAACCGCGCAGGAACTGCCAGAGCGGCCCCCCGCCGCCATGCCGGGCAAAGGCGCGGCTCCGCTGTGCTTGTTCGCCGGAAAGGGTCATGCCACGTCCAATGATGTCCTGATCAGCGCCTGCGTTGGCAAATGAACGCCGCAATGGCAAGGGCGGGGCATCCCGGGCGGCCAAATATCGCGAATCCGGGGCAGGCCGTTCTTGACGAGGTTTCGGCACATGGCGACCCGCGCAAGCCTCTCCCGGGAACGATTCGCCCTGCTCTTTACGGTGATGCTCGTCGCCGCGTCCGGCAACACCGCGATGCAGTCGCTGATGCCGGCGATCGGGCGCCAGCTGAAGATCGCCGATTTGTGGGTCGCCGTCGCCTTCAGCCTTTCGGCGGTGATCTGGGTGGCGGTGGCGCCGCACTGGGCGCGGCGGGCCGACCGTCGCGGCCGGCGAGCGCTGATGCGGCTCGGCCTGTACGGCTTCATCCTCTCGATGCTGGTGTGCGGAACGATCCTCGCGGCCGGGCTGCACAAGCTCATCGCGCCGACCGCGGTGTTCGTCATCTTCATCTTCGGCCGCGCCATCTACGGCGGCTGGGGCTCGGCCAGCCCTTCGGCGGTCCAGGCCTACATAGCGGCGCGTAGCGAAGGGGCCGAGCGGACCCGCTATCTCTCCGGCCTCGCCTCCTCGTTCGGGCTCGGCACGATCATCGGCCCGGCGATCGCGCCTCTGTTCATCTTCGAGCCGCTCGGGCTGGCGGGGCCGCTGTTCGTCTTCGCCGGCATCGGCAGCCTCGTCCTCGCCGCGCTCGTCACCCGGCTTCCGGACGATACGCCGCGTTCCGACGCGCGCGGGGAGGTGGCCGATTTCCCATCGATCGGCGGCGTGTTCGTCGGCGGGGCCGAGCCGCGGGGCGAGGCACGGACGCCGCTACGCTGGCGCGACCCGCGGGTCCTTCCCTGGCACGTAATCGGCGTGGTCGGCGGCCACGGCAACGCCGCCTTGCTCGGCGTGATCGGTTTCCTCGTCATCGACCGCTCGGGCGTGCCGCTCGCCGAGGCGCAGCAGTCGATCGCCATCGTGCTGATGGCCGGCGCCGGCGCAACCCTGCTCGCCCAATGGGGCCTCATCCCCTGGTTGGGCCTCAACCCGCGCCAGCTCGTCCTCTGGGGCCTCGCCGCCGCCGCCGCGGGCACCGCGCTCACCGGCCTCGCCGGGTCGATGTACGGCATCACTTTGGGCTTCGCCTTGGCCTCGCTCGGCTTCGGCTTCTTCCGCCCCGGCTTCACCAGCGGCGCCTCCCTCGCCGTCGGGCCGGACGAGCAGAACGCCGTCGCCGGCATGGTGACGTCCGTGAATGGAGTCGCCTACATCGCCGCGCCGGCCGCGGGCGTGGCGCTGTACGAGCTGTGGATGCCGCTGCCCTTCCTCGGCGTGGCGGGGTTGCTGCTTGGGTTGGCCGTCTGGGTGCGCTGGAGGCTCAGCCTTTAGGCTCCCGCGGGGTCAGCATGCCCGGCGAGACGAAGCCGATGCCGCCGGCGCTCATCGCATCCTGCTTGAGGCGCGACTGCATCTGCTCGTACTCGCGCTCGACCTCCTCGGTCACGCTCGCTCGTGTCTCCTCCAGGCCCCGCTCGAAATCGGCCATCGTCACCTCGCTCGCCTCCATCGAGCTCCTCAGCGCGAACAGGCCGGCGCGGCGGACCAGGTCCTCGAGGTCGGCGCCGGTGAAGCGCTCGGTGCCCCGGGCGAGGGAATCGAGGTCGACGTCGCCGGCGAGCGGCATCTTCGTCGTGTGGATGCCGAGGATGTGGCGGCGGCCCTCCTCGTCGGGCACGGCGACGTAGATCAGCTCGTCGAAGCGGCCGGGGCGAAGCAAAGCGGGATCGACGAGGTTCGGTCGGTTGGTGGCGCCGATCACCACCACCGAGCCCAGCTCCTCCAGCCCGTCCATCTCGGCGAGGATGGTGTTGACCACCCGCTCGGTCACCTGCGGTTCGCCAAGCCCGCCGCCGCGGGCCGGGACCAGGCTGTCCAGTTCGTCGATGAAGATCACCGTCGGCGCGACCTGGCGGGCACGGGCGAACAGGCGGGCGATCTGCTGCTCGCTCTCGCCATACCATTTGGAGAGCAGGTCGGAGGATTTGGTGGCGATGAAGTTCGCCTCCGCCTCGCGCGCCGTGGCCTTGGCGAGCAGGGTCTTGCCGGTGCCGGGGGGGCCGTAGAGGAGGAAGCCCTTGGCGGGGCGGATGCCCATCCGCTTAAAGGCGTCGGGGTGCCTGAGCGGAAGCTCGACGCCTTCGCGAAGCCGCTCGCGCGCCTCGTCGACGCCGCCGATATCGTCCCAGCCGACAGTGGGCGCCTGGACCATCACTTCGCGCATGGCTGAGGGCTGGACGCGCTTCAGCGCCTCGTCGAAATCGGCGCCCTTGACCGCCAGGGTCTCCAGCACTTCGGGCGGGATCGTCCCTTCCGCGAGGTTGATCCTCGGCATGATCCGGCGGACCGCCTCGATCGCCGCCTCGCGGACGAGCGCGGCGAGGTCGGCGCCGACGAAACCGTAGGTCCGCCGCGCCAGCTCGGGCAGGTTGACTCCGCCGTCGAGCGGCATGCCGCGGGTGTGGATGGCGAGGATCTCGCGCCGCCCCCGCTCGTCCGGCACGCCGATGACGATCTCGCGATCGAAGCGGCCGGGACGGCGCAGCGCCTCGTCGATCGCCTCGGGCCGGTTGGTGGCGGCGATGACGATCAGGTTCTGGCGGGGCTCCAGCCCGTCAAGGAGGGTGAGGAGCTGGGCGACGAGCCTTTTTTCGGTCTCGCCCTGCACCTGGCCGCGCTTGGGCGCGATCGAATCGATCTCGTCGATGAAGACGATCGAAGGCGCGGCCTTGGCCGCCTCCTCGAACACCTCGCGCAGCCGCCTTTCGCTCTCGCCATAGGCAGAGCCCATGATTTCCGGGCCGGCGATATGGAAGAAATTGGCGTCGCTCTCGTTCGCCACGGCGCGGGCGAGGCGGGTCTTGCCGGTGCCGGGCGGGCCGTAGAGGAGCACGCCCTTGGGCGGATCGACGCCGAGCCGCTCGAATATCTCCGGGTAGCGCAGGGGCAGCTCGACCATCTCGCGCAGCTGGTCGATGGTGGTGCCGATGCCGCCCAGATCGTCATAGGTGACGTCGGCGCGGCGGGCGTCGCCGGCCTCGGTATATTCCGGCTTGAGCTCGACCTCGGTGTTGGCGTCGATATGGACGATGCCCTTGGGGGCGGTCGAGACGACGGTCAGGCGGATCTCCTGCAGGGCATAAGCGGGCGAGGCGAGCAGCTGGCGAAGCTCGGGCGGAATGTCGCCGCGCTGGACCTGCTGCTGGCCCGTCGTCGCGACGACGTCGCCCGCCGTCAGCGGCTTCATGCCGAAGCTGCGCTTCAGCGCCTGGGCCGATCCGTGGAGGCGGAGATTCTTCTGGGCGGGCGCGAAGACCACGCGCTGGGCGGCCTTCGATTCGGCCTTGCGGACGGTGACGAAGTCGCCCGAGCCGATCTCGGCATTGGCACGCTGCAGGCCGTCGAGGCGGACGATGTCGAGCCCCTCGTCCTCCGGATAGGGGCCCACCGCGCGGGCCGGAGTGGCGCGCTTGCCGGCAACCTCGATCACGTCACCCTCGGCGAGGCCGAGCTGCGCCATCAGCCGCCGCGGCAGCCGCGCGAGCCCGCGGCCGCTGTCCTCCGGACGCATCGTCGCCACCTGCAGCCGAGTCGGCTGCCTTTCCTCGTCGGCCATGGCGATCCTTTCCTTGCTGCCCGTGGGCAGATCGGGGAACACAACGGCCCTTTCACCCCGAGGGTCCGAAAGCGAAAAAAAAGGGCCGGTCCCGAAGGCCGGCCCGAAGTTTGTTAGGAGAGGATGCCTGAAAGGCAGGGTCTTTTTCCGCCTCCCCGTTTCATTGTGCAAGTGCGAAGGATTATGTTACGAATGCAGATGCTGCACGTCACTTTCAGCTGATTTTGAAGGATTGTTACGGCTTAGAGGTGTAGGTGCAGCGCACAAGAGGAGGCGCGGAGATGCGCAGATTGCCGCCCCTGACCGCGATCGAGGCTTTCGTCCAGGTGGCGCGGCTCGGTTCGCTCAAGGTCGCGGCGGAGGCACTCGCGCTGTCCTCGCCCGCTTTGACCCGCCGCATCCAGGCGCTCGAGCGGTTCGTCGGCCATCCCTTGTTCGAGCGCCGCCACCAGGCGGTCCACCTCAATGCGGACGGCGAGCGGCTGCTGACCGAGATCGGGCCGTCGATCGACGCGCTAGCTTTGGCGATGGAGCGGGCCGCCGGCAATGCGGAGATGATGCGCCTCCGGCTCGCCGTCCCCTCGCTGTTCGCCTCGCAGCGGCTGATGCCCAATCTGCCGACGCTCCGGGCCCAGCATCCGGACCTCCACATCGACATCGACACCGGCGCCAACCGGCTGGCGCGGCTGGAGGAGGGGCTGGACGCGGCGATCGCCATCACCACCGAGGTCGATCCCACCCTCTATTCGCGGCGGATCGACAGCAATTGCGCGATCGCCATCGCGTCGCGCTCGTTGCGCGACGGCCCGAACGCGATCAAGGCACCCGCCGATCTCGCCCGCGCCACCATCTTCCTCCACCGCGACATGCCGGCGACGTTCGACTATTGGCGCGACGCCGTGGGCCTGCCCGACCTGCAGCCCGCCTCGATCGACCAGTTCGATTCGGGCCAGCTGATCCTGGACGCGGCGGCGGAGGGACTCGGCGTCGCCTTCATGCTTGAAAGCCACCTCAAGAATTCGCACGACGACCGGCTGGTGCAGCTGTTCGACGTCAAGGTCGAAAGCCCCTACAGCTACTGGTTCGCCTGCCGCCGCTCCGCGATGAAGCGCCGCCCGGTCCGGATCTTCCACGACTGGCTGTTTGCCGGCGGCGCCGCCTGAGAGCGTCAGCCGCCCAGCTTGCGGCGCTCGATCCGGGTTCCGTTCAGCATCAGCACCCCGACGATGTTCGCGCCATACATGTCGACATGGCCGTTGAGGACGCTGGTGCCGAGATACTTGCCCTTCGGGAAGGCGAGCGTGTTCGAGCGCTGGTCCATGCGGCAGTCGGCGTAGATCACGTACCAGCTCCACGGCAGCAGCCCCTTGTGGGTGAGGCGGAAGGTGCAGCGGCTGAAGAGGACGTTGGGGTTTTCGGGCAGATCGGCGATCGGGCCTTCGGGCTTGTCGCCGACATAAACCTTGCCGGTCGGCGACAGCTTCGGATCGTCTAGGAAGGTGCAGTCGTAAAACTGGGTCGAGCGGGCGGCGTCCGCCTCCCCATAGGCGTGCACCAGCGATCCGACGAAGCGGCAGGCATGGAAGCGGAAGCGCGGCTTGTTCGGCCACGCGCACCAGGAGACCGTGCCGACGAAAGTGCAGCGGGTGAAGGTCGCCCCCTCGCTGTCCCCGGTGTCGGCGACCATGCCGGAGCCGTGATTGTCCACGAATTCGCAGTCGGTGAAGCTATGGTCGCGATTAATCTTCCCGCCTTCGGCTTCGATGTCGACGCCGGCGCCCGGCGCGCTCTGGATCACCGAATGGCCGGTATGATTGAACTTGCACTGCTCGAAGGCGTAGCCGCGGCCCCCGATCAGGCTGACGCCCTGGCGCGCATTATATTCGCTGCGCAGCCCGCGCAGCAGGCGCTGCGGCGCCGGTTTGACGAGCCGGTCGATGCCGTCGATGATAACGCCATCGAGCGGATGATGGTGGCTGTAGACGTTGCTCAGCACCTCGTCGCCGCGATTGTTGAGGAGGCCGATGCCGCTGCCGGGGATCTGCCGGCCGGTGTCGCCATATTCGCCGCCGATGACGAGGTGCGGCAGGTTGCCGTCCAGCTCCAGGTCCGAAATCTCGATGCGGCCGGAGCAATTCTCCACCTTGAGCATGTGGAGGTAGGGCGAGGCGAGGCCGGGGCCGATATAGGGCATCGGGTGCCGCGCCGGCCTGCCGGCCAGATCGAACGTGCCGTAGCGCAGCCCCGGCGCGCAGCGCATCGTGGCGCCGTTGCCCCGGATGACGAGCGGGCGGGTGCAGCCCGCGAAGCCGAGCAGCGGGACCGGCACGAAATAGAATTGCCCATTGGGGTCGAGGTTCGGCCGCTGCTCACCGACGATGTAGGTCGTCTTGCGCAGCTCGACGGTGCCGCCGCCGGCCGCGTTCACCGCCGCCGCCAGCTTCGCGAAGGCGCCGCTGTCATTGCTGACGCCGTCGCCCTTGGCGCCGAACTGCTCTGGGGTGAAGACCCCCGCCGCGGCGAGGACGGGCTCCGTGAGGGTCGCGGCCGCGGCGGCCGCGGCCGCCGCGTGGAGGAAGGATCGCCTGGTCTGGTTCATGACGGTCTCGTGACGTTGTCGCGGTGAGTGGGGGCTGAACGGCTCACGCCTTGATTGCCGCCACGATCCGCCGCATCGCCGCCCGCGGCAGCAGGCGGTTCGACTGGGCGGTGAGCTTGTTCATCAGGCCCGGAACGACGATCGCCCGGTTGCGCGCGAGGCCGGCAAGCCCGGCGCTCACGACACGGGCGGGATCGGTCGCCACCTTCGCCAGCCGACCGTCCGCCGCGCCCGCCACGTCGAAGAATTCGGTTGCGATCGGGCCCGGGCAGAGAGCGGTGACGTGGATCCCGCTTCCCTTCAGCTCCTGGTGCAGCGCCTCGGTGAGCGAGAGGACATAGGCCTTGCCGGCGTAATAGACGGCCATGTTCGGCCCCGCCTGGAAAGCGGCGGTCGAGGCGACGTTGAGGATGAAGCCGCGCCGGCGCTCGATCATCCCAGGCAAGGCGAGGCGGCAAAGCTCGGTCAGCGTGCGCAGGTTCAGGTCGATCATCTCGGTCTGCCGCGCCATCGGCAGCGAGGCGAAGCGGCCGGAGAGGCCGAAGCCGGCATTGTTGATCAGCGTCTCAACGGTGAGGCCGAGTCCTTCCACTTGCTCGATCAGCCGCGCCGCAGCGCCGTCCTCGGCCAGGTCCGCGGCGATCGCGTGACCGTCCCCTATCGCCGCCGTCAACGCCTCGAGCCGCTCCTTGCGACGGGCGACGAGGACCAGTTCGGCGCCTTGGCGCCGGCACTGGCGCGCGAACTCGGCGCCGAGTCCGGCGGAGGCGCCGGTGATCAGAGTGACCGGACGGGTCGCCACGTCAGGGCCTGAGGCTCGCCTTGATTATCTTGCCCGGCTCGCGCGGCGGTTCGCCCTGCGGGAGGGCGTCGACATGCTCCATGCCCTCGGTCACCTCGCCCCAGACGGTGTATTGGTTGTCGAGGAAGCGGGCGTCGTCGGTGCAGATGAAGAACTGGCTGTTGGCGCTGTCGGGACTGTGCGCGCGCGCCATCGAGGCGACGCCTCGGCTATGGGGCGCCGCGGAGAATTCGGCCTTGAGGTTCGGCTTCGAGGAGCCGCCGCGGCCGGTCCCGCTCGGGTCGCCGCCCTGCGCCATGAAGCCGGGAATGACGCGATGGAAGACGACGCCGTCGTAGAAGCCCTCTTCGACCAGCTCCCGGATGCGGGCGACGTGGCCGGGCGCCAGATCGGGCCGCAAGCGGATGACCACGTCGCCGCCGCTGTCGAGGCTGAGGACGAGGGTGTTGAGTTCGTTGGCCATGGCGATGCGTCTCCTGAAAGCGAGGCCGCCTTAGCGCTCCCCGCCCCCGCCACGCCAGCCCGTTCGCAATCTCGACAGGCGCAGGCCCGCAGCCTAGGAAGCGCGGGTTCAACCGGCACCGGCAGGAGAGGGCGATGAGCGAGAGCGATCCCGAAGCGCCCCCCGTCGTCGCGCGCCCAGTCCCGGACACCCGCCTGGACGCGGACGACCGTCTGAAGCCCGACTTCGTCCGCGACGTCATGGCGCGGGTCGAGGCCGGCGACGCCGCGGCCGCGCGCGCGATGGTGGAGCCGCTCCACCCCGCCGACATCGCCGACCTGTTCGAGCTCGTCGATTCCGACGACCGCCGCCTCCTCGCCGCCGCGCTCGCCGACATGCTGGACGGCGACGTGCTCGCCGAGATGAACGAGCATGTCCGCGAGGAGCTGGTCGACGCGCTCGACCCGCGGCAGGTCGCCCATATCGCCGGCGAGATGGAGACGGACGACGCCGTCGCCATGATCGAGGATCTCGAGGAGGACGAGCAGCGCGCCGTGCTTCGCGAGCTCGACCCCGACGACCGCGCCGCGATCGAGGAGGCGCTCACCTATCCGGAGGAATCGGCCGGCCGCCTGATGCAGCGCGACCTGATCGCGGTGCCCGAGCATTGGACCGTCGGCCAGGTGATCGACTATCTGCGCGCCGGCGACGATCTCGCGACGGAATTCTGGGAAATCTTCGTCGTCGATCCGCAGCACCACCCGATCGGCACCTGCCTCCTGTCCTGGGTGCTGAGGGCCCGGCGCGACACGCTGGTCGCCGACCTGATGAAGCGCGAGCAGACCTTGATCCCGGTCGACATGGACCAGGAGGAAGTGGCGCTTCGCTTCCAGAAATACGCGCTCATCTCCGCCGCGGTGATCGACCAGTCGAGCCGGCTCGTCGGCATGATCACCGTCGACGACATCGTCCACATCATCCAGGAGGAAGCGAGCGAGGACGTCCTCCTCCTTTCCGGCGCGGGCGAAGGCGACATCAACGAGCCGGTGGTCGAAAGCTACAAGAGCCGGGTGCGCTGGCTGATCGCCAACCTGCTCACCGCCCTCGTCGCTTCCTCGATCATCAGGATGTTCGAAGGCAGCATCGCGCGCATGGCCGTGCTGGCGGTGCTGATGCCGATCGTCGCCGGAGTCGGCGGCAATGCAGGGACCCAGACGCTGGCGGTGACGGTGCGGGCGCTCGCCACCAACCAGCTCACCCAATCGAACACCGTCCGCGCCATCGGACGCGAGATTCGGGTCGCGGTGCTCAACGGCCTGACCATCGCCGTGCTAATCGGGATCGCCGTCTCGGTCGTGCTCGGCAGCCCGGAGCTCGGCGCCGTCATCGCCGCGGCGATGCTGGCCAACATCCTGATCGCCGGCCTTGCCGGGGTGCTGGTGCCGCTGACCCTGGAGCGGGTCGGCGCCGATCCCGCCGTCGCGTCTTCCGTGTTCGTCACCATGGTGACCGATTCGATGGGCTTCCTGGTCTTCCTCGGCCTCGCCACGGCGGCCGGCCTCGGCCGCTAAGCCATTGATCGAAGAACCTTTCTGCGGCAAATAGAGACGCGATGCCTCTCCTCAACATTTCCAAAGTCGCGGTCGGCTGCGCGAGCCTCGACGCGCTGCGCAAGCGCCAGCAATCGCGCCTGTCGGAAGGCGTGGTGCCGCTCGTCACCCGCTTCCGGCCGAAGCGGGCCGCGGAGCTGATCGGCGGCTCGGTCTACTGGATCGTCAAGCATCGCATCTCGGCGCGGCAGACCATCCTCGGCTTCGGGGAGCGGGAAGAGGACAGGAAGACGATCATCCGCCTCTCCCCCGAGCTGGTGCCGGTGCGGGCGGTGCCGCGGCGGGCCCATCAGGGCTGGCGCTACCTGGCCGCCGGGGACGCTCCGCCGGACCTGAAGGACCAGGAGGGCGGCCTCGCCGCGCTCCCTTCCGATCTGGCCGTGAAGCTGGCGGTATTGGCGCTGATCTGATGAAGACCACGATGTCGCCGTGGTGACGGCAAAAGGGAATCGGATTTGGCGCCGTTCTGGGCTATACCTGTGTCGCTATTACATGCACGAGTCCAATACGTTACCTAGGAGGTCATGTGCAACTAATCGTCTTTGCTTCTGAAAATTAAGAAAACTGGGCGCTGCAAGATCTGGTCACCGCATTGTCTCCGTATCGGATGAAACCTCCCTTTAGTCCCTCTATTTGAAGCCTATCATGCCGGCATGCGGTAGATGATTCGTCTTTATTCTTGGGGGGCACCGTTATGGTCGATAAGCTCGTGAATTCCGGCAAATCCATTGTCGGAGGCTTGGATCGTCGCTCCACGATGAAGGCCGTGGCTCTCGGAGGGCTGACGCTATTTGGCGGCGGCGGGCTCGCCGCGCCCGCGCACGCCGCGGGCTTGCCCGCTGGTTGCGTCCAAGAGGGATGGCGGTGGTGCAAAAAGTGCGAGGGGATGTTCTACGGCCTCGCCAGCGTCGGCGCGGGCGGTCTCGGCAAGTGTCCCGCCGGCGGTGCGCACGACCCGTCCGGCAGCGGCCATTATTACGAGCGAATCGGGACCGACATACCCAACGTCCAACAGGGCGGGTGGTGCTGGTGCGCGAAGTGTATGGGCTTGTTCTATTCTCGCGCTAGTTTGGGCATGGGTTCCTGTCCGGCGGGCGGAGCGCATATCAAGACGGGGAGCAGCGCCTACGCCGCTCTGCTCGGCAATACGGCGCTGGGCCAGCAGGGCGGCTGGCGCTGGTGCGCGAAGTGCATGGGTATGTTCTACAGCCAGTCGAGCTCGGGCCTCGGAGTGTGCCCGCGGGATCATGCGGCGCATATCACCGGCGGCAGCGGGCAATATGCTTCCCTGACCTGAATCGTTCCGACTGCAGGTCAGCGCGGGGTTCCACAGCTTACCCGGCCCGAGCCGCGGGCGTCGATCGTGCAGTCCCGCGTGCCTAGGACGGTGACGTCGCCGGCGCCGGCCGCGGTGACCTTGGCCGCCCGGATCACCTGGACGGCGACGGTCCCGGCGGTGTCCGCGAGGATCGAGGCATCGTCCGCCCGCAGCGACTCGGCAGCGAGGTCGCCGCTTCCCTGGATCGTCGCCCTGAGCTGCTTGGCCTGTCCCGCCAGGGTGAGGCGGCCGCTGCCGAGCAGGCCAACGATCAGATTGTCGGCATCGACCGCCTCGGCCGTCAGGCGGCCGCTCCCTGAGAGGGAGAGATCGACCCGCAGGCCCCTCGCACCGTCGATGTCCAGCCGGCCGGAGCCGATCACGGCAGCGGCGCGAAGCTCTCGGGTCGATGCCTCGATCCTGACCGTCCCCGCAGCCCGGCCGGGATAGCCGCCCCAGGCGGAGGGGTTGGAATGGATGCGAAGCGTATGGCCCTGCACCTCCACGATCACCCGCTCGAGCGCATCGGACGAACCTATCGCCCGAGCGCCGGACGCGTGACCCGTGACGAGGCTGACCTCGAACGGGCCGTCCACCTGAATCCGGTCGAAGTCGGTAACGAAATAGCTCCGCTCCGCCGCCGCGGCCGGCGCGGAGGCGAGCAGGAGGCCGAGGCAAAGGGGCATGGTCCAGCGCATCGCCCGACCATGCCCGCGCAGGGTTAACGCGCCGCTAAACGGCGCAAGCTCATGCCGAGCAGCGGACGTCGCCCGAGCCCATCTTGTGGATGTTGCACTTGGCCCCGCCGACGATTTCGACGTCGCCCGAGCCCATGATCGAGACGTCGGCCGTGTCGCTCGCCCGCACCCTGACGTCGCCGGAGCCGACCACCGCGACGGTGGCGGCACGGCTCTGCAGGCCGACCGCGTCGATGTCGCCCGAGCCGGCGACCGACAGCTTCGCCTGCTGCGCCGTCCCTGCCGCCTGGATGTCGCCCGAGCCGGCGATCGAGAAGGTCGCATTGCCCACCTTCATCGCGCCGATCGCCATGTCGCCCGAGCCGCCGATCGCGCCGGCAAAGGCATTGCCCTCGACCTTGTCGATGCGCATGTCGCCCGAACCGCCGATCGCCGCCCCGGCCAGCGTCGGCGCCGTCACGTAGACGGTGACGTGGCCGCGGTGACGGCCCATGTCCCACGACCAGCTGCCGCCTTGCTTGTAGCCGATGCTGAGAGTGCCGTCCTTGACCACGATCTCCAGCCGGTCGAGCAGCTCGGCGTCGCCCTCGGCGCGAACCGACGGGGCGCCGCCGACCGTCACCACTACGTCCGGCGAGCCGGCGAGCGAGACTCGGTCGAAATTGCCGGCGACCTGGATGGCCCGTTGCTCGACGCGGTGATCGCGGTCGGCATCGCGGCCATGGCCTCCGGCCATGTTGCACCCGGCCAGCGTCACGAGCGGCATCAGGATCAAGGCTGCACGCATATCGTCCTCCCCAGGAGCTGTATTGCGGCTCTAATACACCCCCGCTCCACGCTCCGCAAGCGGCAAAAGAAAAGGGCGGCCCGCGCTGCGGACCGCCCTCGTTCCTTGGAAGCGGTGTGGGCTCAGCCCGCCACCTTCTCCTTGTTGTAGATCGCCGCCGCCTTGTTGAGGATCTCGAGGATCTTCACCAGCGCCGTCGGCTCGTCGACCTGCTCCATCGCCGCCAGCTCGCGCGCCAGCCGGCTCGAGGCGGCCTCGAAGATCTGCCGCTCCGAATAGCTCTGCTCGGGCTGGTCGTCGGCGCGGAACAAATCGCGGGTCACCTCGGCGATCGACACGAGGTCGCCCGAGTTGATCTTCGCCTCATATTCCTGGGCGCGGCGCGACCACATGGTGCGCTTCACCTTCGGCTTGCCCTTCAGGCAGGCGAGCGCCTCCTGCATCGTCTTGTCGGACGACAGCTTGCGCATGCCGACGCTCTCCGCCTTGTTGGTGGGGACGCGGAGCGTCATCTTTTCCTTTTCGAAGCGCAGGACGTACAGCTCGAGCTGCATGCCGGCGATATCCGTGCTCTGCAGTTCGATCACCCGTCCCACGCCATGCTTGGGGTACACTACGTAATCGCCAACGTCGAAGCTCAACGCTTTCGCTGCCATTTATTCGACCTTCCCATGGAAACAGCCGCTCAACGCGCCAGATCGCATCCGCCCCCAATCGGCGCTGCCGGTCATCGATGTGCGGCGATTCTCTCTAGACCACCTTGCGTGATGCGCTCCGCATCCGCTTCGATGGCGGCCTTATACCCCAAAAGGTCCGAAAAAGCTACCCTTTTGGATGCACGGCTTGCCGCACCGGAATCGCGCCTGGGGTCAGTGCCCCTCGCCGCGTCCGTAACTTGCCGGCCTCGCCCTCATGCTCGTCGCTGCGCAGTCGAATCGCACGCGCCGCAAACATTGAGAACGTCACTGCGAGGAAGCGCGCGCTAAATGGAGGCTTCAACGCCAGCGGAGCTGGCGCTTCCATTGGGCGACGCGTAAACCATGAGGCGCCTGTTCTCTCGACTCGGCAATGGGGGCGACAAAAATGGCTTTTCAATTCACAACATTCCCGACGAAGCCGACGAACCCGAATGCGGCGTTCGTCACGGCGGGAACAGACGGCAGCCTTTGGTCGACCGCCACCAATTCCCTATACTGGTATGACGGCAGCGCATGGCAGCTATTCGTCGGATGCGACGGAGGCATCACCGATTTTGCCGTCCGCCAATTGGGTCGAATGTGGGGGATCGGGCAGTCCGACGCCAATATTTATTACTTCAACGGGATTGCCTGGGCTTTGCAGACCCTGCCGTACGGCGGCGCCACGCGCCTAGCGCTCGGGCCGAATGGCGCTCTATGGTGCCTGGACAACGACACGACGAAGCCGCAGGTCTGGCAGCTCGGCACCGGCGGATGGGTCAAATTCGGGCACTTGTCCGCCACGGACCCCACATTCGTTTCGATCGCAAGCGGAGCAAACGGCATCAACGATGTGTTCCTGGCGGCTCTCGACAGCAGCGGCCAAATATGGCTGTGCGTCGATCAGCAGGCATCGTGGACCCCCATGGCGAAGCTGACGCAGGGGTCCGGGAAATCCATTGCCGCGGGCGCCGACCACCGCGTTTTCGTCATCGATTCCGCAGCCGGCAATCTGTGGCGGTGGAACGCCGGCTCCTCGAGCTGGGAGCAGATCAGCGACCAGGGCGGCGGCTTTACGCAATTGTCTGTCCAGGAGGATGGCAGGCTGTGGACGGTGGACAGCTCGAACACGCTGTACTCGGCGGTTGAATTCTACCCCTCCCTGAAACACTTTCGCGGCAGCGACTGGAACAATGCCGGCACGGCAATTTATGCGGTTCATCATGAAACGACGGGAAATTACGACGCGATCTATCGAAGCAACGACGGAATCACCTTTGAGAGCGTTGGATGCGGTTCACTGCCGCCGGTCACCAAATCGACCGCGTATTTCTGGTTCTCCGTGCCGCTGTTTATTCCGACGGCCAAGCCAGGCGATACGGAGAAGATGCTGATCTCGCCGATCGGCTCCCAAACTCTGTATGTCTGCGACGATATCAGCAAGACCCCTCTGACGTTCGCGCCTTTGTCCCTCGACAGCGTCGACACGGGAAGCGCGGGCGTCTGGAACGGGTTCGCGGACGATGCGGCGGGCAATGTCTATGTCGGCTGGTATGCGATGGACTCCAGCGAGAACAAGGCCATTCTTTATAAATCTTCGGCGGCGGAAGGGTACACGACCTGGCATATCGTAACGAGCTGGGAAGCTCGCCACATCCATACCGTGAGGGTCAACCCCTTCAACGGCTACCTGTATGTCGTCGTCGGGGAGCCGCGGGATTCCTCCGTGGCTACCGACAGCGCCGACTCCGCCAAGGTAATGCGCTCGAAGGACGGCGGCGCGACCTGGACCTGCCTCACCGACACATGGGCAAACACGCCGGTGGAGCCGTGTGCACCCGACATACCCCTTTTATATCTGGGGCTGTACTTCAGCACGCTCGGGTTCATCAAAGAACGGGTCGTGCTCGGCGAGGATACGGACTTCAAGCGAGGCCGCATATTCTATTTCGACGACGACGGCAGGGATGGGACCGATTCGGCAAAGCCGCTCCCTTTCACGCCCCAGCCGACCTACCAGACCTGCAACCCGGGCGAGTTCTTCCTGGGCGCGGCGAGCATGGGAGACAGGCTGTATCTGGCCTCGCAATACCTTGCTCCGACCCAAGGGGTTGTGAGCACGCGTTGCGTGTCCACGTGCGACGGCGTCACCTGGACGCTCGAGCAGGTTTGCGCCAGTGTTCCCGATATCAACGCCTCGAGCATGGGAATAATCACCCAGCATCCGGACCGCGCCGGCAAACTGATCTACGCGCTGTCGCCCACCGATTCTTTCGTCATCGCCGGTTCGGGAGGCGCTCTCGAGACGCCCCGCTCTTGGCCCGGTTGGTTCCGACGGATGATGAAGCGTTTCGTGCGGGCCATATTCTCATGGCTATGATGTGAGATCGAAGCTCTGCGCGCCGCCTGACAATGGCCGCCGAGCGGGACTAGTCCCCCTCGCCCGGGCTTGAGGAAAAATATTTGTCGAACTTGCCGGCCTCGCCCTTATGCTCGTCGGCGTCGGCCGGGGATGGGCGCTTGCGGGTGATGTTGGGCCATTCGGCCGAGTAGGTGGCGTTGACCTCCAGCCACTTTTCGAGCCCGCTTTCCGTGTCCGGCACGATCGCCTCGGCCGGGCACTCCGGCTCGCACACGCCGCAGTCGATGCACTCATTGGGGTTGATGACGAGCATGTTGTCGCCCTCATAGAAGCAGTCGACCGGACAGACCTCGACGCAGTCCATGTACTTGCAGCGAATGCAGGCATCGGTGACGACGTAGGTCATTGGCGGCTTCTCCCTGGCCCAAATCCCTAGTCGCCGCCCCCTTCGCTCGTCAACGGGCGTTCCGGCATGTCGCAATAGAGCTTCCGGGCCTCGGTGGGCGGACCGCGCCGCGCCGGCAGCGCCTCCACCTTCAGCACCCGCACCGTGCCGCGCAGCGCGAAGCTCAGCACGTCCCCCACTCGCACCGGCGCGTGGGCTCGGTCGACGACGCGGCCGTCGATGCGCAGGCGGCCCCCCTCGGCGAGCCGCTGGGCCAGCGCCCGCGTCTTGACGATGCGCGCGAACCACAGGAACTTGTCGAGCCGCAGGCTGTCAGCCACGCCTGAGCTCCGCCAGCGCGGCGAAGGCGTTACCGCCTTCCTCGCGGCGCTCCGGCCGGCGGCGGCGGGACGGTCCTCGCCACACCCAATCGCCCTCGCCGTCCGGGGCGCGGAAACCGAGGTCGCGCATCAGCCGCGCGATCGCCTGGGGCTGGAGCCCGAGCGAGGTCGCGAGCGCCCCGTCGACGACGGGCCGGTCCTTTCGCCCGCGGGCCTCATGGGCATGGCGGGCGAAACGTTCGACCAGGTCGACGCGCAGCATCTGCGGGCCGAGCGCACGAAAGCCGAGGCGCTGGAGGAGCGCGCGCTCGCCGTCGGGCGGGGAGGAAAGGACCACCACCGATTCGGGCGGCAGCGCCGGCATCGGCTCGCCGGCCGCCGCGGCGCGCAGCGCCGTGCGCCAGCGCCGCGCCTCCGGCTTCAGCACGTCGGGCATGAACAGATCGAGCGCTCCGATCCGCACCTTGCGACGGGTGATCAGCTTGCGTTGCTCGCGCTCGACGCCGGCCAGCGCTTCGGCCACGGCCTCGCGCGCGACGATGCCGCCCTCGTCCACCAGCAAAGCGAGGGTCGCGCGCACCGCGGGCGGCGAGCCGGGATCCTGCGCCGCCGCTCCCGCCTCGCGCAGCATTCCGAGCGACCGCTCGACCTGGTGCCGCACCCAGAGGCCGAGCCGCTCCACCACCTTTTCGCGCCCGCGCTCCGACAGCCGGTCGAGACGGCGATCGACGATCACCCGCGGCGACAGGAGGTTCTTGCCCGGGCCGAGCCGCGCCACCTCGTGCCCCCGCCACAGCACCGCCACCGGCTGGCCCGCCTCGGCGCGGAGCGTGAAGTGCGGGTCGGTGTCGTCGACGAGGGCGGCGGCGCGCTTCTCATATTCGCCGCCGAGCCGCCGCTCGGCGGTGGCGAGCAGCATCTTGCGGTCGGCGTGGCGGGCGGCCGGATCGACCTCGAACGCGAAGCCTTCGAGGCGGCCGATGGGGAAGGAGCCGACGGTGACCTCGCCCTGCTCGTCGACGATCACGGGGAACTCGCCCGCGCCCTTGCGGCCGATGTCGCGGAGGAGGACCGAGGTGCGGCGGTCGACGAAACGCTGGGTGAGGCGCTCGTGGAGGGCGTCGGAGAGCTTCTCCTCCACTTCGCGGGTTCGGTCGGCCATTACACCCGGCTCCTCGAGCCAGTCGGCGCGGTGGGCGATGTAGGCCCAGGTGCGCACCCCGGCGATGCGGTCGGCGAGGGTGTCGATATCGCCCTGCACATTGTTGAGCTGATCGACCTGAGCGGCGTACCACCCGTGCGGAATCCGCCCGTTTCCCTCCGTAAGATGAAGGAATATGCGCGCGACGAGCCGGGCATGGTGCTCGGGCCCGGTCTTGCGGAAATCGGGCAGCCCGCAGGCCGCCCACAGCCGTCGGACGCGGTCCTGACCCCTGGCGCGAGCGCCCACCTCGGGATCGCCGGCGAGCCGCTTCAGAACGGCGAGGTCGACCGCTTCCGGCGCCGCCCGAAGCCCGGCGCGATCGGGCTTGCGCTCCAGCGCCCGGACCAGCGCCTCGACGCTTCGGAAATCGGGATCGCCCTCGCGCCAGTAGAGATGGTCCAGAGGCGCGAAGCGATGCTCCTCGATCGCCGCGATCTCCTCGGGCCGGAACTCGGCGGAAAGCTCGCCCTCCAGAGTCAGCACGCCGAACGTGCCGTCCTTCTGGTGCCGCCCGGCCCGCCCGGCGATCTGCGCCATCTCGGCCGGAGTGAGCCGGCGGCGGCGATGGCCGTCGAACTTCGAGAGGCCGGCAAAGGCGACGTGGGTGACGTCCATGTTGAGGCCCATGCCGACCGCGTCGGTGGCGACCAGATAGTCGACCTCGCCGGCCTGGTACATCGCCACCTGGGCGTTGCGGGTGCGCGGGGAGAGCGCCCCCATCACCACCGCGGCGCCGCCGCGCATCCGCCGAAGCATCTCGGCGACCGCATAGACCTGCTCGGCCGAGAAGGCGACGATCGCCGAGCGGGGCGGAAGCCGCGACAGCTTGCTCGGCCCCGCATAAGAGAGGGTCGAGAAGCGCGGCCGGCCGATAATCTCCGCCTTGGGGAGCAAGGCCCGAACCATCGGCGCCAGCGTCTCGGAGCCGAGGATCATCGTCTCCTCGCGGCCGCGGGCGTGGAGCATTCGGTCGGTGAAGACGTGGCCGCGTTCCGGGTCGGCGCCCAATTGCGCCTCGTCCAGGGCGACGAAGGCCAAATCGCGCTCCATCGGCATGGATTCGGCGGTGCACAGGAACCAGCGCGCGTCCCTGGGGACGATCTTCTCCTCGCCGGTGATGAGCGCGACCCGGCCGGCGCCCTTCATCCCGACCACCCGGTCGTAGACCTCGCGGGCGAGGAGCCGCAGCGGGAAGCCGATCATCCCCGATGAATGGCCGGCCATGCGCTCGACGGCGAGATAGGTCTTGCCGGTATTGGTGGGGCCGAGGATGGCGGTGAGGGGCGCCCGGGCGAAGTCGCTCATGGGGACTAGATCGGGCCTCCGGCGCGTCGGCGCAATGACCTGGGTTGGCCGGGCCGGGCCGGGGAGCCGCCGGTCGCACCCGCCGGCTTAACCGGGCTTTAACCCTGTTTGGCCAGGGTCGGCGCAGCTTGTTTCCGCCGGAGCGCCGCCCCTTGTACCAATATGACAGGATCGAGGCCGACGGCGCCGCCTTGCGCTTCGAGCCGCTCGCGGACCGGCCGCGCATCGCCCGCGGCTTCGGCAGCAAAAGCGTTGCGCGCGGTCACGAGGCGGCGCCCGGGCGCGGCGGCCGGATCGGCGCCGGCCGCCGGCTCCGCAGCGCGATCGGCTTCGTCCTGCTCTGCTCCGGAATCTGGTGGCTGGCGCCGGGCCTCGATCCGATCCCCGGCGCCTCCGCCGCCCCGCTCGGCAAGGCCGAGGCACGGGAGGCGCGCGCCTTCGCCATCGCCCCGCTCGCCTACGGCGCCGACACCGGCCGCCGAATGGCGCCGACCGCGGCGGTGGAGCCTTTGCTCGACGCGCCGGAGCGGGCCACGATCCAACTCGTCGCGACCATCGGCCAGGGCGACGGCTTCACCCGCGCGCTGGAACGGGCCGGAGTCACGGCCGCGGATGCCGAGCAAGCGGCGCGGAGCGTCGCCGCAATCATTCCCCTCGACCGGATCGCCGCCGGAACCGCGCTGGCGGTGACGTTGGGCCGCCGCCCCGCCGCGGCCGCCGAACGCCCGCTCGCCGCCCTCTCCTTCCGCGCCCGGCTCGATCTCGCCCTCGCGCTGACCCGCGCCGGCGGCCGGCTCGCGCTCAGCCGCACCGCCATCGCCGTCGACTCGACACCGCTGCGCATCCGCGGCGCGGTCGGCGCCAGCCTCTATCGCGCCGCCCGCGCCGCCGGCGCGCCGGCGGAAGCGGTCGAGGCCTATATCCGCGCCATCGCCACCCAGGACGGCCTTTCCGATCTGGCGCCGGACGACCGTTTCGACATCGTCCTAGAGCATCGCCGGGCGGCGACCGGCGAGAGCCGGACCGGCCGCCTGCTCTACGCCGGGCTGGAGCGGGGCGAGGGCCGCAGCCTCGAGCTCATGCCGTGGGCGTCGGGCGGCGCCAGCCAGTGGTTCGAGGCCTCAGGCGTCGGCAAGGAGAGCGGCGGCCTGATCGCCCCCGTCCCCGGCGGAATCAGCTCCGGCTTCGGCATGCGCTTCCACCCGATCCTCCATTATTTCCGGATGCACCGCGGCATGGATTTCCACGCCGCCTACGGTACCCCGATCCTCGCGGCGACCGACGGCAAGGTGATCGCCGCCGGCTGGGCGGGCGGCTACGGCAACCAGGTGCGGCTCGCCCATGCCGGCGGCCTCGTCACCACCTACAGCCATATGAGCCGGATCGCCGCCGAGCCCGGCGCCGCCGTCCGCCAGGGGCAGGTGATCGGCTATGTCGGCGCGACCGGGCTCGCGACCGGACCGCACCTCCATTACGAAATCTACAAGGACGGCGCCGCGGTCGACCCGGCCGGAGTCCGCTTCGCCGTTCGCGCCCGCCTCGCCGGCCCCGACCTCGCCGCCTTCCGCCAGCGGCTGAAGGCTTTGCTGTCGCTGCCCACGGGTGGGGGCAAGGTGGCGCCGCGGGCGTAGGTCCGTACTCGATCCGGGACGAGCGCGATCCTGCTGCGCCTAGGTCTCGAAGGCCGCAGGATGGGAACGGGGGGGCAGTCCTCAGCGACTGTCCCAGGTGCGCAGGGTCCAAGGCTGAATTCCAGGCTCCAATTCCCCCCCCGTTCGTGTCGAGCGAAGTCGAGACACCCCGTCGAGCGAAGCCGAGATCTCCCTCTAATCCAGACCCTCGGCTGCGCTCGGGAGGGCCCCTCGACTTCGCTCGGGGCGAACGGTGGGGGTTCCGGCCCCGAGTGTTCCGAGAGGGCTGTCGGGAAGAGGGGCAGTCACCATTGACTGTCCCAAGTGCGCCGGGGTCCTTCGAGACGCCGCTTCGACTTCGCTCAGCGGCTCCTCAGGATGAGCGGAAGGCTGGTCTAAACCCGCTCATCCTGAGGAGGGACTGAGCCTTGGCGAAGGCCCGTCTCGAAGGACCCGGCGCGCCCCTCCGACCGCGCTCGTCGGTGGACTCGAGTGCGGACCCATGACCGCGCCCCCGCCTTGCGCCTTCCGCCTTTCGGCTTGAGGCGCTAGGCAGGCGCGGTGGACATCTACCTCCCCGTTGCCGGCATATCGGTCAATGCGCTGGTGATCGTCGCGCTGGGGGGCGTCGTCGGCCTGCTGACCGGCATGATCGGCGTGGGCGGCGGCTTCCTGACCACGCCGATCCTCATCTTCTACGGCATCCCGCCCGCCGTCGCGGTGGCTTCGGCGACGACTCAGATCACCGGCACCAGCGTCTCGGGCGTGCTGGCCCATCGCCGCCGCAAGGGGGTGGATTACCGGATGGGGGCGGTGATCATCCTCGGCGGCCTGTTCGGCGCGCTGGCGGGCGGCGGCATCTTCCGGCTGCTCCAGAACATGGGCCAGATCGATACCGCGATCGGCATCCTCTACGTCGTCCTGCTCGGCACGATCGGAATCCTGATGGGCAAGGAGGCCGCGACCGAGCTCGACATCATCAAGCCGAGGGCCGGCGCCGCCGCGAAGAAGCCGCGCCGCCACAATCCGGTGATCGCCTCCCTCCCCATGCGGTGGCGCTTCTACCGGTCCGGCCTCTACATCTCGCCGCTCGCCCCGCTCCTCCTCGGCTTCGTCGGCGGGATGCTGACGGTGCTGCTCGGAGTCGGCGGCGGCTTCGTCATGGTGCCGGCGATGATCTACCTGCTCGGCATGTCGGCGCAGGTGGTGGTCGGCACGTCGCTGCTCCAGATCCTGTTCGTCACCGCCGCCACCACCCTGA
Organism: Allosphingosinicella sp.; assembly: GCA_036403015.1. Classification (GTDB taxonomy): domain Bacteria; phylum Pseudomonadota; class Alphaproteobacteria; order Sphingomonadales; family Sphingomonadaceae; genus Allosphingosinicella. Next base: position 62,031 of record DASWRU010000047.1, read on the forward strand.
TCCACGCCACCACGACCAAGTCGGTCGACGTCGTTCTGGCGGGCCTGCTCCTGCTCGGCTCGGTGATCGGCGCCCAGTTCGGCGCGCGCCTCGCCCAGAAGGCCAAGCCGGAGCTTTTGCGGATGTTCCTCGCCATCATCATCCTCGGAGTCGCGCTGAGGATGGCGATCGGGCTCGGCTGGCGGCCCGACGAGATCTACACGGTGCAATTGCTGTGAGGCGGGCGGAGCGGCGGCTGCTTCTCCTCCTCGTCGCGCCGCTGGCGCTGGGCGCGAGCAAGCCCCGCCTGGTCCCGGACGTGTCGCAGAGCCGGATCGAGATCCAGTACAGCTTCACCGGCGCGGAGCTCCTGCTGTTCGGCGCCATCCTCTATCCGGGCGGGCGGGTGCCGACCGAGCATGCCGACATCGCGGTGGTGGTGAAGGGGCCGCTCCAGCCGTTCGTCGTGCGCGAGAAGCAGAAGGTCGCGGGCATCTGGATGAACGTGGAGAGCGCCCGCTTCCGCTCCGCCCCCTCCTTCTACGCGGTCGCCTCGTCGCGGCCGCTCCCCAAGCTGGTCGACGAACGGATGGCGGCGATCTACGAGCTCGGCCTCCAGAACCTCCAGCTCTCGCCGGGGAGCGGCCTCGCCCCGGACGTGCAGCGCCGCTTCGAGGCCGGGCTCATCGACCTCATGCAGAGAAAGCAGCTCTATTACGAGGATCCGGCGGGAGTGCAGATCACCGACGGAGTCCTCTACCGCGCCCATATCCAGATCCCGGCGCGGGTGCCGGTGGGCAATTATACGGCCGAGACCTTCCTCATCAAGGACGGGCGGGTGCTCGCCGGCGCGGTGCGCGACATCCGCGTCGAGAAGCTCGGCTTCGAACGCTTCGTGGCCCAGGCCGCGGACCGCTGGGCGCTCGCCTACGGCCTCGTCGCGGTGGGCCTTTCGCTGTTCCTGGGCTGGGCGGCGAGCGCGGTGTTCCGGCGGGGTTAGGGCGGCCGGAGAGCGCTGGGTCCTTCGAGACGCCGCTTCGACTTCGCTCAGCGGCTCCTCAGGATGAGCGGGAGACGGGTCAAAACCGCTCATCCTGAGGAGGGACTGAGCTTGGCGAAGGCCCGTCTCGAAGGATCGGCACCGTGCGTGATCGCCCGGAGCACCCGGAACCCGCACCGTTGGCCCCGAGCGAAGTCGCGGGTTGGGATTAGAGAGATCTCGGCTTCGCTCGATAGGATGTCTCGACTTCGCTCGACACGAACGGGTGGAGAAACTGGTGCCTGGAGTTCAGCCTTAGCCGCGCACCGGGGACAGTCACTGGTGACTGTCCCCCTTCCCCCCACCGTTCGCCCCGAGCGAAGTCGAGGGGGCCTCCCGAGCGGAGCCGAGGGTCCGGAGTTCGGCCCTGGCGGGCCGCCATCCCCCCAATCCCTCGCAAATCAGTTGTTTACCCGTTTCCGCTAGAGGCTGGGCACGGAGCAACCTGGGAATGCCTGGCGCCATGACGGATATGATGAACTTCCCCAACCTGCCCAAGAGCGAAGAGCCGGAGGAGTTCGCGCCCACCATCCGCCCCGTATTGGTGCGCGCCCTGCGCCACGGGCCGATCGGGCAGCTCGTCGAAGTGGGCGGCGGCGCGGCTCGGATCGAGCTCGAAATCGCCAAGCTCGCGGAGATCGGTCGGGACCCCGATCCGACCGTCGCCCTCTCCGGCCAGGTCGGCGGCCACGTCAAGCTGGAGGCGGGGCAGCGCTGGCTGCTGGCCAACGTGCGCAACCTTCGGCTCCACGAGCATGAGAGCGGGACGATCGTCGCGGAGATCGACTTCCTCGGCGAAGGCGACGAGCATGAGCAGTCGGGCCGGCTGATCAATTTCCGCCGCGGCATCACCGGCTATCCGAGCCCCGGCGCCCGGGTCTTCCCGGTCTCGGGCGACGACATGAAGCAGATGTTCGCGGCCGACGAGCGCGCCCATATCGAGATCGGCACCGTCTATCCGACCAAGGACGTGCGCGGCGCCCTCTATGTCGACGCCCTGCTCGGCAAGCATTTCGCCTTGCTCGGCTCGACCGGCACCGGCAAGTCGACCTCCGCCGCCCTCATCATGCACCGCATCTGCGACCTCTCGCCCGAGGGTCATATCGTCATGATCGACCCGCACGGGGAATATTCCGCCGCGTTCAAGTCGGTGGGCGAGCTGTTCAACGTCGAAAACCTGGCCATGCCCTATTGGCTGATGAACTTCGAGGAGCATTGCGAGGTGTTCGTCACCTCGTCCGGGGCGGAGCGGCAGCGCGACCAGGACATCCTCGCCAAATGCCTGCTCCAGGCCCGGGCCAAGAACCGGGCGGCCGAGGGCATGACCAAGCTCACCGTCGATTCGCCCATTCCCTACGCGCTTTCCGACCTCGCCAGCGCGATCACCACCGACATGGGGCTGCTGAACAAGGCCACCGATACCGCCCCCTACATGCGGCTCAAGACCAAGATCGACGAGTTGAAGGCGGACCCGCGCTACCATTTCATGTTCTCGGGGATGCTGGTCGCGGACAGCATGACCGCCTTCGTCTCCAAGATCTTCCGACTGCCCGCCAAGGGCAAGCCGATCTCGATCGTCGACGTGTCGGGCGTCCCGTCCGACATCGTCTCCGTCGTCGTCGCGGTGCTCTCGCGCCTGGTTTTCGACTATGCGATCTGGTCCAGGAACGAGGTGCCGCGGCCGGTCCTCCTCGTCTGCGAGGAGGCGCATCGCTACATCCCCTCCGACAAGACCGGCTCCGGCCAGGCGGTGCGCAAGGTGCTGGAGCGGATCGCCAAGGAGGGCCGCAAATATGGCGTTTCGCTGGGCCTCATCACCCAGCGCCCCTCCGACCTCGCCGAGGGCGTGCTCTCCCAATGCGGCACGATCATCGCGATGCGCCTCAACAACGAACGCGACCAGGCCTTCGTGAAATCGGCGATGCCGGAGGGCGCGCGCGGCTTCCTCGACGTCATTCCGGCCTTGCGGAACCGCGAGTGCATCGTCTGCGGCGAGGGCGTCTCCATTCCGATCCGGGTGTCGTTCGACGACCTCGAGCGGGACCGCCGGCCGGCCTCGTCCGACCCGCTCTTCTCCGAATTGTGGCGCCAGACAGGGGACGAGGAAGCGATGGTCAGCCGGGTCGTGCGCCGCTGGCGCAGCCAGGGCCGGTAACGCGCTTCAGAAGCCGGCCGCCACCGTCAGCGCCGGCCCCGATCCCGGCGCGGCCTGGCCCGCGATGCGCCGGCGCCAATCCACAGCGAGCGTGACTCCGCGTCCCGGCAGGGGGAGCGCGAGCTGTGGTCCGATATCGACCCGAGCGGCGCCGGGCTGCGCGGCGGCCCAGGCGCCGATGCCGAGCTTCAGCCGCCCGAGCGGGAGCGACAGCCGCGCGGCGCCGTCGGCGAAAAGATCGCGCCGGCGCGCGCCCACCGCGCCGGCCTGGCCATAGGCGTCGAGGCGCAGGGGGCCGAGCCGGATATCGTCGGCGCCGCCGTAAAGGGTGATCCCGAACGCCGAGCGGCCCTCGCGGCCGAGCTTCTGCCGGCGCTCGGCGAGGAGGTGGAGCGGGACCCGCCCCGGCAGCCGCCAGTCGAGGCCGAGCGCCGCCTCCGCGCCGCGGGGGCGTCCGAGCGGTGACGCCACGCGGGCGCTCGCGGCGAGGGCCCCTGCCAGGCGGTACGTCGCACGGATGCCGGCCTGGCTGCCGCCGAGCGTGCCGCCGGTGGCCAGCGCCGCGCCGTCGCCGCGCCGCACGAAGCTCCAGGCGGAGACGGACCAGCGGGCCGGCGGCTCCGGCGGGGGCGGCCAGGACGGAAACGGCGCGGGGGCGACCGGTGCCTCACGGGCCTGCGGCGCCGTCAGCAAGGCGCTCGGCGGGCCGGCGGGGAGTTCCGTCGGCGCGGGGGCGGCGGCGGCGGCCGCGCGCACCGCCTTGGTCCTCAAGACCGCGGGCGGGGGAGGCGCGGCGCTCACCGCGATCAGGACCGGGCGCGCCGGCGGAGGCGGATGCGGGACGGCCCGGCTCCGGAGCCGCGGCTCCGCGACCGGCTCGGCGGCCAGGGGGGCGGGCCACCAGGCGGGCGCCAGCAAGGCTGCGCGGACGCAGGCCCAGCCGCCGATCACCGCCGCCAGGAACCGGAGCGGCGGCGGCAGGCGGGTCACGCTCCGGCCGTCTCGGCGGGAAAGACGTGGCGGGTCTTGTCCCAGCGCGGCCGGCCGGTGCGGCGCAGGGCCCGGTAGCGGGACAAGGCGGCCCGGGCGGCGAGCATCGCGATGGCGTTCGCGACGACGATACGCGGGATCGACCGAAGGCCCTCCGCCCCGCCATAAGCATGGGCCACGAAGGCGCCGCGAAGTGCCAGCCGCCAGGCGAGCAGCGCCAGATTCGCCCGGAGGAGCAGGCTGAGGCCGTGCGGCAAAGCGGGCGGCGCCTGGCCGGTGGCGGCCTGCCTCGCCTCGAGGGCCAGCCACAAAGCCAGCGCGCCATAGCCGGCGACGAGCAGCAGAGCGGCGAGCGGCGCCTGGCGATCGCGGAGCCGCATCCACCTTTCGGCGAGGCCGCCGCGCCAGCCGAGCCGGTCCCACCCCGCCAGCGCGATGCCGCACATCCAGCGCGACTTCTGCGCGACCGCCGCGCGCAAGGTCGCCGGGAAATATTCACGGGTGGCGATGAGGCTCCCGGCGGAGTCCCGGGCGCGGACGAAGGCGGAGCGGCCGCCCGCTTCGGCCAGGCGCAGGCCGAGCTCGTAATCCTCGGTGAGGCTCGCCGAGTCGAAGGGGTGGCCATGGTTGCGGCCGGCGATCGCGGCCAAGGCGGCGCGGGAGAAAGCGCAGCCCACCCCCGCCGCCGGCAGGCCGGCGCCGAGCGCCTGGCGCACGACCAGCTCCTTCGAGTGGGCCTCGACGAACTCGTCGATATAGACTCCGGCCACCCATCGCGAGCCCGGATCGGCGAGCGGGAGCACGGGAATCTGCACGAGGTCGAAGGACCCGATGAGGCCGGCGATGAGCGGCAAGGCCGCGGGATGGACAACATCCTCCGCGTCGTGGAGGAGGACGGCGTCGGCGCGCTCCGCCCCCGCCGCTTCGTCGGCGAGCAGCGCCTCCCACAGGTGGTTCAGGCAATCGGCCTTGGTGGTCGGCCCGGGACCCCCGCCGGTCACCAGGCGGATGCGCGGATCGGCGACGGCGCGCACCGCCGCGGCGGTGGCCGGGTCGTTGGGATAGCAGCCGACGTAGACGCGTATGGCCGCATGGCCGAACGCGGCCAGCGCGCCGCGCAGCATCGCGCCGATCACCGCCGCCTCGTCCCACGCGGGAACGAAGACGGCGATCCGGGCGGGCACGGCCGGCTGCGGCGCCGGCACCGTCGGCCGCGAAAGTTTCAGCGCGATCCAGATCAGGTCGACCGCCAGATCGGAAAGGCCGAGCACCAGGAAGCCGGTGCCGGCGAACAATGTGCCTTCGCGAAACGCCGCGCCCACGCCGCTCCACAACCATTCCGCCACGTCCATGCGATCCGCCCCCGAACCCGAGACGGGATACCACCATTTCCGATTAGAATATGCAAGCCTCTTTGCAAAAGCGCCGGGTCAGCGGCTTGCGGGCTCCCGCGCGCAGGCGGGGCGCGCCTTCTGGGCCGAGAGGAGGGCTCCGAGCGTGCGGGCGACGCGGTCGCGGCCGCCGGCGGTCAGGCACACGTTGATGCGCCGGCGATCGCCGGTGGCGCTGCGTTCGACGAGGGCCTCGGCCTCGAGCCGGGCAAGCCATCGCAGCGCCGTCGTCATCGGCACCGAGGCGGCGAGGCAGGCGCTGCTGACCGAAACCGCCTTCCCCTCCGCCTCCGAGGCGAACAGGTCGAGCAATATGTCCCAGGCGGGTTCCCCGAACAGGCGGATGCCGGCGGCCTGATCGCGCAGCCTGCGCTCGTTGTACATCGCCCTGGCGACGCTGCCGAGATTGGCCCGCGGCGCAACCGGCTCCGCCACGATGGTGAAGCGCGTCGCGTCGACGACGAAGGAGGCGACGCTGTCACCCACGCGCGCACCGCCATGTCGAACCGCCCCGCCCCATGTCCAAGACATAGTTGGTCGGCGGAAGCGATGGATCAGCGAAATTGACGAATAAAGGGTCGTGGGTTTCGGAAACCGGCCGAACGGCAGAGGCCCTGCCTCATTGAAGTTGGAATCGTGGCGGCGTTCGACGCTTTCGAGTCTTCGATATCGTAATTGGCCGGGCCGAAACGGCGGCTGAAACATCCTGCCGCCAAGCGCCTCTTGAGCCTCCGGTCTTTCGCGGCGGGGGGCTTCATCTCACGCCCCGCGTGACTCTGTTATGCCGACACTCGGATTCGCTCCGATCCGGATCAGATAGGGTCGGATCACCGCCGGTTGCGCTCCGATCCGGATCGGCCTGCGCCCCACGCCGAGCCGCCGAGGCGCACTCTCCCCTTCCGGGAGGGACCGATCATGAAGGCATGGAAACATTGCGCCGCCGCGGCGGCGGCATTGGCGCTGGCCGCGCCGGCCGCGGCCTGGAACGCGCGCGGCCACATGATGGTCGCGGCCGCAGCCTGGCAGAAGCTGACGCCGCGCAGCCGCGCCGGCGTCTCGCAGCTGCTGCGCCTCAACCCGGCCTATGCGAGCTGGACGGCGGGCGTTCCGGCGGCGCAGCGCGATCAGGTCGCCTTCGTCCATGCCGCAACCTGGCCCGACGACAATCGCGGCGATCACACCTACACCGACGACGGCTCCCGCCCGTCCGGCCCGAACGCGGCGCGGAACATCGGCTATGACGATTGCCTCCTCCACCGCTACTGGCATTTCGACGACCTCGCCTTCTCGCCCGACGGCACGCCGGTCGAGGCGCCGGCCGATCCCAACGCGGCGACGCAGATCAAGGCCTTCGCCGCCACGCTCGGCGACGGCGCCGCCTCCAACGACGTCAAGTCCTACGATCTCACCTGGCTGATCCACCTCGTCGGCGACGTCCACCAGCCGCTCCACGCCACCTCGCGCTTCACGGCCGAAACCCCGCACGGCGATGCCGGCGGCAACCTCGTCGCGCTCTGCGCCAAGCCCTGCCGCGACAACCTCCACTCGCTGTGGGACGATGCGCTCGGCAAGGACAAGTCGCCGACCGCGGCGATTGCCGCGGCGGCGGCGCTGCCGGTGCCGTCAATGGCCCAGTCGGCCGATCTCGATGTCGCCGACTGGCTGGCCGAAAGCCTCGCTTTGTCGAGGACCGCCGTCTACGTGGCGCCGATCGGCCCCGGCAAGGGACCCTATACGGTCACCGCCCCCTACAAGGCGAGCGCCACGGCCATTGCCCGCCAGCGCGTCGCCCTCGCCGGCGCCCGGCTCGCGCGGCTGATCAACGGAGCCAAGATCAAGGTCGCCGCTACGCCCGCCAAGCCGCGGCAGTGCGTCGCATGAGCGCGCTCAGGCCCCGCTGGGCGCGGTTCGCCCCTCTTTTCGCCGCCTGCGCGCTGGCCGGCCTGTACGCGCCCACGGCCCTGGCGGCACAACCGCCAGCACCCGCCCCCGTCGTAGCAATCGCAGGCGGGCCGCCCCCTGCCGGCGTTTTCCGGCTGCACGCCATCGACGTGGGGACGGGCCTGTCGATCTTCGTCGAAGGTCACGACTTCTCGCTGCTCTACGACGCGGGCAGCAACGACGACGACGGGCTCGGGCCGAAGGACCGGGTGCTCGCCTATCTGAGTGCCGTTCGGCGCGACCTCACCGTGCTGGATCACCTGATCCTCAGTCATCCCCATCAGGACCATGTCGAAATGATGGACGACGTTCTCCTCAAATATGACGTGCGCAACGTCTGGGATTCAGGGTCGCTCAACGACACTTGCGGCTATCGAGCGTTCCTCGACGCCGTCTCCGCCGAACCGCACGTCCTTTACCATGACGCCCTGGGCGGCGGCGGGACGCATGACGCCACCTTCAAGAAGGGCGGCAACATTGCCTGCCATGGTGTGCGACGGCCGCCTGCGACGGTGCGGATAAGCCGGAGCAGCCAGATTTCGCCGACTCCGATCGCCTTAGGCGCCGGGGCGACGATGACGATCCTGCGCGCCGACGGCACCCGCAAGGGGCCCAGCGACTTCAACGCGGCGAGCGTCGTCGTCCGGCTCAACCTCGGCCCGGTGAGCATCCTGCTCCCGGGCGATTCCGAAGGGGGCGAGCGGATCAATTGGGTGAAGCCGCCCAAGGCTGGGTCCGTGGAGGCGCAGCTGCTTGCTCATCCACAGGATCTGCACGCCGACCTTTTGATCGTCGGCCATCACGGAAGCAGAACCTCTTCCCACAAGGAGTTCCTCGACGCGGTGGGCGCCAGGCGGTTCATCGTCTCGGTCGGACCAAAGGCCTACTCAGGAACAGTGCTTCCGGACCAGATCGTAATGAATGAGCTGGGCAGCCGCGGCAGCGTGTGGCGGACCAATCTCCACGATGACACTTGCGGTGCGAATACCGCGAAAGTGGGGCGCGACGCCGATGGCCAGCCTGGGGGTTGCGACAACGTCCTGGTGACGATCGACTCCACCGGCATCGTCAGCGCGGATTATTTCCACCCGGCGGACTGAGGCATGCGTTACGCGGCCCTCCTCCTCGCCGCCGCGACGCTGGCCATCGGCCCCGCGTCGATGGACGCCTGCGCGGCGAGCGGGCGCGGGTGCTGCCGGATCTGCTCCGCCGGCAAGGCGTGCGGCAACAGCTGTATCGCGCGCTCGAAGACCTGCCACAAGGGCAAGGGCTGCGCCTGCGACGGCTGAGGCTTCGGGCCGGGCCGGCGATCCGCTAGGGCGGGTCGGCATGGAGGCCCCGCTCGATCTTCCGCAAGACCTTGCCGACGCGCTCGGAGAAGTCGCGGCGGCCGCCCGGGACGTCGCGCGGCCGTGGTGGATCATCGGCAGCGCCGCGGCCGCGCTGCACGGGGCGGCGGTTCCCCGCGTCGCGGATATCGATTTGCTGATGGGCCGCGAGGACGCCGCGCGGCTGCTCGCCGCCCGCGGCGTCCGGCCGCTCCCGCCGGACACCGACCGCCGCTTCCGCTCCGACGTGTTCGGCCGGTGGCAAGCCGGCGCCTTCACGGTCGAGGTGATGGGCGGGCTCCACATTTGCGAGCGCGACGGCTGGGCGCCAATTCTCCCGGAGGGTCGCGACGAGGTCCGGCTCGCCGGCGCGCGCCTCTACGTGCCGCCGCGGCGGGAGCTGATCGCCCTGTTCCGCCGCTTCGGGCGCGACAAGGATTTGGAACGGGCGCACCGCCTCGAATCCCATCGCTGACCCCCGGGGCTGGACGGCGGCGCGGTGGCGGCTAGAGGCCTTGCTCGGACTGGAGAGGAATGACGATGCGTTGCTTCTGGGACGGGCGCCAGCGCCTCCATGCGCCGGAGAAGGAGCTGCACAACGGCGCCTTCGTCCCCTTCGCCGAGCAGCCCGCCCGCGCCGACGGGATTGCCGCCGCCTTGCCGGCCACCGAGGCGCCGCGCGACCAAAGCGAGGCGCCGCTACTGCGCGTCCACCCGCGGCCCTACCTCGATTTCCTGAAGGCCGCCTGGGCCGACTGGCGCGAGGCCGGGCGGCCGGGCGACGCCGCCGGCTATGTCTGGCCGGTGGTCCGGCGCCGCCCGCTCGACCTGCAGCGGATCGACGCGCGGCTCGGCCAGTACAGCATGGACGCTTCGACGCCGGTGGCGGAGGGGACGTGGCAGGCCGCCTATTGGTCGTGCCAGACGGCGCTCGGCGCGCTGGACGCGGTGCTGGCGGGCGAGCCCGCCGCCTTCGCCTTGTGCCGCCCGCCGGGTCACCATGCCGGCGCCGACTATATGGGCGGCTATTGCTATTTGAACGCCGCCGCCGTCGCGGCCGAGGCCGCGATTGCCGCCGGCCGCCCGCGGGTGGCGATCCTCGACGTCGACTATCATCACGGCAACGGTACCCAGGACATCTTCTACGCCCGCGGCGACGTGCTGTTCGTGTCGATCCATGCCGACCCGAGGACCGATTATCCTTTCTACTGGGGCCATGCCGACGAGACCGGCGCCGGCGCGGGCGAAGGGGCGACGCTGAACCTGCCGCTGCCGCGCGGAACCGCACTGGCCGATTACGAGCGCGCCCTCGCCGCGGCGCTGGAGCGCATTGCCGCCTTCGCGCCGGACCTGCTTCTCTGCTCCTACGGGGCCGATACCTACGAGGGGGATCCGATCAGCTTCTTCGGGCTGCGGACGGGAGACTATGCGGTCCTCGCCGGCCGCATCGCCTCGCTAGGCCTGCCGACCCTGGTCCTGATGGAGGGCGGCTATGCGACCGACGCCCTGGGCGCGAACGTCGCCGCCTTCCTCTCCGGCTTCTGAGGCGCTCGGGTCAGGCGAAGCCGGAAGCGCGAGGAGCGGCGAGCGCAGCTGGTGGAAGAGATTGGGCGCGCCGGCATCGAACGCGTCACCGAGGCCGAAGCGGGTCGCCCGCAGCGTCTCTTCGGGAAGGTCGCAATAAGTGCCGAACAAGTGGTCCCAGAGGCTCAGCACGTCGCCGTAATTGCTGTCCGTCTCGGCCCGGCGGCTTGAATGGTGGACATGGTGCATCGCCGGCGTGACGAGCAGCCGCCGCAGCGCCCGCTCCAGCCCGCCGGGCAGGCGGAGATTGGCGTGGGTCCACAAGGCGAAGCCGACCGCCACCGCCTCATAGACAATGAGGGTTCCCGCATCGAGCCCGCAGCCGATGCTGATTGCGGCGAGTATCGGCACGACGATCGCGAGCTCGAGCGGGTGATTGCGAAAGCCGGTGGAGAGGTCGAGCCTCGTATCGGCATGATGGACTCGGTGAACCCTCCAGAAGAGCGGCAAGGCGTGCGACAGGCGGTGGACCGCATAGGTGGCGAGGTTGCGGACCAGCACGGTCACGAGGGCGACCAGCGCGAAGGGCAATGCGATCCGGTTCATCAGGCCGACGCCGTGCGCGGCGGCCCAGGCGGCGGGGATCACGCTGGAGACGGGGAGGATAGTGGCGATCGCTGCGTTGATGACGCCCAGGCCGACATTGCCGGGGATCCGGGCCCGTGGCTCGTCGCCGCCTTCGTGGAGCGGCCGCCACGCCTCGGCCGCGGCAAGCGCGAGCAACAGGCTGCCGAAGGCGAGCAGGGCGGCCCAGGCCGCCGCGCCGTGCGCGAAGCCGCTCAGCATTGGCCTTCAACGGTGGACATGTCGAATATCACTTCTCATCGGCCTTCCGGCCAAGTATCCGAGCCTCGACGACAAGAACAGGGGAGACCCGCATGACCTCCATATCCAATCTCCTCCGCAAGGCCGCCGCCGCGGGCCTCTTCGCGCTGGTCGCCGTCGACCCGGCCGTGGCGGGGTTTCTCCCGGTGCCGGGTCCGATGATCGGCGCCGGCGCCCCGGCGCTCGTCCTGTTCGGCGCCGGCTACTGGCTGATCCGCCGCCGCCGCCGCGGCTGAGCCGACGGTCGCGCCGACCGCCGCCGCTCCTTCGATGGCGACGCTGACGCCCGCCGCGCCGGCGGCGCAAGCCGGGACTCGGCTGGCGCGGCCGCGATTGTTCTTCTGGCTCGTGCTGCTGGCGGCGCTCAACGCCTTCGCCGGCATCGCCCTCCGAATCGTCCCCGAGCACGGCCTCGCCTACGCCTTGTTCGAGCTGTTCGGGATCAGCGCGATCGTCTGGATTGCGCTGGCCGCCTGCCTGGCGCTGCTCAAGCAGGCGCCGGAGGAGGCGTTGCGACGGGGCGATACGGCGGTAGCGGTCCTGGTCGCCGCGGTCGCGCTGGCGCCGGTCGCCACCGCCAGCGCGCTCTCGCTCACCCTGCTCGGCCTCTGGATGGTCGGAACGGCCGCCCCCGGATCGGCGCCGCGCCCCGCCGGGCTGATCGCGGTTGCGATCACCGGCACCCTCGTCTGGGGCCGGCTCCTCCTCGCCTTGTTCAGCGGACCGATGCTGGCGGCGGACAGCTGGTTGGTCGGGCAGGTCGCCGGCGCGGCGCAGGCGGGCAACGTCATCGCTTTGGCCGGCGGCGACGGCCGCATCGCGGTCGCGCCGGGCTGCTCCTCGTGGCAGGGCATGTCGCTCGCTCTGCTGTTCTGGGTGACCGTCAACCAATGGTTCCGGGTCCCGTTCGGCTGGCGCGCCGCCGGCTGGTGCGCGCTGGCGCTCGCCGCCACGATCGCCATCAATGTCCTGCGCATCGCAGCGATGGTGCGCTTCCCGGCGCATCTGGCGGAGATCCACCACGGCTATGGCTGGCATGTATCGATGTGGGCGACCCTGGCCGCCGTCGTCGCGATCTGCCTGACGGGGGCGCGCCGTGAGATTTTCCGCTAGCGCCGGCTTCGCGGCGCTGCTGGCGCTGAGCCTCGCCGGCAAGCTTCTCGCCAACCAGGCACCTCCGGGCGCCGACCCCGGCCTCTTCGTCCGCAGCGCGGGCGCGATGCTCCGCGACGGCGGCTTCGAAGCCTCTGTCGAGCCGCGCAAGGCCGTCATCCTGGTCCGCGGCGCGCGGGGCGGGTGCCGCCTGATCCTCGGCGAATACGACCCGCACGGCACCTTCGCCGAGCTGTACCGCGAGCTGGCCGCGCCGGTCGGTCCGCTCCGCTTCGCCTGGCGCGGACGGGTCTACGAGGCCGCGCCCAAGGTCCGGGGGCTGGCCGCTTTCTATGGCTGGCGCGAGCTGCGCCGAATCGGCCTCGCCCCGCCGCGCGCTCCGATCGCCGCCTGGGCCGCCACGCCGGGCTGCGACACCGGACGGCTCGACTGGGGCCGCCTCGCCAGCCTCCCCGCCTGACCCTTGCCCGCCGCGCGCCGGAGGCGGATAGGAGCGGCGCCGCTTTCGGGAGTCGCGCCGATGAAACCCATGCTTCCCGCCGCCGCCTTGCTCCTGCTCCTCGCCTGCTCGAACGCCGGGGAGGCCGGGGCGGCCAATCCCGCCCTCGCAGCCGACCGCCCGGAAACCAAGACCTCGGCCACGCTCGCTCTGTCCTCACCCGCATTCGGGTCGGGCGGACCGATACCGCTCGCCTTCAGCGCCTACGGCCAAGGTAGCTCGCCGGCGCTGAGCTGGTCGGCGCTGCCGCCCGGCACCCGGAGCCTGGCGCTGATGGTGGAGGATCCGGACGCGGTTTCGGCCCGGCCCTTCGTCCACTGGCTGGCCTGGAACATCGCCGCCGGCAGCCGCGGCCTGGCTCAGGGCAGCGTCCCGGCGGGCGTCGTCCAGGGCAGGAACGGCCGCGGCGGCGCCGGCTGGTTCGGCCCCCATCCGCCCGCCGGGGCGGCGCATCACTACCATTTCCAGCTGTTCGCGCTGGACACCGCCCTCGCCCTCCCGGCGGGCGCGGACCGCGAGCAGCTCCTCGCCGCCATGAAGGGCCATGTGCTGGCGAAGGGGGATTTGGTGGGGCTGTTCAAGAAGCCCTGATCTTCCCCCTCGCCGATGGGGGACGATCAGAGTTTCTCCGTCAGCTCCGGCACCAGCTTGAACAGATCGCCGACGAGGCCGAGGTCGGCGACCTGGAAGATGGGCGCTTCCTCGTCCTTGTTGATGGCGACGATGAGCTTGGAATCCTTCATGCCCGCCAGGTGCTGGATCGCGCCCGATATGCCGATCGCGATATAGACTTCGGGGGCGACGATCTTGCCGGTCTGGCCGACCTGATAATCGTTGGGGGCATAGCCCGCGTCCACCGCCGCGCGGCTCGCGCCCACCGCCGCGCCGAGCTTGTCGGCCAGCGGATCTATATATTGGTGGAACTGCTCGGAGGAGCCGAGCGCGCGGCCGCCCGAGACGATGATCTTGGCGCTGGTCAGCTCCGGCCGCTCCGAGGCGGCGATCTCGGCGCCGACGAAGCTCGACAGGCCGGCATCGCCGGTCCCGCCGACCGCCTCGATGGTCCCCGATCCCCCCTCGGCCGCCGCCTTCTCGAAGGCGGTGCCGCGCACCGTCAGCACCTTCTTGGCGTCCGACGACCGCACCGTGGCGATGGCGTTGCCGGCGTAGATAGGCCGGGTGAAGGTGTCTTCGCCCTCGACCGAGAGGACGTCGGAGACCTGCATGACGTCGAGCAAGGCGGCGACTCGCGGGGCGACGTTCTTGCCGGTGGTGGTGGAGGCGGCGACGAAGGCGTCGTGGCCGTCCATCAGCCCGGCCGCCAGCGGCGCGACATTCTCGGCCAGCTGATGGGCATAGGCTGCATCGTCGGCGACCTGGACCTTGCCGACGCCGGCGATCCTCGCCGCCGCTTCCGCGACGCCGCCGACACCCTCGCCCGCCACCAGCAGGTGGACCTCGCCCAGCCTAGCGGCGGCGGTGACGGCGGAGAGGGTGGCGTCCTTCAGCTGGCCGCCTTCATGCTCGACGAGGACGAGGCACTTCATCCGATCACTCCCACGGTCCGCAGGCGGTCGATCAGCTCGTCCACCGATTGCACCTTGATCCCGGCCTCGCGCTTCGACGGCTCGCGAACCCCCAGGGTGGTCAGCCGCGGCGCCGTGTCGACGCCGTAATCCGCGGGCGTCTTCTGGGCCAGCGGCTTGGACTTCGCCTTCATGATGTTGGGTAGGCTCGCATAGCGCGGCTCGTTGAGCCGCAGGTCGGTGGTGACGATGGCGGGCAGCTTCAGCCGCACCGTCTCCAGGCCGCCGTCCACCTCACGGGTGACGTCGACGCTCTCGCCGTCCACCTCGACCTTCGACGCGAAGGTCCCCTGCGCCCAGCCGAGCAAGGCGGCGAGCATCTGCCCGGTCTGGTTGCTGTCGTCGTCGATCGCCTGCTTGCCGAGGATCACCATGCCCGGCTGCTCCTCGGCCACGATCTTGGCGAGGATCTTGGCCACCGCCAGCGGCTCGACCTCGTCGTCGGTCTGGACGAGGATCGCCCGGTCCGCGCCCATGGCCAGCGCGGTGCGCAAAGTCTCCTGCGCCTTTTGCGGCCCGATCGACACGGCGACGATCTCCGTCGCGACGCCCTTCTCCCTGAGCCGGATCGCCTCCTCGACGGCGATCTCGTCGAACGGGTTCATGCTCATCTTGACGTTGGCGAGATCGACGCCCGTCCCGTCCGCCTTGACCCGCGGCTTGACGTTATAGTCGATCACCCGCTTCACGGGGACGAGAAGCTTCATGCCTTCACCCTTCTCCGCTCCGTCATGCCAGCGAAGGCTGGCATCCATGCTGACTCAGCATAGACCCCAGCCTTCGCTGGGGTGACGCCTGTGTTTCCGGTGCGTGTCCTCAAGCCGCGTCCTTCACGGCGGCGACGATCTTCCGCGCCGCGTCCCCCAGATCGTTGGCCGGGACGATGGCGAGGTTGGACTGGGCGAGGATGGCCTTGCCTTCCTCGACGTTCGTGCCCTCCAGCCGCACCACCAGCGGCACCGTCAAATTCACTTCCTTCGCAGCGGCGATGATGCCGTCGGCGATGATGTCGCAGCGCATGATGCCGCCGAAGATGTTGACGAGGATGCCCTTCACCGCCGGGTCGGAGAGGATGATCTTGAACGCCGCCGTCACCTTCTCCTTCGACGCGCCGCCGCCGACATCGAGAAAGTTGGCGGGCTCGGCGCCGTTCAGCTTGATGATGTCCATCGTCGCCATGGCGAGGCCGGCGCCGTTCACCATGCAGCCGATATTGCCGTCGAGCTTGACGTAGGCGAGGTCGTGGCGCGACGCCTCGACCTCCATCGGGTCCTCCTCGGTCTCGTCGCGCAGCGCCTCGACGTCGGGGTGACGGAACATGGCGTTCGAATCGAAGCTCATCTTCGCATCGAGGACGAGCAGCCGGCCGTCCTGCGTCTCGACCAGCGGATTGATCTCCAGCATCGCGCAATCGTAGGCGAGGAACGCCTGGTACAGCTGGCCGGCGAGCGTCTGCGCCTGCTTGCCGAGCTCGCCCTCCAGCTTCAGCGCGTGCGCGAGCGCTCGGCCATGGTGCGGCATGAAACCCTGGGCGGGATCGATCGCGATGGTGGTTATCCGCTCGGGCGTGTCGTGCGCGACCGCCTCGATGTCCATGCCGCCCTCGGTCGAGGCGACCATCGCGATGCGGCCGCTGCCGCGGTCGACCAGCAAGGCAAGATAATATTCCCTGGCGATGTCGACGCCGTCGGTGACGTAGAGCCGGTTGACCTGCTTGCCTTCGGGCCCGGTCTGGACCGTGACCAGGGTCTTGCCGAGCATCTCCCCGGCATTCGCGCGGACTTCCTCGACTGACCTGGCCAGCCGCACGCCGCCCTTGGCGTCGCCGCCCAGCTCCTTGAACCTGCCCTTGCCGCGCCCGCCGGCATGGATCTGCGCCTTCACGACGTAGAGCGGCCCGGGGAGCTTCCCGGCCGCCGCCGCCGCTTCCTCGACGCTAAGCGCGGGATAGCCGGCGGGGACGGGAATGCCCTGCTTGGCGAGCAGGTCCTTGGCCTGATATTCGTGGATGTTCATGGCCCGGCCCTAAAGCACAGGGCGGGGGCGAATCCAACACCCTCGCGCTTCGCGGCCTTACTCCCCTCCCTGCAAGGGAGGGGCCGGGGGTGGGTAGCGAGCGGGAGCGAGCCCCCTTGTCGCGCGGCGGTTCGGCCGCCTTCGGCGGTACCCACCCCTTACCCTCCCTTGCAGGGAGGGGGGAATGCTAGCCTCCGGCCGCCGCCATTACCTTCCTCCGCTCGAACACCCCCAGGCGCTCGCCGAAGAACCTGGCGATCAGCGCCGGCTCGAGGCCGAACAGCCCTTCGATCGCATGGCAGGCGCCGCCGCGCAGCAGCAGATGGTCGAAGCCGCGGTAGAAATCGCGCCGCTTCCACAAGGCCGCCGCATCCTCCTCGAACAGATCATGGAGCGCCGCGCCGCCGAAATCGCGCTGCCGGGTCAGCAGCAGGGCGGTTCGGATCGCGTCGGGCGCCGGCGAGCCGGTGGTCGGGTGGAAGAAGCCGCCGCGGGCGCCGAGCTTCGCCACCCGCGCCCCGCCGATCCGCCAATAGGCGCTGAAATCGCCGCCGAGCGCGACCGGCAGCGAGGCTTTCTCCTCCGCCTCGAACCGGCCGCCCGCCCAGCCGCGCAGCGCCAGATAGGCCTCGATGCGCTGCGCCCCCTCCTGCGGGTCCGCCTCATGGGCGGTGGCGTAGCGGACATGCTCGACCAGCAGCCGCGTCTCGTCGAGCGGCAGGCACGTGAAGAAGGCGCAGCCCGGCCCCTGCTCGACCGTCGAATCGAGCAGCACCGGCAGGTCGACCTTGTGGCGCTCGGGGAAGCGGTAGGCGCGGGCGGTGGAATGGCGCCAGCCGAGCTCGAGCGTCGTCTGGTGCGCCCAGGAGCGCGCGTCGAGGGCGCCGTCGCCGTTCACCGTCTCGCCGCCGTGGAGGAGGAGGCTGGAATCGCGCACCGCGACGATGCGGCAGTCCGGGCGATATTGCTCCGGCTTCAGCGCCTCGCGCACGGCGGCGTCGGTCCGCTCCGGGGTAATGGCGTGGCAGCCCAGCTTCAGCTTGCGGCTGCGGCCCGGCATGGCGACGTAGAAGCCGTCCCAGCTATGCGCGATGAGCGGCTCGACGAGGGCGCGCTCCTCCTCGCCCAGCTGTTCGTCGAGCAGGAACAGGGTGCGCCCGCCGCCGACCTGCGGACTCTCTCCGGCGAGCAGCAGCGGCACCTCCGGGCGCAGCCGCGCCATGGCGAGCGCGGCCAGCCCTGCCGCGGGCCCGCCGCCGGCGATCAGCAAACCGTAATTCTTTCCTCTCGGCATGGCGGCGGCGGTGTAGCCCGGCCCGGCGGCGGGCGCCATGCTCTGCCCAGCCCTCCCGCGCACAAGCCCCGTTATGGCACTGTTCCGGCGCCTTTTCGTAACGCCGCCGGAACTCTTTGCCGTCCTCGGCGCTGTGTGCGCCGAACGCCTTCGTGGAGAACGCGACCCGATGATCCCTGCTCGCCTCGCCGCGGCGGCCGCTTTGGCGGCGCCGCTCCTCGCCGCCGCCCCCGCCTCCGCGCAGGACGAGGGCGGTACCTATCTCGACCGCCCCTACAGCCTCACCATCGGCGCGGGCGGGGCCTATCTCCCCTCCTACGAGGGGTCGGACGATTATGAGTTCGCGCCGGTCGGGCTCGCCTTCGGCAAGGTGGCGGGCTTCGGCTTCGCCACCCGCGGCACAACCCTCACCCTCGACCTGATCCGCGATGCGAAGGGCGCGCCGGTCAGCGTCGATTTCGGGCCCGCCGCCAACCTCCGCTTCGACCGCTCCAGCCGCATCAAGGACCCGGTGGTGCGCGCGCTCGGCAAGATCGACCGGGCCGTCGAGGTCGGCGCCTATGGCGGCATCGCCAGGAACGGCGTGCTCAACCCCTATGACAGCCTCGGCGTCCGCCTCACCTGGCTGCACGACGTCACCAACACCCACGGCAGCAACATCCTGAGCCCATCGGTCGACTATACGACGCCGCTCAGCACCCGCACCGTCGCCATCCTGTCGCTGAGCGCCGACCATGTCGGGACCGGCTACGGCCGCACCTATTTCAGCGTCACGCCGGCCGGCTCGCTGCGCACCGGTCTCCCTATCTACACCGCCGGCAGCGGCTGGAAGAACGTGCGCGGCAGCCTGTTCCTCGGCCAGACCCTGA
Source organism: Allosphingosinicella sp. (assembly GCA_036403015.1). Taxonomy (GTDB): domain Bacteria; phylum Pseudomonadota; class Alphaproteobacteria; order Sphingomonadales; family Sphingomonadaceae; genus Allosphingosinicella. Next base: position 80,640 of record DASWRU010000047.1, read on the forward strand.
CCGGCGACCTGCGCCGCCCCCGCCTCAGCCTGTTCGCGGGCGTGAGCTATTCCAAACTGCTCGGCGATTTCCGCCGCAGCCCGATCGTCTCGATCCGCGGCAACCCCAACCAGTATCTCGCGACGGCGGGCCTCGCCTACAGCTTCTAGCTTTCCCGCCGACCCGTTTCGCGCTAGGAACAGGGCGTGAACGGGGCGCGCAAGATCATCCATGTCGACATGGACGCCTTCTACGCGTCGGTGGAGCAGCGCGACGATCCGGCGCTGAGGGGGCGGCCGGTCGCGGTCGGCGGCGGCGTGCGCGGCGTGGTCGCCGCCGCCAGCTACGAGGCGCGGCGTTACGGAGTCCGCTCGGCGATGCCTTCCGTCACCGCGCAGCGGCTGTGCCGGGACCTGGTCTTCGTCAAGCCGCGCTTCGATGCCTACCGCGCCGTCTCGCAGCAGATCCGAGCCATCTTCCTCGACTACACTCCGCACGTCGAGCCGCTGTCGCTCGACGAAGCCTATCTCGACGTCACCGAAGACCTGAAGGGCATCGGCGTCGCCACCGAGATCGCCCGGGAGATACGCGCCCGCATCCGCGCCGAGACCGGCCTCACCGCCTCGGCCGGCGTCTCCTACAACAAGTTCCTCGCCAAGCTCGCCTCCGACCAGAACAAGCCCGACGGCCTCTGCGTCGTCACTCCGGCACGCGGCCCGGCCTTCGTCGCGGGGCTGCCGGTCAAGCGCTTCCACGGCGTCGGCCCGGTCACCGCCGCGAAGATGGCGAGCCTCGGCATCGAAACCGGCGCCGACCTCAAGGCGAAGAGCCTCGACTTCCTCGCCGCCCATTTCGGCTCGTCCGCGCAATATTATCACGACCTCGCCCGCGGCATCTGCCACCGCCAGGTCAAGGCCGACCGGCCGTACAAGTCGGTCAGCGCCGAGGACACCTTCCTCGCCGACCTTTCAGACGCGGAGGATCTGCTCGCCGAGCTGACCCGGATCGGCCGCCACGTCTGGCAACGCATCGAGGCGAAGGGGCTGACCGGCCGCACGGTCAACCTCAAGGTCAAGTATCGCGACTTCCAGATCGTCACCCGCGCCCGATCGCTCGACCGCCCCGTCGCCGGCCTCGCCGAGTTCCTCGACCTCGGCACCGGCCTGCTGCGGGGTCTGATGCCGGTGGAGAAGAGCGTCCGCCTGCTCGGGCTCGGCCTCTCCAGCCTCGGCGATGAGCGGGAGGCGGCGCCGTCCCCGCTCGAGCTGGAGCTGCCGCTGTGAGCGAGGCGAAGGGGCCGCGGGGCCGGCAGGCGCTCACCGAAGGTGCCTTCCTCGATCGCATCCTGGTCGACTGCCCCGGCTGCGGGAGGATGCGCGAGCGCCTCGCCTAGGTCGCTGTCCTTTTGTCACCGGGGTTGATCCGGCGTGCACCTTCTTCCGGAGCCGACTTCCGGAAAAGGCAGGCGGACCTGAAGATCGACTCCGGACTGACCTCCATCAAGGCTCCGTCGTCCGAGAGGCCCTCCATCCCCCCCGGCCGGCGGAGACGGCCGCGACGACCAGCCACGGCTCGATCGCGAGATTGATCAGCATATGGGCCCAGACACAGGGTGCAAGCTGCCGTCCCGCGAGCAGGTAGATGCCGGCGAGCAGCGCGCCCAGCACGCCCGTCGCCACCACCGCCCCCACCGCAACTCGCCACTGCCGGCCGAACAGGCCCCAGATGCCGTGCGCGGCCCCGAAGATCGCCGCGGATACCGCTATCTGGACCAGCGCCCCGGCCCCGTGATGGGAGGCCGAGTCCATCACCATCTTGCGAAAGAAGAGCTCCTCGAACGTGCCGGTCACGAAGGCGAAGGGAAGGGCCAGCAGCTTGAGGCCGCCGAGGTCGAAGAAACGCTCGCCGATCAGCGGCAGGGCGCGCCTGGCGTAGAACACGTAGGCGATCGTCACCGCCGCCGCGCCGAGCCAGGCGGGCCAGATGCCCGGATGCCACCCCCACAGCCGACCGGCGACGTCCGGCGCCGAGGCGTGCAACGTCATCCCGAGCGGCACCGCCTCCACAAACATGATCGCCGTGAGGATGAAGGCGCTCTTGCCGATTGTCCGGTCCATCGCCTCCCCCCCGGTTTCGAGAGCCGAGGCTAGCATGACGGCGTGCGAATGCCAGCGCGAAGGCGGAGAGCTACAGCCGCTCGATCGGGTGGGTGCGGATCAGTATCTCGTCCTGGCCGAACCGCTGCTGATCAGCGGCGGCACGGCCGGCGATGCCCGCGCCCCGGGCCGCGGCTACACGGGTCTGGAAGTCGCGGCCGCGGCGCGGCTAAGGAGGGCGATGGCCGACACCGTCAAGCTGCACCCGAGCTGGCTCGAACCGCTGCAGGGCGAGTTCGCCAGCCCCTACATGCAGGCGCTCAGGGCCTATCTGATCGGCGAGAGGGAAGCGGGCAAGCGCCTCTTCCCCGCGGGCGGCGAATGGTTCCGCGCGCTGGACCTGACACCGCTCGAGGCGGTGCGAGTCGTCATCCTCGGCCAAGACCCCTATTACGGGCAGGGGCAGGCGCACGGCCTCTGCTTCTCGGTCCGGCCAGACGTCCGCACCCCGCCCAGCCTCGTTAACATCTATAAGGAGATGCAGACCGATCTCGGCATCGCGCCGGCCCGGCACGGCTGCCTCGACCATTGGGCGCGCCAGGGCGTGCTGCTGCTGAACGCGGTGCTGACCGTCGAGATGGGCCGCGCCGGCTCGCACCAGGGCCGCGGCTGGGAGCGCTTCACCGATGCC
>DASWRU010000048.1:0-69554 GCA_036403015.1 Allosphingosinicella sp.
GGTGGCCACCCGCCCCGGCGCTCAGCCGCTTCCAACCCGACAAGATCGAGCCCGTCTAGATACAAGGGGTAACTGGCGCTGAATCAGTGGTTCCCGTTCGAAACCGAAGTGCGGGCCCTCTATTCCTCCACCATGCCTCGCAAGGTTCCCCTCCCCATCTCAGATGGGGAGGCAATCAAGCCGCGATTCCTTCGAACTGGAGCCGCGCGAGGCGGGCGTAGAGGCCGCCGCGGGCGGAGAGGCTGTCGTGGGTGCCTTCCTCGACGATGCGGCCCTGGTCCATGACGACGATGCGGTCGGCGGCGCGGACGGTGGCGAGGCGGTGGGCGATGACCATCGTCGTGCGGTCCGCCATCAGCCGCTCCAGGGACGCCTGAACGAGCTGCTCCGATTCCGCGTCGAGCGCCGAGGTCGCCTCGTCGAGCAGAAGCAGGGGCGCATCGCGCAGCACGGCCCGGGCGATGGCGATGCGCTGGCGCTGCCCGCCCGACAGCCGCGCCCCGCCTTCACCCATATAGGTGTCGAGCCCTTGCGGCAGGTGGCGGAGGAATTCGGCCGCATTGGCCGCCTCGGCCGCCCGCCACAGCTCGTCGTCCGACGCATCCCAGCGGCCGTAGCGCAGATTGTCGCGCGCCGAGGCGGCGAAGATCACCGTTTCCTGCGGAACGATCGCGATCCGCGCGCGCGCCTCCATCGGGTTGGCTTCCGGCAACGGCACGCCGTCGAGGACGACGCTGCCCGCCTCGGGATCGTAGAAGCGCAGCGCCAGCTGGAAGAGCGTCGACTTGCCCGCTCCCGAGGGGCCGACCACCGCCAGCGTCTCACCTGGGCGGACGTGCAGCGAGAAATCATGAAGGGCGCTCACTTCCCTGCGGGTGGGGTAGCGGAAGGTGACGGCGCGGAATTCGAGCTCGCCGCGGGCCGGAAGCGGCAGCGGCCGCGGATCGGCGGGTGTCTGGATCTCGGGCTCCTCGGCGAGCAACTCCGCCAGCCGCCCGGCCGCGCCGGCACCGCGAAGCAGATCGCCATAGACTTCGGTCAACGCCCCGAAGGCGCCGGCAACGAGGCCGCCGGTGAGCACGAAGGCGGCGATGGTGCCGCCCGTGATCCGCCCGGCCTGGACGTCCTCGGCGCCTTGCCACATCACCATGGTGATGGCGCCGAAGATCATGCCGATGATCATCGCCGTCATGACGGCGCGCAGCGTGATTCGGCGGCGGGCGGTCTGGAACACCCGCTCCACGGCCTCGCGGAAGCGGCTCGCCTCGCGCGCCTGCTGACCGAAGGCCTGGACGATCTTCATCGCCCCCAGCACCTCGTCTACCATCGCGCCTACATCCGCCACCCGATCCTGGCTCGCCCGCGAGACGCTGCGCACGCGCCGGCCGAAGAAGGTGATGGGCAGGATGACGACGGGGATGCCGAGGAGGAGCATGCCGGTTAGCTTGGGCGCCAGTGCGAGGAGATAGAGGGTCCCGCCTATGCCCATCAGGACGTTCCTCAGAGCCACCGAGATGGTCGTGCCGACGACCTGCTCGATGATCGTCGTGTCGGCGGTGAGACGCGAGGCGATTTCCGACGGCCGGTTCTCCTCGAAGAAGCTGGGCGCGAGGCGGAGCAGGTTCCTCTGCACCGCTTCCCGCACGTCCGCCACCACCCGCTCGCCGAGCCAGGAGACGAAATAGAAGCGGAAGGCGGTAGCGACCGCCATTACGATGACGACGAGGAGGAGGTACTTGAACCAGCGGCCGATATCTCCGCCCGAGGCGCCGAACCCTTTGTCGATGATCAGCCGGAAGGCGTTGGGAATGGCGAGCGTCGCCCCGGCCGCGACCAGCAGCGCGATCAGCGCCCCGGCGACATGCCCCTTGTATCGCGCGGTGAAACGCCAGATGATGGCGAGGTTGCCGATCTTCCGGGGGGTGGTCGCATCGGGGCTGGAACGAGCCATGAAGGGGGCCTAGCAGCGCATGTCATGACGCTCAATGCCGGGGCGGCCGGAGCCTATCCGTCCGCGGTCCGTTTCACAGCCAAGTCCTTGAAGCCGTTGACCCTTCAGGTCCGGCTTACCATTTTGGAGAGCTGATGCTCTACGACGCTTATGAAATGCAGCGCTCGCTTCTCGCCGGCGCCAGCACCCTTGCCAATATCGGCGCCGGGTGGATGCAGAACCCCGCCAACCCGTTCGCCTACAGCTCGATGGGGCCGATCGTGGCCTCGGCGCTCGACGTCTTCGCCCACGCCTCGCAGCCGCGCGGCAAGCCGGACTTCGGGCTACACGAGACGGTCGTGGACGGCAGGGCGGTCCGAGTCACCGAGGAGATCGTGCTGCGCAAGCCGTTCGGGCAGCTGAAGCATTTCCGCCGTGAAGGCGTCGACGGCGGGCCGCGCCTGCTCATCGTCGCTCCGATGTCGGGCCATTATGCAACCTTGCTCAGGGGAACCGTCGAGCGGATGCTGCCGCGCCACGACGTCTTCATCACCGACTGGCGCGACGCCAAGCTGGTGCCGACCGACGCCGGCCGCTTCGACCTCGACGATTATATCGACTATCTGATCGCGTTCCTGGAGCATATCGGGGGTTGGGGCGGGAAGGGGGGCGCGCACATGCTCGCCGTGTGCCAGCCGTCGGTGCCCTGCTATGCCGCCGCGGCGGTGATGAGCCGGGATAAGCATCCGTGCCGGCCGCGCACTTTGACCATGATGGGCGGACCGATCGACACGCGGCAGGCGCCGACGGCGGTCAACACCCTCGCCACGCAGCGGCCTTACGCCTGGTTCCAGCGCAACGTCGTCGCCACCGTGCCCTATCTCTATCCGGGCGCGGGGCGGGCCGTTTACCCCGGTTTCCTGCAGCTCGCCGGCTTCATGATGATGAACCTCGGCGATCACCTCACCAGCCATTGGGAGATGTTCAAGCACCTCGTCGAAGGCGACGGCGAAAGCGCCGACGCGACCAAGGGCTTCTATCAGGAATATCGCTCGGTCTGCGACATGACCGCCGAATTCTATCTCCAGACGGTCGACGTGGTCTTCCAGCGCCACCTCCTGCCCAAGGGGCAGATGATGCACCGGGGCCGGCGCGTCGATCCGTCCGCCATTCGCGACGTCGGGCTGCTGGCGATCGAGGGCGAGCGCGACGACATATCCGGCGTCGGCCAGACCCGGGCGGCGCTCGACATCGCCACGCGGCTTCCCGCCCGCCACAAAAGATACCATATGGCCAAGGGCGTCGGCCATTACGGCATCTTCAACGGCAGCAAATGGCGCGAGCGTATCGCGCCGGTGGTCGAGGCGTGGATCGCGACGCACGATCAATGACGGCCTAAGCCTTTGCGACTCTTGAATATTGCTGGAGGTTCACCATCTCGCATCCAGGTGCTTCAACAACTGAAAGGAGGTGGTCTGATGTCTCATTGTCACATGCCCAAAGCGGCTGATCGGGTGAGCGCGGCCTCCGACGGAGCCCCCGCCTAATCATCAGCCGCCTCGGCTGGCAATGGAAGGGCCGCCCGGCAACGGGCGGCCCTTCGTCGTTTCAGATGCCGCGCCGCCCGAAATTGGCCGGGGGCTCAGGCGGAGGCGCCCTCCGCCTCGAGCGCGGCCAGCACCATCCGCTCCCACACCGCCGGATCGCCCGCCTCGGCCATGCGGGGATCGGGCTCCCGCAAGGTGCGCAGGATGGAGCGGGCGTCGTCGGCATAATCGCGCCAGGTGGCGTCGACGCGGTCGCCGGCGGACGGATCGTCCCCCTCCGCGTTGATGCTCGCGACCCGGCCGGCGATGACTCTCGCGATCCGCTCGACGATGGACGTGTTCGATACGGGCATTCGGGTCCTCCCTTCGTTTCGAGGTGATAACGTCAGGGACGGGCGGCGGGTTGCGCGGGGGCCCTTACGCCGCCCGGAGCTGAATTGACTCTGGGGACCGCAGGTATAGCCTCGGCCGAAGCGTTTCATGAGTCGATGGGGAGGACTAGAAAATGCAACCGAGCCAAACCTGCGCAAGCATGATCAAGAAATTCGAAGGTTGTGAGAAGAAGGGGCCGGGCGGAACGTTTTCCGCCTATCCCGATCCCGCTAGCGGCGGTGATCCCTGGACTATCGGCTACGGAACCACCGGCGCCGACGTCAAGAAGGGCCTGGTCTGGACGCAGAAGCAATGCGACGATCGCTTCGCCAAGGATCTTCCCAACTTCGGTGCCAAGGTGGCCGCGTTGCTGGGAACGTCCAAGACGACGCAAAACCAGTATGATGCGATGGTCAGCTTCGCCTACAATCTCGGCGTCAACGCGCTGCGCGACAGCACCTTGCTGAAGAAGCACAAGGCTGGCGACTATGCCAACGTCCCCGCCGAGTTCAACAAATGGGTGCATGGCGGCGGCAAGGTGATGCCGGGCCTGGTCACCCGCCGGGCGGCGGAGGCGAAGCTCTACGCCACCCCGTGACGGGCGGGCGGGCGCCGGCCCGACGCCGGCGCCCGCCTCACCCTACAGCACCTCGAACAGCCCGGCCGCCCCCATGCCGCCGCCGACGCACATCGTCACCACCACCCACTGCACGCCGCGGCGCTTGCCCTCGATCAGCGCGTGGCCGGTCATGCGGGCGCCGGACATGCCGTAGGGGTGGCCGATCGAGATGGAGCCGCCGTCGACGTTGAGGCGGTCGTCGGGGATGCCGAGCCGGTCCTGGCAGTAGAGGACCTGGACGGCGAAGGCCTCGTTGAGCTCCCAGAGGCCGATATCCTCTACCGCCAGCCCAAAGCGCTTCAGCAGCTTGGGGACGGCGAAGACGGGGCCGATGCCCATCTCGTCGGGCTCGGTGCCGGCCACCGCCATGCCGACATAGCGGCCGAGGGGCTTGAGGCCGCGCTCGGCGGCGAGGCCGGCTTCCATGAGGACGCAGGCGGAGGCGCCGTCGGAGAGCTGCGAGGCGTTGCCGGCGGTGATCATCGCCTCCGGGCCCATGACAGGCTGCAGCTTCTGGAGGTCCTCCAGTGTCGTCTGCGGCCGGTTGCCCTCGTCCTTGGTAAGGGTCACCTCCTGCATCGAGGTTTCGCCGGTCTCCTTGTTCTTGACCATCATCTTCGCGGTGACCGGCACGATCTCATCGTCGAACTTGCCTTCTGCCTGGCCCTTCGCGGTGAGCTGCTGCGAGCGCAGCGCATAGGCGTCCTGGCGCTCGCGGCTGACGGTGTAGCGCTTGCCGACCACCTCGGCGGTCTGGATCATCGGCATGTAGACGCCGTTATGCATCGACAGCAGCTCCGGATCCGGCCCCACGCGCATCTCGGGCGTCTGCACCATCGAGATGCTCTCGACCCCGCCGGCCACCATCACGTCCATCCGGTCGACGATGATCTGCTTGGCGGCGGTGGCGATCGACATCAGCCCCGACGAGCATTGCCGGTCGATCGACATGCCCGCGACCGTGACGGGAAGGCCTGAGCGCAAGGCGGCGGTGCGGCCGATGGTGGTCTGAACGCCCTGCTGGAGGGCGGCGCCCATGATCACGTCGTCGATCTCGGCGGGATCGATCTTCGCCCGCTCCACCGCCGCCTTGATAGCGAAGCTGGCGAGGGTGGGGGAGGGCGTCGCGTTGAACGCGCCCCTATAGGCCTTGCCGATCGGCGTGCGGGCGGTGGAGACGATGACGGCTTCACGCGTGGGCATGGGGAATCCTTTCATGTTCTTGCCTCCCTACCGCGAAGCGGTGGGGAGGGGGACCACCAGAATGGTGGTGGAGGGGTAGGTGACGAGGTCTGTTCCATTACCCCTCCACCACCTTCGGTGGTCCCCCTCCCCGTCTCCGACGGGGAGGCAGGTTCTCATACGAACATCAATCCGATCCAGTCGGCGACGAGCGCGGGCTTGTCCTCCCCCTCGATCTCGACCGTCACGCTGTGGACGAACTGCCACTGCCCCGGCCGCTTCTCCTCGAAGGCGGAGAGGGTGAAGCGGCCGCGGACGCGCTTGCCGGAGCGGACCGGGGCCATGAAGCGGACCCGCTCGAAGCCGTAATTGACGCCCATCCTGATGCTGTCGGGCCGGAGCATGACGTCGGCGGCCATGCGGCTCAGCAAGGAGAGGGTGAGGAAGCCGTGGGCGACGGTGCCTCCGAAGGGGGTGCGCGCGGCGGCTTCGGGATCGACGTGGATGAACTGGTGGTCCTCGGTCACCTCCGCGAACCTGTCGATCCGCGCCTGGTCGATCGCGATCCAGCCGGAGACGCCGATCTCCTCGCCGACGCGGGCGCGTATCTCGTCGAGGCTGGCGGCGGGCATGGCGCGGGTCTAGAGCGCGGCGGATATGAGACTCAAGCCCGTTGAGAGCAGCGCCGCGTCGGACGCTACGGCATCCGCACGCGGCGAAATCCGCCGCCTCCACCGCGCGCCCGAGCCCGAGGTGCTGAAGCCCCTTCTGAAGGACGCGGCGCTGACCGGCGATTCGCGGCGGCGGGTCGAGGAGCGGGCACTCGCCATGCTGAAGGAGCTGAGGGCGGCGCAGTCGTCCGGCTGGGTGAACCAGTTCCTGCAGGAATACAGGCTCAACACGTCCGAGGGGATCGCGCTGTTGTCGCTCGCCGAGGCCTTCCTGCGCGTGCCCGATCCGGAGACGGCGGACCAGCTCATCGCCGACAAGCTCGGCAATGCCGACTGGCGCGCCCACAAGGGTAGGTCGCATTCCACCCTGGTGAATAGCGCGACCTGGGGGTTGGTGATCGGGCGCGCCCTGGTCAGCGAGACCGAGCAGGCGAGCGCGCTCAAGCGGCTGATCGGACGGGTCGGCGAGCCGTTCGTTCGGCAGGCGGTCGGCGCGGCGATGCGGCTGATGGGCGAGATTTTCGTCATGGGCCGCACCATCGACGAAGCCATCCGGCGGATGGATCGGCGGGAGAATGCCGGCTTCACCGCCAGCTTCGACATGCTCGGCGAAGCGGCGCGGACCTTTCCCGATGCGGAGCGCTATTTCGCCTCCTACGAGGGGGCGATCCGCGCCGTCGGCAAGGTGGCGAAGCGGGGGCATTCGATCTCGGTCAAGCTCTCCGCGCTCCACCCGCGCTACGAGGTAGCGCAATATGAAACCTGCGTGCCGTCGCTGATCGAGCAGGTGGAGGCGCTCGCCATGCTGGCGAAGGCGTCGGACATCGCCTTCACCATCGACGCCGAGGAGAGCGAGCGGCTCGAGATGAGCCTCGACATCATCGAGGCGGTGGCGGGGCTGCCGCCGCTCCGCGGCTGGGAGGGGCTCGGCATGGCCGTGCAGGCCTATGGCAAGAGGTGCCGGCCGACCATCGCCTGGGCGGACGCGGTGGGGGCGGCGACCGGACGGCGCATCGCGGTGCGGCTGGTCAAGGGCGCTTATTGGGACAGCGAGATCAAGCGCACTCAGGAGCAGGGGTTCGCCGACTATCCGCTCTTCACCCGCAAGGCGGCGACCGACGTCTCCTACCTCGCCTGCGCGAAAGACATGCTGGGGGCGAAGAACATCTTCTCCGCGTTCGCCACCCACAACGCGCTGACCGTGGCGACCCTGCTCGAATGGGCCGGGCCGAGCCGCGATTTCGAGTTCCAGCGCCTGCACGGCATGGGCGAGGGACTCTACGAACCGCTGGTGCGCGAGCAGGGTTACCGGACGCGCATCTATGCCCCGGTCGGCGGGCACCGCGACCTTCTCGCCTATCTCGTGCGGCGGCTGCTGGAGAATGGCGCGAATTCGAGCTTCGTCCACCAGCTCGCCGACGAACGGCTGTCCGACGCCGACATCCTCGCCGATCCGGTCGCGAAGATCGCCGCCGTCGGCGGCACCCGGCATCCGGCGATCCCGCTGCCCAAGGACCTGTTCGAGCCGGTGCGGGGGAACAGCCGGGGCATCGACCTGAACGACCGGGTAGAGCTCGAAAGAATCGCGGTTGTCGTTTCCGGAAATCCGTTCGCCCCGAGCGAAGTCGAGGGGCCCTCCCGAGCGAAGCCGAGGGCGGTTCTCGGCTCCGCTCGACGGGGTGTCTCGACTTCGCTCGACACGAACGGACACAGGCTCACCGGCGAATCTTCCGAGGCTCCGCCCGTCACCTCCACCGGCGAAGGGGCCGCTCAATGCGCTGCCGAGGCGAAGGCGATGGTCGCGCGCGCACTCACCGCCTTCCCGGCCTGGGACGCGCGCCCGGTCGAGGCGCGCGCCGCCTGCCTGGACCGGCTCGCCGACCTGCTCGAGCAGGAGCGGGACGCGCTGATGCGCCTTTGCGTGCAGGAGGCGAAGAAGACCATCCCCGACGCGCTCGCCGAAGTCCGCGAGGCCGTCGACTTCTGCCGCTATTATGCCAACGAGGCGCGCCGCGGCCTTCAGCCCGTCGAGCTGCCCGGCCCCACCGGCGAGCGCAACATCCTGCGCATGGCCGGCCGCGGCGCCTGGGTCTGCATCGCGCCTTGGAATTTTCCGCTCGCCATTTTGCTCGGGCAGGTGACGGCGGCGCTGGTCGCCGGCAACGCGGTGATCGCCAAGCCCGCGCCGCAGACGCCGGAGATCGCGGCTTATGCCGTCGGCCTCGCGCACGGCGCCGGCATCCCGGAGGATGCGCTGATCCTCGCCCCGGGCGGGCCGGACATGGGAGCCGCCCTGGTGGAGGACAGCCGCATCGCCGGCATCGCCTTCACCGGCTCGACCGCCACCGCCAAAAGGATCGCGCGCGAGCTGCTCAGCGACGACGAGCGGCCGATCATCCCGTTCATCGCGGAAACCGGCGGCATCAACGCGATGATCGTCGATTCGACCGCCTTGCCCGAGCAGGTGGTGGTGGACGTCGTCACCTCCGCCTTCCGCTCCGCCGGCCAGCGCTGCTCGGCGCTGCGCGTGCTGCTGCTTCAGGAGGAGATAGCGGAGCGGACACTGGAGATGCTCGCCGGGGCGATGGATACTTTGATTGTCGGCGATCCGGCCGACCCGCGGACCGACGTCGGCCCGGTGATCGACGAGGGCGCCTATGCGCGGCTGATGGCGCATCGCGAGGAGACAAGGGCGGATTGGATTCATACCGTGGGCATCTCCAAGCCCCTCCCCTTCAGGGGAGGGGAAGAGCCCGGCGCAGCTGGGCGAAGGGGTGGGGCCGGTCCGACTGACAAGCCCCACCCCAACCCCTCCCCTGAAGGGGAGGGGCTATTCGTCCCACCCACCTTGATCCGGGTCGCCCGGGTCGAGGACGTGAGGAGGGAATGGTTCGGGCCGCTCCTCCACGTCGCCACCTGGAAGGCAGGGCAGCTCGCCGAGACGGTGGAGCGCGTCAACCGCTCCGGCTTCGGCCTCACCATGGGCCTCCACAGCCGCATCGCCCGCGCGGCCGAGACGGTCGAGGAGACGGCGACGGTCGGCAACCTCTACGTCAACCGATCGATGATCGGCGCCATCGTCGGCTCCCAACCGTTCGGCGGCGAAGGGCTGAGCGGCACCGGCCCCAAGGCCGGCGGCCCGCATTATTTGCCGCGCTTCTGCGCCGAGCGGGTGACCAGCACCGACACCACTTCGGCGGGCGGCAATGCGACCTTGCTGTCGCTGGAGGATGTGGGGCTCTGATGGAGCGGCGGCTGCGCGTTCACGAATTCCAATCGAGCGCGATCGCCCGTGGCGCCTACGACATCGACGCACATACGCTCGACCTCTGGTACAAAGGCGGCGACCGCTATCGTTATTTCGGCGTGCCCGAAGCGGTGTTCGACGATCTCCTCGCCGCCGCGTCCGTGGGCGAGTTCGTCAACCGCGAGATCAAGCCGCATTATCGCTACGAGATCGAAGAGCGCCGCCGCCGCTTTCGTCCCGGCTGAAGCCGGTGTAGCCAAGGGGCATGACCGATCTCGACAGCTTCATCGCCGGCCTGCCCAAGGCCGAATTGCACATCCACATCGAGGGCAGCCTCGAGCCGGAGCTGATGTTCGCCCTGGCGCGGCGCAATCGGGTGGAGATCCCGTTCGCATCGGTGGAGGAGGTGCGGGCGGCCTACAGCTTCTCAAACCTCCAGGACTTTCTCGACATTTATTATCGCGGCGCGGCCGTGCTGCGGACGGAGGAGGATTTTCGCGACCTCGCGCTCGCCTATTTCGATCGGGCGGCGGCCGACGCGGTGACGCACGCGGAAATCTTCTTCGATCCGCAGACCCACACCGAGCGCGGCATCCCGTTCGGCGTGGTGATCGCCGGCCTCCTCGCCGGCATGGAGGAGGCGCGGGCGCGGCACGGGCTCAGTTCGAAGCTCATCCTCTGCTTCCTGCGCCACCTCGACGAGGAGGCGGCGTTCGCTACCTTGCGCGAGGCGGAACCGTGGCTCGACCGGATCGAGGCGGTGGGGCTCGATTCCTCCGAGCTCGGCCATCCGCCGGAGAAGTTCGCCCGCGTCTTCGCCGCCGCGGCGGAGCGCGGGCTGAAGCGGGTGGCCCATGCCGGCGAGGAGGGGCCTCCCGACTATGTCTGGCAGGCGCTCGATCTCCTCCACGTCGACCGGCTCGACCACGGCAACCGCGCGATGGAGGATCGGGCCCTGGTCGAACGGCTGGCGGCGGAGAAGATGACGCTCACGGTGTGCCCGCTCTCCAACCTCAAGCTGTGCGTCGTGGGGGACATGGCCGACCACCCGGTGGACCGGATGCTGGCAGCCGGGCTCAAGGCGACGCTCAACTCGGACGACCCGGCTTATTTCGGCGGCTACATCAACGACAATTACCGCGCGGCCGCCAAGGGGCGGGGCCTGACTCGCGAACAGCTGGGCGCGGTGGCGAGGAACAGCTTCGAGGGAGCGTTCCTGAACGAGGCGGAGAAAGCCGGTCAGATCGCGCGGCTGGAGGCTTATCTGGCCCGCTGACACCCTTCCCTCGCAGGGGGGAAGCGTAGCGACGAGGAAGAGACGGCGGCCATCGAGGCGGGCGGCGTCTCGCCAGCCCGTGCGGCGTCGCATCATCGGAAAAAGCCCCGCCCCTTCAGGGGAGGGGTCGGGGTGGGGAATGTAACCCCACCACCCTCTCTCGTAACGCTCGACCGACAAGCCCCACCCCCAACCCCTCCCCTGAAGGGGAGGGGCTAGAGCAAGAGCGCTAAGGGCGCGCCAAGCCTGCCCCGCTCCCCCAGGGAGGGAGGACTTAATCCTCGGTCAGCGGCCGGCCCTCTCGCCGCTCCAGGTCCCGCAGCAGCGTCCTGATCGCCCAGCGGCAGGCGGCGGCGATCTCCTCGCCGTCCATGTCCCACTGGTCCCGCATCTCGCGCCAGGCGAAGCCGGTCGAGAGCAGCTGAACGACGCCCAACGCCCAGTCCCGCTGCCTCTCCGGGAGGGCCTCGAGCTCTTTGGCGAGCGCCTTGCGCCAGCCGGCGACGCGTTCCGGCTTCACCGAATTGCGGACGGCACGGCCTTCGGGCGTGGTCAGCGAGACCATGATTGCGGCGGCGTTGCGGTCGAATCCGGTGAAGACTTCGTCGAGACGGCGCACGATCTCGTCGGCGTCCTTGGGGATGCCGACGCCCGGCCCGGCGGCGCGGGCGGTGCGCGTCCACAACGCCTTCAGCAGCGCGTCGCGGTCGGGATAATAACGGTAGACGGTGCGGCGCGAGACGCCCGCCGCCTCCGCGACCGCGTCATGGTTCAGGCGCTGGGTCTCGCCTCTGGCCATGAAGCCGAGAAGCGCATCGGCGATCCGCCTTTGCACCTCCTCCCGGTGCGCCGCGCGCTTGCCCGTGCTAGATTGCGAACCGTCCACCGGGCGGCGCTTAGAAAGTGTCACGGCCTGTGTCAAATCAGTATTGACACAGTTTGTGCCATGTTCTAGCGCTCAAGCCGTCAGGCAAGGGAGGCGACGATGCTGTTTCATCTTTCGGCGGATGCGGAAGATCCGCAGCGGGCGGCGGAGCTCGTCGCTGAATTGTGGGGCGGCAGGGCCTATCCTTTCCCGCCTGTCGGAAAAGGCTCGTGGGTCGCGATGGCGGGCGACGCGCGCAACACCACGTTCGAATTCTACCGGCGGGGGACCGAGCTCCACCCGGGCGAGGGGGAGGCGGAGGGCTATGCCGTGGAGGCGAAGGGCCGCGGCTTCGTCCCCACCCATGCCGCGATCGCCACTTCGCTCACGACGGAAGAGGTGAAGGCGGCGGCGGCGCGCCACGGCGCTCCTGCCAAGCACTGCGTCCGCGGCGGCGGTCTCTTCGCCGTGATCGAGGTGTGGATCGAAGGGCGCTTCCTGATCGAGGTGCTGACGGCCGAAATGCAGGCGCAATACCAGGAGAATGTGACACCGGCGAAGTGGGAGCGGATGCTCGCGGCCGGCCCGCCCGCCGCCGCCGCGGCCTAGCCGCGCCGTCTGTTCCGGTGGATAATCATTCCTGCCCCTGGGGCTCCTTGCCGGGCTGGTCCGGATCCGAGGACTCGTCCTCCGCCTCCTGCGCCATCAGCGTCACCGGCGGGTAGGGCATGATGAGCGTCCCGTCCGGCGCCGCCGTGAAACTGGTCTGGCTCGGGTAGGCGAGCTGGATGTTCTCGCGGTTGAAGCGGTCGAGGATGGCGAGGCAGATGGCGTGGCGGGCGCCGAACACCTCTTCGTAATTGGTCGAGTGGACGTCGAATTGCAGCTCGAAGTCGAGGGTGGAGGCGCCGAATCCGGTCATGCCGCAGCGCACCAGGCTGGTCTTGGGCTGGTCTTCCACGATCTCCTTCAGCATAGCCGGCAGCCGGGCGCATGTTTCCGGCGGCGTCTGGCAGACGAGGCCGAGCTGCATGACGATGCGCCTGTGCTCCAAATGCGCGAAATTGTGGATTTGCTGCTCCAGCAATTTGGAATTGGCGACGACGATCTGCTCGCCGCTGAGCGAGCGGATGCGGGTCGTCTTGAGGCCGATATTCTCGACATTGCCGCTGACGTCGCCGAAGCGGATGCCCTCGCCCTTGCGGAACGGCTTGTCGAACAGGATCGAGAGGGCGGCGAAGAGATCGGAGAAGATGCCCTGCGCGGCGAGGCCGATGGCGATGCCGCCGACGCCGAGGCCCGCCACCAGTCCGGTGACGTTGACCCCCAGATTGTCGAGGATGAGGATGATCGCGATCGCGAACAGGGTGACGGTGACGAGCAGGCGGATGATGCCCACCGCGGAGCCGAGCGTCGTATGCTCCTCATTGGCGCCGACGCGGTGCTCGATATAGCCGAGCACCAGCTCGCGCGCCCAGATCGCTGCCTGGATGGCGAAAGCGATGACGAAGAGGGCGTTGACGAAGCTGAGCAGGGTGGGCGGCGTGTCCGCATGCTCCGCCACCAGCTCCGCCGAGGCGAGGACGATGAAATAGACCTTGGTCTTGGCGAGCACCCGGGCGAAGATGACCGGCCAATGCGGGTCGCCGCCCCAGCGGGTGATGAGCTTGCAGCCGAGCGAGCGGATGGCGAGCATCGCCAGAGCCAGCGCAACGCCGATCGCCACGGCAATCAGGAGGCCGACGAGATTGCCGCCGATCCACTGCGACGCCTCGAGGGCGAGCCGATGGCTCTTCTCGCCGACGCCGGCGACCGTCTGGGTTACGGAGCCCGAATTCGCGAAGATCATCAGGCCGCTTCCGCCTTCAGCCTCGTTTCCGCCTCGGCCGCCATGTCCGCCTCCACCTGCCGTTTCGACTTGCGAGCGGCCTTTGCCCGATGTTCGGCCTTGCCGTCCAGCTTGCGGGCTTCTTCGGGCAAGGCGTCGAGGAACTCGATCAGGCCCCTTTCTCCCGCGGAGAGGTATTTGGTCGGGCGCGGGAGACGGCGCTCGCCGATCGCTCCGGCGTCCTTGGCCGCCTCGATCAGCGCCGGATGGACGTAGGATTTCCGGCTGATCGCGGGCGTGTTGCCGAGCGCCTCCGCGACCGGCGCGATGACGCTCTTGAGCTTGACGCTGCCGTGCTTGCGCATCCGCCGCTCCATCTCCTCGAACGCGATGACGCTCGCGCCCCAGGTGCGGAAGTCCTTTGCGGTGAAATCGTCGCCCATCACCGCCTTGATGTAACCGTTGACGTCGCCGGAGGTGACGGGACAGACCTCGCCCTCCTCGTTCACATATTCGAACAAATTCTGGCCCGGCAGGTCCTGCGTCCGCCTGGCGATGCGGACGAGGTTGCGGTCCGCGATCGTCACCGTCCGCCGGATCCCGTGCTTGCCCGCATAAGTGATCTTCAGCCGCCCGCGCTCCACCTTCGCGTGGCGGTTACGCAGGGTAGTCGCGCCGAAGCTCTTGTTCTCCTTGGCATATTCCTCGTTGCCGACGCGCATCCTGGTTTCGTCGATCAGCCGCACCACCGCCGCAAGCACCGTCTCCGGCGCCGTCGCCTTCCCCTTCAGATCCTCCTCGACCTGCTTGCGAAGCTTGGGCAGGGTGCGGCCGAACGCCGCGAGCCGCTCATATTTCAGCGCTTCCTGCTGCGCGCGGAAGCCGGGATGGTAACGATATTGCCGCCGTCCCTTGGAGTCGTAGCCGATCGCCTGGATGTGGCCGTCGGGATCGGCGCAGAACCAGCAGCGCTCATAGGCCGGGGGCATGCCGACGGCGTTGAGGCGGTCGATCTCCTCGCGGTCGGTCACCCGGCTGCCGTCGGCGCGGAAATATTGCCAGTAGCGCCCGCGGCGCTTGCGGGTGATGCCGGGCAGGGAATCGTCGACATAGCGGAGCATCGGCTCCCTTAAGCGCCCTCGGCGCCGCTTCGTTCCGGATCAGCCGGCGGGAAGCGTGGCCGCCTTGGGGGCAAGGAAGGGCCGTTTCGCCGTGCGGGGATATTGGCGGCCGACGAAGCCGTCGAAACCGATCTGCACCGCGACCAGCATCCACACGAACGGCTGAAAGGCGATGCCGACGAACAGCGAGCCGACGAGATAGATGATTTGCGCGCCCTGGAGCGCGGTGGCGAGCGGCGAGATCCACGCCTGCTCCGCGTCCGTAGCGGCCTTGAAGCGGCGGCGGAGCATCTCCATCCGCAGCAGGCCGATCGCGTGGATGACAAGGAACAGGAAGAGCCCGGGGAAGCCCTGCTCGCCCAGCATCTCGAAATAGGAACTGTGATAGGCGCGGGCGCGGTCCGACTGCACCCGCCAATCGACCTCCTGCACCGGTCCCTTGCCGCCGCCGGTGGCGACGGTGTGCACCTGGAGGTCGTTCTGGCGATAGGCCTCGAAGCCCCCGCCCAGCGGGTGCTTCTTGGCATAGTCCCAGGTCCAGGCCCACACGGCGAGGCGCGAGGCGGCCGAGCTGTCGGACTGGTAGTTCTGGATCGTGCCCATCCGCGCCGAATAGCTTTGCGGCAGGAAGGGCACGGCGGCGAGCACCCCGGCGGCGATCAGCGCCGCGTAGAGGAAGCGCCGCTTGACCTCGCGCAGCATCAGGACGGTGAGCACGCCGATGCAGATGAGGCCGGTGCGCGCCTCCGTCCCGACCGGGATGAGCAGGCAGGCGAAGACCAGATTGTAGGCGAAGAGGCGCACCCGCCAGTCGCGTGGGAACACGGTGCCATGACGGCCGAGCCAGAGGATCACCGGGATGATGGCGACGGCCACGGTCGAGATGGTGCTGCCCTCGTAGAGGCCGCTATTGCTGGTCACCATCAGGTTCAGCGCGCCGTAGCCGCCGCCCGACGCCGCCGTCTTGATCCCGCCGACGATGACGATGGCCGCGGCCGAGAGCGTCATGAACAGGAGATAGGCCTCGACCCGCAGCCGCGTCCGCAATGTGAACGGGAGGAAGATCGCCCAGACCATCGCCTTCCACACCCATTCCCACTTGTCCGGCGCGAATTGGGGAAAATCCGCGTGGAAGGTGGTGAAAGCGGCCCACAGGAGGAGGAGGACCATCAGCCCCTGCCGCGGCGCAACGCCCAGCTGCCTTTTGTCGTCGACGAGCAGCCATGATCCGACCGCGAGGCCGGCGACGATCATCGACAGGGGCACGCTGTTCAGCAGGAAGTAGGAGAGATGCTGCGGCGCGACGATGTCGACATAGGCATAAGCGAGCACGAACAGGAACGGCCGCCGGAAGCCGAGGCCGAGCAGGGCGACGAGGAAGCCGACGAAGGCGAGGTCACGCACCCGGCCGGCCTTTCCGGAACGGCCGCGCGGCCTTTGCGAGGGCGGGGTCGGGCGGGACGAGCGTCGAGTCGTCGAGATCGCGCCGCGAGACGAGCCGCCAGGCGGCGAGCAGGAGCAGGCCGTGGCTCAGCGCCAGAGCGAAATTGTCGATCATGCCGGCGCCTCCTCGATCCGCTCTTAGACCGGGGCGGTTGACGCGGCGTTAAGCCTGCGCGCGCATAAGCCGGCTCATGCGCATCCTCCACGTGCTCGACCACAGCCTGCCGCTCCACAGCGGCTACACGTTCCGCACGCGCGCGATCGTCACCGCCCAGCAGGCGCGGGGCCTGGAGGTCGCCTGCCTCACCGGCGCGCGCCAGGGAAACGCCGGGGCCGATCCCGAAATCGTCGACGGCATCACCTTCTACCGGACTCCCGCCCCGACACCGGCGCCCTCGCCGCTCAGGGAATGGCGCGAGATCAAGGCGCTCGAGGCGCGGCTGGACCGGCTGGCGGAGGAATGGCAGCCCGATCAGCTCCACGTCCACTCGCCGGTGCTCAACGCGCTGGCGGCGCTGCGCGTCGCCCGGCGCCGCGGCCTCCCCATCCTCTACGAGATCCGCGCCTTCTGGGAGGACGCCGCGGTCGGCAACGGCACCGGCCGCGAGGGATCGCCCCGCTACCGGCTCACCCGCAGCCTCGAAACCTGGGCGGCGCACCACGCCGACTCGGTGGCCGTGATCTGCGAGGGGCTGAGGCGCGATCTCGTCGCGCGCGGCGTCGATCCCGGCAAGATCTTCCTGGCCCCCAACGGCGTCGACATGAGCCTGTTCGGCAACCCGCTGGCTCCGGACGCCGACCTTGCCGGGCGCCTGGGGCTCAAGGACAAGGACGTGGTCGGCTTCATCGGCTCCTTCTACGATTATGAAGGGCTGGACGACCTCATCGCCGCGATGCCGCTCCTGCTCCAGACGCGGCCCGACGCGCACCTCCTGCTGGTCGGCGGCGGTCCGATGGAAGCCACGCTGAAGGCCCAGGCGGAGGCGTCGCCGGCCCGGCGCGCCATCCATTTCGCCGGGCGCGTCCCGCACCACGAGGTGGACCGCTATTACGGCCTTATCGACATCCTCGCTTATCCGCGCAAGGCGATGCGGCTCACCGAGCTCGTGACGCCGCTGAAGCCGCTCGAGGCGATGGCGCAGCGCAAGCTGGTCGCCGCATCGAACGTCGGCGGCCATCGCGAGCTGATCGAGGACGGCGTCACCGGCACGCTCTTTCCCGCCGGCGACCCGCGGGCGCTGGCCGAGGCGCTCGACACTTTGTTCGCCAACCGCCCTTCCTGGGAGCAGCGCCGGGACGTCGCGTGGCGGTTCGTCGAACGGGATCGTAACTGGTCGTCAAATATTTCCAGCTACATGCCGGCCTACCAGAAGCTGACGGGCAAGGCATCCTAATGGCAAAGCACAACAAGAGCCGGCTTTCGTCCGCGCTTGACCTCGGCGTCGGCGCCTTTGCGGCGGCGTCGGCGGGCTTCGTCTTCTTCGCGATGCCGGAGGACCTCTTCTCCACGCTCGTCGTGAAGAGCGGCCTCCCCAAGGTGCTCGCCGCCGCTCAGCCGCCGCTCGGCGACACCGCCCGGCTCGGCATCGTCGCGGTCGTCGCCCTGGTCACGTTCGCCTTCGTCTGGTCGCTGCTGCGCGCGCTCGACGGCGTTCCCGCACGGGTCGCCGGGGTCGAGGCGGAAGGGGAGCCGGAGCCTCAGGGCGAGGTTCTCCGCCTCCGCAAGGCTGACGCCCATCCCGACGCCCCCGCGCGCCGGCCGCTCCTGGCCGGTCGCGAGCTGGGCGAGCCGTTCGCCCCGGAAGGGGAAATGCTCCTCACCCAGGCCGATCTGGCGCCGGAGCCCGTGTCGGTGCCGGAGGCCGAAGCCGAATTCGGGCCGCCGCCGGCAGCCGAGCCCGAGCCGGAGCCGGAAGCCGAGCCGGAGGCGCTCCCGTCCTTCCTGGTTGCCCAGGAACCGGAAACCGAGCCGGACTCCGAATCGGAAGACGCGGAGGAGGCGGCGCCGGAGCCGGGCGATTCGGCCGATCTCTCCCGGCTCATGGCGCGGTTCGAATCCGGCCTCGGCCACAAGCGCCAGGCGATTGTCCGCGCGGCCTTGGCGCCGGCGCCCGGCCCCCAGCCCGAACCCGCACCGGCACCCTCGGCGGAGCCCGCCGCGCCCGAAGAGCCGGCGGACCGCGTCGGCCACCGCCTCCGCAGCGCCATCACCGAGCTCCAGAAGGTCTCCGGACGCGCCGGCTGAGCTCAGCCGTCCTCCACCGTCAACGCTTCGATCGCGATTCGGACCCGTCCGGGATGCCGCTCCTCCGACACCAGGGCGACATCGGCGAGCACATGGCCGCGCAGCCGGAACTCGGCTGCCCGCAGGTTCGACAGGAAGTCGGAGGCGGCCGTCTCCGCCGACGAGCCCTCGATCCGGAAGGTGAGCTCGTGACGAGCGCCGGTGAAGGTGACGCTCGCCCAGCCGCGGCTGCGGACCTCCTCCAGCGCGAACCGCCGGCCGAAGCCGGACAGCCTGGCGCACATCGCGCCGATCAGCGCCGTCGTGGCGTCCCTGGTCAGCGGTTCCATGCACGGCCTCCGATCTCCGCCTCACGGGCCTCGAGCCACAGGAGGAGGCGCTTCTCGAGCGGCGGGCGCAGCGTGCGTCCGGCGCGCAGGTCGAAGACGAGCCGCGGGTCCCCGATCGCCTCGCGGCCCAACCGCGTCGCTGAGACCCCCGTCTGCGTGATATAAGAGTTGATGCGCTTCATCAGCGGTCTCCCCGACATAAGTCTTCCTTCCGAATCACCGTTCCTGCTATGTTCGAATGTCAGGGTTGATTTCCTATTTGTCTAGGCAAATTCCTATGATAATGGAGTCCATATGAAAGCTGATCCACGCGCGGCGCTCGATCGCCTCATTCAAGAGCGGGGGGACGATTATGTCGGCCTGTCGCGGCTGATCGGCCGCAACGCCGCTTATGTGCAGCAATATATCAAGCGGGGGACGCCGAAGCGGTTGGCCGAGGACGACCGCCGAGTGCTGGCCGGCTATTTCGGCGTCGATGAGACGCTGCTCGGCGGGCCCGCGCGTTCCGCGCCGGGCGGCGGGCTGGTGCCCGTCCCGCGCCTCGACGTCGGCGCTTCGGCGGGGGCGGGCGCTCTCGATCCGACGGAGCGGGCGGTCGGCAGCATGGCCTTCGACCCGGGGTGGCTGCGCCGCCTCGGGGTCGCCGATCCGGGCCGGCTGTCCATGATCCGGGTCGCCGGCGAGTCGATGGCGCCGACGCTCTCGGACGGCGACGAGATATTGGTGGACGGCGGCGATTCCGCCGCCAGGCTGAGAGAGGGGGTCTACGCCTTGCGGATCGACGATGCGCTGGTGGTGAAGAGGGTGACGCCCGGTCCCGCCGCCGGCCGCATCTCGGTGCGTAGCGACAATCCCGACTATCCGGGCTGGCCCGATTGCGACCCGGCCGGCATCGACGTGGTCGGCCGCGTCGTCTGGGTCGGGAGACGCCTCGGCTAGAGCGGTATCGACCTTCGGCGCTGAGCCCGAAGCTGCTTGCCTGCCTCCCCAGCGTCAGCGGGGGAGGGGGACCACCGAAGGTGGTGGAGGGGTAGAAGGCGCCGAAGCCGGAGAGTTCCCAGCTGAACCTCGCAGGCCGAGCCAATTACCCCTCCACCACCATTCTGGTGGTCCCCCTCCCCGCCGCTTCGCGGCAGGGAGGCAAAGAAGTGGCCGGCCCAGCGCGAAATATTCTGAATGTCGATACAGCCTAGGGCTAATCCACTCCCGCGGCGCGGAAGGCGAGGCTGGTCAGCGCCTCGGCGGCAAGCCCGATGGCGAGACCCGCGCCCACGTCGGTGGGATAATGGGCGCAGCGCGGGACCTGGACGAGCGCCAGCACGGCCGCCGCGCCACAGGCCGGAGCCGAATGCTCGGGATAGTCGCGGGCGAAGGCGCGGGCGACGGCCGCCGCACCGGCGCTGTGGCCGGAGGGGAAGCTGGTCTCCTCCTTCGCCTCGCTGCGGCCCGGCGCGGGGCGGTGGTCTTTCCCCGGCGCGTCGATCGACCGGGGCCGGGTGCGGTCGACGCGCTTCTTGACAAAGTCCTTGGCGAGCGTCGCCAGGCTGTGGGCCACGAACATGCGCGCGCCCGTGCGGATGAGCCGCCGGTCCTCGGCGATCAAGCCGACGGCGACGATTGCGCCGCAGAGGATGCGCATCTGCGGCTGGTCGCCGAGGTCCGCCACCGGCTCGAGCAGCCGCACGAGCAGGCTCTGCTCATGGCCCCGCGCCGTCCGCGCGGCGGCGGCATCGGCGGCGAGTGCCGCCTCGGCGGCGTCAGAGGGCTTCGGCTTCATGCCGCGCGAGGAGCGATGAGCCATAGCCGGCGAGGAGGTCCTCCGGTCCGTCGTAGAGGGCGCAGGCGCCGGCTTGCCTGAGCGCGTCGTCCGGAAAGCCGCCGGAGCGAAAGGCGAGGGTGCGAAGCCCGGCGCGGGCGGCGGCCTTCACGTCCCAAGGCGTGTCGCCGACGACGAGGACGTCTTCGGGCCCGAGCGGATGGAGCCTGGCGAGCGCGGCCTCGAAAATGTCCGGACAGGGCTTCGACCTGTCGACATCGTCCTTCGAGGTGCAGGCGAAGACCAGGTCCTCGCAACCGATGAGCGCCAGATGATAGCCGACTTCCGCCTTGGACGAGGAGGAGGCGAGGACGATTTTGATCCCCTCCGCGACCAGCCGCTCGAACAGGGGCCGCACGCCGGCAAACGGCCTTGCGCGGGGGAGATAGCAGCGCTGGAACAGGTCGCGGCGATAGGCTTCGAGCGCGGCCTGCTCCTTCGCCGAAATGGCCGGCAGAAGGCTGGGGATCAGATTGTCCCCGCCTTTGCCCACCTGCCAGCGTATATCGTCGAACGGCACGTCGCGACCGAAGCGGACGAACGCCTCCCGCCAGGCGGAGGCATGCAGGTCGTTGGTATCGACGAGCGTTCCGTCGACGTCGAACAGCACCGCCCGGACCGGGCGGCCGGTGTCGCAATCGGGGGGTAGGGGGTCGGTCATATGCCCGCCCAACGGGGCGGAGCGGGAAGAGTTTCCGCGCACGCGTTGCCGGGCGGCCCCTATTCGTCCCCCGCCGTGCGGAAGACGAGCAGCGCCCCGTCGGCATCGATGCCGGGGAGGCGCGGATAGGCGCCGATGAAGCGCTCCATGCCGGACGAGACGCGGAGCACCCACGCCTGGCCCTCGCCGGTCCTCAAGCGCAGCTCGAGGCGGGTGGCGACAGGAGGGGCGGTAAAGTCGAAGGCGGATCGCATGGGTAGGTCCATGCCAGCCAAACCTTCATAAATGCTTTCCGCTCCACGGCTTATCCCCCGCTTGGCGCGCTTAATCCGGAATAAAGAAGTTTACGCCAAAAGGGCGCAATGGGGCGGAGAGGGCTTTGACGGGGATCGTCGCCAGACTGCGTGAGATCGGTAGGACCGACCGGACGGTCGCGGACGAAGTGCGCCGTTCGCTGGTCGAGACCCTGTTCGTCTCCTCGACATCGCTGGGCGCCGGAGCCGCGGCCGGCGCCGCGGCGAGCACGGCCATCGCTTTGTCGAGCGGCGACCCGTGGCTGGCGGCGATCGCCATCGCCATCGGCCTCACCGGCACCGCCCGTCTCTGCCACGCCGTCTTCTTCCACCGCAGCCCCGCCCACGACACGGTGGCGAGCGCGCGGTCCGAGACGATGTACGAGGTCGGCGCCTGGCTCTATGCGCTGCTGCTCGGCCTGCTCACTCTCCTCGCGCTGGTCCGCTCGGACAACGCGCTCCACCACCTGCTCGCGGGCACCGTGACGATCGGCTATGCGGCGGGCATCTGCGGCCGCAACGCCGGCCGGCCGGTCATCGCCATCGGCCAGCTCGCGCTCGCTTCGCTGCCCATGTCGGTCGGCCTCTTCCTCAGCCCCGATCCGATCCGCTGGGTGCTCGGGATCATCGTCGTGGTGTTCATGGTGGGGATGACGGATATTACCTTCCAGACCTACTCGGCCGTGCTCAAGGCGATGTCGGCGACGCGCGAGCAGAAGCGGCTCACCGCCCGGTTCGAGCGTCTGGCCCGCTACGACGCGATGACCGGCCTCGAAAATCGCGGCGCCTTCCAGGACCGGCTCCAGGCGGAACTCGCGCAGATCGACGGCTCGGGCGAGCAGCTCGCCGTGCTGTGGATCGACCTCGACAAGTTCAAGGAGATCAACGACAGCCTCGGCCATCCGACCGGCGACCGGGTGCTCTGCTCGGTGTCGCGCCAGCTCTCCTCGATCGTCGACGGCCGAGGCAGCGTCGCCCGCTTCGGCGGCGACGAGTTCGTCCTCCTCGCCAGGGGGACCAAGCCCGGCTTCGCGGAAGACATCGCCCGGGAGGTGATGCGCACCCTCGCCGTCCCGATGAACATCGACGGCGCCTCGCTCCAGGCCACCGGCTCGATCGGAGTCGCGGTCTCGCCGGGCGACGGCAACGAGGTCGAGACCCTGCTGCAGCGGGCCGACATGGCGCTCTACCACGCCAAGTCCAACGGCCGGAACGATTATTGCCTGTTCCGCACCGCCATGGAGGAGGAGTTCCTGGAGCTGCGCGCGCTTGAGGCGGCGCTGCGCGAGGCGATCGGCAAGGAGCAGCTCGAAGTCTATTACCAGCCGATCGTCGACCTGAAGAGCGGCCGAATCACCTGCTGCGAGGCGCTGCTGCGCTGGCACCATCCGGAGCTCGGCCTGGTCAGCCCCGCCCGCTTCATCCCGCTCGCCGAGAGCACCGGGCTGATCACCCCGATCAGCCATTGGGTGCTCGGCCAAGCCTGCGCCGCCGCGGCGCAGTGGCCGGAGGACGTCAGCATCGCGGTCAACATGTCACCGGCGCTGCTGAAGGACCTCCACCTCAGCCACATGATCCTCGGCGCTCTCTACATGTCGGGCCTGGCGGCGCGGCGGCTGGAGCTGGAGATCACCGAAAGCGTGCTGATCGACGAGAACGCCCAGTCCAACGCCCTCATCCGCGAGTTCCAGAAGATCGGCCTCAAGCTCTCGATCGACGATTTCGGGACCGGCTATTCCTCGCTCACCTATTTGAAGAAATACCGGTTCGACAAGATCAAGATCGACACCAGCTTCATCGCCGACGTGACCCGCAGCCGCGAGGCGCGGGCGATCATCCATGCCCTCGTCGGCCTAGCCGCCGAGCTCGACATGGAGATCGTCGCCGAAGGGATCGAGACGGAGACCCAGCTCGGCTACGTCACCGGCGCCCGCTGCACCGCCGCGCAGGGCTTCTTTCTCGGCCGTCCCATGCCCGAAGCCGAGATCCGCGCCCGCCTCGACGCGCAGAGCCGCGGCGAGGATTGGTCGGGCGGCGCGGGGACGGACGTGCCGCCGCTGCTGAAGCGGCTGCAGGCCTGAGGCGTTCGTAACCGGTCCGAAGCGTCTTACGCCGCCGCCAGCCTCGCCTGGGCGTCGACCAGCCGCTTCATCAGCTTCAAATCGCCGGCGCTGAGGCACAGCGCGCTGTCGGCCCAGACGTCGACCACCGCATTCAATTCGTCCAGGCTGATCGGATCGACCAGGCTGGAGGCGTGGTAGATGCCGCGGTGGCCGGACTGCTTGCGGCCGTTGCGGGCGATATAGGCGCGGACCGCCTCCTCGCCTTCGCCCGGCTCGGCGATGACGTGGACGATGCCGAGATCGTGCATTTCCTCCGCCGTGTAGAGCCGGCTGGACAGCATCATCTCCTCGGCCTTGGCGAGGCCCACCTTGCGGGCGAGCAGGCAGTGCGCGCCCATGCCGGGGAAGAGGCCGAAGGCGATCTCCGGCAGGCCGAAGCGCGAGCCCTTTTCGGCGACGATGACGTTGAACGAGAGCACCGCCTCGAAGCCGCCGCCGAGCGCGTCGCCCTGGACGAGGCCGATGGTGACGATCGGCAGATCGAGCCGCTTCATGTTGGCGTGCAGGATCGAGACGCAGTCGCGGCCGTAGCGCACCAGCCCCTCGCGGTCGCCCGCGGCGATGAAGCCGGCGAACAGATCGAGGTCGCCGCCGAGGTTGAACACCCCGGGGAAGCGCGAGCCGAGCACGAGATATTTCAGGCCCTCGGAAGGGTCCGCGAACTCGCGGCGTATTTCCGACTGCCAGCGCTGGAAATCGCGCAGCATCGGCCGGTTGAAGTTCGGCCGGTCGACCGGCGTCATGTAGGTCCACAGCGTCCCCAGCGCCGCTTCCCACCGGACGTCGAGCTGTCCGAGATCGAAAAGGCTGGTCCCGGCCGGCCTCTCACGGTGCTGGAGTGCGATGGTCCCCGCCAGCGTGTCGGAAGACAGCGGGAGCCCACCCGCATCCTCCGCCGGCTGGAGACTGAAATGGTGATTCATCCTTGCCCTCCAACGAGTTGGTTGACCGTCAAGTAAGCATATCGCCGCGGCAGTAACAATCGGGACTGAACGGTTAACGGTGTTAACCTTTTCACTGTTGCTTGAAAGACTCGTTTTGGAGGCAGTTTGGACAAAGTCGGGCAGAGCCGGGCCTTGCCTTCGAAAAGTGCTTGAGAAACAAGGCTGTGCCCCGTAGTTCGAGGGCGCGGCAGGGGCGCCGCTGACGTGGTTTCGGGGGTGCGGATATGGGTGGGGCAGGGCTCAGGAGCCGTTTCGGCAGCCGGGGGATGTGGCTTTTCGGGACGGCCCTCGGGCTCGTCTTAACGCCGCCGGCGCCGCTTCGCGCGGCCGGATTCTACCTCCAGGAACAATCGGTTAGAGGATGGGGCCGGGCGAATTCCGGCGAGGTGGCGGACGACGGGCCGGCCTCCTTGTGGTGGAACCCCGCGGCCATCGGCGGGATCGAGGAGAGCGAGGCGAGCTTCGGCGCCACCGCGGTCCTGCCTTCCGGCGAGCTCGACGACCGCGGCACCCTCATCGACCGCCCGATCGTGCCGCCCGCGCCGGTCGGCGGCCCCTCCTCGATGGCCGATCCGATCCAGAAGGGGATCGCGCCGAACATGGCGCTGGCGCTCCGCCTGGGCGACCGATTCGCGCTCGGCTTCACCGTCGCGGCGCCGTTCAGCTTCACCACCGACTACGACCCCAATGGCTGGCAGCGTTATTCCTCGATTCGCACCCGCCTGGTCACGCTCGACCTCCAGCCCTCCATCGCCTGGGCGCCCTCGCGGGCGCTGAGCGTCGGCGCGGCGCTCAACCTCGAATATGCGGACGCCTGGCTGTCCAACGCGCTCCCCAACCTCGCGCCCGGCTCCGCCGACGCGCGGCTGCGGCTGACCGGGAGCGGCTGGGACCTCGGCTGGAGCGCCGGGGCGCGGCTTCGGCCGGTGGAGGGCGTCTCGCTCGGCATCGCCTACAAGTCGGCCGTCTCCCACAAGCTCGAGGGGCCGGTGGACATTTCCGGCCTGCTCGCCCCGCTCGCCGCCCGCAACGTCCACGCTCAAACCGTCGCGCGCTTCACCACGCCTTGGCAGCTCATCGTCGGCGGCCGCTTCGCCGTCGGGCCGCGGCTGACGCTGAACCTGCAGGCGGTGCGGTTCGGCTGGAGCAAGTTCGACCGGATCGCGCTGGCGGCGCCGCTGAGCAGCGCGATCGAGGAGAATTACAAGGATACGTGGAGCCTCGCCGTCGGGATCGACGCCCACGCCTCCGACCGGCTGACCCTTCGCGCCGGCATCCAGCGCGACCCGACGCCGACCCGCGACGCCAGCCGCGACGCTCGCGTGCCCGATGCCGACCGGCTGGACTACAATGCCGGCCTCAGCTGGCAGGCCGGTCGGCGCCTGACGCTCGATGCCGCCGCGGCGCTCACCGATCCGGGCAGCAGCCCGATCGCGCGCCAGGAGCGTTTCTATGCCGGGACCGGTGCCCAGACCGACATCCTCACCGCCGGCCGCGCCCGCAACCAGCGGGTGATCGTGCTTGCGCTCGGCGGACGCCTCCGCTTCTGAGCGCGGCGCCGGTTCGGTTTCAGCCCTTGCCGTCGTCGCCGCTGTAGGGCGGCCGGCCGGTCGAGCCGCGATGGGCCCGCTCCAGATCGCCCGAATCCTGGCCCGCCTCGTTGGCGCTGTCGACGTTGCGCTTCTCGTCGCGATGGACGCCTTCGAGGTCGCTATGGGGGGTGGCCTTGGGCGGTTTCGGCACGGGCGCGGGCTCCTCTCCCCGGGTCAACCGGTTGCGGGCAGGGCGGTTCAAAAAAAATCGCGGGGCATGCAATTTTTTTGCGGCCGGCGTGGAACCGTCCCGCCGCTCCCCCGTTGTGTGGTTCGGATAGTGACCTTTTGCCCCCCCGCTCTCGCTATCCACGACATGAGCCCGGACGCGCCAACCTCCCCCCCCCCGGTGGCGCCTCCGGGCTCAAATTTGTCCAGCCTCCCTCGAGGGCCTGCCGCGGCGGGCCCTTTTTTATTGCGCCGCGCGCTTCACCCGCGCCTTGAGCTTCGGGTCGCGCATGGCGCGCAGCCAGGCTTCGATGAGGCTGAACAGGCCGAACAAAGCGAGGCCGGCCGCGACCGCGGCGCGAAGCGCGCCCGGCATCGCCGCGAGCGCGTCGCCGAGCCCGCCCGCCTCGGCCGGGCTGTGGTGGGTGGAGGCGCGGAACATCAGCCAGGCCGCCACGGCGAAGATCGCGCCGCGCGCGCAATAGCCGGCCATGCCGACCGCGACGATCCAGGCGTGCCGCTTGGCCTCGGGCCGCATGTGCCGCAGGAAGCGGCGGCCGAGCCCGACCGCGAGCTGCGCCCCCGCCACGGCGAGGAGGATGGCCGCCGCGATCGTCAATACCGCCGGGCCGCCCGGCAGGCTCATCGCCGTCGCCGCGCCCGCTTCGGCCGTGCGGCTGCCCCCGCCGGAGCCGCCGCCGGCGCCGAGCGCCAGCTTCGCCGCCGAGAAAGCGAGGCCGAGATGAACGCACCCGCTGCCGGCCGCGACGAGCCGGTGGCGGATATTCTTCCATCCGCTCCCCCGCGCCTCGGTGCCGAGCGCGGCGTCGAGGAGGCGCCAGGCGCTGTAGCCGGCGAAGCCCAGCGCCATCCCCGCCAGCACCAGCCGGCCGGCGCCGCTTCCCAAATAAGCGAGCGCGCCACCGGCATCCTCGCTTCGCCCGACCCTCAGCGCCAGCCAGGCGACGAGCAGGTACATGATCCCGCGCGCCGCGAAGCCGGCGCGGGCGAAGAGGAGGAAAGGCGGGTTCTTTTCGGGCACGTGACGATTACCCCGCCGAACGCCGGTGCGGGCGCGGGCGTTCCGTTCCTCCCCTCTCCCAAGGGAGAGGGGAGGGATTTGGGTACCTCCCTAGAACGCCACCGCCCTCAGCGGCACCTTGAGAACGGGCCGGTGCGCCTCGTCCTCCACCTCGATCCAGCCCATGTGGGTGAAGTCCTGCTCGAGCAGGCGCTGGCGCACGATCCGCCGCGCCGCCCGCATCGCCTCGAAACGCGCGTCGTCCGCGGTCCGGCAATATTCGCCGGCCAGGTCGGTGGCCTCGAACTTGTCGCAGCGGAAGTTGAAATAATAACGCGGCATCGACGGTCTGAACGCGCGGCCCGCGGCGCCGGGTTCCCCGCTTGACCCCGCGCGCCGCGCCGCCGCACACAGGCGCCGATGAAGCGGGAGCTGTTGCACAACGTCCAGGTCGCCCGATTCCTGGCGGCGGCGATGGTGCTCGTCACCCACACCGCGGATCTGGTCTATCCGGGAAGCCCGCTGTTCGCTGCTTTCCCGTGGGGGCTCGGCGTCGACATGTTCTTCGTCATCAGCGGCTTCATCATGGCCTATCTGGCGCGCGGCTGCTTCGGGGAAAAAGGCACGGGGCGGCATTTTCTCGTCCGCCGGCTGGCCCGCATCGCGCCGCCTTACTGGTTCTTCACGACCCTCATGCTGGCCGCCGCCATCCTTTTCACCGGCGCGGTCAGGCACACGACGCTCAGCCCGGGGTCGATCGTCAGCTCCTATTTTTTCCTCCCCTGGCCGCGGGGCGACGGCAAGCTGAACCCGCTCCTGTCGCAGGGCTGGACGCTCAATTACGAGGCCTTCTTCTACGTCGCCTTCGCTGCGGCGCTCCTGTTCCGGCGGGGCCTGGTCTGGCTCGCGGCGGCCTTCGTCCTGCTGGTCGCCTGCCATCCCTGGATTCCGCGAGCGTGGTTCATGCTGCGCTTCTGGTCGCAGCCGATCATCCTCGAATTCCTGGCCGGCATCGTGCTGGCCCACCTCCATATCGCCGGCAAGCGCCTGCCGCTCGC
The DNA here is from genome assembly GCA_036403015.1 of Allosphingosinicella sp. Classification (GTDB taxonomy): domain Bacteria; phylum Pseudomonadota; class Alphaproteobacteria; order Sphingomonadales; family Sphingomonadaceae; genus Allosphingosinicella. The sequence continues at coordinate 28,352 of DASWRU010000048.1, forward strand.
CGCCGCGCTGCTTTGCGTGGCGGTGGGGCTGGTCTTCGCCGTGACGCGCCCATATCTCGGCACCCTCGCCTTCGCGCGGGTGGAGCATCAGGGCCTTGCCGGCCTCTTCTTCTGCATTGCCCTCATCCTCGGCCCGGAGCCGCGGCGGGTCGGCGCCTTCGGGCGGGCGCTGAGGGCGGGCGGGGACGCCTCCTACGCCCTCTATCTGTCCCACACCTTCACCGTGAACGCAGCCGTCATCGCCTGGCGGCATTTCCCCCTCTGTCCGGCCTGGCTGGCGATGGCCGGCGCGATGGCGGCGGCGATGCTTCTCGCCTGGCTGTTCTATCGTTTCGTGGAGCGGCCGGTCACGGCGCGGCTTCAGCGGCTGAGCGGCGCGAGACCGCTGCGGGGCGCGGAGACGGTGGCCCCTTGAGCGAAGCTCAGGGCGAGGGTTCGGCCGCTTCGGTGTCGCGCAGGCGGCGGCGCTCGGTGAACCAGATCGCCACCAGCGACAGCTCGTAAAGGAGGACGAGGGGTACCGCGAGCATCAACTGCGAAACGACGTCGGGCGGGGTCAGCACCGCGGCCACCGCGAAGGCGGCGACGATCGCGTAGCGCCGGCCCTTCTTCAGCTGGTCGCGGCTGATGATCCCGGCCCGCTCCAGCAGCATCAGGAGCACCGGCAGCAGGAAGGCGACCCCGAAGCCGAAGATGAAGCGGGTGGCGAAGGTCAAATAGTTGCCGACGCCGGGGAGCGCCTCGCGCTGGACGCCGCCGACATTGCCCTGGAAGCCGAGCAGCCAGTGCAGGGCGAGCGGCATGGCGACGTAATAAGCCAGCGACGCCCCGCCGAGGAACAGCAGCGGGGTCAGGAGCAGGAAGGGGAGCAGGGCCTTCTTCTCGCGGCCGTAGAGGCCCGGCGCGACGAACTTCCAGAGTTGGTTCGCGATCACCGGGAAGGCGATCATCAGGGCCGCGAAGAAGGCGACCTTCACCTCGACGAAGAAGGCCTCGAAAATGTCGGTATAATAGACCTTGCCCTGCCCCGCCCGGAGGAGGGGCTGCACCAGGAAGCCGAAGATCGGCTTGGCGAAGTAAAGGCACACGCCGAACGCGGCGGCGAGCGCGAGCATGCTCCACAGCAGGCGCCGGCGCAGCTCGATCAGATGGTCCATCAACGGCGCGCGGGTCTCGTCCAGCTCGCTCAGGGCCACCAGCGGCGGGCGGGTTTCGTCCGGCTCGTTCATGGCAGCTCGCGCCTCGTCTCGGCCGGCGAGGGCGGATCGGGGAGGGGGAGCTCGTCCTGGGCCGAGGGCTCGGGCGGCGGGGCGACATCGGGGTCCAGCGCCGGCGGCGGGGGCTCGGCCGCGGCTTCGGGACCCGGGACGGGATCGGAGGTCGTCCAGGCGCCCGCGACCGGATGCTCGCGCATGATCCGGTCATTCTCCTCGCGCCACTTCTTCTCCATCTCCTCCAGCTCGGACTGGCGGATCATCTCGTCGATTCCCGAGCGGAAGTGGCGGGCCATGCCGCGGGCGCGGCCGACCCACTGGCCGACGACGCGCATGACGCGCGGCAGGTCCTTGGGCCCGATCACGACCAGCGCGACCAGGGCGACGATGAGAAGCTCGGAGGAATCGACGCCGAACATGGCGCTGGCGCTCGGCGGCTTGGTCTAGGTCAGGGCTCGCGCCGGTCGAGCGGGTCGGCCGTGCGGGTCGGCTCGGGCGGGGCCTCGGCGCGCGGCTCCGCGGAGAGGCGGCGCTGCGCCTCGGCCTTGCGGGCGGCTTCGGCCTCCTCGTCCTCGGTCATGCCCTTCTTGAAGCTTTTGATGCCCTTGGCGACGTCGCCCATCATGTCGGAGAAACGGCCCTTGCCGAACAGGAGCAGGATGATGACTCCGAGGACGAGCCAGTGCCAGATGCTGAAGCCACCCATTCTCTCTCTCCGATCATGCCTTGCACCGGTACCTAGTCGCCCTCGGGGCCACTTTCCAGTTCCAGTTGCTCCAGCGCCGCGTCGATCGGGTCGAGGAGGCCCGCCGCCTTCAAATCGTCGATGCCGGGAAGGTCGCGGCGGCTGGCCAGGCCGAAATGCTGCAGGAAGGCCTGGGTGGTGGCGTAGGTCAGCGGCCGCCCCGGCACTTCGCGGCGCCCGGCGGGGCGCACCCATCCCGCCTCCATCAGCACGTCGAGCGTGCCGCGCGAGATCTGCACGCCCCTTATCGCCTCGATCTCGGCGCGGCTGACCGGCTCGTGATAGGCGATGATCGCCAGCGTCTCGACGGCCGCGCGCGACAGGCGGCGAGGCTCCTCCCGTTCGCGGCGCAGCACGTAAGCGAGGTCGGCGGCGGTCTGGAAATGCCAGCGTCCGCCCCGCTCGACCAGATTGACGCCGCGGCCGGCATAATGGCCCTCGAGCTCGGCGAGCGCCGCCTTGACCTCGACGCCCTCGCCGACATGGGCGGCGATGTCGTCGGGGCCGAGCGGCTCCGCCGCGGCGAACAGCGCCGCCTCCACCGCCCGCACGTCGTCCGAAAGCTCCCTCATGCGGCGCGGATGTAGAGAGGCGCGAAGGGCGCCTTCTGGTCGAGCTCGGCGCGGCCGGTGCGGGCGAGCTCCAAAGCGGCGACGAAGCTCGACGCGAGCGCCGACCTGCGGAACTCCGGATCCTGCGTGTCCGGAAGGAAGCTTTCCAGCCGCGCCCATTCCAAACTGGCGCCGATCATCCGCTCGACCCGCAGCAAGGCCTCTTCCAGCGTCATCACCGGGCGGCGCGACACGATGTGGACGGCGGGCTCGGTGCGGGCGCGGACGGAGCCGTAGGCCGCGATCAGGTCGTAAAGCTCCGCCTGCCATGCCGAACGCCGCACGATTCGGAGCCCTTCCGGCGCCGCGCGCAGGAAGACGTCGCGGCCGATCCGGTCGCGGCCCATCAGCCGGGCGCCCGCCTCGCGCATCGCCGAAAGCCGCTGGAGCCTGAGCTGGAGCCGCATCGCCAGCTCTTCCGGGCTCGGATCGGCCTCGGATTCCTTGGGCAGGAGCAGGCAGGATTTGAGGTAGGCGAGCCACGCCGCCATGACGAGATAGTCCGCCGCGATCTCGAGCTTGAGCTTCTTGGCGTCGGCGATGAAGGCGAGATATTGCTCGACCAGCGCGAGGATCGAGATCTTGGCGAGGTCCACCTTTTGCGAGCGCGCCAGCGTCAGCAGCAGGTCGAGCGGCCCTTCCCACCCGTCGATGTCGAGCGTCAGCCGGTCCGCCTCGCGCATCACCGGCGCTTCCTCGAATTCGGCCTCGTCGAAGGATTCGGGCTCTTCCATGGCCGGAGATTAGGGGCTCCGGCCGGGCTTGCGAAGCCCATTCGGAAACGACGGGCCTTTAGCGCGCCCGCGCGGTCGCTTCGGCGCACCTCAAACCCACTAAAATGGTGGATAAGTGATTTACCGTCTTGGCGAAGGTTTCCGATTGAGGCACTATCACTGGTGGCGCTGCCAAGGGGGTGACGCTAGACCTTGTGGAAAGTCGCTGCGCAACCTATATGGGTCGCGAGGCGGTGGAGCTGTGTCCTGTGGATATCGGGGACAGAGTGAAATGAGCGCCCCGCACCCCCCGCAAAGTGCTTAAGCTGGTGTAAACCGGCTGGAACGCAAATAGAACAAGGGGTAGGATGATGGACCTTTCGGGCAGCAGCGAAGTGGGAGCGAGCGACGTGGCCACCACCACCACCGCGGAGGCGCCGAAGAAGCCTGTCCCGAGCGCAGGCGAGGGGGCCAAGCGGGACAGCAAGGCGATCGTCCCGCAGGTCTATCCGGTCGAGATCGACCACGGCCGTGATTCGCTGCTGACCGATTTCGGCAAGGATACGTTGACCGACCGCTATCTGCTCCCCGGCGAATCCTATCAGGACCTGTTCGTCCGAGTCGCCTCGGCTTATGCCGACGACCAGGGCCACGCCCAGCGCATCTACGACTATATCTCCAAGCTGTGGTTCATGCCGGCGACCCCGGTCCTGTCCAACGGCGGCACCGGCCGCGGCCTCCCCATCTCCTGCTACCTGAACAGCGTCGACGACAGCCTGGAAGGGATCGTCGGCACCTGGAACGAGAATGTCTGGCTGGCCTCGCGCGGCGGCGGCATCGGCACCTATTGGGGCAATGTCCGCGGCATCGGCGAGGCGGTGGGCCTGAACGGCAAGACCAGCGGCATCATCCCGTTCGTGCGGGTGATGGACAGTCTCACCCTCGCGATCAGCCAGGGCTCGTTGCGGCGCGGCTCGGCCGCCGTCTATCTCGACATCTCGCACCCGGAGATCGAGGAGTTCCTCGAGATCAGGAAGCCGTCGGGCGACTTCAACCGCAAGGCCCTGAACCTCCACCACGGCGTGCTCGTCTCCGACGCCTTCATGGAAGCAGTGCGCGACGGGAGCGAATGGATGCTCCGCTCGCCCAAGGACCAGTCGGAGCGCGCCACCGTCGACGCGCGGGCCCTGTTCCAGAAGCTGGTCGAGACGCGCCTCGCGACCGGCGAGCCCTACATCATCTTCATCGACCAGGTGAACCGGTCGATGCCCCGCCACCATCGTGAGCTCGGCCTCAAGGTGTCGACCTCGAACCTGTGCTCCGAGATCACCCTGCCAACCGGCATCGACCATCTCGGCAAGGCGCGCACCGCGGTCTGCTGCCTCTCCTCATTGAACCTCGAGACGTGGGACGAGTGGAACAAGGACAAGCTCTTCATCGAGGACGTGATGCGCTTCCTCGACAACGTGCTGCAGGATTATATCGACCGAGCGCCGGACGAGATGGCGCGGGCCAAATATTCGGCGATGCGCGAGCGCTCGGTCGGCCTCGGCGTGATGGGCTTCCACTCCTTCCTCCAGGCCCGCAACATCGCCTTCGAAGGGGCGATGGCGAAGAGCTGGAACCTCAAGATCTTCAAGCATATCCGCGCCCAGGTCGACGAAGCCTCGATGATGCTCGCCCATGAGCGCGGGCCCTGCCCCGACGCCGCCGACATGGGCGTGATGGAGCGCTTCTCGTGCAAGATGGCGATCGCTCCGACCGCCTCGATCTCGATCATCTGCGGCGGCACCTCCGCCTGCATCGAGCCGATCCCCGGCAACGTCTACACCCACAAGACGCTCAGCGGCTCCTTCTCGATCCGCAATCCGCACCTCGAGAAGTTGCTGATCGCCAAGTCGAAGAATTCGGAAGCCGTGTGGCACTCGATCCTCGAGCAGAACGGCTCGGTCCAGCACCTCGACTTCCTGACCGCCGAGGAGAAGGACACGTTCAAGACCAGCTTCGAGATCGACCAGCGCTGGCTGATCGAGCTCGCCGCCGACCGCACCCGCTATATCGACCAGGCGACGTCCCTCAATCTGTTCATCCCCGCCGACGTCGACAAATGGGACCTCCTGATGCTCCACTTCCGCGCCTGGGAGCTGGGCATCAAGTCGCTTTACTACCTCCGTTCCAAGTCGGTGCAGCGCGCCGGCTTCGCCGGCGGCGTGGAGGCCGACAACACCATCGACCTCAAGGAAATCCCCCTCGCCGCCACCACCGATTACGACGAGTGCCTGGCATGTCAGTGATGCCGCACCCGCTCACCTGGGGCCACCTCCTCATCGGCCTCGCCGTCCTGGCCTTGCTCTACGCCCTGTGGCAGCTCGTCACCTGGGCGCGCTACCGCGGCGCCGGGCACGGCCGCGGCACGCCCGGCTACGCCCGCGCCCGCGACGGCCGCCGCTACGCGGTCTGGGCCGTTCTCGTCGCCCTCCTCCTCGCCGCGATCGGCTGCCTGACGCCGCTCTGCGCGGCCACCCTCTACTGACCCCGGAGTCCGCACCATGCCCCTCCTCACCGCCTCCAAGACCTACAAGCCGTTCGAATATCCCTGGGCGTTCGAATTCTGGAAGCGCCAGCAGCAGATCCACTGGATGCCGGAGGAGGTCCCCCTCGGCGAGGATTGCCGCGACTGGGCGCAGAAATTGACCGACCACGAGCGCTCGCTCCTCACCCAGATCTTCCGCTTCTTCACCCAGGCCGACATCGAGGTGCAGGATTGCTACCACGACAAATATGGCCGCGTGTTCAAGCCGGTCGAGGTCAAGATGATGCTGACCGCTTTCTCCAACATGGAGACGGTCCACATCGCCGCTTATTCGCACCTACTCGACACGATCGGCATGCCGGAGAGCGAATACAGCGCCTTCATGCAGTATAAGGAGATGAAGGATAAGCACGATTACCTCGCCACGTTCGGAGTCGACACGGACGAGGACATCGCCAGGACGCTCGCCATGTTCGGCGGCTTCACCGAGGGTCTTCAGCTCTTCGCCAGCTTCGCGATGCTGATGAACTTCCCGCGCTTCAACAAGATGAAGGGCATGGGCCAGATCGTCAGCTGGTCGGTCCGCGACGAGAGCCTCCATTGCGAGGGCATCACCCGCCTGTTCCACGCCTTCGTCAAGGAGCGGAACTGCATGACCAAGGCGGTGCGCGACGATATCATGGACGTCTGCCAGAAGACGGTGCGCCTCGAGGACGCCTTCATCGACCTCGCCTTCGAGCAGGGCCCGGTCCCCGGCATGACCCCCAAGGAGATCAAGAAGTACATCCGCTACATCGCCGACTGGCGGCTGGGCCAATTGGGCTTCCAGCCCATCTACATGATCGACGACCACCCTTTGCCGTGGCTGGCCCCCCTCCTCAACGGGGTGGAACACGCCAACTTCTTCGAAACGCGGGCGACCGAATATTCCAAGGCCGCGACCCGTGGGAATTGGGGCGAGGTCTGGGACAATTTCGACCGCCGGAAAGCGGCCAAGGCGGCCAACGACGGCGCGGCTGGCGTGGCCGCGGCGGCCGAGGCGAAGGCCGAGGGCGGCGAGGACATGTTCACCCGGGCGGGCGTCGCGGCTGAATAGTGGAGGAGGTCGAGTTCGATCCGGTGAAGAGCGAGGAGAATCTTCGCCTGCGCGGTCTCCCGCTCGAGGCCGCCATCCTGCTCTTCGACGGACCATATATCGAAGAGCAGGACACCCGTCGTGATTATGGCGAGACGCGCTTCGTAGCCACCGGCCCGATTGAGGCGTTTGGCGATCGCGTCTTTGTGGTCGTATATACCTGGCGGGACGCGGTGCGGCGGATCATCAGTTTCAGGAGGGCCAATGGCCGAGAAATCCGAAAATACCGTGCGGATATCGCATGAAGAGGCGCTGCGGCGCGCCCGCGAGTGGGCGACGCCGGAGAATCTCGCGCGCCTCGACGCGATGACCGACGAGGATATCGCCGCCCAGATCGCCAGCAACCCCGACGCCGCCCCCGAGCTCACCGACGAATGGTTCGAGAACGCGCGGCTGGTGATCCCGCTCAAGGGGCGCAAGCGCGCGGCGTGATGGTGGGGCAATTGGGGCGAGGTTTGGGACAGCGCAATCGTCCGGGGGACGACGAAGCCGACCGCCGCAAGCAGGCGAAGGCGGCGAATGACGGGGCGGCTTGCGTGGCGGCCGAGGCGAAGGCCGAGGGCGGCGAGGACATGTTCACGCGCGCGGGGGTCGGGGCGGAGTAGCTTGCTCTGAACAGGGTTGTACGGTATGGAACGAACATGGAACATGCATCATCAGCCGGAGGGCACTGCCGACTGGGCTCAAACAGCGTCGAGGCGGTAATGTACGACGTGCGGGACGTAGCCAATTTGACGCTGGATTTCGCCGAGGAGCGTCGATTGCCTATTACCAATCTCGCGCTTCAGAAGCTCCTGTATTTCGTGCATGGCTGGTTCTATTCATTATATGACCAGCCACTAATAAAGAATAAGTTTGAGGCGTGGCAGTATGGGCCAGTCCAAAGGGTAATTTACGATCAGTTCAAATCGTGCAGAGACAGTCCAATTCGCAGTCTCCGAGCTACTTATATCGATCCCTTAAGCGGCGAACCCACGTATCGCGAGCCCTGTATAACTGCGGAGCATGCATGCGTAATTCGAGGCGTCCTTGAGAAATATGAGCGCTATACCGTAGGCCAATTAGTGGAAGAGTCTCACGCAGAGGACGGGCCGTGGGAATACGTGTGGAAGCAGGCAGAAGACGCAATATACCCTGGAATGAAGATTCCAGATGCGCTTATCCTCGACCATTTTAGGCGCTTGGCGCCTATACTCACTTTGCACTGAGGAGAGAGACGTTGGGTCGGAACGTAGATTTGCTGGATGCCGCTCGAATGACTGCGGCAACGACCCGGGAGACGGCGCTGCGGGTAAGCCAGTATTTTGGCGATGCAGGACCATTCAGTTACGGAAATGTGCGTCGGCTCACGCCCGTGTTGCTCGAAGGGGCGATGCCCTATGCTGTGGCCATCGCCGGGCTCCAGCGCATAAAGTTTGAGTTAGCTCGTAAATGCAACCTAGACGTGGCAGAGCTTGTAGCTGCCTGTACACAATTCAGAGGGCGGACTTTCTACAAGCTGAAAAGACTTCTCTACGCAATTGACCGTGATTTTGCTCTCTCTATTCGACCAGAAACTGTAGCAGTTTTGGATGGCATTCCACATCTTATATTCCTGCAGCCTAGAAAGACGGCGACGCCGTGGGCTTACAGTCCGAGCTTTATGAGGCGAGTGCTTGAAGAAGTCTACAGCGACTACTTCCAGGAATTTCGCCTTTGGCTAATCGACACCGAGGCTCTTGGAGATGAAGATAGGGAGCTAAGGGTGGTCGATCTCCAGGCTGTCGCTCCCATGGGGGAGAGAGAGTTCACACGACGAATCGCATCGCTTCGCAAGGCGTGGCGTCTTTATCTAACGGGACCGCGTCCAAAGAAGGACCGTCCCGGAAGGTCCGACGATCGGCAGAAAGATTTCGGCTTCGATGATGAGTGACCTGTTCCCGCGGCCATCATTGGAAGAGAACGATTTGAGCGAGGCTGGGATCGATCTCCTAGCCAGCGCGCGCGGGAGGAAGTTCGGGACAATCCTCGCCGACCCCCCGTGGCAGTTCCAGAACCGCACCGGCAAGGTTGCGCCGGAGCACAAGCGCCTTTCGCGCTACGGCACGATGACGCTGGACGAGATTTGCGCGCTGCCGGTCGAGGACATCGCCGCCGACCCCTCGCACCTGTACCTCTGGGTGCCGAACGCGCTGCTGCCCGAGGGGCTGAAAGTGATGGACGCCTGGGGCTATCGGTACATTTCCAACATCGTCTGGCACAAGGTCCGCAAGGACGGCGGCTCGGACGGGCGTGGCGTCGGCTTCTACTTCCGCAACGTCACCGAGATCCTGCTGTTCGGCGTCCGCGGCAAGAACGCCCGAACGCTCGCTCCCGGCCGCAGCCAGGTCAACATGATCCAGAGCCGTAAACGCGAGCACAGCCGCAAACCGGACGAGCAGTACAAGATAATCGAGGACTGCAGCTTCACACCACGGCTGGAAATGTTTAGCCGTGGCAAGCGGCGCGGCTGGACCGCCTGGGGCAACCAGGCCGACCATGACTACAAACCCACCTGGGACACCTACGGCTACAACAGCGCCACGGACATCGCGGCCGAATAATCAGTCCTCGTCCTCTTCTTCGGCGAGGAACTCGGCCGCCGCTCTTGCATCCAGAACGGCGTGCGCCTTCCTCCAGTCTTCCAACTCCGTGAAGATGGCTTCCTTGAAGCCCAACGCCAAAAGAGGACATCCCCCTGCCCGTCCGGCATTTACCCGGTAGTCGAGCTTGCCCATCCATGTGGTGCTGGCGCCATACTTGTCCTTGAAGGATTTCACCGTATTCAAGCGGCTCGCTATGTCGGCAAACATCGCAGTCAGGCCTGTTGAACGCGTCAGGATTATACCGACATCGATGATGCCGCATTCGTAGAAGGCGCGCATGGCGTACAGATCGCGGTCGAACGTTTGGTCCTTGCTGTTCCACTCGAGATCGAACGCCACTCGGTCCTTCACGAAATCCACCTGGTGTCCATCGAGGAAGTTTTCCAGCAAACTCACATCCTCAACTTTCAGGAACTTCGGACTCTTGGCCCGAGTGTTAAGAGCTCTAGCGGCCTTCCGCACCAGAAGGTCGCCGGATATCCTGGTCTCGTTCCAGCCCAATGGATGAAGCAGCGCTTCGAGCTTTTTAGCGACTTGGCTCTTGTTCCCGCCCTTCTTGAGGATGTCCTCCATCTGGATCTCGAAGGAATTCAGGATTTCGAAGAGCTGCCGCACCTCACCACCATGGGCGGTGGAAAGCAGAATCGCTGCGTTCCGAAAGCTCTTGATCTCGTACTTTGCGCTGAAGCCCTCCGGCAGCAGCCCCTTCGGAAGCCGATCCTCGGTCGCTATTCTGGGCAGTGCCGCAAGCGCGTTCTTGAGTGGGTCGTCAGTCATCCTGTTGTTCCTGGGCGGGCAGCGCAGCGTTTGGCAAGCCACTGCCCGGCGGGAGCACTCCTCCTTCGGCGGCAAACCGTACCCCGGTCATCTCGAACGCTCGACGAACGGCTTCCAGGTTGGGAGAGCGGGGCGTGCTCTCCCCCTGTTCGAAGCGAAGGATCGTCTTCCGATTCACGCCTGCTGCGGCAGCGAGATCGTCGAGGGACCAGCACAGCGCCGCCCGCGCCATTCGGCATTGGACCGGAAGCAGATCATGAGCGGCGATACATACCCCCTTGACCAGCCCAAGTAGTGGGACTAAACGTCCCACTGCAAAAGGAGACCCTCAGGCATGGCTGCCGCGAGGCATAACCTGACGCGCCGGGCGTTGCTAGGCGCGGGTGTCGTCGCTTGCGCGGCGGGCACAAGGGACAGTCACTTGCTGACTGTCCCGTTCTCAGGCACCGGCGCATCAGGGGATAGTCGGCAAGCGACTGTCCCCTGCCTCCGCCGTCGTTGGGCGCTCACCCTCGCCGCCTATCGCCGCGCCGAGGCGCGGGTGGCGGCGTTCAAGGCGGAGGAGGCGCTGCTGCCGGCGGCACGGCGCGCCTATCCGGCATGTAAGGACCTTGAGGAGCGCTTCGGCGACCTCGACAGCCTCCGCCTCGCGGCGCTCCGGCGCCTGCTCCGCCTTCCTGCGCCGGACGTCGCCGCTCTCGCCCTCAAGCTCGAACTCGCGGTCGCGGATTTCGTCTGGGAGCTCACCGGCTGCGAAGCCTGCCTTGCCGCCGTCGCAGCGGACGCGCGGCGGCTGGCGCAGGATGCCTGACGGGCTCGCTCCCGTCGGCAACCCACAGCGGCCATCGGCCCAATCCCATTGAACGCGGATGCCGATTGGGCCACAACAGGTATTTTCCTACGCCTCCTTCTGGCGTAGATGTTCGGCTTCCGTTCTCCTCACATCGATTCGGAGCCATGGCATGACCGACCCTTTTCCGCCCCCGCCGCAAGGCGAGTCCGTACCCCAACGCCTCCCCACGCCGCCCGGCGGCGCGCCGCCCCCCGCGCCCGCCTCGCCCGGCCCCGAAGCCGTGCCCGACATCCCCTTCGATCCCGTCCCGGTGCGTGCCCGCCGGGACGGCTGGACCGCCGCGAAGCAGCGCATCTTCATCCAGGTTCTGGCCGAGACCGGAATCGCCCGCCTCGCCGCGGCCGCGGCGGGGATGAGCGAGCGCTCGGCCCATCGCCTGGCGCTTCGCGACGATGCCGAGAGCTTCTGCACGGCGTGGGACGCGGCGCTGCAGATCGCGGCCCGGCGCGGCGCCTCCTTGCTGTTCGAATATGCGCTGGAAGGCATGGTCGAGACGATCTGGCGCGACGGCGAGATCGTCTGCCAGCGCCGGCGGCCGTCCGAGAAGGCGCTGTTCTTCCTGCTCACCCGCCTCGATCCCGCGCGCTTCGGCAAAGCGGGGCCCGACCCGGACTTCCCGCATTACGATCCGATCAAGGCCAATCTCGGCGACCTCTCCCTCCATCTCGACAGCCTGAAGGACCTTCCAGACGACGAGGAGGAAGGTCCGCCGGCCGGCGAGGCGTCGCCGGGGCCTGGGCGGCCGGGGGCCGGCCGTGACTGAGCCCCCGCGCGCGCCCGCGCACGTAGGAGACGGACTTTACGGACCTTTCGCCGGAGCGCGCACCCTTGCAGGCCCGCTCCCGCAGCCCTCAGGACACGAACAGCCTGATCGCATAAGCGGAGAGCGCGGCCATGGGCAGCAGCACCGCCGCCTGCGCCCACAGGGCGCTCCGCGCCGGCAGTCGGCCGAGCAGCAGATAGGCGCCGACGAGCAGCGGCAGGGCCGCGACGGCGAGCTGGCACAGCCGGTTCGACGGATAATCGGTGGCGAAGACGGTGGCGATGCCGGCCACCGGCACCAGCAGGAAGCCGGCGCGGCGCGGCCAGGAGGCTCCGCCGAGGCCGCGGTCGAGCGCGAGGAGGACGAGCAGCATTCCCCACAGCAGGGCCAGAGCCGTCAGCGCCTCATAAGCCTGCGCGACGACGGCGTCGCCGGGGCCGACCAGGCTCGCAAGATCCACCGACAGGAACCAGAGATAGAGCAGCAGGCCCGCCGCGCCGCCCGCCGCCATCGCGATCGTCCCGGGCCTGAGCTTCGCCCCCCTCTCCATGCGCCAGATGAGCGCCGATCCGCACCGGAACGCAAGCCTTCCGACTCCCGCTTCCCGCAAGGTGTCGGCGGTCGCCGCCGGCCGCTGAGCCGCTTATTCCTGAGCGCGCCGCCCCGTCGCTCAGGCCTCGCCGCCCGGCTCCCCCCGTCCCGCCGCCTCCATCGCCTTGCGCAGGCTGAGCGGCCGCATGTCGGTCCAGATCTCCTTGATATAGTCGATGCACTCGGCCTTGGTGCCGGACTTGCCCGCGTCGCTCCAGCCGGGCGCATTCTCCCGGTCGGCGGGCCAGACCGAATATTGCTCCTCGTGGTTCACCACCACCTTGTAGATCCTCCGGTCCTCGCGCTCGTCGTCCATCTTCGCTCCCCTTCCGCGCGGCGGAGCCTAGCAGGCGAGCGGCGCCGGCGACAGATGCGAGGGCCTTTGCGGCGCGCGCTCGAACGTGCGATTGTCCGGTCCCGCACCAGACAGGGGGAGACTCGCCATGTCCCGGGAGAATGTCGATCTGATCCGCTCCATCTATGCCGCCTTCGCCGCTGGCGACGTGCCCGGCGTGGTCGCCCGCATGGACGAGGGCATCGTCTGGAACGAGGCCGAGAATTTCCCTTATGCCGACGGCAATCCCTATGAGGGGCCGGACGCGATCCTCGGCGGAGTCTTCGCCCGGCTGGGCTCGGAGTGGGACGGCTTCGCCGCGGAGCCGGAGGAATATCTCGACGCCGGCGACACGGTGGTCGTGCTCGGCCGCTACCGGGGCACCCACCGTGGAACGGGCCGCGCGTTCTACGCGCAGATGGTCCATGTCTGGCGCGTCGAAGGCGGCAAGGCCGCGCGCTTCCAGCAATATACCGACACCCTCCAGGCCGCCCGCGCCACCGGAGCGGCGTGACGCGTCCGCGGCGCTGCTGAAACCCTTGCCTCCTCAAGGCGTTAACCACGCCGGCCTCCCTGTGCTTCGGAGGTCGTTTCAGGAGGTACCCCCATGAAGCCTTATGTGTTCGCGGCCGCCGCCTTCGCGGTCGCCCTTCCCGCCGCGCCGGCCCTCGCCCATTGCGGCACCGCCCACCATCGCGTCGCCGCCCGCAAGATCGTCCACCGAGTCGCCTATCGGGCGCCGCTACGCCGCGCCGCGATCCGCACCGCCTGCGGCTGCGGCCCACGCGCCGCCTACCGCGCCGCCTACTTCCGGCCGGCCGCCTATCCGATCGTGTACCGCCCCCGCGCGGTGCGCGTCGTCTATGTCGAGCGGCCGCTCTACCGGCCCTACCGCCATGTCTATGCGGAGCCCTTCTATCGGCCGCGCCCGGTCTTCTACGCGGCGGGCTACGGGCGCTGGCACGGCTATGACGGCGGCTTCCGGCACGAGCGCTTCCGCCGCTACGGCGGCTATGCCGGCGGCTACGGCCGCCACGGCTGGCGCTGAGCCGGGGAGACGGCCGGCACCGCGCCGGCCGTCTCGCCCCCATCCCTGGAAGCGCCGGCCGCGCTTGCGTCCGCTTCCGGGCCGTCCCATCTAGGCGGCCATGCGCATCCTCGACGTCGACTCCGCCGCGCCTTCGGAAGGCCCGGCCCTCACCGATCACCTGATCCACGGGGAGGCGGTCCACGCCGCCTTCGTCTCGCCGACCGGAACGGTGCTCTTCACCGACCGCCGCATCCTCCTCGTCCACCGCGAGCACCTGCTCGATGCGCGGGTCGAGACGAGCTCCTATCCCTATCGCGAGGTCCGCCATTTCGGCATCCAGGAAGGCGCCGACGGCCGCAGCGCGGTGAGGATCTGGCTCGGCGACGAGCCCCAGCCGCTCCATTTGCGCGCCCGCCCCGGCACCGATCTCGGCCCCCTCCAGCGCCTCCTCGCCGACCGGCTCATATGAAGGCTCGACCGGGCCGGCTTAACCCGGTTTTCACGGCTCCCGATTAGCCTTGGGCGAAAGTCTTTGACTGGGGAGGGCTCATGTTCCTGAAGACCTTCGGTGCGCTGGCGCCGGTGATGGCGGGGTTGCTCTATTTCGGCGGCGCGTTCGGCGGCGGCTTCAGCCGCGACGTCGACCGCCCGCCGGCCGCGGTGCTGGCGGCGCTCGAGGCGCTCGACATCACCAGGCAGCCGGGCTCCCCGGGCACCGATCCGTCCCGGTCGGGCGGCGTGGCGGCCGTGTTCCAGCTGGCGCGGGGACCGGATCGCATCACCTGGACGGTGATGAGCGGCGACAAGGTGGCGACTCGGATGACCGCCATCGTCTCGCCGCTCGACGGCGGCCGGCGAAGCCGAGTCACGGCCGCGGTCGAGCGCGGCGACGCGCCCGACGATCTGGTCTCCCCCGCCTTCCGCTCCAAGGGAATCACATTGGCCCTGTTCGGCGCGGCGATTGACGACGACCTTAACGCCCTCACCGCACCCCCGCCCGGCGATCCGGCCAAATGCGACGCGCTGAAGGCGAAGTTCGAGGCCGACAACGAAGCGGCCGGCTTCGCCGAACGGCCATCCGGCCTCGGCCAGGCGATCGGCCGTACCGCGCAGATCGCGGCGCGGCTGCGCGCGATGGAGGCCGAGCTGCGCCGCAACGGCTGCGACACGAGCCCGGCCGGCGGCGGCGGGGACCGCTTCACCGAGGTCAGGAGCGAGATGGGCAATCCGGGCGCCGAACCGGCCGAGGGCGTAAGCTTCAAGCCCGGCCAGCCGATGGTCGACACCAGCCGCCATTAGCCTTCCGCCGCGGCCCCGCCTGGTTTAGGCTCGCGGCCGAGGAGGAACCGATGGACGCGCCGCCGACACGCTACAGGGTCGAGGAGAAGGACGGGCGGCTGATCGTCATCGACACGGCGACCGGCGCTCCGGCGTCGCCGTCCGCGCCTCCCCGCGTCGGCGCCGGCACGCGCCCGATCGCGCCGGGCAGGGGCCTCGTCGACGCGCTCTGCGACGCCCTCGTCGCCCGCGCCTCGACGGGCCGGGATGCGGAAGGGCGGGCGGTGATCGCCTGGGAGTGGAAGCAGAACAGGCAGACCAAGCGCTGGGATGCCGCGCTCGACTCGGGCCAGGAACGGCGGCTCGGCCGCGCCTTGCTCAGCTTCGTCTCGGCCGCGCCGCTGATGCTGGTCTTCTTCATCGCCGGTCACCCGTTCATCGGTCTCTTCGTCTCCCTGCCGTCGGTGGGCCGGGGCCTGTGGATGCTGAACCGCCTCCAGGCGGAGACCGCGCAGGGATGAACCGCCGTTCCGCGGCTAAACCGCCGCTGAACGCGCCGTCGCGAGGGGTTCATGGGGGCGCGCGTAGACCTTCGCCGTGCCTGCGGTGCGCCGCGGGCGCCTATGATCGAAGGAGACAGTTATGCGTAAGATGCTTCTGGCCGCCGTCGCCGCCGCTACCCTGCTGCCCGCGACCGCCGTGTCCGCCCAGGGCTATGGCTACGGCAACGGCTATGGCCGCAACGATCGCGTGACCCGCGAGGTGCGCGAGTGCCGGCGCGAGCTGCGCCAGGCGGACAACCGGCGCGAATATCGCCGCGAGCTTCGTGAGTGCCGGCGCGAGATCGCGCAGGCGCGGCGCCACGGACGCGGCGACCGCCGCTATCGCGGCTGGTAAACCCGGCGGCGGGAGGCCGAGGCTTCCCGCCGTCCCCTCCCGGCGCTAGGGTCGGCGGAGGAGGGGCCATGGCGACCCAGGCACAAGGCGGCGACGAAGCCGCAATCGCGGCGCGCGCCGTTACGGGCGCCCGCTTCGCCACCCGGCTGGATCTGCCCGGAGGCGCCCTCGTCGCCGACGAGCCCGTCTCCGTCGGCGGCGGCGGCAGCGGGCCCACGCCCTACCAGCTCCTTTCCGCCGCGCTCGCCGCCTGCACGTCGATGACGCTGCGCCTTTATGCCGGCCGCAAGGGCTGGACCCTGCCCGACTTCACCGTGGAAGTGGCGCACGCCCTCATCCCCGGCAGCCCGCCGCGCGACCGCTTCACCCGCCGAATCCTCTTCGCCGCCGCCGTCGCCCCAGAGGATGAGGCGCGGCTGCTGGACATGGCGGACCGCTGCCCGGTCCACCGCACCCTGAGCGGCGGCGGGGCCGAGATCGTCACCAGCACGGCGCTCGTGCCGCCCCCGGCGGCCGCGCTCGCTCCTGCGGATCCGCCCGAGCAGCACCTCCTCCAGATGGAGCAGGCGTCGAGCCGCTGACGCGGATATAAGTTGTTTTACAAAACCCTCTTTAACTTCCGCGACTTGCTCTTATCTGATGGCTGCGGCCGCGCCCTCCCTGGCGGCCGATGGCCGGAGGCGGGTTCGCCTGCCACGGTCCACATGGCCCCGCCGCGTACCCCCTTGCGCGGCGGGGTTTTTGATTCCTCAGCCGGCCGCGAACCGCGCCAGCGCCTCGTCGGCGATCCCCTCGGGCACTTCATGACCACCGCCGAACTCGGTGTAGCGCAGCTCGAACCCCGCCTCCCGGAGCTGCGCCGCGATGTGCCGGCCGCACGGCTCCACCGGGAGAATAAGATCGGCCGTGCCGTGGGAGAGGAAGATGCGGGGCCGGCCTTCGATGCGCTTCGGCGCCATGAACCCCGCGGAGAACGCGATGACGTCGCTGAACAAAGCCCCGTTGGAGAGGCCGAGCGACAGCGCGTAGGAGGCGCCGTCCGAAAAGCCGCCGAGCGCGACCCTGGCCGGATCGACCCGATAGGCGCCAGCGACCCTGACCAGCAAAGCGTCCAGCGCAGCGACGTCGGGGCCGTAGGCGCGGCGGGCGATCACGTCCCACGTCGCGCCCCGCGACTTGGGCGCGAGGACCAGGAAACCGAGCTTCGCCGCCTGCCGCCGCACGATCGCCAAGGCGCGTTCGGGATTGCCGTTGGCGCCGTGGAGCATGATGAGCAAAGGCGTGGGCCGGTCCGGCCGGTAGCTCTTCGGGACGTAGAGGAGCGCCCCGCCCTCGAAGGGGATGACGCCCGTGCGGTTTGCCGGCGTGGACGGCTCCGCCTCGAAACGCGCGGAGAGCCGGGCCGCCGCGGCATCGTCGCCCGGCTGGGCGGAAACCGGCGCAGCCATGAGGAGGAGCGCGGCGAGCGCTCGGAGCGGCCTCAAACCAGGAGCCGCAAGCTGAAGGTGAGGTCGATCGAATCCCAGCCGCCGCGGTGCAGCTCGGGGGGCAGATGGAGTGGGGAGCAGCGCATCACCGCCATGCTCGCGGCCTCGGCCATCAATGCCGCATAGGGGCTGTTCTCCGGCGTCACCCCCTGCTGGTAGACGATTTGGGGCGTCGCCGCGAGGGCGCCGTCCGGGGAGAAACGGACGTGGAGGCGCGTGATGATCCGCCGTCCGGCGCTCGGCACCTGCGGCCAGCGGTAGCAGCGCTTGACCTGCGCGGCGGCTGCCATCGCCACTCCGCTCGCCTCGACCGGCGTGACCCGCGCCCTTTGCGGCCCCGCGCAACCGGCGGCGACGAGGGGGAGCAGGAGGAGGATCGAAGGACGGACCATGTTTTCAGGCGGTTGGGAGCGGTCGAGGGACGCTAGCACCTCGCCCCTGCCGTTTGAAGGGCGTCAACCGTCGCGTTCCAGCTTCTGCATCGCCTTTTCCCAGTCGCCGAGGCTGGAGCGCGCGTCCTGGACGAAGCGCGAATGGCGCACGCCGGCCAGGAACAGGCCTCCGAGGAGGCGGCCGGCGAGGCCCGTCGGCCGCCGGAACTGGATGAGCAGGATGACCCGCTGCTCGTCCGTGTCGTTCCACACTTCGTGGTGGTAGGTGTCGTCGAACACGAGCACCTCGCCCTGCTTCCAGCTCAGCATCTCCTCGTCGACCTGCATCCGGCAGGCTTCCCGCCTGGCCGGCACGACGATGCCGAGATGGGCGGTGAGGATCGCCTTGGTGACTCCGCGGTGGCGGGGAATATGGGCGCCCGGCGCGAGAATGGAGAAGAAGGCGCTGTTGAGGCCGGGCAGGCGCGACACCGCGTCGGCGGTGTTCGGACAGCGCGCGCAATTCTCCTCGTTGCGATAGCCGTAGCCGTAGAGGAAGAAGCTCTTCCACTTGCCGGGCGGCGCGATGCGGCGGTGGTCGGGCGAGATCTCGGCCAGGGGGGGAATCCCCTCCTCGCGCGCCAGCAACGCGTCCACTTCGGCGTGGATCTCAGGCCAGCGCGCTTCAAGCCCCGCGATCCAGGGGAAGAGGCGCGGATCGTGGACCGGGCTGTTCCCCACGGTGGAGGAGCGGGCGATGATGGCGCTGATCCGGTGCCTGAGGCGCTTGCCGATGCGGAACAGAGGCGGCAGCGGCGGCACCGTGCGCTCGGCGGCGGCGATCGCTTCGGACGAAGAGGCGCGGTCCATCGTCTCCAGATGGCAAAGCGTCGCGGTCGCTTCAATCACTTCCGTCAATTCGGCGGCGACCCTAGCGCCCGGCAGGCTTGGCGCCGGGCTCGTTGGGCACGGGCACGGCCGGCCCGAGGGGCTTGCACGCGGGCAGCTTGAGCTCCGCCAGATCGGCGCAGCGGCGGACCTGGACGTCGTCGGTGGCGGCGATGAAGATCGCCCAGTCGCCGGTGTCGGTGCAGTGGCCGACCCACATGGCGAGGTTCCTGAAATCCTGCTGGAAGGCGCCGTTGTCGACCTTCTTGCAGCGCTGGCCGGAATCGAGGATCGAGCGGCGCAGGCCGAGATAGCGGTAGAGTGGGCTCATCGCCTTCAGCCGGTCGGAGGCGGGGACGGCGACTCGGACGCTGGTCACGTTGCGCTCGGGCGTCCCGTCCTCGCACGCGGCGAGCGGCATGAGGGCGAGGGTTAGGGCAATGGGGGCGGCGGCTCCAGGTCGCATGCGCATATCGGTCCTCCCGGTCATTCGATGTCGCGGGCGAAGCGCTCGTTGCCGACGAAGCCGAGCTTTTCGATGCCCGAGCGCTTCACCGTCGCCAGCACGCGATCGAACGCATCATAACGCGTTTCGGCCTCCGACTGCACCTCCAGCACGCCGTCGGGACGGACGTAGCGGAAGGCATGGAGGCGCCCGGGCAGGGAAGCTTCGGAAATCGGCGCGCCGTCCCAGAACAGGCGGCCGCCGCCATCGAGGGCGAGGCGGTGCTTCTCCGGCTCGTCCAGGTTGATCCTGCCCGCCGCCGGCAGGTCGATCTTCACCGCGTGGGTAGCGAGCGGCACGGTCAGGATGACCATGATCAGGAGGACGAGCATCACGTCGATCAGCGGCGTCGTGTTCATCTGGGAGATAGGCGCGTCGGCGACGGCGGCGAAGGCGGGGCGGACGGGATGGCTCCTCATGGCGACGCTCCTGCTGATGTTATGTAATATTGTGACATCAACGTCGCCGCGGCGCAAGGGGTTCCTCTTCCGCCTCCCTTTCCCGAGGGAGAGGGGAACGGGCCTCAGCCGCCCGGCTTGCCGCGCGGGCGGGGGCGGCCGCCGCCGGGGGCGCCACGAGGGCGGCCGTCGCCCCGGGGCGGGCCCTGGGAGGGCCGGGGCGGGCGCGGGCCGTCGCCTCGCGGCGCCGGGCGCGGCGGGCGCCTCGTCGAGTCGGGCCGCGGCGCCTGCGCGGCCGGCGCCGGCCGGCCGGGAGAGACCGAATAGCCCTCGCGCAGCAGGCGCGTGAAGGCGGCGCGGACGCTCGCCGCGACCGCCGCCTGCAGCGCCTCGGGGAGGTCGGCGACCGCGGTATTGGCATGGATGGCGTTGAGGTCCCTCAGCAAGGTGTTGGGGACGCCCTTCGAAGCCGCCTTCATCGCGACGACGGCGTCGACCACGGCGGCGAAGAGGATGTCCTGCATCACGTCGGTCGCCGACCTCGTCATTATTGTCTCCACCGGCGCCGGTTGCTGGGAGTCGCGCCGCCTCGACTCATAGCTCGCGCGCCGCGGAAAGCCACGCCGCCCGTTCCGGCGCGCCGCTTCGGCCCCATGCAACCATGGGCGTGCCGGTGCGCTGTTGAGCCCAGGCGGGCAGGGAGACGAAGATGGGCCGTGCGCCGGGATCTCGACGAGGCAGTCTGGCGGGCCGTGCCGTGGCGGTCACGGCGGCCCTCCTGTCGGTGCTGAGCCTGCCGCTGCTGCTACCCGCCGCCGCGGTGTCGCCGCTGGCGCTTCAAGGCAAGGGGCTCAACGACGCGGCGGTCTACGTCTTCTTCCTCAGCCCCCTCCTGCTGCTCGTCACGGTGATCGGCGCCTTCCTCACCTGGCGACGCTACAGCCACGCGCGCCTCGCCGTCACGCTCGTCCCGTTCGTCGCCGTCGTGGCGGCGGGGGCCTTCCTGCGCTTTTCCTAGCCGGTGAAGACCCGCCAGGCGCGGTCCGAGCCGTCATGGGCGCGGCGCAGCGAGACGCTGCCGGCGCTGCCGAACGCGCGGCCGCCGCGCAGCCGGCCGGTGATCATCACCGGCACTTCGACATAGTCCCAGTCGCCGGCGCGGACCGGCAAAGAGGGGGCGCCGACCTGGGCGCGGTAGCTTTCATAGACCTTGAAATTGGCGGCGAAGCGCGCGCGGTCGATGCCGTCGCTGGCGGTCCGCATCGCCCAGGCGCCGTCATAATCGCCCTGCTCGATGTGGGAATAATAGCGCGCGAGAGTGGCGGCGGCGTCGCCGGCGGCGGCGGGCGGGGCGGGCTGCTCGGGCTGGCGCTGGGCGGGGCGCGTGGCGACGGGGCCGGTGCGCTGCTTCGGCTGGGGCGCGGGGGGCGGCTTGTCGCAGGCGAAGAGTAGGAGCGGGGCGATGAGGAGGAGCGGGCGCATGGGATAGCCATAAGCCTGCCTCCCCGTGAGCGGAAGCTCGCGGGTCTCCTATCCCCTCTCCCATGGGGAGAGGGTCAGGGTGAGGGGTTCAAGCGTCGGCGAGCAATCACGGACGCCGGAGCCCCTCACCCCTGCCCCTCTCCCCATGGGGAGAGGGGAATTCAGGCGCTGAGCCGCGTCTGGGTGCCGTGGATGAGGTCGGTGGCGCGCTCGAAGCTCATCGGGCGGCCGAACAGATAGCCCTGGATCTGGTGGCAGCCCAAATCGCGCATGCGGGTGAAGTCGTCGGCGGTCTCGACCCCTTCGGCGGTGACGGTCATGCGGAAGCTCTTGGCGAGCTGGACGATCGACTGGATGATCGCCACCGTCTCGCGATTGTGCGCCGCCTCGCGGACGAAGCTGCCGTCGATCTTGAGCTTATGGAAGACCGCCTTGTTCAGATAGCCGAGCGAGGAATAACCGGTGCCGAAATCGTCCAGCGCTATGCCGACACCAAGGGCGCGGAGGCGCTTCAAGACGTCGAGCGAGCCTTCCGAATCGCCGAGGAAGACGCTCTCGGTGACTTCGAGCTCAAGGCGGTTGGCCTTGAGCTTGTACTTGGCGAGCGCCTCGGAGACGGTGTTGGGCAGGGCCGGCAGGATGAGCTGGCGGGCCGAGAGGTTGAGGGCGACGCTGATATAGTCCGGCCACACCGCGGCGGCGCGGCAGGCTTCGTCGATGACCCAGTCGCCGAGGTCCATGATCAGGCCGGTTTCCTCGGCCAGGGTGATGAAGTCGATCGGCGAGACCATGCCGCGGGTCGGGTGGTGCCAGCGGATCAAAGCCTCGAAACCCATCAGGCTCTGGTCGGCGGCGTTGATCAGGGGCTGGTAGTCGAGGCGGAACTGCTTGAGGCTGATCGCCTGGCGGAGGTCCTGCTCGAGCCGGAGGCGGTCCTCGGCCTCGTTCTGCATGTCGGCGGAGAAATAGCAGCACGTGCCGCGGCCTTGGGCCTTGGCCTGGTAGAGCGCGAGATCGGCCTTCTGGATGAGGTCGTCGACGCTCTGGCCGTCGATCGGGCCGAAGGCGCAGCCGATCGAGACTCCGATGCGGATCTCGGCCTTGTCGATATGATAGGGCTCCGCCACCGCGGCGATGATTCGGCAGGCGAGGTCGTCGACCTTTTTGCGGCTCTGGGCGTCGCGGATGACGATGGCGAACTCGTCGCCGCCCATGCGGCCGACATGGCCGACCTCGCCCGCTTCCTTGACGAGGCGCTGCGAGACGCTCTTCAGCACCGCGTCGCCCTTGGGGTGGCCGAACGTGTCGTTGACCGGCTTGAAGCCGTCCAGATCGAGGAACATGATCGCGCAGGGGACATTGCCCGACTGCGCACCCGACAAAGCCTCGCCGAGCAGCTGGCGCACCCGGCCCCGATTGGGGAGGCCCGACAGCACGTCCATGTTGGCGAGGTTGGTGAGGCGCTCCTGGGTGCGGCGCACCTCGGTGATGTCGGAGCCGACTCCGCGAAAGCCCTGGAACTGGCCGCCCATGTCGATGATCGGATCGCCGGCAAGGCTGATCCAGCGGGCGCCGCGGCGGGTCTTCAGCTCCATTTCGAGGTTGGCAAAGGGCTGGCGGGCGAGGAGGGTGCGGCCGAGAGCGCTGTTGCCGCCCAAGGTGGCGGGGAGCGAATGGCCGATCAGCTGGCTCGCCGAGCGGCCGAGCAAAGAGGTCATTCGCGAGGAAATGTAGACGACGCGATTCTCGCCGTCGACCTGCCACAGCCAGCCGACGCCGCGATGCTCATATTCCTTGAGGAGGAGGCGGACCGACTCGGCCTGGGTGCGGACGCTGGCGATGGTCTGGAGCAGCGCGTAGGTCCAGCGGGTGAGCCGCGCCATGCCGAAGATGGCGACCGCGGCGATTCCGACGATGGTGACTCCCATGGTCGGATCGAGGAGGCCGCTGCCCAGCCAGTAGGCGCAGCACAAGGCGGCGGTGATGGTGGCGATCCAGGCGAAGGCCGCCGCGGGGATCGAGGCCAAAGCGACGGCGGCGATGATCATCGTCGCCATCGCGGCGACGATCACCACCTGCGCCTCGTGGCTCTGGCTGGCGAAGGCCCAGGTCGGAAGCGAGGCCCAGACGGCGCCGAGGCCGACGGCTTCGGCGACCGCGCGGGTGACGGAGCGCCGCTCGGCGGAGCGGCTGTCGGCGGCGGAGCGCTCGCGCAGGGCGAAGCGGACATTGAGGAAGTTCACACCGGCGACGAGCGCCAGCCACCCGACGATCAGCTCGATCCGGGTGCCGGGGAGAAGCGCCCAGCCGACGAGCAGGCCAGTGCCCATGCCGGTGGCCCCGAAGAAGGGCGCGAAGAGCGCGCGCGCCTGCGCCTGTCCCTGGTGAAGATGGGCTTCGCGCAGGCGATGGCTGCTCGCATCCGCGCCCATGCTCTCGTCGGCGACCTCGGCCGGCTCCTCCGGCGGCTCGAGATCGAGGGGGACGGGGGCGTGATACATGTTTGTCCTGCTGCTACCGGTCGTGCCTTTCCCTAGCCGGAGAGTTTTGATGGAGTGTTAAGGGAGGGATTAATTCTCCCCGGGGGGCCGGCCCGGCGCGGCGCGGCCAAGCCCTTCAGCAGCCTTCATATTTCCAGTTTCGGCGCTTGCCTTCGGCCATCCACGCGACCGCCTGCGCGACCCTTTTCGCCCGCGTCTCGGGCCGTTTGGCCTCGATCACCCATTCGACATATTCGCGCCGGCAGCTCGGCGCGAAGCCGGCGAAGGTGGCGGCCGCCTGCGGCTCGGCGGCGAGCGCCGTGGCGAGGTCGTCGGGAGTCGCGAGCTCCGGGCGGGGCGGCTTCTTGGGCCGCGGCTTCGGGCCCGCCTCGATCGCGGTCATAGCCTTGCGCACCAGCGCCTCCAGCTCGGCCCGGGGCGGCAGATCGGCGAGCGAGGTCAAACGGCCGAACTGCCCCATCGCGTCGCGCTCGGCGCCGGTTTCGCCGAGCACGTCGCCCGCGCGCCAGAAGCCGAGCGTCGCATGGGCCTTGAACACGGCCGCCATGGCGAGGATCTTCCCCTTGTAGACGAAGCTCGACATGCTCCACTTGATCGTCTCCTCCACCTCCGGGCAGCCGGCGTGGACGGCGGCACGAATCGCCTCGAGGATCGGCCGGGCGAAATCGGCCTGCTTCGCGATATACGCGTCGACGCGGGGGTCTTGGGTCATGGCGCGGCAATAGCCTCGATGCGGCGGGGAATCGATCCCGTCCGGGCGAGGGCGACGGATATGCGCTGCTGCCTCCATCGTGCAATCAAAATGCGATTGCACTCTCCCGTCTTTGATGATAGCAGTGCTCCGTGAACGGTCGGCAGAGGAAGACTTTGACGGCGGTCTTTGCCGACCCGGTTTCGCCGGCGGTCGCCTGGGCGTCCATAGAGAACTTGCTCCTCGCCCTCGGCTGTGAACTGGTCGAAGGCAGCGGCTCTCGCGTCCGGTTCGCGAAAGACGGGATGATCGAGAGCTTTCATCGCTCGCACCCGGCCAAGGAAGCCAAGAAATATCAGGTGTTGGCGGCACGGAGCTATCTGTCCCGCTTGGGAGTAGAGCCATGACGAATATCCTGCGGCACAAAGGCTATGCGGCGCGCGTCGAGTTCGACGTCGACGATGGCATCTTCTTCGGCCGGATCGCGGGGATCGAGGATGGGGTCGGTTTTCATGCCGACACCGTGGCGGGCCTGGTCGCCGCGTTCGAGGAGGCGGTGGACGATTATCTCGGCACCTGCGCCAGGATCGGCAAGGCGCCGGAGAAGCCCTATTCCGGCAAGATGATGCTGCGGGTGAGCCCCGAAACCCACGCCAAGGCGGCGCTTGCGGCGAAGCTGTCGGGCAAGAGCCTCAATCAGTTCGGGGAGGAAGCGTTGCGGGCAGCGGCGGAGCGCTTCGGCTAGCCCCGGCTCCAGCCCGGCGGCGGCGGGTGGTGGAGGTTGGCTTCGGGGATGAGGCGCCGCAGCTTCCTTGCGAAGCTCTTGAGGCACACCTCGCTTTCGCCGAGCGGGCCGGGGGTCCAGCGGCGCGAGGCCATGCCGGCCTGGACGCCTTCCACCAGGGCGGTGTCCTCGGCGTTGACGCGGCGGTTGATGCGCCAGTTGAGGTAACGGGCCGCCTTCATCTCCCGGCCCCATTTTTCAGGCATATCGGCGTCGGGCAGCGCATAGCTGATCTCGCGGATCAGCGTCTCGGTCGGCGAGATGGGCAGGAACTGCATGAAATCGACCTGGTCGGGATAGAGGTCGAAGGCGACGTTAGGCCACAGCTTGAAATAGAGCCAGCGGCGCTGGAGGTCGGCGGGCAGGTGTGGGACCTCGGGGAGGAAAGCCTGGTAGGCGCGTTCTGACGGATTGGTGGAAGGGCGCTCGAGCAGGTCTCCGGACATTCGATCGACATGGGCCTCCGCCTCGATCCGGTAGGCGCGGCCGAACAGGCGGGTGAGGCCGGGATGGGCGATGGCGATGTGGAGGCCGTCCGAATAATTGTCGGCGACGTTCTTCCAGTTGACCGCGCGGGGGCGCAACGTCACCCGGCCGAGCGCCTGCAGGCCCTCGAGCCGGTAGGGCGCGACCTCGCGCTCGTAGGGCCGCATCATCTCGGCGACCGAAGGGCCTCCGCTCTCCAGCCGGACGAAGAGGAAGCCGTGCCAGCTTTCCAGCTCCACCGGGAGGAGGCCGAGCCGGGCGGGGTCGAAGCCCGGATATTCGCCCTTGTGGGGAACGCCGATCAGCCGGCCGTCGAGCGCATAGGTCCAGGCGTGATAGGGGCAGGTGAGGCGCCTGGCGCATCCCGCCTCGCCGGACACAAGGCGCGAGGCGCGGTGGCGGCAGACGTTGGCGAAGGCGCGGACCGCTTTGTCCTCGCCGCGCACGACGATGACGCTCTCGCCGAGATAATCGAGCGTTCGCCAGTCGCCCGCCTCGGCGATTTCGCTGGCGTGGCACACGATCTGCCAGGCGGGGCGGATCACCCGCTCCATCTCGACGGCAAAGAATTCCGGGTCGCGGTAGACCCAGCCGGGGAGGCTGAGCTCCGGCTCCGGTGCGGCCGCGAGATGGGGGAGGGACGACATGGCCCTGTGTGGCAAAGGGCGGGCTGGTTGTCACCAGCCTTGCCTCCTTCTCTCCGCCCCCTTGCGTGTTCGTTCCGTTTGCGTGACAATCGCGGCATGAACACCGAACTCATCGTGCTCGCCTGGGGCTGCGTGCTCGCTTTGGTCCATATCTTCGCCGCGGCCAGGGTGAAGACCCGGCAATATGGGACGAAGTGGAACGTCGGCGCGCGCGACGAGGCGCTGCCGCCGCCGCTGCCGGTGGTCGGCCGGCTGGCGCGGGCGCAGGCCAATTTCTACGAGACCTTCCCGCTCTACGCCGCGGCGGCGCTGACGGTGTCCGTCGCCCATCTCACCGACCGGTGGACGGCGATCGGCGCGCTGCTCTGGATCGGCGGCCGCATTGTCTACCTGCCGCTCTACGCTACGGGCGTGCCCTATGTACGCACGGCGGCGTGGCTGGTCAGCCTGGCCGGCATCGCGCTGGTGCTGCGGCCGGCGATCGCCGCCACCTTCTAATCCTCGCGCGGGACGTCGCGGATGATGGCGAGCGTGCCGTCGCCGCAGCGCAGGCGGACGGCGCCGTAGCGCTTGCGTGCAGGAAAGGTGCCGCGCACGTCGTAAGTGGCGGGGCCGCCGGTGGCGTCACCGCCGGGCGGCGTGGTCCGCACCATGATCTCCTGCACCGGCTCGCGCAGCTTCTCGACCGGGCCGAGATCGAGCGAGACGGCATAGCCCTCGCCCGGCACGGTGACCTTCCCAGCCACCACCAGCATCGGCTTCAGGATGGGGCGGACGTGGGCGGTGGGGAATCTCTCGACATGCGCGCTCCAGCCGGTCGAGGAGACGGCGTGGCACGGCGAATAGACTGGGTCGGCGACCGGGATCCGCACCAGGCAGGCGGCCGGGAGGAGGAGGAGCGGCAAGGCGAGGAGGCGGGCCATGAGGCTGCTTAGCCGCGCGGGAGCGGGGCGGCTAGGGTGCGGGCGGCGCCGCGGGCGGTCCTGACGCTTTCGAAGACGAAGATGGCGAGCGCGGCCCAGATCGCGCCGAAGCAGACGAGGTGGGCGGCGGTGAGCGGCTCTCCGAAGACGAGCACGGCGAGCAGGAACTGGAGCGAGGGCGCGACATATTGGAGGAAGCCGAGCGTCGAATAAGGCAGGCGCTTGGCCGCGGCGGTGAAGAGGAGGAGCGGGATCGCCGTCACCGCGCCGCCGCAGACCAGGAGGAGGTCCGTCGTCCGGCTGACGAGGAACCCGCTCGCGCCCGCGTGCTGGAGCCACAGGATCCAGGCGAGCGCGAGGGGCGTGAGGAAGATCGTCTCGACCGACAGGCCCTCCAGTGCGTCGACCGGAGCGATTTTGCGAAGGAAACCGTACAAGGCGAAGCTCGCCGCCAGCGTCAGGCTGATCCAGATCGCCCCGCCCGCGCCGGCCGCGAGGATCGCGACGCCGGCCGCGGCCAGAGCGAAGGCGCCCTTCTGGGCCGCGGTGAGCCGCTCCTTCAGGAAGAAGACCCCGAGGAGCACATTGACCAGGGGATTGAGGAAATAGCCGAGGCTCCCTTCCAGCACATGGCCGCCGACCACGGCGTAGATGTAGACCAGCCAGTTGACTCCGATCAGCGAGGCGGTGAGCGCCAGCGTCATCGCGACTTTCGGGGTGGCGAGGGCGGCGCGGATCGCCGGCCCTTTTTTCCAGAGCGCCGCCAGCGCCGCGAGGAAGAAGAGCGACCAAAGGATGCGGTGCGCGACGATCTCGGTCGGCTTCACCGCCGCCAGCGCCTTGAAATAGAGCGGCAGCACGCCCCAGAGCGCATAGGCACAAAGGCCGAGGAGGAGCCCGCCGCGGGCGCGGGCGTCGGAAGGATCGGTCACGCCGGGCGACTAGCCGAACGGCGCTCCGCTCCACAAGCGATTGCCGTCGGCGCGCTTTGGGCTATTTTGGCGGCGTGGGGGGAGGAGAAGACGAATGCCCGGCCTCAAGCTTGCCTGCTTCCTTTCGCTGGCGCCGTTCGCGCTCGCCGGGTGCGGCGCGGACGAAGACGACATGAACCTGGCTCCCGCCAACACCCAGATCTCCGCGGAGGGTAAGGCGGAGGAAGGCAAGATCTCGGTCAAGGCGCCGGGTTTCGAGCTGAAGTTCAGCCTGCCCAAGGAGATGACCGGCGAGGTCAAGGTCGATCGCGACAGCCGCATCTTCTACCCGGACGCGACGATCAGCGGAATGGCGGTCGCCGCCGGGCGGGGGGGCGACGACGGCGGCGGCAGCGAGGTGGAGTTCCGTTTCGCCAGCGCCGACCCGGTCGACAGGGTGCTCGCCTGGTATCGCAGCCCGGCGCGCTCCGACGGATATCGGCTCGACGGCGCGGCCCCGGAAGGCGATGCCTGGGTGATCACCGGCACTCAGAAGCGCGACGGCCATCGCTTCAAGGTGCGGCTGGCGGCCCGCGGCGGCGGCGGGACCGACGGCCGTGTCACCGTGCGCCACGACGACTGACGGGACGGTGCCAGCGCTCGCCGAGCCCGGGGAGGTGCGGCTCCACCTCGTCGCCGCGGCCAAGGCGGGGGTGGCCTTGAGCTACGGGGAATTGCTCGAGCGGCTCGGCTACCGCTTCTCGCGGCCCAAGATGCGCGCCCTCTGCGCGATCCTCGGCACGGTCGACGAGGAAGCGGCGGCGCAAGGCGAGCCGGAGCTCGCCGTGCTGGTCGTCCGCCAGAGCGACGGCATACCCGGACAAGGCTGGTGGGTGGCCGGCGGTGCCCGCTCCCGCGGCTATGAGGGGCCGTGGGACGGGCCGGAGGCGCGGCGCTTCATCGCCCGCGTGCAGTCGGAAACTTTCGCCTGGTGGCAGTCCCGGAGCGGGACAGGCGCCGCAGGGGTGCCGCGTTAACCAGCCTTGGTCACCCATTCTCCGCGGAAATGCGGCATAGGGGTCGGATGCGGAAGCCTTCGCCCCTGCTCGTCCCCCTTGCCGCGGCGCTTGCGCTGGGCGCGTGCCAGCGCGGCGGCGGCGATGCCGGCAACAATCTCGCCAGCCTCGACAACCAGCTGGTCGGCAACGACGTCGATCCGGCGCTGACCAGCGCGCTCGCCGACCAGATCGCGGTCGACCCGAGCCTCGCCAACCAGTCTAACCGCAACGCGGTGCGCACGCCGGAGACGCCGACCCAGGCGCAATATCCGGCGCCCGCGCCCGGCCAGCCGGCGGCCCGCCCGGCGGGCGCGGCGGCCGGGGACGACGAAAGCTGCAGCCTCGACGGGCCGTTCGCCTACGACAATGGCTGGGCCAATCGGCTTCCCGCGGCCTTTCCCGTCTATCCGGGCGGCCGGGTGACCGAGGCGGCGGGATATGACAAGGCAAGCTGCCGGATGCGGGTGGTGACCTTCACCACGCCAGCCGACTGGCGGCAGGTCGCCGACTGGTATGGCGCGCAGGCGGGCCGCGCCGGTTATTCGGCCCGGCAGCAGGTGCGCGGCGAGGACCATGTCGTCGCGGGCACCGGGCAGGACGGCGGCTCCTATTACGTGATCGTCACGCCCAAGCCCGCGGGGAGCGAAGTCGCGCTGGTGGTCGACAAGGGGCGCTGACCGCCTCCGCCTCCCGTCGTCGCGATGGGGAGGAAAGCTTCTGGCGCCTCCCGCCCCGCCCCGCTACATCGCCGCCATGCCCAATTTCCTCTATGTCCTTGTCGGCGGCGCGGCCGGCGCGGGGCTGCGCTACGAAGTCGGGCGGCTGGCGCTGCGCCATGCGGGCGCCGGCTTCCCGTGGGGGACGCTGGCGGTCAATTTGGCCGGCGGGCTGCTGATGGGCGTGCTGGCCGGGGCGATGGCCGGGGAGGGGACGGCCAGCCGGCCGCTGTGGCTGCTCCTCTGCGTCGGCGTGCTCGGCGGCTTCACCACCTTTTCCGCCTTCAGCCTCGACATGTTCCTCATGCTCCAGCGCGGCCAGGCGGGGCTCGCGGCCGGCTATGCCTTGCTCTCGGTGCTGGGCGCGCTGGCCCTGCTGTTCGCCGGCTACGCCCTCGCCAGGGCCGCGGGATGAGCGAGGTCCGCCAGTTCACCGTCGCGCCGGACGACGACGGCATCCGTCTCGACCGCTGGTTCAAGCGCCATTTGCCCGACGCGAGCTTCAACATGGTCTCGCGCTGGTCGCGAACCGGTCAGCTGCGCGTCGACGGCAAGCGCGCCGCGCCGGGCGATCGGATCGAGGCGGGGCAGACGATCCGAGTCCCGCCGGCCGAGCCGGCCGCAGCGCCCAGGCCCAAGGCGGAGCGGCCGAAGCTCAGCGAGGACGAGATCGCCTTCGTCAACGAGATCGTCATCCATCGCGACGAGGCCGGCATCGTCGTCAACAAGCCGCCGGGCCTCGCCACGCAGGGCGGAACCGGCACGCGCACCCACCTCGACGGCCTGCTCGACGGGCTGGCCGACGATGCGGGGCAGCGGCCCAAGCTCGTCCACCGCCTCGACAAGGACACGTCGGGCGTCCTCCTCCTCGCCCGCACCGCGCGGGCGGCGGCCTCCTTCTCCAAGGCCTTTTCCGGACGCACCGCCCGCAAGGTCTATTGGGCGGTCGTCGTCGGGGTGCCGGAGGTGAAGGACGGCTACATCGACCTGCCGCTCGCCAAGCAGCCCGGCACCGGCGGCGAGAAGATGCACGTTGAGGAAGGTGAGGAGGGCCTTGCCGCGCGCACCCGCTATCGGGTGATCGAGCGGGCGGGGAACCGCGCCGCCTGGGTGGAGCTCCAGCCGCTCACCGGCCGCACCCACCAGCTGCGCGTCCACATGGCGGCGATCGGCCACCCGATGGTCGGCGACGGCAAATATGGCGGCCAGGACGCCTTCCTGACCGGCGCGATCAGCCGCAAGCTCCACCTCCACGCGCGGCGCCTGAGGATCGACCATCCCGACGGCGGGCGAATCGACGTCACCGCCGACCTGCCGCCGCATTTCGCCGAGACCATGGCCAATCTCGGCTTCGATATGACGGCCGGCGACCTGCCGCTCGACGAGGTCAAATTCTCCCAGACGCCGGAGGGCAAGCGCCGCGCCGCCACCGCCGCGGCCAAGGCGCGGCGCAAGGAGCGCAAGGGCGAACGGCGCAGCCGGGGCCGGAGCTGATGCACCCGAACCGCAAATTCCATGTCGAAGACCAGGAGGCGATGGCGCGCTTCGTGCGGGAGGCGGGGTTCGGCCTCGTCGCGGTGCAGACGGAGGCGGGCCTGCGCGCCGTCCATGTCCCGCTCCTCGTGGAGGGCGAGCGCCTCCGCTTCCACGTCAGCCGCGGCAATGCGGTCCACGCGGCGCTGCTCGAGGGCGGCGAGGCGCTGGCGGTGGTGAACGGCCCCCACGCTTATATCAGCCCCGACTGGTACGGGCTGGAGGGCCGAGTGCCGACCTGGAACTATGTCGCGGTCGAGCTGAACGGACCGGTGCGGCCGCTCGATGGGGACGCTCTGGTCCGCCTGCTCGACGCGATGTCGGCCGAGCACGAAGGGCGGCTCGAGCCGAAGCCGGCCTGGACCCGCGACAAGATGGGCCCCGGCCGGTTCGAGGCCCTGCTCAAGGCGATCGGCGGGTTCGAAATGGAGATCGCCGCCTGGCGCGGCACCGCCAAGATCGACCAGGACAAGCCGCCGGAAGTGCGGGAGCGCATCGCGCAGGCGCTCGACGGCAGGGGCGAGGCCGGCATGGCCGCGCTTATGCGCCCCGGCTCCTCGGGGATCGACCATGTCTAGGGCCGCCGAGTCCGTCATCGGGGCCGTGGTGGCAGCCGCGGGCCGGGCGGTGGGCGCCGTCCAGACCGCCCTTGGCCTGCAGCCGCGCGAGCGCCCGCTCACCGCAGCAGAGACCGCTTTGCTGCGCCGGGTCTATCGCGGCTCGGTCGACCTGTCGCGAGTGCGCATCGTCGCCGGCCGCGCGGGCCTCTTCAGCCTCAGCGGCCGGCCCTTCACGCTGGGCGACCGCATCTACCTGAAGGGTTTCGACCCGGCCGCGCGGGTGGACGTCCTGGTCCACGAATGCTGTCACGTCTGGCAGCACCAGCGCGAGGGGATAAGCTATATCGGCGGCGCGATCCTGGCGCAGCTGGGCAAGGGGCGCGGCGCCTACGACTGGCAGGCCGAGCGGCGTGCGGCCAAAGCCTGGCCCCAGTTCAATCGCGAGGCTCAGGCGCAGCTCGTCCAGGACCTGTTCCGCGACGGCGGCCGCGCCGGACGCACGGGAGACGGCGCCTTCTTCGACGAGGAGCCGCTGGGGCAGGATGTATCGTTCATCGTCCGCGGCGAGGATCTGACCGCCTTCGCGCGGGCGAGCATCGAACATGTCCGGGCTGGGTGAGGAGGCGCCGATGAACCGCCTCGCCCTCTTCGACTGCGATGGCACCCTTGTCGACGGGCAGGCGGCCATATGCCTTGCGATGGAGGAATGCTTCGCTCGGGCGAAGCTTCCGCCGCCGCCGCGCGAGCGGACTCGGCGGGTGGTGGGCCTCAGCCTCCTCGAGGCGATGCGCACGATGCTGCCGGAAGGCGCGGATTCGCTGCACGCCGCGCTCGCCGAGGATTACAAAGCGGCGTTCCACCGGCTGCGCGGACGCGGAGAGATCGAGGAGCCGCTCTACGAGGGCATTGCCGCTTCGCTCGATGCGCTGGAGGCGGACGGCTGGCTGATCGGCGTCGCGACCGGGAAGTCCGACCGGGGGCTGCGGCTCTGCCTGGAACGTCACGGCCTCGGCGCCCGCTTCGCGACGCTGCAGACCGCCGACCGCCACCCCTCCAAGCCGCACCCGTCGATGATCGAGGCGGCCCTTGCGGAAACGGGGGCGAGCCCCGACCTCAGCGCGATGATCGGCGACACGAGCTACGACATGGCGATGGCGAAGGCGGCGGGGGTGAGGGCGATCGGCGTCGCCTGGGGCTATCACGAACCGGCGGAGCTTCTGGCGGCGGGCGCGGACGAAATCGCCGCGCACCCGGCCGAGCTTCCCGCGCTGATGGGAGCCTTCGCATGACGCAGCAGGACGAGGATCTCTGGCGCAACCGGTTCATCATTGTGAACATGGCCCGGATCGGCGCGACGATCGTGGTGCTGATCGGACTCGCCATCTGGTACAGCGACATCCTCGTCGAAGGCGGCTCGGCCGTGGTGGGGCTGCCGCTCGCCATCGCCGGAGTCGCGGCGAGCTTCTGGGCTCCGACGGCCCTCTCCCGTCACTGGAAGCGGCGCGACGGCCGGTGAAGCGCTTCTACAAGGACGCGACGGCGTCGCCGCAGGACGGCGGCGTCGCGGTGCTGCTCGACGGGCGGCCGGTGAAGACGCCGGCGCGCCACGCCCTGCGCGTCCCCAACGCGCGGCTGGCAGAGGCGATCGCGGCAGAATGGAAGGCGCAGGGGGAGACGATCGAGCCCCACACGATGCCGCTCACCGGCCTCGCCAATGCGGCCATCGACCGGGTCGCGCCCGACCCGGAGGCTTTCGCCCGCGGCCTTGTCCGCTATGGCGAGGCCGACCTCCTTTGCTACCGCGCCGATGCGCCGCGGCCGCTGGTCGAGCGCCAGGCGGCGCTCTGGGACCCGTTGCTGGACTGGGCGCGGCGGCGGTTCGACGCGGAGTTCGAAACGGTTTGCGGCATCATGCACCGCCCCCAGCCGGAAGCGACCGTCGAGCGGCTCGCCGCCGCGGTGATGGCGCGCGGCGCCTTTGAGCTCGCCGGCCTCGCGCCGCTGGTGACGGTGTCGGGCTCGCTGCTGATCGCGCTGGCGCTCGCGGAAGGGGCGGTCGGGCTGGAGCAGGCCTGGTCGGCGGCGACGCTGGACGAGGCGTGGCAGGCGGAGCAATGGGGCGACGACCCGCTCGCCGCCGCCGCCCATGACGAGCGGCGGCGCGATTTCGACGCGGGGTATCTCTTCCTTACGCTTCTGTAGCCGGCGCTTCTGTAGCCGGCGCTTCTGTAGCCGGCGCTTCGTAGGCCGCGGCGGGCTCCGCGGCGGCCGGCCGGTAATGCGGCAGGAACCAGCGGGCGATGACGAGGCCGGCGAGGATCAAGGCGATATTCTCGACCACGAAGGAATAGATCCAGAAGCGCCAGCCGAAATGGTTGAAGATCGGCGTCGCCAGGAACTCCCAGGCCGTGAAGGCAAGGGTGTAGAGCACGACCAGCCGGGCGACCGGGCCGAAGGCGCGCCCGCCGCCGCCGACCGAAGCGAGGGCGAAGGCCATGAGCAATCCGGTGATCTCCGCCATCACGAAGCCCGGCAGGATCATGCCCATGTCGTCGGGCGCGAAGCCGGCATTGTTGTAATCGACCATCGCGACGGGCCCGCGCGTATAGGCGGAGGCGCCGTCGCGGGAGCGCGGATCGGGGATCTTGTAGGTGCCGTTGCCGTTTTGAGCGAGGTTCTGGGCGAGGCTGGTCTGCACCGCCGCCTGCTGCGCGTCGCTGGCGTGGGTGAAAGGTATATCGCCGAGCGGCGTCGCCCAGAATATGTAGCCCATGACGAAGATGATGAGGCCGCCCAGCAGGCCGCCGATCAGGGTCCGTACCATCGAGATCCTCCCCCTATGAAGCGGCGAGCGTAGCGCAAAGCCGGGGCGGGGGTAATCCCCCTCCCGGCGTGCGGGTGGGGCGTAGGCCTAGCCGATCAGGCTGCGGACGAAATCGTGGAGGAAGACGCGGCGGGAGGCCTTGAGCCGCTCGGCCTTGAGGATGGTGTGGACGAGCTTCAGGCAATGCTGCGCATCGTCGTTGATGAGGACATAATCATATTCGGCCCAGTGGCTGATCTCGACCGTCGAGCGCGCCATGCGCCGCTCGATCACCGCCTCGCTGTCGGTCTTGCGCGAGCGCAGGCGCCGCTCCAGCTCCTCCATCGAGGGCGGGAGGATGAAGACGCGGACGATGTCCGGGTCGACCTGCTTCAATTGCTGGGTGCCCTGCCAGTCGATGTCGAGCAGGACGTCGCGCCCGCCCTCGATCTGCTTCACCACCTCTCGCTTCAGAGTGCCGTAGCGGTGGCCGAAGACGTGCGCCCATTCCAGGAACTCGCCGGCCGCGATCCGCCGCTCGAACTCGTCGTCGGAGACGAAGTGATAATCCCGGCCGTCCACCTCCCCGGGCCGCATCGGGCGGGTGGTGGCGGAGACGGAGAGGCCGATGCCGTCGTCCCGTTCCAGCAGCATGTGCGAGATGGTGGTCTTGCCCGCCCCGCTCGGGCTCGACAGGACGAAGAGGAGGCCGCGCCGCAGGAGAGGATTGTGGGTCGCCATGCGCGCTACTGGCTTGCCACCCGCCGCTCCGTCAAGCAGGCTCTCGCCATGGCGGGATTCGTGGGGCTGTTGAGGGGGATCAATGTCGGCGGCCACGCGCGGCTGCCGATGGCCGCGCTGAGGGAGATCTGTGCCGGGCTCGGCTGGGAGAAGGTCGAAACCTACATCCAGAGCGGCAATTTCGTCTTCGAGGCGGAGGGGAGGGAAGCCACGCTCGAGGCGGCGCTGGAGGCGGCGCTTCCCCTGCGGGTTCCGGTGCTCGTGCGCGCGGCCCCGGCCTGGCGCCGGCTCGTCGCCGCCAACCCCTTCGCGGCCGAGGCGCAAGACGAGGCGCAGCGCGTCCTCACCGGCCTTTCGAAACGCCCGCCGGCGGCCGGCGCCGCTGCCGCCATCGAGGCCAAGGCCGCGGCCGGCGAGCGCGTCTTGGAAGCCGGCGGCGCGCTCTGGTTCCACTATCCCGAGGGCGTCGGCACGTCGAAGCTGACACCGGCGCTGATTGACCGGGCCGCGGGCTCGCCGGTCACCGCCCGCAACTGGCGCACCCTGCAGAAGCTCGAGGAGATGCTCGGATGACCACCGCGCCGCTCATTCCCCGCCGCTACTGGTATGTCACCTTCGCCATCGTCGCGGTCGCGGCGGCGATCCTCCTGTGGATGGGGCGGCCGCCCATCTGCACTTGCGGCACGGTGAAGCTCTGGGTGGGGACGGTGAACGGCCCCGACAACAGCCAGCATATCGCCGACTGGTACACGCCGAGCCACATCGTCCACGGCTTCCTGTTCTACGCGCTCGGCTGGCTGTGCCTGAGGCGCAATCCGCCCGGCGACCGGCTGCTCGCCGCCGTCACCATCGAGGCGGCGTGGGAGCTGCTCGAGAACAGCCCGTGGATCATCGAGCGCTACCGCCACGCGACCATGGCGCTCGGCTATAATGGCGACAGCGTCATCAACTCGGTCGCGGATATCTCCTGGATGCTGCTCGGCTTCGCGGTCGCCCGGCGGCTGCCGGTGTGGGCGACCGTGGCGATCGCGGTGGGGCTGGAGCTGCTGGCCCTGGCGGTGATCCGCGACAATCTGACGCTGAACGTCATCATGCTGGTGGCGCCCAGCAACGCCATCAGGGCGTGGCAGGCCGGAGCCTGACTTAAAGCCAAATCAGGCGGCCAGCGCCCTCACCCTGTCGAGGTGCATCTGGACGACGGGCACCGCCGCGTTCGCCACCGCGCGCAGCGCCGCCGTGTCGCCGTTCGTGCCGTAATTGCTGTGGAGGGCAAGCGCCATCTGGTGGGCCTGGACCTGCTGCGCGAGATAGACGCGGTCGAAATCGGCGCTCGACGCGGCTTGGAGCTGGTTCATCATCGTCGCCTGCATGGGAAGCAGCGCCGGGACCGGCGGGGCCATGCCGGCGGCCTGGGCGGCGGCGGTGAGCTGGGCGGTGGTCCGGCTGTGATCGTCGATCATCATCTGGGCGAAGTCCCGCACCTCGGGCCGCTGGGCGCGCGAGCGCGCGAGTTGCGAGGACTGGATCTCGAACATGTCGCTGGCGGCGGCCATGCCGACATAGGCGTCGCGCTGCGTCGGAGTCATGTCGCCCGAAGCGGCCGCGGACATGGCGGCCTCGTCGGCGGCGCAGGCCGAAAGCGCGAGCGAGACGGCGGCCGCCGCCGCAATCAGCAGGGTACGTGACATTGCGGGCTCCTTGGGCAATGAATGCGCTCGAAACCGGACGCCGGGCGCCCGGTTCCGGCCCAGCGAGGCGGAGCTGATGTGGGTTAGCGAGATTCCCGGCTCAGCCGCCGGCGAGGCCTTCGACGATTTTGCCGGTACCGTTGCAGACGGGGCAGGGGACGCCGTCATGCTCCCCGGTGCCGCCGCAATGGCGGCAGATATTCTCGCTTGTGCCGGGGGTACCGGGAGCGGCTTCGTCGCCAGGCGCGGTGTCACCGTTGCTCATGGCGCCTCCAACACGGATGGGCCGGGCCGGTTCCCACCGGCGCGGAACCGGCCCCGTCGCGGCGGGTTTGCGATGCCCATGAAGCTGTGCCTTCCAGCCGCCGCGGCCGCCGCCCTCGCCGCGGCCGCGCCGGCCCATGCCGACGAGATATTCGGCGGCGTCTACGCCCATGACGTCAACTGGATCACCGTCAGCGGCATCGAAACCGGCGCCGACGTCGAGATCGGCTGGCGCGGCGACCGCATCCTGCCCGTCATCGGCGGGCCGCAGCCCCATGCCTTCGTCTCGGTCAACAGCGACGGCGACACCCATTTCGCCGCGGCCGGCCTCAGCTGGCGGATCGGCAGCCCGGTCTACGTCCGCCCGGGGATCGGCCTTGCCGTCCACACCGGCCCCGGCCGCTTCGACCCCACCGGCCGGCGCATCTGGTTCGGCTCGCGCGTGCTGTTCGAGCCGGAGCTGGGCATCGGCTACCGCCTCAACGACCGCGTCTCGCTAGAGGCCAGCTGGGTCCATCTCAGCCACGCCAAATTGTTCAGCGCCCAGAATCCGGGCCTCGACACGGTCGGGGTGCGGGTCAATGTCAAGCTGCGCTGAGCCATTGCCGGTATCGGCCCGCGACCTTAACCTGAACGGCATGAGGCCGATATTCCGTTGATGCTGCGCCGGCGCGACGCGATCCTCGCCGGAGCCGCGCTCTTCGCGAGCCGGGCCGGGGGGCGCAGCCGGACGAGCCGCTTCGTGACTCGGCACGGCACCGCCCTGCTGCGCGGCGGGCGTCGTTACCGCTTCGCCGGCGCGAACATGTGGTATGCGGCCTATGTCGGGCCGACCGACCCCGCGCGGCTGCGGCGGGAGCTGGACCGGCTCGCCGCGCTCGGCGTCGCCAACCTGCGCATCCTCGCCGCGTCGGAGCTGTCGCCGCTCAAGAATTCGCTGCGCCCCGCCTTCCACGACCGGACGCCGCCTCATGACGAGCGCCTGCTTCGCGGCCTCGACCTCGCGCTCGCGGAGGTCGGCCGGCGGGGGATGACGGCCGTCGTCTATCTCAATAATTTCTGGGAATGGTCCGGGGGGATGGCGACCTATCTCTACTGGACCAATGGCGGGCGTTATGTCGACATGAACGACCCGGGGCATCCCTGGCCGGAATTTCCCGATTTCACCTCCGGCTTCTACGAAAGCGGGCCGGCAATGGCGCTGTCGCACGATTATCTGCGCGGCGTGGTCCGGCGCGTGAATACCGTGACCGGCCGGCTTTATCGCGATGATCCGGCGATCATGGCCTGGCAGCTCGCCAACGAGCCCCGGCCGGGCGGCAGCGAGGCGGTCGCGGCGGAACGCATGCCGGCCTTCCGCGCCTGGGTGGCGGCGACGGCGCGGCTGATCAAGTCGCGCGACCCCAATCACCTCGTCTCCACCGGCAGCGAGGGGCTGAAGGGCTGCGTCGAGAGCGCCGCCTGCGTGCTCGCCGAGCACGCGATCCCGGAGGTGGATTATCTCACCGCCCATGTCTGGCCGTTGAACTGGAGCTGGGTGGACACCGCCGACCTCGCCGGCACCTGGGCGGCGGGCGAAGCGAAGGTGAGCGACTATCTCGTCCGACACATCGCGCTTGCGGCCCAGCTCGGCAAGCCGCTGGTGTTCGAGGAGTTCGGCTTCCCACGCGACGGCGGCGCCTATGATCCGGGCACGCCGACCGTCTGGAAAGATCGCTTCTACCGGCTGATCTACGACGCGGTGCTGGCGGATGCCCGCGCCGGCGGGCCCGTGGCGGGCTCCAATTTCTGGGCGTGGAGCGGCGAGGGGCGCGCCGCCCATGAGGATCATCGCTTCCGGCGCGGCGACACCGCCTGGCTCGGCGACCCTCCGCACGAGCCGCAAGGCTGGTACGGCGTGTTCGACTCCGACGCGGCGAGCCAGGCGACAATCCGCGCGCACGCCGCGAGCCTGGCGGCGCTCGCCGCCTGATCCCCCGTCAGCTGCGCCCTTCCGCCGCCACCCAGGCTTCGACGGCCGGCATATCCACAAAGGTGCGGTCCGGACGCTCTTCCAGCTCGCCGAACGTCTTCTCGACGAACCATTGGCCTTCGAGGACGCCGTGGGCAGCGCTCAGCTGCGATATCACGGCGACCAGATGACCCTCGCGGAACACGAGCATGGCCGCCTCGTCGCCGTAATTCCCGTCAAGGGTGACAGGCTGAAAGGTGAGGGCCATCGTCACGCGGCGGCATGGAGATAGGTTGAGTTGAAGCCGGCGATGCTCCGCAGGCGCGGCCAATCGGTGATGCGCAGCTCGCGGCGGCCGCGGGCGACGACGCCCTCGTCGACCAACGCCCTCAGCATCCGGTTGACGTGCACCGCAGTCAGCCCGGTGGCGTCGGCGATCTGCTCCTGAGTCATCGGCAACTCGAAGCGGTCGGGCGAGCCGAGCCCGGCGGCCTCGCAGCGGGCAACGAATTCGCACAGCATGTGGGCGATCCG
This sequence comes from Allosphingosinicella sp., assembly GCA_036403015.1. Lineage (GTDB taxonomy): Bacteria > Pseudomonadota > Alphaproteobacteria > Sphingomonadales > Sphingomonadaceae > Allosphingosinicella. The sequence goes on from DASWRU010000048.1 coordinate 68,372, forward strand.
CGCCTTCGCGTCACGGCGGCCGACGTTGAGCACCCATTCCCGGAAGATCGAGGCGTCGATCAGGCTGTCCTTCCACAAGGCCTCGGCGACGGCGGTCCGGCGGCGGGCGACGGCCATGAGCGCGGACTTGGGAATCCAGGCGACCGTCGCCTCGGTGATCGTCTGGACATTATGGTCCGCCACCGGGAGCAGGAGATGCTGCAAATCGAGTATGTCGCCGCGTATCTGGAAGGAGACGATCTGCCGGCCGCCGCCGGCGGCGAGCTTGTGGCGGCAGGCATAGCCTTCCACGAGCACGCAGCATTCCGACGTCTCCCGCCCCTCGCGCACGAGGACATGAGCGGCGGGCACCGAGCGGATCGTCGTCGGCAAGGCGCCGATGGCGGCGCGATCCTCGTCGCCCAGCGGAACCAGGGCCTCCAGCTTTCGGGTCAACCAGCCGAGGGATTCGTCGTCAGGCGCCATGTCGCTCCTCTCGCGCGCGGCCCGCAGGCGTGAACGAGCATAATCCAGGTTTGGCTCCCTTGAGATAATCTGGATCAAGGTCGGTAAAGACTGGCGGCCCGGCTCACGCGCCGCGGGGCGGATCGGCGTCGGGCCCGTCAGGCTCCTCCTCGGGCGGGAGCGGCTCCAGGTCGCGGAACGACCAGACATGCTCGCCGACGATGGTCTCGGCGACCGCCTTGCCGCGCGCGTCCCGCGCCGGCTTGTAGCGGAAGCGCCGCTCGATCAGCCGGCAGGTCGTCGAGTCCAGCTCGGCATTGCCGCTCGACCGGGTGACCGCGCAGCCGCGGACATGTCCGTCGGTGCCGACGGTGAAGCGCAGGAACACGGTGCCCGAGGCATGCGCCTCCAGCGCGCGACGCGGATAATCGGAGGGGTCGATGCCGCCCTTCACCCAGCGAGCATGGCTCCCGCCACCGCCACCGCCGCCATTGCCCTGGCCGCCGCTGCCGGTCCCGTTGCCAACGCCCCCACTGCCCGTGCCCGGCCCCGGCACGTCCGCGGCGCCGGCGGACGGATCGCCGCCGATGCCGGCGACCGGGGCGGCGACGATGGGAGGGGGGATCACGAACCGTATCTCGGTCGGCGGCGCCACGATCGGGGTGGCGACCGACCTGAGGTTCGGCGGCGCGGCGGCCCCCTCCGGCGCTTTGGTTCGGACCTTCGGAGGGATCGGCTT
>DASWRU010000049.1:0-24971 GCA_036403015.1 Allosphingosinicella sp.
GGTCGCGACGAGCAAGGCGTCGCGCAGCTCGGGCCGGACGCCGCCCTTCTCGTCCAGGCCGACGACCACAGCGCGGTAGCGGGAGAGCGATAAGGCGTGGGTCTGGACGAACGTCTCGGACGCGTTGAACAGGGGCGACCGGAAGATCGCCGCCACCGGCCTTTCGTCCCGCTCCGCCATCGCGCCGATCCCTCATGGCTCGCGCTGGCGGTGACAAGCGAAATGTTGCACTGCCGCGGGAATGACGGGCGAGCGTGGCAGGCCGACGGATGCGGGACGGATGATCCTGCGGGGCGCGCAGGCGACCGCCGCGGGCTTCGGAGCGCGACTCGGCGCGCGGCTGCTCTTCCTGTTCGTGGCCGGCAGGCTGTTCGGGCCAGCCCCCTTCGGCGCCTACGTGCTCGCAGTCGCGGCGGTGGAGCTGGCCGTCGGGGTCGGCAGCCTCGGCATGAAGAAGGTGATCTTCCAGCGCCTCGACGCCGGCCCGGGCGCACGGCCCCTCCCCCACGCCCTCCTCGACGCCGCTTTGCTGGTGACGCTCGCCAGCCTCCTCCTCGCCGGCGGCATGATGGCCGCGGCGCTCCTGCTTCCGGAAAGCTTCCTGCCCGCCGGCGCCGGCCGCGCCTTGTTCCTGCTCGCGCCGATGGTGGCGGGGCAGTCGCTGCTCGACCTGTTCCTGGCCGCCACGCGCTGGCGGCACGCGATTCGCTACGAGGTGGTGGCGCGCAGCCTGGTCGAGCCCTACGCGCTCCTCCTCGGCGCCGCGGCGGCCTGGGCGCTGGGTCTGAAGGCCGAAGGCCTGCTCGCCGGCTATTGGGCGGGGACCCTCGCCGCCCTTGTCTATGCCGTCGCCGGGGCGCGGCGGGTGTTCGGCGGCTTCCGGCTCCGCGCCTGGCGGCCCGATCCGCATATCCTCGCTCTGGCCTTCCGCTCCGCGGCCGCGAACACGGCCACCGACTTCCTGAACGCCGTCTACACGCGCGTCGATCTGTGGCTGGTCGGGCTGATGATGGGCGCCGGGGCCGCCGGCGTCTACGGCATGGCGCGCCAGGCGGCGATGCCGATCCGGCAGGTGCGGCAGAGCTTCGACGGCCTGCTCATCCCGCTGGTGGCGCGGACGCTCGGCGCCCGCGGGTCGCGCGGCTCGGGCGAGGCACTCGCGTCGGCGACCCGCCTCATCCTCGCCATCCAGCTGCCGATGATCGTCGCCCTCTTCGCGGTGGGACGGCCGCTGCTCGGCTGGCTCGGCGTCGGCTTCGCCGCCGCCTACTGGCCGCTGCTCGCCCTCGCGATCGCCGAGGCGATCCAGGCCGCCTTCAGCATCGGCGACCTCGTCTTCGTCTATCTGAAGCCGAAGCTCGGCCTCGCCCTGACTCTTGCCAGCATCGCGGTGGGGGTCATCGCCGCGGTGCTGCTCATCCCGCGCTGGGGGATAGACGGGGCGGCGCTGTCCGTGCTCGCCGCCTATGCGGTGCGGGCGGCGCTCAGGAGCCTGGTGCTGAGGGCGCGTTTCCACCTCGACGTGCCGCGTTCCCACCAGGCCGGGCCGCTCCTCGCCGCCGCGGCGGGCGCCGGCGCGGTGCTCCTCGCCCGCACCGCGCCCCTGTCGCCGCGCTTCGATCCGCTGCCCCTCCTTGCCGGGCTCGGCCTCTATGCCGCCGTCCTCGCCGCCTGGCTGGCGGTGAGGAACCAGAGCCTGTCGCTGAGCGGCTTCACGGCCGAGGCCGAATGAAGCGCGCGCGATGCCGTTGCGCTTCGCGGCGCCGCCGCTAAAGCCGAACCGTGCCCCGGCCCCCCGTCCACACCCTGCTGCTGTTCGGCGCGACCGGAGACCTTGCGCGGCGCATGCTGCTGCCCTCCCTCTACGGCCTCGACGCGGACGGCCTGCTTCCCTCGGAGCTGCGCATCTTCGGCACCGCGAGGAGCGGGCTCGACGAGGCCGGCTTCCGGGCGTCGGCCGGCGAGGCGCTGGAGCGCTACGTCGATGCGCAGCGGCGGCCCGCGGGGGCGGTGGAGGCGTTCCTGGGGCGGCTGAGCTATGTGCCCGTCGACGCGTCCGATCCCGCCCAGTTCGCCCGGCTGCGCGAGGCGATCGGTCCGAACGAGGGCGGTCTCGCGATCTTCCTGTCGACCGCCCCATCCCTGTTCCGCGCGACCATCGAGGGCCTGCGCTCGGTGGGCTTGTCCGAGGGCAATGTCCGCTTGGCGCTGGAGAAGCCGCTCGGCACCGATCTCGCCTCCAGCCGCGAGATCAACGATGCGGTCGCCGCCGCCTTTCCGGAGGAGCGGACCTTCCGGATCGACCATTATCTCGGCAAGGAGACCGTCCAGAACCTCCTCGCCTTGCGCTTCGGCAACTCGCTGTTCGAGCCGCTGTGGAACGCCGCGGGCATCGACCATGTCCAGATCACCGTCGCCGAGACGGTCGGGCTGGAGGGCCGGGCGGGCTATTATGACGGCTCCGGCGCGCTCCGCGACATGGTCCAGAACCATATGCTCCAGCTGCTCGCTTTGGTCGCGATGGAGCCCCCCGCCCAGTTCGACGCCGGCGCGGTGCGCGACGAGAAGGTGAAGGTGTTCCGCTCGCTCCGCCCGATCGACCGCGCCAACGTCCTCGCCGCCGCCGTCACCGGCCAATATTCCGCCGGCGCCGTCGCGGGAGCCCCGGTCCCCGGCTATGCCGATGAGCTGGGTGCAGTCTCGACCGCAGAAACCTTCGTTGCGCTCAGGGCCCATGTCGACAATTGGCGCTGGAAGGGCGTTCCCTTCTACCTGCGCACTGGCAAGAGGATGCCCGCGCGGCGCACCGAGATCTTCATCCAGTTCAAGGGCGTGCCCCACTCGATCTTCGCCTCGCGCGGGGCGACGGTGGAACCGAACAAGCTGGTGATCAGCCTCCAGCCCGACGAGAATATCCGCCTCCTGATGATGGCCAAGCAGCCCGGCCTCGACCGCGAGGGGATACGCCTGCGCGAGGTGCCACTCGACCTCGGCATGGCGAACGTCTTCGCCGACACCCGCCGCCGCATCGCCTACGAGCGGCTGCTGCTCGATCTGGTGGAGGGCGATCCCACCCTCTTCGTCCGCCGCGACGAAGTGGAGGCGCAGTGGGAATGGGTCGACGCCATCCGCGACGGCTGGCGGGCCCACAATGTCGTCCCGAAAAGCTATGCGGCGGGGACGTGGGGGCCTTCCGCGGCGATTGCGCTGACCGAGCGCGACGGTGTGAGCTGGCACGAATGACCCTCGATGCCCGGATAAACGCCGTAACGGCCCGCATCGTCGAACGCTCGCGCCCGACCCGCGAGCGCTACCTCGCCTTGATCGATGAGCAGCGCGAGCGGGGCATCAGCCGGTCGAGCATGAGCTGCGGCAACTTCGCCCACGGCTTCGCCGCGGCCGGCGAGGACAAGCCGGCGATCCGCGGCGGCCGCGCGATCAACATCGGCATCGTCAGCGCCTATAACGACATGCTCTCCGCCCACGCCCCCTATGCCCGCTATCCCGAGCAGATGAAGCTGTTCGCGCGCGAGGTCGGCGCGACCGCGCAGGTGGCGGGCGGCGTCCCGGCGATGTGCGACGGGGTGACGCAGGGCCAGGCGGGGATGGAGCTTTCCCTGTTCAGCCGCGACACGATCGCGCTCTCCACTGCAATCGCCCTCTCCCACGGCATGTTCGAGGCCGCGGCCCTGCTCGGCATTTGCGACAAGATCGTGCCGGGCCTCCTCATCGGCGCGCTGCGCTTCGGCCACCTGCCGACGATCCTGATCCCGGCTGGGCCGATGCCCTCGGGCCTCGCCAACAAGGAGAAGCAGCGCGTCCGCCAGCTCTACGCCGAAAGCAAGGTCGGGCGCGAGGAGCTGCTCGAGGCGGAGGCGGCGAGCTATCACGGCGAGGGCACCTGCACCTTCTACGGCACCGCCAACTCCAACCAGATGATGATGGAGGTGATGGGCCTCCACATGCCCGGCGCCGCCTTCGTCAACCCCGGCACGAAGCTCCGGCAGGCGCTCACCCGCGCCGCCGTCCACCGCCTCGCCGAGATCGGCTGGGGCGGCAACGACTATCGCCCGCTCGGCCGCTGCGTCGACGAGAAGGCGATCGTCAACGCCGCAATCGGCCTCCTCGCCACGGGCGGCTCGACCAATCACGCCATCCACCTTCCCGCCATTGCGCGCGCGGCGGGGATCGTCGTCGACTGGGAAGATCTCGACGCGCTTTCCGCGGCCGTGCCGCTGATCGCGCGGATCTATCCGAACGGCTCGGGCGACGTGAACCACTTCCAGGCGGCGGGCGGCATCGGCTTCGTCGTGCGGACCCTGCTCGACAATGGCCTCCTGCACGGCGACGTCCTGACCGTCGCGGGCGAAAGCCTTGCCGATTACGCAATGGAGCCCGCGCTGGACGGCGACCGCCTCGTCTGGCGCGACGCGCCGAAGGAACCCTTGGACGCGACCATGGTCCGGCCCGCCACCGATCCGTTCCGGCCCGACGGCGGCATGCGCCTCGTCCAGGGGAATCTCGGGCGCGCGACGTTCAAGACCAGCGCGGTGGACCGGGAGCGCTGGACGATCGAGGCGCCGGCCCGCCTCTTCGCCGACCAGGACGAGGTGCTCGCCGCGTTCCGCGCGGGCGAGCTGGCGCGCGACGTCGTGGTCGTCGTCCGCTTCCAGGGCCCGCGCGCCAACGGGATGCCCGAGCTCCACAAGCTGACCCCGACGCTGGGCGTGCTGCAGGATCGCGGCTTCCGGGTCGCGCTCGTCACCGACGGCCGCATGTCCGGGGCATCGGGCAAGGTCCCGGCCGCGATCCATGTCACGCCGGAGGCGCTGGGCGGCGGCCCGCTCGCGAAGCTGAGGGACGGCGATCTCGTCAGGCTGTCGGCGGAGACGGGGGAGTTGAATGCGGTCGTGGACGAGGCGGAGTGGGCGGCGCGCGAGCCGGAGGGTCCGCCGGAACCGAAGGTCGGCACCGGCCGCGAGTTGTTCGCCCTCTTCCGCGCCGGGGCCGACAGCGCGGAGCGGGGCGCCTCAGGGATGTTGAACGCGATGGAGGAGGCGCTGTGAGCGAGATCGTCGCGGTTGACATCGGCGGCACGCATGCCCGCTTCGCCCTCGCCCAGATCCATTCCGGTCGCGTCGTCTCGCTGGGCGAGGAATGCACGCTCAAGACCGCCGAGCATGCCAGCCTCCAGACTGCCTGGGAGGAGTTCGGAGCCCGCCTCGGCCGCAAGCTGCCGGCGGCGGCCGGCATCGCCGTCGCCGGGCCGGTGCAGGGCGAGGTGCTGAAGCTCACCAACAATCCGTGGGTGATCCGCCCCGCCTGGATCCCGAAGAAGCTCGGCGCCGATCGCTACACCCTGGTCAACGATTTCGGCGCGGTGGCGCATGCGGTGGCGCAGCTCGACGAACATTATTTCCGGCACCTTTGCGGGCCCGAGCGGGGGCTGCCGGGGACCGGCGTGGTCAGCATCGTCGGACCGGGCACCGGCCTCGGCGTCGCCCAGCTGCTGCGCCGCGGCGGCCATTACCATGTCATTGAGACCGAGGGAGGCCATATCGACTTCGCGCCGGTCGACAGCCTCGAGGACCGTATCCTCGTGGAGTTGAGGAAGCGCCACCGCCGAGTCTCGGTGGAGCGGGTCGCCTCCGGCCAGGGGCTCGGCAATCTCTACGAGGCGCTCGCCGCCATCGAGGGCCGCCCGACCCGCTACCATGACGAGAAGGCGCTCTGGCAGGCGGCGATGAGCGGCGAGGACAGCCTCGCCGCCGCCGCCTTCGACCGCTTCTGCCTCAGCCTCGGCGCGGTGGCGGGCGACATCGCGCTGGCACAGGGGGCGGAGGCGGTCGTCATCGGCGGCGGGCTCGGCCTTCGGCTCGTCGACCATCTCCCAAAGTCGGGCTTCCGCGACCGGTTCATCGCCAAGGGACGCTTCGAGCGGCGGATGGACGAGATGCCGGTCAAGCTCATCACCCACCCGCAGCCCGGCCTGTTCGGCGCCGCGGCGGCCTTTGCCGCCGAGTATGGCGAATGAGGACCATCGGCGAGATCATGCGGCTGGCCCCGGTGATCCCGGTGCTGGTGATCGACGACGCGGCGGAGGCTCGGGGCATCGCCGAGGCGCTGGTCGAGGGAGGCTTGCGAGTCCTCGAAGTGACGCTGCGCACCCCGGCCGCGCTCGATGCAATCCGGGAGATGGCGCGGGTCGAGGGGGCGGTCGTCGGCGCCGGAACCGTGGTCGACCGGGAGGGCCTCGCCCAGAGCCTCGCCGCCGGGGCCGAGTTCATCGTGTCGCCCGGCCTCACCGAGACGCTCGGCGCCGCTGCGGTCGCCTCGGGCGCGCCGTTCCTGCCGGGCATCGCCAATGCCGGCGATATCATGCGGGGGCTCGACCTCGGCCTCACCCATTTCAAGTTCTTCCCGGCCGAAAGCTCGGGCGGCATCGCGGCGCTGAAGGCGCTGGCCGGGCCGTTCGGACAGGTCCGCTTCTGCCCCACCGGCGGCATTACCGCCGAGAGCGCCCCGCGCTGGCTCGCGCTGGAGCCGGTGCTGTGCGTCGGCGGCAGCTGGATCGTGCCGAAGGGGCCCGCCGACCGCGCCGCGATCACGGCCGCCGCCCGCGCGGCCTCCGCCCTCGGGGGATAAGCATGCGCCTCCCCATCCGCCTGCTGATGGCCGCGGCGCTGGGCTGGACCGCCACCGCCGCCCTCGCCGCCGGAAGCTACCGCAAGACCGACACCGGCATCGTCGTCACCCCCGCCGCCGGACCCGAAAAGCTCGTGCGCCTCCAGGTCTATGGCGACGGCATCGTCCGAGTGACCGCCGCGCCGACCCGCCAGCTCGACCTGCCCGCGAGCCTGATGGTCACCGCCCGGCCCGTGCACGGCCCCTTCGCCGTCGCCGCGCGCGCCGGCCACGTCACCCTGAAAACCGCCCGGCTCTCGGCCGACGTCGACCTCGCCAACGGCAATGTCAGCGTCCGCGACGCCGCCGGGCGCGTGCTCGTCGCCGAGAGCGCACCGGGGAGCTTCACCCCCGCCATGGCGGAAGGAAAGCCGTTCCTCGCGGTCCGCCAGCAATGGAATCGCGGCACGGACGAGGGCTTTTACGGGCTCGGTCAGCATCAGAACCGCCAGATGGACTATCTCGGCGAGGACGTGGAGCTCGCCCAGCACAATATGGACGTCGCCGTCCCGTTCGTCGTCTCGACCCGCCATTACGGCCTGCTGTGGGACAATGCATCGATCACCCGCTTCGGCGACCCGAGACCCTATGCCCTGGTCGGCGAAGGGCTGAAGGTCACCGGCGAACGCGGCCGGCCCGGCTTCACCGCCCGTTACTATCTCGGCGACCGCCTCGCCGTAACTCGCCAGGAAGCGACGATCGACTATCAGTATATACGCGACCAGGCGAAATGGCCGGCCGAGGCGAAGGCGCCGACGACGGCCGGCGCCACCGGCCAGAACACCGCCGGCAACGTGGTCGGGACTCAGCGGGTCGTGTGGACCGGGACGCTCCACCCGGCCGTCAGCGGCCGCCACAAGTTCCGGCTCTATTCGTCGAGCTACGTGAAGCTGTTCGTCGACGGCCGCGAGATACTCGAGCGCTGGCGCCAGAACTGGAACCCCTGGTACCACAATTTCGAGCTGCCGCTGGCCGCCGGCAAGCCCGCCGACATCCGCATCGAATGGGAGCCCAACGCCGGCTACATCGCGCTCTTCCACAACGATCCGCTGCCCGAGGCGGACCGCAACTCGCTCTCCTTCGCTTCCGAGCTCGGCCATGCCGTCGACTATTACGTGGTCGCCGCCGCCGACATGGACGGGGTGATCGCCGGCTACCGGGCGCTCACCGGCAAGGCGGCGATGCTGCCCAAATGGGCCTACGGCTTCTGGCAGAGCCGCCAGCGTTACTCGACCCAGGCCGAGGTGGTGGACGTGGTGCGCCAGTATCGCGCCCGCTCCCTGCCGCTCGACAATGTGGTGCAGGACTGGTTCTACTGGCCCGAGGACCAGTGGGGCAGCCACGAGTTCGACCGGACGCGCTATCCCGACCCCCAAGGCATGATCGACGCGATCCATGCGCAGAACGCGCATTTCATGATCTCGGTCTGGCCGAAATTCTACCCGAGCACCGCCAATTACAAGGAGCTCGCCGCCCGCGGCCACGTCTATCTGGGCAATCTGAAGGCCGGCAATCGTGACTGGGTGGGTCCGGGCTATCTGAACACCGACTACGACCCCTATTCCGCGGAAGCCCGCGCCATCTACTGGCGGCAGGTGAAGGAGCGGCTCGCCACGCTCGGCGTCGACGCCTGGTGGATGGACGCGCCGGAGCCCGACATCCATTCCAACCTCTCGATCGACGAGCGCAAGGCGGTGATGACGCCGACCGCGCTCGGCCCGGGCGCGGCCTTCTTCAACAGCTTCCCGCTCGTCCATGCCGAGGGCGCGTACGAAGGGTGGCGGGCCTGGAAGCCGGACGTGCGTCCGTTCATCCTCACCCGCTCCGCCTTCGGCGGCCTGCAACGCGCCGGCGCGGCCGTCTGGTCGGGCGACGTCGCCTCGCGGTGGGACGATCTGCGCGACCAGATCTCCGCGGGAATCAACTTCTCCATGTCCGGAATCCCCAACTGGACCCACGACATAGGCGGCTTCGCGGTCGAGGAGCGTTACGCGAAGCAGGATCCCAGACATGTCGAGGAATGGCGCGAGCTCTACACGCGCTGGTTCCAGTTCGGCGCCTTCTCGCCGCTCTTCCGAAGCCACGGCGAGTTCCCGCACCGCGAGATATACGAGATCGCCCCGGCGGGGTCGCCGACCTACCGGGCGCTCGAAGATTACGACCGGCTGCGCTACCGGCTGATGCCCTACATCTACACGCTCGCCGCCGACACCTGGCACCGCGACGGCACGATCATGCGCGGCCTGGTCATGGACTTTCCGGCGGATCGCGCGGTGCGGCGCGTCGACGACGAATATATGTTCGGCCCGGCCCTCCTTGTCGCGCCGGTGACCGAGTTCAAGGCGCGCAGCCGCTCCGTCTATTTGCCCGCGGGCAGCCTCTGGTACGAATTCTACAGCGGCCGCGCCTTCGAAGGCGGCCGGCGCATCGACGCGGCGGCGCCGCTGGCCCGAATGCCGCTGTTCGTCCGCGCCGGCGCGATCGTGCCGACCGGGGCGGACATCCAATATGCGATGGAGAAGCCCGACGCTCCGATAACGCTCCACGTCTACACGGGCGCTGACGGCAACTTCTCGCTCTACGTGGACGACGGGACGAGCGAGCAATACAGGAACGGGGCCTTTTCCCACATCCCGATCCGCTGGGACGAGCGCAGCGGCACGCTGATCCTCGGCGCTCGCGAGGGGCGCTGGCCCGGCATGCCGCAGACCCGCATTTTCCGCATCCGCTGGAACGCCGCCTTCGCCCCCGACGGCAAAGCGGATGCGACAATGACCTACACCGGCACGCCGCAGACGGTGAAGATGGCTCGCTAGCTCAGTGGACGGTGGCGCCGCTGTCGAGGAGTCCGGCGCGCGCGGGCGCGCGGGCCGCGGCGAGGGCGAACAGGCAGAGCAGGCCGTAGCAGGCGGCCGGAACGACGAGGGCCGTCGCATAGCCGACCGCGCCCGACACCGCGCCGACCAGCGGCGGGACGGCGGCGCCGCCGACGATGGCGGTGCACAGGAAGCCGGACGTCGCTTCCTCGCTAGCGCTCGACCGCTCCAGCGTCAGCGTGAAGATGACCGGGAACATGATCGAGTTGAACAGGCCGATCGACAGCGCCACGTAGCCGGCGGCGACCCCACCCACCAGCGCGACGTAGAGGCACATCGCCGCCGCGATTGCGGTGAACAGGGCCAGCAGCCGGCCGGCCGGCACCCGGGCGAGCAGCCCCGCGCCCACCAGCCGGCCGACCATCGCGCCGCCCCAGTAGAGGGCGACCGCCTTGCCCGCCTCCTGGGCGGAGACTCCGAAAACGCCGTCGCTGCCCATGATGTGTCCGAGCAGCGGGACCGAGAAAGGCGCGTCGCTCCGCCCCCAGATCGCGTCGGAGTGGAGGAAGAAGGCCATCTGCGTGCCGATCGCCACCTCAGCCCCGACATAGAGGAAGATCGCCGCGCCGCCGAACAGCGCCCAGCGCGAGGAGAGCGCGTCGCGTACCATGCCGCCGACGCCGAGCCGCTCCGCCTCGTGCGAGGACGGGGGCGCCGCTTCGGTGACGGTGCGGCGGAACAGGATGAAGAAAAGCGCCAGCGCGGCGATCAGCGCGCAGATCCAGAAATAGGCGCGGTCGATCCCCGCCAGCGAGCCGAGCCGAGCCGCCGCGCTGGTCCCGGCGCATTCCTTGGTCTCGATCCCCTTGAGGAACAGGACCGCGCCGAGCCAGGGGCCGATGAAGGTGCCGAGCGAGTTGAACGCCTGGCTGAAGGTCAAGCGGAAATGGCTGTATTTCGGATCGCCGAGCGCCGCCGCGAGTGGGTTGGCCGCGACCTGGAGGATGGTGATCCCGCTCGCCAGCACGAACAGCCCGACGAGGACGAGGAGATAGGTTGCGAGGTTCGCCGCGGCGAGCATGAAGAGGCAGCCCGCGATCATCATCGCAAAGGCGATGAGGATGGTGGGGATCGACTTGCGCCGCGACAGCAGGACGGCCGCTGGGAAGCTCATCACGCCATAAGCGATGAAGAAGGCGAAGGCGCTCAATTGCGCGCGGAAATCGGTGAGGCAGAAGATGCCCTTCACCGCGGTGACGACGGGATCGTTGAGCGAGGTGATGAAGCCCCACGCGAAGAACAGGGTGGTCACCACCAGGAAGGCTGCGATCGTCCCCTTCGCCCGCTGCTGCCGCATCTGCATCCCCTGCTTTTCGTTTCTTCCGCCACGGCTTAGGGGAGTCGGCGAACGGGGAGCAAGAGCCGATGCCGGAGGCCAGGACGACCATGCGGCCGCTGCTGCGGATGCTCCCCCTCGTCGCCCTCCTCCTCCTCGCGGCTGCCGCGCCGCCCGCCCCGGTGGTGCAGGTCGACGGCGGGGCGGTGCGCGGCGCGCGGGACGGGGCCGGGACCCTGCTCTTCCGCGGCATCCCGTTCGCCGCGCCGCCGGTCGAGGAGCGGCGCTGGAAGCCGCCGGCGCCGGTGGTGCCGTGGCGCGGCGCACTGGACGCCACGCGCCCCGCGCCCGCCTGCGTGCAGAACGACCAGGGCTGGAACCGGGCGGACTATCTCAGCGGCCGGGAAGACTGCCTGACGCTCGACGTCGGCACCCCGTCCCTCACCGGCAGGCGACCGGTGCTCGTCTGGATCCACGGCGGCAGCAACCGGGCCGGCTCACCGGGGGACATGATCACGTCGCCGGTGGTGCGGGACGGGGTGGTGCTGGTCGGGATCCGCTATCGGCTCGGCATCTTCGGCTTCCTTTCCCACCCCGCCCTCAGCGCGGAGGGACATGGCGCCTCCGGCAATTATGCGCTGATGGACCAGATCGCGGCGCTGACATGGGTAAGGCGCAACATCGCCCGCTTCGGCGGCGACCCGGACGACGTGACCATCGCCGGCGAATCGGCCGGATCGCAGGACGTCAGCCTCCTCCTCGCCGCGGCCGCGGCGCGCGGCCTGTTCCGCAAAGCAATTATGGAGAGCGGCACGCCGGGCTTCGGCATGCCGTTCCGAAGCCTCGCCGACGCCGAGCGGATCGGCGAGCAGGCCGCCGACCTCCTCGGCGCGGGCGGCGATATCGAGAAGCTGAGGCAGGTCTCGGTGCCGGCGCTGCTGGCCACGGACCTGCGCCTCCACGACGACGCGCTTCCGGCCGACGATTATATGTGGCTGCGCACCACGCTCGACGGCGCCGTCTTCCCCCGTCCGCTCCGCGACCTCCTCGCCGAGGCGCCGCCCCGGCCGGTGATCGTCGGCACCAACCGGTTCGAGCTCGACCTCCCCGGCGGCCGCACCCGCCGCGACTCCTTCCTGGCCAGGGGCTTTCCGGGACGCGAGGCGGAGGCACGCGCCTTCTACGCCGCCGTCCCGCCCGATGCGCGGCTCGGTGGGCTCGACCAGCAGCTCGCCACCGACGTCACCTTCCGCTGCCCCGCCGGCGCGCTGGCGGCGCTGCTGGCGAGCCGCGGCGCGCCGGTCTGGCGCTACGATTTCGACCTGGCGCCGGGCGGCGGCCAGACGCAGCACTCGTTTGAGATCGGCTACATCTTCGGAACCGACCGCTCGGGTGGCCTTTCGCTGCGGCCCTATTGGGTCAACTTCATCAAGACCGGCGATCCGAACGGAGCCGGGCTCGCGCCATGGCCGCGCTTCGCGGAGGGCGGCGCCACCATCGCGTTCGAAGAAGCGGGCTTCCACGCCGCCGGCCCGCTGCGGCCGCGGCCATGCAACCTGACGGACGCGCTTTGATGAAGCTCATCCGCCAGCCGGTCGAGAAGCCCTGGGGCCGGACCCGGCTCCCCGCTTTCCTCCCCGATCCGGAGGGGCGCCGGATCGGGGAGATAAGGTTCGCCGCGCCGGACGGCGGCGAGGTGCCGCTGCTCGTCAAGTACATCTTCACCGACGAGAAGCTGTCGGTGCAGGTGCACCCAAATGACGAGCAGGCGCGGGCGCGCGGGCTCGCCAGAGGCAAGAGCGAATGCTGGTACATCCTCGAGGCGGAGCCGGGCGCCGTGCTCGGCCTCGGTTTCCGCGAGGAGATCGAAGCGGAGACCCTCCGTGCCGCCGCCCTCGACGGCTCGATCGAACGGCTGCTGGACTGGAAGCCCGTGGCCGCCGGCGACTTCTTCTACGTCCCGGCCGGGACGGTCCACGCCATCGGCGGCGGCCTGTCGCTGATCGAGGTGCAGCAGCCGAGCGACGTCACCTACCGCCTCTACGATTATGGCCGGCCGCGCGACCTTCATCTCGACGACGCGCTCGCCGTGGCGAATCGAGGCCCCTACCCGTCGGCCCTATGGACGCACGTTGCCGATGGCGAAACACGCACCTTGGTGGACGGCCCTCACTTCACCCTCCTCCACGTCTCCGCCGGGGGCGATGCCGGCGCCCTGTCCGGTCGCCACCGGTGCGCGATACCGCTGTCAGGCCGGCTCGCTTCAGGCGGCGAAGAGATCGGCGCAGGCGACTGCCTGTTCGTTAGCGCCGGAGAAAAGCTGGCGGCCTCACCCGACGCCGTCTTCCTGCTCGGCGCCGCGTGCGGCGAGGGCGATCGGGCCTAGCGGACCGGCGAGGCCGCCGAGGCCCGGCGTGGTGACGTACGGCCCGGGAGGGACGGGCATGTACCCCGCCAGGCTTGCCACGAGCCGCGTCTCGATCCTCTCCAGAAGATGCGGCCGGCCGGCGACGACGCCGCCGCCGATGACGATCCGGCGCGGCGCCCCGGCGCAGACGATGACATGGCAGAGCTGGGCGAGCGCGTGGGCGACGCTGTCCCAGACCGGATGCTCGGACGGGAGGCCGGCCGCGGCGGCGCCGGTCCGCGCCGCCACCGCGCCGCCGGCGGCGAGGCCCTCGACGCAGTCGCCGTGATAGGGGCAGGCGCCGGGCCAGTCGTCGCCCGGCAGCCGCGCGATGCGGATATGCCCCAGCTCGCCATGCTGGAAGCCCCGGGTCGGCGCGCCGTTGACGATCAGCCCGACGCCGACGCCGGTGCCGACGGTCACATAGGCGAAGTCGGCGAGGCCCTGGCCGGCGCCCCAGCGCATCTCGGCCAGCGCGGCGCCGTTGACGTCGGTGTCGAAGGCGGGCCGGCGGCCGAAGCGGCGGCCGAGCCGCCCCGCCACGTCGGTGCCGCGCCAGCCCGGCTTGGGCGTGCTGGTGATGAAACCCCAAATGGGGGAGCTCGGGTCGAGATCGACCGGACCGAAGCTGGCGATGCCGAACGCGGCAAAGTCCCAGCCGCCCAGCACCGCCTCGATGCGCCCCAGCGTCTCGTCGGGGGTCGTCGTCGGCACGATCTCGCGCGCGGCGATGTCGTCCGGCCCAGAGGCGAGCGTGCAGACGCATTTGCTGCCGCCGAGCTCGACGCCCGCGTACCTCATGCCAGCCCCCGTCCCTCGATGCGGACCACCGGCACAAAGGCGCCGCGTGTCGGCTGCGGCAGGGTGAAGTGCATCCCTTGCCGGTCCCGCAACCATGCGAGCGGGCCGCCGCCGAGCAGCGTCACCCGCTCGACCCGGGCGTCGGGCAATGCGTCGGTGCCCAGAGCCTGGATCGCGGTCTTCCCCTCAGGCCAATCCAGGAGGATCGCGTTCAGCGTGCCTCCGCGCGCGGTGAAGCGGACGTCGGCACTCGTAAAGGGCGCCGCCTCGCCTTCGTTCATGACCCCCGCCCTCGGCCGCGTCGGCCCCTCCCCGAAGACCCGCCACGGGCGCGTGGCATGGATCGCCGCGCCGTTGCCGGCGAACCAGCCGGCGAGGTCGGCGAGGATCGCCTCCTCCAGCTCGTCGATCGTGCCGTCGCCGCGCACCGGGATACTGAGCAGGAGGTTGCCGTTCTTCGAGACCGCGTCGGCGAGGCGCTGGACCACATTCTTCGCCGATTTGTAGCCGCGCCGTTCGTAGAGGCCGCGGTCGTAATGCCAGTTGCCGATGCAGGTGTCGGTCTGCCACGGCTGCGGCCTTATTCCCTCGACGAAGCCGCGCTCGACATCCTCGACGAGACCGAGCCGTTGGTAGGGCGACAGCTTCTTCGCCGTGACGACCCCGTCCAGCCCGAGGCCGTAATAATGCGCGGCCGCCTCGATCCCGGCGCGGCCGAGCGGCAGGCCCGTATCGTCGAAATAGACGAGGTCCGGCCGGTACTTTTCCACCAAATCCTTCTGGCGGAGCAGCCAGCGCGCGGTGAAGCGGGGGTTTTGCGGCGGGGCATATTCCAGCCACTGCCCGTCGCGGGCGTCGTGCCACGCGTTCATCGCCGCCGGGCTAGCGAGGCCGTCGGGCGGCACGAAGGCGGGGCCGGTGTAGAGGTCCTGCGGGTCCAGCCCCTCCCACCAGGTGCCGGCGCCATCCTTCCGGCGCAGGCGGAAGGCGTCGTAGCGGCGCCCCTTCAGAGACCCCTCAGCATCGTAGCCGTAGGCGGTTTGCCACCAATGCCAGGCGTGGCTGCTGTGGTTGGAGACGCCGAACCTCAGCCCCGCCGCCCGCGCCGCCTTCGCCCAGGTGCCGACGATGTCCCGCTTCGGCCCCACCCGCACCGAATTCCAGCTATGGTGCATACTGTCAAAGTTATCGAAATTGTCGTGGTGGTTCGCCATCGATACGAAGTAACGCGCGCCGGCCTTGCGGTAGAGGGCGATGAGGCGCTCGGGCTCCCACGCTTCCGCCTTCCAGCGGCCGATAATGTCGAGAAAGCCGGTGCGGCTGGGATGCCCATAGGTCCTGAGATGATGGTCGTAGGCGGGATGGCCCTGGACGTACATGAGCCGGCCGTACCAGTCGCCCGCCTCGGGGACGCATTGCGGGCCCCAATGGGCCCAAAGGCCGAACTTGGCGTCGCGGAACCAGTCCGGGACTCGGAAGGCGGCGGCGAGGGAGGGCCAGTCCGCCCCGCCGGCCGGGGCCGCCGCCAGCGCCGCCGCGCCTTGCAGGAGGCCGCGGCGGGTGAGGCTCACGCCACTTCGTCCGGCTTCACCGCGGAGGAGCGCTCCCAGAGGTCGATGCCGCCTTCTTCCGCATGACACTCGATCGCGGCGAGCTCATCCTCGGTGAAATCGAGCCGGTTCAGCGCGGCCAGCGAATCCTCGAGCTGCGCCACGGTGCGTGCTCCGACCAAAGCGGAGGTGACGCGCGGGTCGCGAAGCACCCACGCAATCGCCATCTGCGCGAGGCTCTGGCCGCGATTCCCGGCAATGGCGTCGAGGGCGCGGATCCGCTCCAAATTCTCCTCCGCCAGTAGCCGCGGCGAAAGCGAGCCGCCCTTGGCCGCGCGTGCATCCTCCGGCACCCCGTGCAGATATTTGTCGGTCAGCATGCCCTGCGCCAGCGGCGAGAAGGCGATGCAGCCGACGCCGAACTCGCCCAGCGCATCGAGCAGGCCGCCCTCGATCCAGCGGTTGAGCATCGAATAAGAAGGCTGGTGGATGAGCAGCGGCACGCCCTCCCCCTTGAGGATCGCCTGCGCCTCGCGCGTCAGCTCGGCCGAGTAGGAGGAGATGCCGACATAGAGCGCCTTCCCCTGCCGGTAAGCCTGGACGAGGGCGCCCATCGTCTCCTCCAACGGCGTCGTGGGATCCACCCGGTGGGAGTAAAAGATGTCGACATAGTCGAGGCCCATTCGCGTCAGGCTCTGGTCGAGGCTGGCGAGCAGATATTTGCGCGAGCCGCCGATGCCGTAGGGGCCGGGCCACATGTCGTAGCCGGCCTTGGTCGAGACGATCATCTCGTCCCGATAGGGCCGGAAATCGGCGGCCATGACCCGGCCGAAATTCTCCTCGGCCGAGCCGTAGGGCGGCCCGTAATTGTTGGCGAGGTCGAAATGGGTGACGCCGAGGTCGAAGGCTCGGCGCAGGATCGCGCGGCCGGTTTCGAAGATGTCGGCGCCGCCGAAATTCTGCCACAGGCCGAGCGAGACGGCGGGAAGGTCGAGCCCGCTGCGGCCGCAGCGCCGATAGGGCATGCGGCCGTCGTAGCGGCCGGCATCGGGAAGGTGGGGATCGATCATCGCGGGGCCCTGTGAACGGTGAAGCGGTAGACCGTCGTCGAGCGCCAGGCCATCCCCGGGGCGAGGCGGGTCGACGGGAATTCAGGCCGGTTGGGGCTGTCGGGCAGATGCTGCGCCTCCAGCGCGACGCCGTCATGCGGGCGATACACCTTTCCCTCTGCCCCTTTGTCCCGGCCGCTGAACCAGTTGCCGGTGTAGACGACGAGCGACGGCTCGGTCGTGAGCACCTCCAGCGCGCGCCCGCTGACGGGATCTGACAGGCGGGCGGCGAGATGCAGCCGCCCGTCGAAAGACAGTATCCAGCTATGATTGTAGCCGCGCCGGCCGAGCATCTGCGGGTGCGGGACGTCGATCAGCTCACCCATCGCCCGCGGCCGGCGAAAGTCGAAGGGTGTGCCCGCGACCGGCAGGAAGCGTCCGCTGGGAATACCCCCCTGGTCGGTTTCCAGCAACCGGTCGGACGCCAGCTGGAGGCGGTGCCCGAGGACCGTGCCCGAGCCCGCGCCGGCGAGGTTGAAATAGGAATGGTTGGTGAGGTTGAGGACGGTCGGACGGTCGCTCCGCGCCTCATAGTCGATCCTCAGCGCGTCGCCGGGCGACAGCGTGTAGGTGACCTTGAGGTCCAGCCGGCCCGGAAAGCCCTGCTCCCCGTCGGGGCTGGCGTAGCGAAGCACCGCACCGACCGTGTGGCCGCGCCGGAAGGTGGTCATCGCCCACACCCTGGTGAAGAGCCCGCCGGGGCCGCCGTGGAGGGCGTTGGCGCCGTCGTTCGCGACGAGCCGCACCTCGCGTCCGTCCAGGGTGAAGCGCGCGTTCGCGATCCGACCGGCATAGCGGCCCATCACCGCGCCGAAGGCATAATCGTCGTTCCTCGCTTCGTAATCGGCGAGGCTGCCGAAGCCGAGCGCGACATTGGCGGCCCGGCCTTTCGCATCCGGCACGACGATGTCGGTGACGATCGCGCCGTAGGAGATGATCCGTACAATCATGCCCCGATCGTTGGTCAGCGTCGCCTGCTCGACCGGCTGGCCCGCTTTGGTGACGCCGTAGGGCAACCGCGTCACGGTCGCGCCCCACGCCGGCGCGGCGAGCAGCGCCAGCGCCGGCGCCGCGGCCGCGAGCCTCACCGGCCGCCCTTGCGGTACAGGGCGTCGGCGGCGAGCGCGAGGAACATGTAGTTGGTTTCGCCGCCGCCCATCACATATTCGCGCTGCTGCCAGAAGAAGGGCCATTCCTTCAGTTCCGGCAGATCCGGCCGGATGAGGGCGGTGCCGGAGACGACTCCGCCGGGGATGTAGGACCAGTCCGCCCGGTTGAAGCCGTAGGCCACGGTCGCCGAATGCGCCCCGACGCCCGAGGCGAAGGATTCGTTGTTCTCGCCGGGATGGACGCCGAGGACGAAGTTCAGCGGATTGATGTAGCTGTCGGTCGACGTCGCCTCCGGCCAGCCCTTGTGGAAGAAATATTGGTGGACGCCGCGCGCCTGGATATCCCAGCCGGCGCCCCAGATGTCCGGTTTATAGGGGACGCCGTAGGGGGAATCGGTGCGGGCGTCGGCGCTGACCTTCGCCTGGTAAGCGGCGACCGCGGCCGTGAGGCGCTGCTTGAAGCCGGCGTCCGGGATTCGGGCGAGGATCGGCGCGATCGCCCAGCCGGTGTCCTCGACATGGGCAAGGATCGCCGGCTCCATCGCCACCAGGCGGCGCACCAGCGCGGCGTCGCCGGTGGCATGGATGAGCTCCGCGGTCGCGAACACCCGCATCGCGACGTCATCGCTCTTGTCGATGGCGCCGGCGTAGAGGTGCCGCGCCGCCGCCAGCGCTTCGGCGGCCATGGCGGGGTTGCTGGCCTTCAGCACCCGCGCCGCCGCGGCGAGGCCGCCGGCCACGTAGAGCTCGCGTTTCGGGTTCTCCTCGGTGAACACCCACCGGTCGTCGGCGCTTATGGCTTTGCCGTCATCGTCGAGGCCCATTCCCTCCACCGGCCTGGCGACGACATTATCGGTCGCGTTCGCCGCCTCCCCGAGCATCACGTACTGGCGCAGCGAGGCATCCTGGATGCCGCGATAGACCCGCCCCATCGCGCGATATCCGCCGAGGATTGAGAGCAGGCCGTGCTCGATCTGCTGGAGCGCGTCGTTCTTGCCGTCCGGCTGGTGGATCTCCACCAGCTTCCTCTTCTGGTCGATGGTCGTCGCGTCGTAGTCGAGGCCGAATTCCTCGACCATCTCGGCGAGCAGCCAGACGGTGCCGATCTGCGATTCGACGCGCAGGTCGTAGTCGCCCGCATCGTGCCAGCCCCCGGCGTCGAGCCCCGGCACATGCTCGCCCGGCTTGAACCGGGTGAGGGTCGAGGGGCCCTGCACATAGCCGTCGAAATGGTTGAGGCCGACGGGCGCCATCAGCGCGTCATCGACATGATCGAGGCCGTGCCAGACGCGGTATTTCTCGTTGACGCGCATGTGGCACATCTGGACGGGCAGGAAATATTCGAGCGTCGGTTGCCAGGCGCCGCGGGCGTAGACGTCGGCGGCGATGCGGAACGGCTCCGACACCTTGTCGCCATAGCCGACGATGTAGAGGCCCGGCTCCGCTACCCGGGAGAAATCGAAGACGTAATAATCGTAGCGGAGGAAGCCGCCCCATTTGCGCGGCTCGCCCGCCAGCACTTCGCGCCGGCCCTCGGCGGTCATCCGGTAGAGGCGGACGCGCTTGACGTCCCGATCCGCCGGGTCGAGCTCGATCACTGCCCGCTTGGGCTGGGCGGGGGCGTAGCCGAGCTGCGAGACCTGGATGACGGGCTCGGACTTCCAGCCCTCGACGACGTTGGGCGTGACGATCCACTCGATCGCGTTCTTCGCCGCGCCGGCCGGTACCGTGCCGCGGACGATGAACCAGCCATTATTGTGGTTGGAGCGGCCGTCGATCAGCTGCAGCGGCCCGGTGCGGCTCTCGATGCGCATCCGCAGCTTGTCGTCGTCCGGCGCGACGACCAGCGTGCGCCCCGTGCCGAGCGGCGCCGTCAGCGGCTCCCGGTTCGGCGAGACGACCGGACCGTTCGGCTGGGCGTTGCGCGGCGTCTCGACGGGCGGGCCGCCGGTGAGCACCATCGGCCCTATCGGCTGGCGGGGGAAGATCCCGCTCGCGCCGTCCATCAGCCAGGACTTGCCGAAAAGCAGCCCGGGGAAGAGTTCGAGGTTGAAGCCGACGCGGCCGACCCATTGCGGCGGCAGCGGCCGGTCGAGATCGACGCTGATTCGGAAGCTGTTCCCCTCCAGCGCCGTCACGGTGACTCGATAGTTCAGCGTCAGATCCGGATAGAAAACGGGATTGAAGCCGTGACGGTTGGTTTGCGGGTTCGGGAAGGCGAGCGTCTGGCTGATCGTTCCCGCCTTCGCGTCCAGCGTCCGCTGGACGGTGACCGGCATGGGCGACCATTGGCCAGGCGAGGGATCGAGCCTGAGATCGCCATTGGCCGCCACGCGCGAGCCGTGCTGGACGATCGTGACGCCGGTTTGATGGCCTTCGGGATAATAGTCGCTGAACACCATGACGTTGAGGCCGGGCCTCGCGAAATAGCCCTTGTCGTTGACCTTATGGTCCTGCGCCGCGGCGGTGCCACAAAGGGCGATGGCGGCAAGAAGGGCCAGCGCGCGCTTCATGACCGCGCCGGAGCGCCGGCAAAGGCGGCGGCCATGGCATGGCGCAGCGGCTTCGGACGGAAACGGGCATCGTAGGGGGTGCCGCGCTTGATCGACCGGTCCGCCCTCGGATCGAAGCCGGTCAACCAAGTGTAGCGGTCGCACATCCCCCAGACGAGGACGTCCTCCAGCTGGCGATAATCGAGCATGACGTCCAGATAGGCTTTCGCATAGTCGGCGACCAGGCGGTCGCGGACGGCCACGTCGTCGGGCGCCTTCTTGTCGTTGACGTCGAATTCGGTGATCTTGAGCTTGAAGCCCATCGCCACGACCTCATCGAGGAAGCGGCGCCAGGGGCGCTCCGACTCCGCCACGATCTGCGCCACCGGCAGGTCCTTCAGCAGGCGGATGTGCGACTGGACGCCAAGCGTCTCGACGGGGGTCCCGCGCCGCCTGAAGCCTTCGAGCAATTTGAGGACGCCCCGCATATGGGTTTCGTCCTCGGTCCCACGCTCCCAGCTCATATAATCGTTGTAGACCAGCTCCGCGTGCGGCGCCTCGGCGCGGGCGGTGTGGAACATGAGGTCGAGCACCGCCTCACCTCCCAAGGCACGTGTCACGACGGTATCGCGGATCGCGCCGGTTTCCGGCTGCACCGCCTCGTTGACCACATCGTAGGAATAGATCCTGCGCCCGTAGCGGCGGCAGACGGTGCGGACATGCTCGGTCAGCAGCGCCTCGGCGGCCTTGGCGGGACGCGGGCCGAAATCGTGCACGGCGAGCCATTTCGGATACCATTTCTGGGGCAGCCAGAAGAGCGTGTGGCCGCGCAGGCGAAAGCCGTGCTTCGCCGCATATTCGACGATCGCGTCGAACTGGCGGAAGTTGAAGGCGGTCGCCGAGGGCCGCGTCCACTGCCACTTGAGCTCGTTCTCCGGGACGAGCAGACCGCATTCCCGCTCGAGCAGCACCGCATAAGCGGGATTGGCGAAGCTGGCGCGGTCCGCGCCCGGCGGCCCCCAGGCGACGGCCGAGCCGAAGCGGCGGCCGCTGCGGCCGGCAAGCGCATCGAGCGACGCCGGTGCCGCCGCCCGCAGGGGCCGGGCCGTCTCCGGCCCCGCAAGCGCCAGCGCCCCGATCATGGCGAGGCCGTCGCGGCGGGTGATGTCCATGAGCCTCTCCTCGACGCGCGGTCTGCCGCCGCGCATTCCTTGATAGCGCTAACACTGCTAAAGCGCGGCCATGGCTTGTCAATGGCGCGAAACCGGAAGGCGGATGGCGGTCGCGTTGCTGGCGCTCCTTGTCCTTGTCACGCTGTTCCTTCCCGCCGCCGCGCGCGCCGAGGACGGCTACGAATTGTGGCTGCGCTACCATCGGGTCGAGGCGCCCGCTTTGCAGCGCTATCGCCCATCCGCGACGGCCGTCGTCGCGGGCGCCGAAGCGGCCACCGCGCGCGGCGAACTCGTCCGCGGTCTCGAGGGCCTGCTCGGCCTCCCCTCCCTCCCCGCCACCCTGCGCGACGGCGCCATCGTCCTCGGCACGCCCCGCTCATCGCCGCTGGTGGCGCAGCTCCGCCTGCCGCTCGCCGGACTGGGCGAGGAAGGCTATGTCATTCGCAGCGTCCGCATCGGCGGCAAGCGGGCGACGGTGATCGCCGGCAATAGCGAACGGGGCGTGCTCTACGGCGCCTTCGCCTTGCTTCGGCTCATCCAGACCCGCCGGCCGATCGACCGGCTCGACATCGCCGAGGCGCCGAAGCTGAAGCTGCGCGTGCTCGATCATTGGGACAATCTCGATCGCACGGTCGAGCGCGGCTATGCCGGCGCCTCCCTGTGGGACTGGCAGAAGCTCCCCGGCTGGAAGGACCCGCGCTACACCGATTATGCGCGGGCGAACGCCTCGGTCGGGATCAACGGCGCCGTCCTCAACAACGTCAACGCCAATGCCGACATCCTGACCCCACGTTATCTGGAAAAGGTGGCGGCGCTGGCGGAGGTGTTCCGGCCGTGGGGCGTCAAGGTCTACCTCTCGGCGCGCTTCTCCGCCCCGATCGAGCTTGGCGGTCTGAAGACGGCCGACCCGCTCGACCCGAAGGTGCGCGCCTGGTGGAAGGCCAAGGCCGACGAGATCTACCGCTACGTGCCCGATTTCGGCGGCTTCCTCGTCAAGGCCAATTCGGAAGGCCAGCCGGGGCCGCAGGACTATGAGCGCAGCCACGCCGACGGCGCCAACATGCTCGCCGATGCGCTCGCCCCGCATGGCGGCGTCGTCATGTGGCGCGCCTTCGTCTATGCCGCGGCCGCGGACCGGGACCGGGCGAAGCAGGCTTATGAGGAGTTCACGCCGCTGGATGGCGCTTTCCGCGACAACGTCCTCCTCCAGGTCAAGAACGGCCCGATCGACTTCCAGCCGCGCGAGCCCTTCCACCCGCTGTTCGGCGCCATGCCGAGGACGCCGCTGATGATGGAAGTGCAGATCACCAAGGAATATCTCGGCTTCGCCACCCATCTCGCCTATCTCGGCAAGATGTGGGAGGAGACGCTCAGGAGCGACACCTTCCGCCCCGGCCCGGGTTCGCCGGTGGCGAAGACGCTGAGCGGCATGGCCGGCGTCGCCAATGTCGGGACCGACCGCAACTGGGCCGGGTCGCAATTCGACCAGGCGAACTGGTACGCTTTCGGCCGGCTCGCCTGGAACCCCGCCGGCAGCGCCGAGGCGATCGCGGCGGAATGGGCGCGGATGACCTGGAGCCCGGACCCGCGCGTCGCCGGAACGATCGCCGGGATCATGCTCGGCTCGCGCGAGGCGGTGGTGAACTACATGACCCCGCTCGGCCTTCACCACCTGATGGCGACGGGCCACCATTACGGGCCGGGGCCATGGGTGGCGAACCTCTCCCGGGCCGACTGGAACCCGGTCTATTACCACCGCGCCGACGCGAACGGCATCGGCTTCGACCGCACTGCCACGGGCAGCAACGCCGTCGCCCAATATGCTCCGCAAGTGGCGGCGCGCTTCGACTGCCTCGACCAGGTGCCGGAGGAATATCTCCTCTGGTTCCACCACGTGCCGTGGGACTACCGCCTCCGGTCCGGCTTCACTCTATGGCAGGCGCTTCTCTCGCATTACGAGGTCGGCCTTCTCAGCCTTGGCCTGTACCGCGCGGAATGGGACGGCCTCGCCGGCGGGATCGACCGGGAGCGGTGGGCTGAAGTCGCCGCCTTCCTCGCCATCCAGGAACGGGAGGCCACGTGGTGGCGCGATGCCTCGATAGCCTATTGGCAAAGCGTCTCGAAGCGCCCGCTGCCGGCCGGCTTTCCTGCCCCGGCCCACGACCTCGCCTGGTACGAGGCGGTCGAGATCAGGCACGTTTCGGGCAGCCCCGGGCCATAAGGGTGAATGACGACCGCCTAGCGTCGGCCGAGGACGGTCAGCAGGAACTGCCGGATCCGCGCCCTGAGCTGCGGCGTCGGCGGCGCGAGGATGCCGCGATGCTCGGGCGGCAGATGCGCGGCGGGATCGCCGTCGGCGCGGAACACATAATATTCGAACATCGCCCGCCAGGCGCGGCGGCGGGCCTCGCTCTGCTCGCCGAGCGCGAACAGGCCGTGCACCATCGCCTCGAACGGCGATCCGGCGTCGGGCGGCGCGTCGTCCCACCAGTAATTGACCAGCAGGTTGAACGGCCCGTCGGCCTCCACGCCGTGCCACCAGGGCGAGGGAATGTAGATGGCGTCGCCCGGCTCGAGCTCCGCCGCCTCCCCCGCGGCGAGCGCGTCGCGGTAGCGCGGATAGCGGTTGAAATCCGGCGCGCGCATATCGACCATGCTGGCGGGCTGCCCGGCCATCGTGTTGTCGAGCGGCCCGACATAGAGGTTGGCGACCTGCTCGGGCGGGAACAGCGCGAAGCGCCGCCGCCCGGCGACGACGCAGGCGATATTGTCGGAAAGGTCGAAATGCGGGGCCACCACGGTCGCGTTGCCGAGCCAGATGCGCGGCACCGCGCCGTCGCCGGCGAGCGGCGGCAGCGCATTCTCGCGGTCGAAGCCGGGCAGGTATTGGGGAATCGGCGCCGAGCCGACATAGACCGCGGGGCCGGCCCCGGCGGCGCCCTCCGCCTGCCGTGCCAGATGCGCGGCGACATCGCCGATTCGGCCCTGGCGCCGCTCGAAATTGAAGCCCGCCATGTCGGGCGCGTAGAAGAAGCGGCCGCCGACGGCGGGCGGCGCGACGAAGGCCTCGACCGGCGCGCCGCTGTCGAAGCCGGCCAGATAATCGGCGAGCGCTTGCGGGGACTCGCCGCCGCGCGCCACCGCCGGCCAGCCCGCCACCAGCCCGCGCAGCACCGCCGGCCGCGCCCGCGGCACGATCTCGTCGCGGAAGGTGCGCGGATCGACGCCGTGCCATTCCACCACCTGTCCACGCGCCACGGTCATGCCGGGAGCCGTCGCAGCCCTTGCGCCAAAAAGAAAGGCCCCCGCGGCCTGCGCCGCGGGGGCCGGAGTGTGGCTCGCCTTTTGGGACTCAGAAGCTGCCGCGCACGATGAACGAGAAGCGGCGGTCGTTCATGAAATAGGATCTCGGCCCGATCAGACCGGTCTGGGTGAATTGCTGGCTGGTCTTGGTGATCTCGTTGAGGAGGTTCACCGCCTGGACGCCGACCTTGA
>DASWRU010000050.1:0-7429 GCA_036403015.1 Allosphingosinicella sp.
GGGGGTTGTATGAGAAAACTCACCACCGCCATTGACCCTAAGTCGAAGGCCTTTGCGGCCAACGCCAGGGTCAACCGCGGCCTGCTCGCGGAGCTGAAGAAGAAGGTGGGCGAGGCGGCGCTCGGCGGCTCGGCCGAGAGCCGCAAGCGGCACGAGAGCCGCGGCAAGCTGCTCCCCCGCGACCGGGTCACGCGGCTGCTCGACGCCGGCTCGCCGTTCCTGGAGGTGGGCCAGCTGGCCGCGGGCGGCATGTACGACGACGAGGCGCCCGCCGCGGGCCTGATCTGCGGCGTGGGCCGCGTCTCCGGCCGCGAGGTGATGATCCTCGCGAACGACGCCACGGTGAAGGGCGGGGTCTACTATCCGCTGAGCGTCAAGAAGCATCTGCGGGCGCAGGAGATCGCGCTGCAGAACCGCCTGCCCTGCATCTACCTGGTCGATAGCGGCGGGGCGAACCTGCCCTACCAGGCCGAGGTCTTCCCCGACCGCGAGCACTTCGGGCGCATCTTCTACAACCAGGCCCGGATGAGCGCCGAGGGCATCAGCCAGATCGCCTGCGTCATGGGCTCCTGCACGGCCGGCGGCGCCTACGTCCCGGCCATGTCCGACGAGACGGTGATCGTGCGCAACCAGGGCACGATCTTCCTCGGCGGCCCGCCTCTGGTGAAGGCGGCGACGGGGGAGGTGATCTCGGCGGAGGACCTAGGCGGCGGCGACCTCCATGCGCGCAGGTCCGGGGTCGTCGATCACCTCGCCGAAAATGACGAGCATGCGCTGGCGATCGTGCGAAGCATCGTTGCGCGGCTCAACACGACGAAGACCGTCGACCTCGACCTCGCCGAGCCGGTCGAGCCGAAGCTCGATCCGGAGGATCTGTACGGCCTCATCCCCGACGACGTCCGCACCCCCTACGACGTCCACGAGGTGATCGGCCGCCTCGTCGATGGCTCCGACTTCCACGCCTTCAAGCCGCTCTACGGCGCCACTTTGGTCTGCGGCTTCGCCCGTATCTGGGGGATGCCGGTCGCGATCCTCGCCAATAACGGCATCCTCTTCTCGGAGAGCGCGCTGAAGGGCGCCCACTTCATCGAGCTCGCCTGCCAGCGCCGCACGCCCCTCCTCTTCCTCCAGAACATCTCCGGCTTCATGGTCGGCGGCAAGTACGAGGCGGGCGGAATCGCCAAGGACGGCGCCAAATTGGTCACCGCCGTCGCCACCGCGCAGGTGCCCAAGGTCACATTGCTGATCGGCGGCAGCTTCGGCGCCGGCAATTACGGCATGGCCGGCCGCGCCTACGGCCCCCGCTTCCTGTTCACCTGGCCGAACTCGCGCATCAGCGTGATGGGCGGCGAGCAGGCCGCGAGCGTCCTCGCCACCGTCCACAAGGACGCCGAGACCTGGACCCCGGAGCAGGCCGAAGCCTTCAAGGCCCCGATCCGCCAGCGCTACGAGGACGAAGGCAACCCGTACTACGCCACCGCCCGCCTCTGGGACGACGGCATCATCGACCCGGTGCAGACCCGCGACGTCCTCGGCCTCGCCTTCAGCGCCTGCTTGAACGCCCCGATCCCGGAGCGCGCGCGCTTCGGCATCTTCAGGATGTAGCGAGCTCGAAGATCGCTCGCTCATCGAGCGTCCGACCCGCCGTCAGCAAGATCATTGCATTCACGTGACGATTGGTTGAAATTCAGCCGAGCCGACTCGAAAGAAGAGATCGGCACCATCGCATTCGATGAGGGGAGGAATTCATGTCGGACATGAATCATCTTGAGGGCTTGCCGAAGTATCAGGGCAAATCCGTCGTCTCGCTGCTGTTTCTTATGACGAGTGACAAAGCCACGGTCGATGGCGCCGCGATCGTCATTCCCGGCAACGCGGCCATGATTGTCTTTTCCGACCGCCCGCATCGCATCGCGCGACCTCTGCAAGGCGGTGTCCTGTCCTTTGCCAACTTTTACGCACGCTCCAATTTCGTGGCCGATCCGCCCAATGCGACTTTCGCTGGGTCGACCGCCGGGGGCAATCAGGAAGTCTGTTCTGTGCTTGAGCTGGGAACGCCGCAGGTCGAAGATGGCCAGGTGCGATTTCCGATCCTGCAGGCCGTCGGCCAGGAAACGGCGCCCGCGCAGGGCGACTATCAGAATGTAAGCATGGTCATCGACAATTTCTGGAGCAGCGTCGGGTCGGATCTCCAGCTTGTGGGCGAGGTGGTCGGAACCGTCGCTCTCGGCGCGGGAACGGCGGTGGCCTGCACCGTGGGCGAGGTCGCAACCGTCGGCGCGGACACGGCCGCGTGCGTCGCCGGCGTCGCCGGCACCGTGGCGGCGGGGACCGCAGCCGCGGGAAGCGCCATCAGCCTCGGTGCCAGCACCTGACGGCTTCCGGGTGCCGACAAGCCCGATCGCCTCAAGTCGAACCGTCTGCGGCGGCTCGGCGCAGGAGCTGAACAAGGTTCGAGATCGCAGGGTCCGGGACCCGGCCTGACCTACCGGAAGCGCCGTTCGCCTTGAGCCTGTCGTTGGCGTAACTGAAGACGGCCGCTCAGGAGGCAGCACCTCAAAGCCTGCCGCCTAGCGGTTTCCGAACCAGCCAAGCTTCGCTAAGGCCGTCGGAATGATCCCTTCCCTCCTGATTGCAAACCGTGGGGAGATCGCGTGCCGAATCGTCCGGACGGCGCGAACGCTCCGCATCCGCACGGTGGCGGTCTATTCCGACGCCGACCGGCATGCGCTGCATGTGCGGGAGGCAGACGAAGCTGTGCATATCGGCGTGCCGCCGGCGCGGGAGAGTTACCTGGTCGGTGAGAAGGTCATCGCCGCCGCCAAGGCCACCGGCGCCGAGGCGATCCATCCCGGTTATGGCTTCCTTTCCGAAAATGCCGATTTCGCCGAGGCGGTCGAGGCGGCGGGGCTAATCTGGGTCGGGCCGAAGGCGGCGTCGATCCGCGCCATGGGGCTGAAGGATGCGGCCAAGACGCTGATGCAGGCCGCCGGGGTGCCGGTAACGCCCGGCTATCTCGGCGAGGACCAGGCACTGGAGCGGTTGCAGCAGGAGGCCGACGCGATCGGCTATCCGGTCCTCATCAAGGCGGTGGCCGGCGGCGGAGGCAGGGGGATGCGGCGGGTCAACGCGGCCGCCGAGTTCCAGGAAATGCTGGCCTCGTGCAAGCGCGAGGCTGCCGCCGCGTTCGGCGATGACAAGGTGCTGATCGAGAAATATGTCGAGCGGCCTCGGCATATCGAGGTGCAGGTGTTCGGCGATTCGCACGGCAATGTCGTCCATCTGTTCGAGCGCGACTGCTCGCTTCAGCGGCGGCACCAGAAGGTGATCGAGGAGGCGCCGGCGCCGGGGATGGACGCGGCGACCCGCGCCGCCGTCTGCGAGGCGGCGGTCAAGGCGGCGAAGGCGGTCGACTATGTCGGGGCTGGGACGGTGGAGTTCATCGCCGACGCGTCGGGGGGGCTGAGGGCCGACCGGATCTGGTTCATGGAGATGAACACCCGGCTTCAGGTCGAGCATCCGGTGACCGAGGCGATCACCGGGCAGGATCTGGTCGAATGGCAGCTCAGGGTCGCCTCGGGAGAAAGGCTGCCGCTGACTCAGGACGAGCTCGCCATCGACGGCTGGGCGCTGGAGGCGCGGCTTTATGCCGAGGATCCGGCGCATGAATTCCTGCCCTCGACCGGGCGGCTCGACCATTTCCAGCTCGGCCGCGGCCTGCGCGTCGACACGGGGGTGGAGGAGGGCGACCGGATCAGCCCTTATTACGACCCGATGATCGCCAAGCTGATCGCCCGCGGACGCGACCGCGGCGAGGCGATCGACCGGCTGGTCGACGCGCTGGAGCAGGTCGAGATCTGGCCGGTCAGGACCAACGCCGCCTTCCTCGCCCGCGCCGCCGACCATCCGGACTTCCGCGCCGGCGACGTCGACACCGCCTTCATCCCCTCGCGCCTCGACCGGCTGGTGCCCGATCCGGAGCCGCCGCAAGGGGTTTGGAACCTCGCCGCCACCGCCCTCCTCGCAGTCGATTTCGGCAACGCGCCGGACTCGGAGCCATGGGCCGCATTGCAGGGCTTCCGCCTCAACGGCGCCCCGGACCTGCAAGTCGCGCTCAGCCACGGCGGCCGCACCCGGCTGGTCGACTCGGCCGGCGATCCGCCGCTCGAAGGAATCGCCACGGCGGCGGGCGACACCGTCCTGGTCTTCGCCGCCGGCCAGGCCTTCGCCTTCGCCTTGCCCGGCGCCGGCGGCGCCGCGGCGGCCGGCGCCGCCTCCGACGGGGCCCTCGTCTCGCCCATGCCGGGCCGGGTCATTGCGGTCGAGGTCCGACAGGGGGATAAGGTGGCCAAGGGCCAGAAGCTCGTCACCCTGGAGGCGATGAAGATGGAGCACAGCCTCGCGGCCCCGTTCGAAGGCGTGGTGGCGGAACTCGCCGCCGCCGCGGGCGCGCAGGTCACGGAAGGGACATTGCTGGTGCGGGTGGAGAAGGGGGAATGAAGCCCATCGTCATGCCAGCGAAGGCTGGCATCCATGCTGACTCTGAATGGACCCCAGCTTTCGGGTTCCCAGCGAAGTACTACTTCGATGGGGTCCCTCCTGGGGCGACGGTGAAGCCGTAATGCCCGGCCGCTATTACGAGCAATGGACGATCGGCGACCGAATCCTCCATCAGCCGCACCGCACGGTGACGGAAACCGACAACCTCCTCATCTCCGCCCTCACCCACAATCCGCAGCCGCTCCATCTCGACTCGGAATATGCCGCCGGCACCGAGTTCGGCCGGATCGTCGTCAACGGCACCTTCACCTTCGCCTTGATGGTCGGCCTGTCGGTCGGCGACACCACGCTCGGCACGCTCGTCGCCAACCTGGGCTACGACAAGGTTCGAATGCCCAAGCCCGTCTTCATCGGCGACACGCTGCGCGCCGAGACGGAGGTCATCGCCCTCAAGGATTCAGCCTCCCGCCCGGACGCCGGCATCGTCACCTTCGAGCACCGCCTGCTCAACCAGTCCGACGACCTCGTCTGCCTCTGCGAACGCACCGCCCTCATGCAAAGGAGGCGCCAGTGAAGGCGCACCCCCTAAAGCCCCTCCCCTTCAGGGGAGGGGTTGGGGTGGGGCTTGTCACCCTCACCTCGCCTGCCAGATCCTCCCCCAAGCGGAGCGGCTGAGATGAAGCTGCGCTCCCTCCTCTTCGTCCCCGGCGACCGGCCCGACCGGATGGAGAAAGCGCTCGCCTCGGGCGCCGACGCGCTGATCCTCGATCTCGAGGATTCGGTGGCGCCCCAAGCCAAGGCGGAGGCGCGGCGCCACGTCGCGCAGTTCGTCAACGCCCATTCGACCGCGCCGCTCTGGGTGCGGATCAACCCGCTCGACGGCGCGGAGGCGGAGAAGGACCTCGCCGCCGTCCTTCCCAATTATCCCGACGGCATCGTGCTTCCCAAGGCGGAGGGCGGCGCCTCGGTCGGCGAGCTGGCGCGGCGCCTCACCGAGCATGGCAACGCCACCGCCCAGATCCTCGCCATCGCCACCGAGACTCCGGCGGCCTTGTTCCAGCTCGGCACCTATGGCGGCGCCAAGCGCCTCGCCGGCCTCACCTGGGGCGCGGAGGACCTGCCGGCGGCGATCGGCGCTTCCACCTCGCGCGAGCCCGACGGGCGCTACACGCCGCCCTACGAGCTGGCCCGCTCATTGTGCCTGTTCGGCGCCGCCGCCGCCGGCGTGGCGCCGATCGAGACCGTCTATCCCGATTTCCGCGACCTCGTCGGCCTCGCCGCTTATGCCGCCCGCGCGCGCCGCGACGGCTTCAAGGGGATGATGGCGATCCACCCGGAGCAGGTGCCGGCGATCAACGCCGCCTTCACCCCGACCGCGGCCGAGATCGCCCGGGCGCGGGCGGTGGTGGCGGCGTTCGAGGCCAGTCCGGGCACGGGCGCGCTGTCGCTCGACGGCCGGATGATCGACCGCCCGCACCTCCTCCAGGCGCAGCGCACCCTCGCCGCCGCCGGTCAGTAAATTCTGTCCCCTTGACACTGAACCGCTCATCCTGAGTAGGGACTGAGCCTGGCGAAGGCCCGTATCGAAGGACGTTCGCGAGCTTTGCGTCCTTCGATACGCCGGTTCGACAAGCTCACCGGCTACTCAGGATGAGCGGAACAGTTCAACTCAACCAGGATGGACTCTAGGTGTTCCGGGAGGGGAGCGCCTGGACGGCGCTGGGCTTCGTCCTCGGCGTCTCGGCCGGCGGCGCCCTCGCGGCCCGGCTGCGCGGCAAGTCCGTCCTCGCCGGCCGCCGCTGCGCCGCCTGCGGCGCGAGCCTCAGCCTTTGGCCCCGCCTCCCGCCCCTCTCCTGGCTCGCCACCCGCCCCCAATGCCCCCGCTGCGGAAACGAGGCGCCGCGCCTCCACGCCGCGCTGGAAGCGGCGGTAGCGCTGACCGGCGTCGCCGCCCTCCTCCTCGCCCCACCCCGCATCGCCGTCCCCGGGGCGGTGGCGGCCTGGCTCCTCCTCCTGCTCGTCCTGGCCCGCCGCGGGCGGTGAGGTAAAAGCCCCTCCCCTTCTGGGGTGGGGTTGGGGTGGGGCCTGTCCGCCTGGCCCCGCCCCTCGCGCTCTTCCCCTCCACATCCCCCACCCCAACCCCTCCCCTGAAGGGGAGGGGCTATCGTGAGGCTCCGCCCCCGCCGGTCCGGACGCGCACCCCTAAAGCCCCTCCCCTTCAGGGGAGGGGTTGGGGTGGGGCTTGTCCGCCTGGCCCCCTCCTCGTCATTGCGAGGAGCGCCAGCGACGAAGCAATCCACTCGCCGCCACCGCCGCGGACTGGATGGCTTCGCTCCGCTCGCAATGACGGATCTAGACCTCTGTCCTGACGAGTTGAACGATCCCGCTCATCCTGAGGAGCCGCTGAGCTTGGCGAAGCGGCGTCTCGAAGGACGCACAGCGCTTGACGGTCCTTCGATACGGGCCCCTTCGACTGCCTGCAAGGCAGGCGCTCAGACATGCTTCGCGGGCCCCATGAAAGTACTACTTTCATGGGAACCCTCCCAAGCTCAGTCCCTACTCAGGATGAGCGGGTCAGTGGCAAGGGACCAAGCCCAGCTCAAACCCCCGTCTCGGGGTCCTTGTAGCGGCTCGCGACGAAGCGGCTCTGCGCCTCCAGCCGCATGCGTTCGTCGCGGCTGACTTCGCCGGTGAGGCGGGCGAGCTCCTCCGCCAGCGTGGCGAGGCCGTCGGTCAGCCGTCCGCGCGCCTCCGCATCCTTCTCGCGGGTGACGGCGGGGAGGCCGCACCAGGCGTCGACCAGCCGGGGCAGGTGATCGCCGAGCAGCCGCCGGGCGTCCCAGGCCAAAGTCGCGTTGGGATCGAGCTGCGCCAGATAAGGCGGCAGATCGGCGAGGTGGACGAGGATGATGTCCAGCGACGCCTCGGC
>DASWRU010000051.1:0-4459 GCA_036403015.1 Allosphingosinicella sp.
TCCTCGCCCAGGGCAAGCCCAGGATGGTCGTCCGAATCGCCCTCGCCAGAAAACTCCTCGTCAGGCTCAACGCCAAAGCCCGCGAAACCAGAGCCGAGCTAGCCTATGCCCTTTGACAAACCAGATAGTCGCTCCACCACCCTGCGGGTGGTCCCCCTCCCCATCTTCGATGGGGAGGCACGCTAGCGGCGCGCCTTCTTCCACAAATGCTGGGCGAGCATCAGCGGCGGCATGCGCAGCCAGTGGGAGCGGGCGTAGAAGGCGAGGCGGAGGATCGGGCGGCGTTCGCGGCCCCAGCCGTCGCGGGCGAGGAGGCGGGCCTTGAACAGGGGGTCGGCGCTGTCCCACACACGCCAAGTCTCCGGCACCGGGGTTCCGTAGAGGTCGTTGGCGAGGCGGCCGGCCCGATGCACGGCGGCGAGGAGGCCGTGGCGGGCGGCGCGGTCGTGAAGCTCGGCCCAGAAGCCCGGAGCCCCGGCGAAGTCGCGGAGCAGGCGGTCGATGTCCCAGAGGTTGCGCAGGCCCCCGGCGAGGTCGCCGTCGGCGAAAAGGTGGGCGGCGGCGTGGACGATCATGTCCGGCGGGGAAAGGATGCGCAGGCCGTTGTCGAGCGCCACGCTGTCCGCGATCAGCGCCGCCGAGTCCGGCGTCGGGCGGGCGGTGAGCGGCAGGATGGTGTGGTGGACGTCGATCATCCGGTCCCGCGCGGCGTGGACGAGCGGCGGCAGCTCGTGCATCCAGCGGCGATAATAGAGGTCGTCATAGGCATCCTCCTTCACCCATTCCCAGCCGGCGGCGAGGAGCGCCTGCTCGACCCGGGGCAGCGAGTCGCGGGGGACGAGGATGTCGAGGTCGCCGATCGAGCGGCCGGCGGCGGCGGCAAGGCCGGCGGCGGCGTAGGCGGTCCCCTTGAGCAGGATGACGGGCACGCCGAGCGGGGCGAGCGCGCGCCGCGCCATCTCCGCCTCCCACAGCGCCTCGGTGCGGGCCTGGCCGGCGGCCTGCCGGGCGTCTTCGAGCAGGGGCTCCGCCGCGGGCGGCACGGGGAGCCCCTGGAGACGGAAAGCGAGGCTGCCGGCGAGCGATTCGGCGCGGGCGCAGGCGAGGAGCGAGGTCCAGTCGCGCACCTCGGCCAGGGCGTCGGCGGGATCGGCGAGCAGGCGGACGAGGAGGCGCGCGTCCCTCATCCCAGGCCGCTCCACAGAGTCTCGACGAGGCCGACCGCTTCCTCGCTCGCCGCATAGTCGATCGCGCGTGCCGGTACCGTGCCGACGAGCCGGGTGAGGCTGTCGAAGCCGCGTTCGCCGAGCGCCACGTAGTTGGTCGAGGCCTGGGTGAGTCGGACGAAGGCCTCGGCCGCGCCGACCGGGCGTATTTCCGGGGGGAGATCGGCCCCGAAGCGGGGAAAGAGGATGAGGGCGGGGATGGCGGGCTCGGCCATTCGGGCGACCGCCTCGGACGGCGGGCGCAGGTGGCGGATCGTGCCCTTGGGCGTGCCGGCGAGCACCGGGCCGAGGCGGGCCGGATCGACTCCGGCGAACAAAGCGAGCGCCTCGTTCTTGAGGCTGACGGCGCGGGGAAAAGGGTGGAGGCGGCCGTCCGCCAAGTCGACGAGCGCGAACTCGTCGCCCATGAAGCGCCAGCCGCGCTCGCCGAGCAGCGCCGCCAGAGTCGACTTTCCCGCGCCGGAAGACCCGGTCATGACGAGGGCGCGGCCGTCCCGCTCGACGGCGGAGGCGTGGAGCAGGAGGTAGCGGCGCTGGCCGAGCGCCATCTGGAGGTTCATGCCCATTTCGGCGGCGAGCAGGCCGTGGGCGAGGGCGAGCGGCGCCGCCTCGGGCAGCCTGTAGTCGCCGCTGATCGCGACCGAGGGGCGCAGGAAGCGCCGCCACGGCCTGTCGGGCTCGAGGCGGACGGTGAAGTCGCAGGGGCCGTCGGGCGCCGGATAGCCGGCGTAGAGGCGGCGGAGCTGGGCGAGCGGCTTCGACCAGGCCGAGCCGATGCGGAACGCCACCGGGCCGATGCGCAGGTCGAGCCGGTGCCTCATGCCCGGCGGACCAGCCCGGCCGCCTCCAGCTCGGCCAGCCGGGCGCCGATCGCGGCGGCGGCATCCCCGGCGGCGAGCTCGAACCGTTCGCCGAGGCGGACGGCAATGGCGGCGGCATCGCCTTCGCGGCCGGCGAGCGCCGCGAGGATCTCGGGCGCCGGCGGGGCGAGGATGTGGGTGGCGCCCGAGCGGCGATGGTAGAGGAGGGTCAGGCCTTCGAGCTCGACAATGCGGGCGAGGCAATCGGGATCGGCGATGTAGAGGGGACCGGCCATGCCGGCCCAGTGAGCCTATCGCGGCATCTGCAGCGAGGCGAAGCAGGTGAAGCCGCTCATCCCCGCCTGCAGACGGCGTATGTAGTTGAAATAGGCCTGGGCGGCGTCCGGATCGATGCCCGCCGGGGCCGGGCCGTGGTTCATCATCACCCTCACCTCCTCGCCGGTGAGCGCCCGCGGCGCCGGCGGGAAGGCGCCCGGGGTGCCGGCCGGGACCGTCGCCCCGTCGGCGGCGATGTAGCTGCCCGCCTTTTCCGGGCCGGGGACGGGGATTTCGCAGTTGAGCACCGACCCCGCCGTCTGGGCGAGGGCGGGGCGGACGGTGACCACCGTCGACGCCGCGACCGCGCCGAGCGCCAGCATCGTGCGCCGGCTCGGCACGAACGCACCCGTTTTCGGGCCCTTCTCCTGGTTCGGCTCGCTCATCTCGTCACGCACTATGCCCATGCTGTTGCATAAGCGTAAAGGCCCGCGATTTCGAGCCGCCGCTCCCGCCGCGGCGTCCCGCTGTGGAACGCCGGCTGAAAGGGGGGCCGTCCGGAAAAATAGTGACTGTCCCCGTCATTTTCGGCGCGGCGGGAGAAAATTCGTTTCGGCCTCGTTTAGGGGCGGTGCCGCCGAAGTAGGGCGGCCCCACTCCCAAGGAGGATGGTTCGATGAAAAGCCTTATCTTTGCCGCCGCGCTGATGCTCGGCGGGGCCGCGGTGGCGCAGGACACCACCGGCACCACCACCGACACGATGACGACGACGGCGGCGACCGGCACCGTCCAGGCGCCGAGCAACGCGGCGCCCAAGCGCGACGCGCGCGGCATCCCGGTCGTCTCCGCCGAGGCGGCGGCACCCGCCGGCTACAACCAGCCCGCCCAGGTCGGGCCCGCCGGCACGCTGACGCCGGTGGCGCCGGTGACCAGCATGGGCGCGGCTGGCGACCTGCCGCCCTGCACCCGCAAGGTCACCGACCATTGCGTCCAGACCTACGAGCGCGGCCACCCGCACGGCTGAGCACGATGATGGGGACGCTCCGGCGTCCCCATTGTCCTCTCCGCCCCCGATCTGCCATGAGCCCCGCTGGCGACGACAAAGCGGGGGACCCTGGCTCATGACCATCAGCTTCGAAGGCCGCGTGGCGATCGTGACCGGCGCCGGCGGAGGCCTCGGCCGCGCCTATGCGCTCGAGCTGGCCCGGCGCGGCGCCAGGGTGGTGGTCAACGACCTCGGCGGCGCCCGCGACGGCACCGGCCATTCGGACGCGGCCGCCGCGGTGGTGGCGGAGATCGAGGCCGCCGGCGGGACCGCGATGGCGAACGGCGCCTCGGTGACCGACCTCGCGCAGGTCGAGGCGATGGTCGCGGCCGCGAACGAGCAATGGGGCGGAGTCCACATCCTCATCAACAATGCCGGCATCCTGCGCGACAAGAGCTTCGCCAGGATGGATATGGAGGATTTCCGCGCCGTCGTGGACGTGCACCTGATCGGCTCGGCCAATTGCGCCAAGGCGGTGTGGGAGACGATGCGCGAGCGCGGCTACGGCCGAATCCTGATGACGTCGAGCTCGACCGGCCTCTACGGCAATTTCGGCCAGGCCAATTACGGCGCCGCCAAGCTCGGCGTCGCCGGCCTCGCCAGGACGCTCCACCTCGAAGGCGCGAAATACGACATCAGGGTGAACACCGTCGCGCCGACGGCGGCGACCCGGATGACTCAGGATATCTTCCCGCCCGACATGCTGGGCCTGTTCAATCCGGACAACGTCGTCCCCGCCGCGCTCTTCCTCGTCTCGGAGAACGCGCCGTCGGACATGATCGTCGGCGCCGGGGCGGGCGTCGTCCAGGCCGCCTACGTGACCCTGACCCCCGGCTACGCCCTGCCGGAAGGGCGGCGGACGGTGGAGGAGGTGGCGGCGAACTGGGACCGGATCGCCAGCCGCGAAGGCGAGATCGTGCCGCAATCCGGCGCCGAGCAGGCGATGATGATCCTGAAGACGCTTCGGGGCTGATTTGCCTCCCACGCGCAGCAGCTGGGGATTCTCCGGCCTCGGCGCTGTGCCGACTTTAGCCCCTCCCCTGCAGGGGAGGGGTTTGGGGTGGGGCTTGTCTGTTCGAGCATCGCGAGGAAGGGTGGTGGGGTCACATTCC
>DASWRU010000052.1:0-16872 GCA_036403015.1 Allosphingosinicella sp.
CGAACCCCTCTCCATGAGCAGGTGCGGGTGTCCCCCGGACACCCGCAGCCATGCCGGGGGCATGGCGGGCCTGCTCATCCCTCTCCCAAGGGAGAGGGGAATTAAAGGCGCACGACCCGCCCCTCTCGCGAACTCTCCCGCGCGGCTTCGAGGATGCGCAGCCCCTCCCGCGCATCCGCCGCCTCTACCGGCACCGGCGCGCCGTCAAGGATCGCGTCCGCCACCCCGCCGTAGAAATCGAGATACCGCCCCCGCTCGGTCGGGACGGCCTGCCGCGTCCCGTCGGCGAGCGTCAGCATCCCCTGCCCCGCATCCCGCCCCGCCTCACGCGGGTCCGCGCCCGCCTTCAGCGCCTCCTCCTGCGGATCGATGCCGAACCGCACGAAGCTCCCCGCCGTGCCGTGCACCGCGAAGCGCGGCCGCGGCGCCGCCACCAGGGTAGAGGCGCAAAGCAACGCCCGCATCCGCCCGTAATGGAGCGTCAGCGCGAAATAATCGTCGACGCGGGAGCCCGGCCGCTGCGCCAGCAGGTCGGCACCGACCGCCTCGGGGAGGCCGAACAGCCGCAGGGCCTGGTCGACGAGGTGCGGGCCGAGATCGATGAGCAGGCCGGCCGCCTGCTCCGGATCCTCCTTCCAGCCTTCGCGCAGCCCCGGCCGGAAGCGGTCCCAATGCGCCTCGAACAGGCTCACCTCCCCGAGCCGAGGCAGCAGCGTCTCCACGGTCAGGAAATCGCCGTCCCAGCGGCGGTTGTGGAATGGCACGATCACCCGCTCCCGCTCCGCCGCCAAAGCGATCAGCGCGTCGGCCTCGGCCACCGTCACGGTGAAGGGCTTGTCGACGACGACGTGCTTGCCCGCCTCGAGCGCCCGCCTCGCGAGCGGGAAATGGCTGCGGTGCGGGGAGGCGATCACGACCAGGTCGGCGCGGCCCAGGAGCAATTCGAGGTCGAGCACCGCGTGCGGCGCCTCGCGTGACGTCATGACGGCGGTGAGCGTCATGCGCGGCGTCGCGGCGATCAGCGGCGCGTGGAAGACCGAACCCGCGAGGCCGTAGCCGACCAGCCCGACCCGGATCACGCCGTGCCGGCCTCGAGCTCCCTCAGGCTGCGGCCGCGCGTCTCGCGCCCCGCATAGCCGACGAGCACGCCCGATACGACCATCGGCCCGAGCAAAGCGAGGGCGCCTCCGCTCAGGGTCGGGATGAGCCCCGCCAGGGCGAAGCTCTGCACCGCGACGCCGCCGAACTTGCTGCTGCCGGCAACAAGCCCGGTCGCCCGCCCGCGTATGCCGAGCGGGTAATTTTCCGCCGAATAAGGGAGCAGGACCGCGATCATGCCGTTCGAGCCGACGATCAGCAAGGCGATCACCGTCACCACGACCACGTCCGAGCGCAGGACCGCCACGGGGAGCAACGCGCCCAGCAGCCCGGCAAGGGTCAGCACGATCGTCGCGACCAGCGTCCATTTGCTGCTCCAGCGGCTGTAGAGCCACGCCGCCAGCATGATGGTCGGCAGCGCGATCAGCGCGGAGCGGGTAAGGATCCCGCTCGCCAGCGTCGAGCTGTAGCCGCGCGCCTGCAGGTCGGTCGGCAACCACAGCAGCAGGCCGAAATTGACGAAGCTCCACGACAGCGCCGTGACGACGAGGGCGACGGTCAGCTTGCCGTGCCGCCGCGCCGCCTGAGCCGCGTCCGGCGGCACCGGCTCCCGCGCCTTCGGCACGATGCCGTATTTGCGTTCCATGTCGGCGAGCTCGGCCGTCCGCCCCTGCTCGGCGAGGAAGCGCGGCGATTCCGGGATGAGGCGCGCCATGAGCAGAAGTGCGATGCCGGTCGGGAAGCCCTGCAGCCACAGCACCCGCCAGCCGAACACCGGCTCGAAGGCATGAGCCGCGACGCTCGCCGCCAGATACCCGCCGACGAGCCCCGTCCCCCCCACCAGCACCAGCACCCAGCTGCGATGCCGGGGCGGCATGATCTCGGCGAGCAAGGTGTAGACCACCGGCAGCATCCCGCCGGCCGAGCTGCCCATCAGGAAGCACATGAAGAGGTTGAGCTGGAAAAGCGGCATCGCTCCGCAGATCGAGGTCGAGACGAACAGAATGGTCGAAAGCAGGATCGAGACCCGCCGCCCGTAGACGTCGGCGATCCACCCCCAGACGAACGAGCCGATCGTCGTCCCCACCAACGCAGTGAACGGGAACCAGGCCACGGTCGCTTTAGAAATGCCGTATTCGGCGCTCATCCCGGGCAGGACGAAGCCAAGCGTCGCCGGCTTCATCACGTCGATGACGAGGCCGATGATGAGGACCAGGAGGACGCCGGCGTGCCAGCGACCGAGCGGGGTGGTGTCCGGCGCTTCGTAGCTGGTGCCGGCATGGGCGCCGTGCCTCGCCCGCTGCCTGGGCAGCGCGCCGTAGATGGCGGCGGGGACGCCGAGGACGATCAGCACCATCCCCCCCCACATCTTCGGCTCCATCGGCATGCCGACGAGGCGGTTGTGCATGCGGTGCGCCATGGCCAGCATCGGCAGATGCAGCAGCACCCCCGCCGAAATGGCGATGCACGCTCCCCAGAAGATCGGCGCCCGCTCCCCGACGATCGAATGACTGGCCATCTCTTCCCCCCTCGAATCGCCCCTATCGCCCAAGGCGATGGGGAGGACCAGACCTTACCCGCCGCACACGTCCTGCGGCACCGTCGCGCTGGCGATGTCGAGCACCACAGGTTATTGCATAGTTATGCAGTTTTCTGCATGCGGTGAACATGATTCGCGCCGCCATCCTGGGCGCCTCCGGTTTCGTGGGGGCCGAGCTGCTCCGCCTCCTCGCCGGGCATCCCGAGATCGAGGCGGTCCTCCTGTGCGGCGACAGCCAGGCCGGGGCGGCGCTTGAGGCGGTGCATCCGCACCTCGCAATCGCTTATCCCGGCCGAAAGCTGGTCCGTTACGCGCCGGACCTGCTCGAAGGCGTCGAAATCGTGTTCGCGGCGCTCCCGCACGGCAAATCGCAGGAGATTGCGGCGGAAATCCTCGCCTCCGGGGCGCGGTTCGTCGATCTCGGCGCCGACTTCCGGCTTTCCGACCCGGACGATTATGCCCGCTGGTACGGCGAGCCGCACAAGGCGCCGGCCCTGCTCGGCCGGTTCGTCTACGGCATACCGGAGCTTCACCGCGAGGCGATACGCGGCGCGGCGGCGGTGGCGGCGGCCGGCTGCTACCCCACCTCGGCGATCCTGGCGCTGAGGCCGCTGATGGCGCTGATCGAGCCGGGCAGCGTCGTGGTCGACGCGGCGTCGGGCGTGAGCGGCGCCGGCAAGGGGCTGAAGGACGAGACGCACTTCAACAGTGTGGACGAGAATCTCACCGCCTACGGCCTCCTCTCCCACCGCCATACCGCGGAGATGGAGATGGAGCTGGGCGGCCGGATCCTGTTCACGCCGCACCTCGCGCCGATCAACCGGGGCATCCTCGCCACCTGCTACGGCGTCGCCAAGGGACCATGTAACCCGCTGGAAACACTGCGCGAGGCCTATGAAGGCGAGCCGTTCGTCCATGTCTCGGAGCGGCCGCCCTCGACCAAATGGACGACGGGCTCCAACGCCGTCCACCTCACCGCCCGCTACGACGAACGCACCGGCCGGGTGCTCGCCATCGCGGCGCTCGACAATCTCGTGAAAGGAGCCGCCGGACAGATGATCCAGTGCGCCAATCTGATGCTCGGCCTCGACGAGGCGGCGGGCCTGCCGAACGTGGGAGTGTGGCCGTGAGCGTCACCGCCGCCGAAGGGTTCGTGGCCGCGGGCTGCCATGCCGGGGTCAAGCGCCGCCGCTTCGACCTGGCGCTGCTGGCGACCGACGACGGCAAGCCGGCGACCGCCGCCGCCGTCTTCACCCAGAACAAGTTCGCCGCGCCGCCGGTCCTGCTCGACCGGCAGCGGCTCGCCGGGAATGGCGGCCGAGCGGCGGCGATCGTGGTCAATTCCGGCAACGCCAATGCCGGCACCGGCAAGGTCGGGCTCGCCGACGCCGAGGCGATGGGGGTCGCGGCGGCCGGGGCGCTCGGCATCGCCGAGGAGAACGTGCTGGTCTGCTCGACCGGGGTGATCGGCACGCCGCTCCCCATCGAGAAGATCCTGGACGCAACGCCGAAACTGGCCCGCAAGCTCTCCCGCGACGGCGCCGGAGACGCCGCCCGCGCCATCCTCACCACCGACCACAAGTCAAAGGAATCCGTGGTTTACGGCTCGACCTTCACATTGGGCGGAATGGCCAAGGGCTGCGGGATGATCGCTCCGAACATGGCGACCATGCTCGCCTTCCTCACCACCGACGCCGAGGTGGAGCGGGACTCGCTGCAGGCGATCCTCGCCGACGCCGCCGACCGCACGTTCAACACCCTGAACGTCGACGGCGCCACCTCGACCAACGACACCGCGATCCTGCTGGCGAGCGGGCGCCGCGGGCGGGCGGACATGAAGGAATTCGCCGACGCGGTGCACAAGCTGTGCGAGGACCTCACCTGCCAGATGGCGCGCGACGCGGAGGGCATGACCAAGATGGTGATGCTTCGAGTCACCGGCGCCGCCTCCGACGCCGAGGCTCGGGCGGCGGCGAAGGGCATCGCCGAGAACAATCTGGTCAAATGCTCCTGGTACGGCGGCGATCCTTATTGGGGGCGCCTGCTCGGCGCGGCGGGATCGGCCGGTATCGCCTTCGAGGCGGAGAAGAGCTCGGTGGCTTATGGCGGCATCGTCGTCTCGCGCGGCGGCACCAACGCGGAGCATGATGCCGGCGCGGTGGCGGCGCACATGAAGGGGGAGAGGCTCGACATCGAGGTCGCGCTCGGGCTCGGCACCGGCTCGGCGCAGGTGATCGGCATCGATCTCGGCCCGGGCTACATCAAAGAGAATTCGAGGACGTCATGACCCGTTCCGCTCCCGTCGCCCCAGCGCAGGCTGGGGCCCATGCCGAAGCAGCGACCGGCCCGGAGTCGGCGTGGACCCCAGCCTTCGCTGGGGTGACGTGTCTGGCGCTGATCCTTGCGGAGGATCCTTTCGGCCCGTGCCCTGCTCCCGTCGCCCCAGCGGAGGCTGGGGCCCATGCCGAGCCGGCGACCGGCCCGGAGTCGGCGTGGACCCCAGCCTTCGCTGGGGTGACGTATCGCTCTCAGCCACCGGTGCAGTCATGATCGACGCCGCGCAGACGGCCACGGTCCTCGTCCAGGCGCTGCCCTACATCCGCCGTTTCGCAGGGCGGTCGGTGGTGGTGAAATTGGGCGGGGCGGCGCTGGACGCGGAGCTCGATCAGGCGCTGGCGCAGGACGTGCTGCTGCTGCGCTCGGTGGGAATGCGGGTGGTGCTCGTCCATGGCGGCGGGCCGCAGGTCGACGACATGATGCGCCGGCTCGACATGGTGCCGGAGTTCAAGGACGGCCTTCGAGTCACCAACGCGGAGACGCTGGAGGTCGTGCGCATGGTGCTGGTCGGCAAGATCAACCGCGACCTCGTCGGAACGATCAACCGCGAGGCGCTGGACGATCCGGTCGCGGTCGGCGTCTCGGGCGAGGATGGCGGGCTGCTGACGGTGACGCCGCGCGAATCGGCTTTGGGCTTCGTCGGCGACGTGAGCCACGTCCGCGCCTCGGTGCTCCACCGCCTGCTCGAC
The DNA here is from genome assembly GCA_036403015.1 of Allosphingosinicella sp. Lineage (GTDB taxonomy): Bacteria > Pseudomonadota > Alphaproteobacteria > Sphingomonadales > Sphingomonadaceae > Allosphingosinicella. The sequence goes on from DASWRU010000052.1 coordinate 5,665, forward strand.
GAGGGCCTGTCGCCGGTCGTCTCGACGGTCGGGGCGGACGAAACCGGCCAGCCCTACAACATCAATGCCGACGAGGCGGCCCGAGCCATCGCCGTCGCGATGGGGGCCGAGAAGATCGTCTACCTGACCGCGGCGCCGGGGCTGCTGGAGGACGTCGCCGACGAGACCAGCCTCGTCCCCCGCCTCACCTCGGCCGAAGTGTTCGAGCGGATCGGCAGCGACGGCGTCTTCGCCGGCATGATCCCCAAGCTCAGGGCCTGCGCCGAGGCGGTCGACGGCGGGGTCGGGACGGCGCACATCATCGACGGGCGGGTGCCCCACGCGCTCCTCATCGAGCTGCTGACCGACGAAGGCATCGGCACGATGGTCCGGCGGGAGAAGAGCTGGTGACTCGGCACCTCCTCGATATCGCCGGCCTCGGGCGCGAGGGGCTGGCGGAGATCCTGGCCTTGTCCGAGGCGCCGGACCTCGGCCGGCCGCTGGCGGGCAAGGGGATCGCTTTGGTCTTCCAGAAGCCGTCGGCGCGGACCCGAAGCTCGATGGAGATGGCGGTCGTCCAGCTGGGCGGCCACCCGGTGTACATCCAAAAGGAGGAAGTCGGGCTCGGCACGCGGGAAAGCGCCGAGGACGTGGTCCGCACCCTCGCCTGCTTCCACGCGGTGGTCGCGGCGCGGGTGATGGACCATGGCGATCTGGAACGGATGGCGGCGGTGTCGCCCAGGCCGGTGCTCAACCTGCTGTCCGACCGCGCCCACCCGCTGCAGGCGCTGGCCGATCTGCTGACGGTCAAGCAGCTGCTCGGCACGCTGGAAGGGGCGCGGATCGCCTATGTCGGCGACGGCGACAACAATGTCGCCCGCTCGCTCGCCGAGGCCTGCGCGCTCGCCGGCGCGGCGCTCGTCCTCGCCAGCCCGGACGGCTATGCGCTTCGGGGCGGGATCGAGGGGGTGCGGCAGGTGGCCGACCCGGCGGAAGCGGTGGCGGGGGCGCAGATCGTCTATACCGACGTCTGGGTGTCGATGGGCCAGGACGACGAGGCCGAGGCGCGGAGGGCGGCGCTCGCGCCGTATCGGGTCGACGAGGCGCTGATGCGGCGCTGCCCCGACGCCTATTTCCTCCACTGCCTCCCCGCCCGCCGCGGCGAGGAGGTGACCGACGCGGTGATGGAGGGGCCGAAGAGCGCCGTCTGGCGCCAGGCCGAGAACCGCATGCACACGGCAAGGGGGGCGCTGGCGTGGCTGATGGGGGTGAGGGCGTGAGGGGCGCCCGCGAGTTCCTCCCCAGCAGCAGCTGGGGAGGGGGACCACCCGAAGGGTGGTGGAGGGGTGGCTGGCGAGGTTTTCGCGGTTCCGGCACCCGATCCGCCGAGGCCTGCGCCAGGGACCCCTCCACCGCCAAAATTGGCGGTCCCCCTCCCCATCGGAGATGGGGAGGAACAGAGTGACCGCGGCTCGGAACCGGCGGCAGCGGGTGATCGCGGAGCTGCTGCGCGACGAGACGATCGCGAGCCAGGAGGAGGTGACCGAGCGGCTGTCGCGGGCCGGCTTCGACGTCACCCAGGCGACGATATCGCGCGACCTCGACCAATTGGGCGCGGTCAAGGTGAAGAAGGGTGGCTCGCTGCGCTACAGGCTGCCCGAGGAGATAGGCGACAGCGACTGGGCGGCGGCGCGGCTCGGGCGGATCCTGGCGGAATGGGTCCTCGCGATCGAGCCGGCCGGCAACCTCATCGTGATGCGCACCCCGCCGGGCTCCGCCCATCTCGTCGGCCTCGCGCTCGACCAGGCGCGGCTCCCGGAGGTGGCCGGGACGATCTGCGGCGACGACACCTTGTTCGTCGCCTGCAAGGACGGCCGGGAGACGGAGCGGCTCGCCGATGCGCTGCGCAAGCTCGCCGAGATGCAGACGTGAAGCATGGACCCCGGCTTTCGCCGGGGTGACGGAGAATGAAGAGAATGACCCTGCCCCCTCCCAAGAAAGTGGTGCTCGCTTATTCCGGCGGGCTCGACACCTCGATCATCCTCAAATGGCTGGCGAGCGAATATCGCGCGGAGGTGGTCACCTTCACCGCGGACCTCGGCCAGGGCGAGGAGGTGGAGCCGGCGCGGCGCAAGGCGGAGCTGCTCGGAGTCCGGCCGGAGAACATCTTCATCGAGGATCTGAGGGAGGAGTTCGTCCGCGACTACGTCTTCCCGATGTTCCGGGCCAACACGCTCTACGAGGGGCAGTACCTGCTCGGCACGTCGATCGCCCGGCCGCTGATCGCGAAACGGCAGATCGAGATCGCCCGGGAGGTGGGCGCGGACTCGGTCTGCCACGGCGCGACCGGCAAGGGCAACGACCAGGTCCGCTTCGAGCTCGGTTATTATGCGCTCGAGCCGGATATCCGGGTGGTGGCGCCCTGGCGGGAGTGGGACTTCGCCAGCCGAGAGCAGCTCATCGCCTTCGCCGAGGCGCACCAGATCCCGATCTCGAAGGACAAGAGAGGCGAGGCGCCCTTCTCGATCGACGCGAACCTCCTCCACTCCTCGTCCGAGGGGAAGATACTCGAGGACCCGGCGGTCGAGCCGCCCGAATATGTCCACCAGCGCACCCTCTCGCCCGAGGAGGCGCCGGACAAGGCAACCATCATCGCGATCGGGTTCGAGCGGGGCGATCCCGTGTCGATCGACGGCGAGGCGCTGTCGCCCGCGACGCTGCTCGCGCGGCTCAACGATCTGGGGCGGGACAACGGCATCGGGCGGCTCGACCTGGTCGAGAACCGCTTCGTGGGGATGAAGTCGCGCGGGGTCTACGAGACTCCGGGCGGGACGATCCTGCTCGCCGCCCATCGCGGCATCGAGTCGATCACGCTGGACCGCGGCGCCGCCCACCTCAAGGACGAGCTGATGCCGCGCTACGCCGAGCTCATCTACAACGGCTTCTGGTTCTCGCCGGAGCGCGAGATGCTGCAGGCGGCGATCGACGCGAGCCAGGCGCATGTGGCGGGGACGGTGCGGGTCAAGCTCTACAAGGGGCAGGCGATCGTGATCGGGCGGGAGAGCCCGCAATCGCTCTACGACCAGGAGCTGGTGACGTTCGAGGAAGGCTCGGGCGGCTACGACCAGCGCGACGCGGCGGGCTTCATCCGGCTCAACGCTCTGCGGCTGCGGATCGCGGCTCGGCGCGGGTTGCGGCCATAAACGTCATGCCAGCGCAGGCTGGCATCCATGCTGAGTGGGAGTCCTGCTCGGCCGATGAGAGGCGGCTGGGCCTATCATGACGAATGCGCCGCATGGAAGGTCGGCATGGACCCCAGCCTTCGCTGGGGTGACGGACATGTTAGCCGTTCAGCGCCTTCTTCGCGCGCCGCTCCTCCCCTCTCCCTGGGGGAGAGGGGAAAGTGAGGGGAAAGGGGGGCTCAGGCTCCCAGCGCCTTCTTCGCGCGCTTGATCTGGTCGCGGACTCGGGCGGGGGCGGTGCCGCCGTAGCTGGTGCGGCTGTTTACCGAGGCTTCGACGGTCAGTATTTCGTAGACGCGGTCGTCGATGCGGGGGTCGAGGGCGCGGAGGGTGGCGAGGTCGAGGTCGGCCAGGCCGCAGCCTTGCTCCTCGGCGGCGGCGACGGCGCGGCCGGTGACGTGGTGGGCTTCGCGGAAGGGCAGGCCGGCGTAGCGCACCAGCCAGTCGGCGAGATCGGTGGCGGTGGCGAAGCCGGTATCGGCGGCGGCGCGCATCCGCTCGGTCTCGAAGCGGGTCGACTCGACCATGCCGGCGAGCGCCTGGAGCGAGAGCATGAGCAGATCGTGCGCCTCGAAGACCGGCGGCTTGTCGTCCTGCATGTCCTTGGCGTAGGCGAGCGGCAGGCCCTTCATCGTCATCACCAGCGAGACGAGCGCGCCGGCGATGCGGCCGGAATGGCCGCGGACCAGCTCGGCCGCGTCCGGGTTGCGCTTCTGCGGCATGATCGAGGAGCCGGTCGAGAAATCGTCGGGGAGGGTGACGAAGCCGAAGGGCTGGCTCGCCCAGACGATCAGCTCCTCGGCGAGGCGGGAGAGATGGAGGGCGCAGAAGGCGGCGGCGGCGAGATAGTCCAGGGCGAAGTCGCGGTCGGAGACGGCGTCGAGCGAATTGGCCATGGGGGCGTCGAAGCCCAAGGCCGCGGCCGTGGCCTCGCGGTCGATGGGGAAGCCGGTGCCGGCCAAAGCGGCGGCGCCGAGCGGGCTTTCGTTGAGGCGGGCGCGGGCGTCGGCGAAGCGCGAGCGGTCGCGGCGAAGCATCTCGTAATAGGCCATCAGATGGTGGCCGAGGGTCACCGGCTGGGCGGCCTGGAGGTGGGTGAAGCCGGGCATGACGGCGTCGGCATGCTCCTCGGCGCGGGCGACGAGGACTCGCTGGAAGGCGGCGAGGGCGGAATCGGCCTCGTCGATGGCGGCGCGGACCCAGAGGCGGAAATCGGTGGCGACCTGGTCGTTGCGCGAGCGGGCGGTGTGGAGTCGGCCGGCCGCCTCGCCGATCAGCTCCGCGAGGCGGGCCTCGACGTGCATGTGGATGTCCTCGAGGGCGGGGTCCTCCCTGACGCCCTTCAGCGCATATTCGTCCTCGATCCGTTCCAGGCCCTCGGCGATGGCGCTGGCGGAATCCTCGTCGATAATGCCCTGCGCCTCGAGCATGACGACATGGGCGAGGCTGGCCTTGATGTCCTCGCGCCACAGCCGCTTGTCGAAGCCGATCGAGGCGTTGATCTCGCGCATCAGGGCTGAGGGGCCGCCCTTGAAGCGGCCGCCCCACATCAGGTTCGACCTGGCGTCCTCGGCGGCGATGGCGCGTCTCCCCATTTCACTCGTCCTTGCGGCCTCCTCGCAATGACGGGGGCGTGGCGGATTGACAAGCGGCGCATCCGCCGCCGACTTGGGCCCCATGGGCGGGGATTTCGACGTGGTGATCGTGGGAGCGGGCCTGTCCGGCGTCGGGACGGCGTGCCACCTGGCGATGAAATGCCCGGGGAAAAGCTATGCGATCCTCGAGGCGCGCCACGCGATCGGCGGGACGTGGGACCTGTTCCGCTATCCCGGCATCCGCTCCGACAGCGACATGTATACGTTGGGCTACATCTTCCGGCCGTGGCGGGACGCCAGGGCGATCGCCGACGGGCCGGCGATCCGCGCCTATATCGAGGCGACGGCGGCGGAGCACGGGGTCACGCCGAATACCCGCTTCGGCCACAAGGTGAGGCGGGCCTGCTGGTCGTCCGAGGCGGGGCGGTGGACGGTCGAGGCGGAGCATGAGGGGGAGGCGCTGAGCTTCACGGCGCGCTGGCTGGTGATGGGCAGCGGCTATTACGATTATGCCGAGGGGCACCGGCCGCCTTTCCCGAACGAGGAGGATTTCGCCGGGCCCATCGTCCATCCGCAATTCTGGCCGGAGGGGCTCGATTATGCCGGCAAGAAGGTGGTGGTGATCGGCAGCGGGGCGACGGCGGTGACCCTGGTGCCGGAGATGGCGAAGCAAGCGGCGCGGGTGACGATGCTGCAGCGCTCGCCCACCTATGTGGTGTCGAGGCCGTCGGTGGACGGGATCGCGGAGCGGCTGAAGCGCTGGCTTCCGGCGACGCTCGCCTACCGGCTGACCCGGCTCAAGAACGTCGCCCTGACCATGGTCTTCTTCAAGCTCGCGCGGCGGCGGCCGGCGAAGGTGAAGGAGAAGATCATCGCGCTGATAAGGGACGAGCTCGGGCCGGATTACGACGTCGGAACGCACTTCACGCCGCGCTACAACCCCTGGGACCAGAGGGTGTGCCTGGTGCCCGACGGCGACCTGTTCGCGGCGATCCGGGCGGGCAGCGTGGCGGTGGAGACTGGGGAGATCGAGCGGTTCCTCCCGGGCGGGATCCGGCTCAAGTCCGGCAAGGAACTGGCGGCGGACGTGATCGTCGCGGCGACCGGGCTCAAGGTGAGCCTGATGGGCGGGGTCGAGCTGTTCGTCGACGGAAATCGGCAGGATCTCGCAAAAACGCTCACCTACAAGGCGATCATGTTCGGCGGCATCCCCAACCTCGCCTTCATCTTCGGCTACACCAACGCGTCGTGGACGCTGAAGGCGGACCTTGCCGCGGATTACGTCTGCCGGCTGATCAACCATATGGACCGCAAGGGCTATGGCGCGGCGACCCCGGTGGCGGGACCGGACGTGAAGCCGGTGCCGTTCCTCGACTTCACGTCGGGCTATGTGCGGCGGGCGCTCGACACTCTGCCGAAGCAGGGCGACCGCAAGCCTTGGCGCCTCAACCAGAATTACGCGCTCGACACGCTGGCGCTGAAGCTCGGGCGGGTGGAGGACGGGACCCTGAGGTTCAGCGGGCCTGCGGCTTAGCGAAGCTGCCGGTGCCGATGAGCGCGTCGCCGCCGAGGGTGCGGTAGAGGTCGGCGAGGTTGGTGGCGCGTTCGAGACGGGTGCGGGCGAGCGACTGCCGGGCCGAATAGAGCGTGCGCTGGGCGATGAGGGTGGCGAGGAAATTGTCGATGCCGGCGCGGAAGCGGGCTTCGGTGAGGGCGTAATTGTCCTGCGCGTCGGCGACGAGGCGGGTCTGGGCGGCGACCTCCGCCTCGATCGTGCCGCGGCGGGCGAGCGCGTCGGAGACTTCGCGGAAGGCGGTCTGGATGGTCTGCTCGTAGCGGGCGAGGAACAGCTCGCGCTGGGCTCGGGAATATTCGAGATTGCCCTTGTTGGCGCCCGCATCGAAGATCGGCAGCGAGGCGCTGGCGCCGGCGTTGAAGTTGAACGCGCCGCCGGAGAAGAGCGAGATCAGGCCGCCCGAGGCGAGGCCGAGCAGGCCGGTGAGGCTGATCGTCGGGAAGAAGGCGGCGCGGGCGGCGCCGATCCGGGCATTGGCCGCGCGCAGCTGGAACTCGGCCTCGACGACGTCGGGGCGGCGCAGCAGGATTCGGGAATCGAGGCCGGCGGGAAGCTCGGCGACGAGGCCGTCCACCGCCTCGATCGAGGGCGGCAGATCGGCATCGTCGATCGGCGCGCCGACGAGCAGTTGCAGCGCGTTGCGGTCCTGAGCGACGGCGCTGGTCTGGCCGGCGACATCGCTCCGCGCTTGCTCGAGGATGGTCTGGGCCTGGCGAAGATCGATGCGCGAGGCAATGCCGCCCTGGAGACGGGCGCCGGTCAGCTGGACCGAGCGCGCCGCGTTCGCTTCGGTGGCGCGGGCGATGGCGAGCAAGGTGCGGTCGGCGGCGAGGGTGAAATAGGCGGTGGCGATCTCTCCGGTCAGCGACAGGCGGGCGGCGCGCGCGGCGGCTTCGGTGGCGAAATATTGGTTGAGCGCCGAGTTGCTGAGGCTGCGCAGGCGGCCGAACAGGTCGAGCTCGAAGCGGCTCACGCCGACATCGACGTTAAAGCGGGTGCTGGTCCCCTGCCCGCCCCCGCCGCCGCTGACATTGGCGCCGGCACCGGCATCGACCTGCGGCAGCTGCTGGGCGCGCTGGACCCGATATTGGGCGCGGGCCGAGGCGATGTTGGCGGTCGCGATCCTGAGGTCGCGGTTGTTGAGCAGGGCCTGGCCGATCAGCGCCCTCAGCTTCGGGTCGCGGAAGATGTCGCGGTAGCTGACGCTGGGGAGCTCGGCCTCGCTCTGGCGCAGATAGGCGTCGCCGATCGGCCAGCTCGGCGGCACCGGCGGCTCGGGCTGGACATATTTGGGCTCGAGGCTGGTGCAGCCGACGAGCGAGGCGGCGAGGAGCAGCGTGAGGATGCGGCGGGTCATAGGGCGGGCGCCTCGCGCCGGGTGGTCGCGACGACGGTCTTCGCGCGGCCGCGGAACAGGCGGCGGACGATGACGAAGAAGAGCGGCACGTAGAAGATGGCGAGCACGGTGGCGGCGATCATCCCCCCCATCACCGCCGTGCCGATGGCCACCCGGCTCTTGGCGCCGGCGCCGGTCGAGACGGCGAGGGGCAGGACTCCGAAGATGAAGGCGAGGCTGGTCATCAGGATCGGGCGCAGGCGCAGGCGCGCCGCCTCAATCGCGGCGTCGAACGCGCTTCGGCCGCGCTTCTCGGCAAGCTCGGCGAACTCGACGATGAGGATGGCGTTCTTGGCCGAGAGGCCCATGGTGGTGAGCAGGCCGACCTGGAAATAGACGTCGTTGGAGAGGCCGCGCAACGCCACGGCGAGCGCGGCGCCGAGCAGGCCGAGCGGGATGACGAGCAGCACCGAGATCGGGATCGACCAGCTTTCGTAGAGGGCGGCGAGGCAGAGGAAGACGACGAGCAGCGACAAGGCATAGAGGATCGGCGCCTGGCCGCCGGAGAGGCGCTCCTGATAGGAGAGGCCGCTCCAGTCGACCGCGACGCCCTGCTCCTGCCCGGCCAGCGCCGCGATTCGGTCCATGGCCTCGCCGGAGCTGTGCCCTTCCGCCGCCTGGCCCTGGAATTCGTAGGCGGGAACGCCGTTGAAGCGGGCCAGAGTCGAGGGCGCCTGACCCCAGCTGGTGGTCGCGAAGGCGGAGAAGGGCGCCATCTCGCCATTGGTCGAGCGGACGTACCAGCTGCCCAGATCCTCCGGGCGGCTGCGATAGGGCGCGTCACCCTGGACATAGACGCGCTTGACTCGGCCGCGGTCGATGAAGTCGTTGACGTAATTGCCGCCCCAGGCCGCGGCCAGCGTGGAGTCCACGTCGGCCTGGGAGAGGCCGAGCGCGCCGATCTTGGCCTGGTCCTCGTTCACCTCGAGGGTGGGATTGTCCTCCAGGCTGCTGAGGCGGACCGAGGCGAGCGCCGGATCGGCGTTGGCGGCGGCGAAGATGCGGTCGCGCGCGGCCTTGAAATCCTCGCGGCTGAGGCCGGCGGTGTTCAAAAGCTCCATGGTGAAGCCGCTCGACTGGCCGAGGCCCCGCACCGGCGGCGGATTGAGGGCGAAGAACTGGACGTCGCGCAGCTGTCCGCCGAGGGTGCGGGTGGCGCGCTGGGTGATGCCTTGGGCGCTGTTCTCGGTCCCCTTCCTCTGGTTCCAGGGCGCCAGCGACAGGAAGCCGCGGCCGGCATTCTGGCCGGAGCCCGCCTGGTTGCCGCCGACGACGGTGAAGATGGCGCCGATATTCTTCTTCTCGCGCCCCATGAAGTAGCGCTCGACCGCCTTGGCGGCTTCCAGCGTACGCTGCTGGGTGGCGCCGGGGGGCAGAGTGATCTGGAGCTGGGCGAAGCCCTGGTCCTCGCTGGGCAGGAAGCTGGTCGGCAGGCGGTAGAAGACGAAGACGAGCAAAGCCGCCAGCACGACATAGACGAGCATCATCGGCCGGCCCCGGGCGACCGTCCACTCGACGCCGCGCCGGTAGCGCTCGCGCGAGCGCTCGAACCAGGCATTGAAGCGGTCGCCGAGGCGGTGGGCATAGCCGGCGAAGGTCCCCTCTCCCTCGGCTTTCTCCTGCTCCGACCTGGGCGGCTTCAGCAGGGTCGCGGTCAGCGCGGGGGAGAGGACGAGGGCGACGATCACCGACAGGATCATCGAGGAGACGATGGTGATCGAGAATTGCCGGTAGATGACTCCGACCGAGCCGCCGAAAAAGGCCATGGGCAGAAACACGGCGGAGAGGACGAGGGCGATGGCGATCAGCGCCATGTTGATCTCGCCCATCGACTTGACGGTGGCGTCGTGGGGGCTGAGCCCCTCCTCCGCCATCACCCGTTCGACATTCTCGACGACGACGATGGCGTCGTCGACGAGCAGGCCGATCGACAGGACCAGCCCGAACAGGGTCAAAGTGTTGATCGAGAAGCCGAAGACGGCGAGCACCCCGAACGTGCCGAGCAGCACGACCGGGACGGCGATGGCGGGGACGAGGGTGGCGCGCCAGCTCTGCAGGAAGACGAACATGACGAGGACGACGAGCAGGATCGCCTCGATGAGCGTCTTGATCACCTCGCGCACCGACAGCTTGATGAACAGGGTGGAATCGTTGGGATAGGCGAAGCGGAAGCCGGCGGGGAAGGATTGGGCGCGCCGCTCCACCTCCTGGCGGACGAGGCTGGCGGTCTTGAGCGCGTCGGCGCCGGGGGCGAGCTGGATGGCGATGCCGGCGCCGGGATGGCCGTTGAGGCGGGTCATCGCGCCGTAATTCTCGCTGCCGAGCTCAACCCTGGCGACGTCCTGGAGCAGCACCCTGGAGCCGTCCGGCTGGGTCTTGAGGATGATCGCTCGGAACTGCTCCGGGCTGGTGAGGCGGGAGCGGGCGGTGACGGTGGCGTTGAGCATCTGCTCGGGCGGCGCGGGCTGGCCGCCGATCTGGCCGGCCGCGACCTGGGTATTCTGCGCCTGGACCGCCTGGATGACGTCGCGCGGGATCAAAGCGAAGCTGGAGAGCTTGTAGGGATCGAGCCAGATTCGCATCGCATATTGCGAGCCGAAGACGTTGACGTCGCCGACGCCGGGTACTCGGCCGAGCGGGTCCTGGAGGTTGGAGACCAGGTAATCCGAGACATCGGCGCCGGTCATGCTGTCGCTCTCGTCGTAGACCGAGACGACCATCAGGAAGTCCTGGTTGGACTTGGTGACGACGAGGCCCTGCTGCTGCACCTGCTGGGGGAGGCGCGGCAGCGCCTGCTGGACCTTGTTCTGGACCTGGACCTGGGCGATGTCCGGATCGACGCTCTTGTCGAAAGTCGCGGTGATGCCGACGCCGCCCGAAGCGTTGGAGTTGGCGCTGAAGTAGAGGAGGCCGCTGATCCCGGTCAGCTGCTGCTCGATCGCCTGCGTGACGCTGTTTTCCACCGTCTCGGCCGAGGCGCCGGGATAATTGGCGCGGATGTTGACCGACGGCGGCGCGATGTCGGGATATTGCTCGACGGGGAGCGACAGGATGCCGCCGATCCCGCCCAGCATGATGACGATCGCGATCACCCAGGCGAAGATCGGGCGATCGATGAAGATGCGCGAGATCATCGGCCGATCAGTGACCCGGCCCGCCGGCCCCGCCGCCGCTTCCCGCGCCTCCGCTTGCGCCGCCCGCGCCCGCGCCTGCGGCGCGTCGCGCCGGCGCCGATCCGGCCGGGACCGGCTTCACCGCCTGCCCCGGCTTGATCTTGCCCAGCCCCTCGACGATCACCCGGTCGCCGGCGTTGAGGCCGGCGGTGACGATCCAGTCGGCGCCGACCGTGCCGCCGGCGGTGACGACGCGCTGCACCGCCTTGTTGCCGGGCCCCACCACCATCACGAGCGCGCGGCCCTG
>DASWRU010000053.1:0-9028 GCA_036403015.1 Allosphingosinicella sp.
GCCGATGCGCGAGAAGCCGGCGACGATGCCCGGCGTCACCCATTTTCCGGTCGCGTCCACCACCTGCGCCCCGGCGGGCACGGCGATTCCGCGGCCGGCGGCGACGATGCGCCCGTCGCGGATGACGACCGTGCCGCCGTCGATCGGCTCGGACCCGTCGCCGAGCGCGACCCGCCCGCCGGTGATGGCGATGGTCTGCGCCGAGGCGGGGGCCGCCCCGAGCAGCGCCAGAGCGAGCACAAGACTCGTTCCCAGACCTCGGATCAGCTTCACTTCACATCCCCTTCGCCGGGCTGGCCGAGCTCGAAATCGGTGACGGGCCGCCGCTTCGGATCGTTGGCGTCGTACATCAGCGCCCCGTCGATCCAGACCCGCTCGGGCCGCGTGTAGACGCTCAAGGGATGGCCGTTCCAAAGCACGACATCGGCCATCTTGCCCGGCCGCAGGCTCCCCGTCCTGTCGCCGATGCCGAGCGCCTTGGCCGGATTCCAGCTGAGCCAGGTCCACACCACTTCGTCGGGTATGTTGATGCCCATTCGCCGGCCCGCCGCCTGCGCCTTGCCCGCCTCCTGGTAGAGGCGCTGGATGCCGTTCGGGTCGTCGGAATGGACGATGGCGCAGGCGCCGGCATTGTGGACCAGCGGGATGTTCTCGTCGATCGCGTCATAGGCTTCCATCTTGAAGCCCCACCAATCGGCCCACATCGCCGCGCAGACGCCGTTCGCCTTCAAAAGGTCGGCGATCTTGTAGGCTTCGACGGCGTGGTGGAAGGCGGCGACCTGGTAGCCGAACTCCTTGGCCATATCCATGACGATGGCCATTTCGTCGGCCCGGTAGCAGTGGTTCTGGACCAGGATCTCGCCGGCCAGGACGCCGCGCAACGTATCCATGCCGATGTCGCGCGACGGCATGTCGCCGCCGTCGCGCTCATATTTGTCCCAGCGCCTCTTATACTCCGCCGCGCGCGCCCAGGTGGCGCGGTCGACGGCGATATTGCCCATGCGGGTGGAGGGCGACTGGTTGCGGCTGCCGTAGACCCGCTTGGGATTCTCGCCGCACGCCATCTTGAGGCCGTAGGGCGCGCCGGGGAACTTCATGCCCTGCACCGTGCGGGCCGGCACGTTCTTCAGCACCACCGAGCGGCCGCCGAACAGGTTCGCCGAGCCGGGCAGGATCTCCAGCGTCGTGACTCCGCCATTCGCCAGCGCGCGGGTGAAGCCGGGGTCCTGCGGCCAGACGCTGTGCTCGGCCCAGACGTCGGGGTGGACCGGGCCGGTAATCTCGTTGCCGTCGGAATGGGCCTCGACCGCGGGCGAGGGATAATCGCCGAGGTGGGAGTGGATGTCGATGATTCCGGGCGTCACCCACTTGCCGCGCCCGTCGACCCGGGCGGCGCCGGCGGGGATGGCGAGGTCCGCGCCGCCGACCGCCTGGACCGTGCCGTCGGCGAGGATCACCGTGCCGTTCTCGATCCGCCCGCCCTCGCCGTCATAGACGGTCGCCCCGGTGATCGCGGTCAGCACGCCGGGATAGGCGCGGTAGGTGGAGGGATAGGGATCGCGCGAATAGGTAACGGGCGGGGTGCGCGGGGCCGCCGAGGCGGAAGCGGTACGCGGCCGATCCTGGGTGCAGCCGGCGACGGCCATCGCCAGGACTAGCAGCGTCAGCCGCATATCATTTCACTCCGTGCATGAGATATTTGAGGGGGAAAGCGAGAAGCAGGAGGAATGCGCCGATCCCCACGGAAATCCAGCCGATCGTCGTGAAGACGCCGAGATAGGTGTCCAGGCTTACCTTGAGGTTGGTGACCTGACCGCCGACGGTCTCGACGCTCGCGACCTGTGCAACCGCCCCCGCGACATATTGAGCAACCGAGATCGACAGGAACCAGACGCCCATCATCATACCCACGATCCGGGCGATCGACAGCTTGGTGATCATGCTGAGGCCCACCGGCGAGATGCACAGCTCCGCCACCGAGTGGATCAGATACAGGCCGGCGAGCCAGGCCAGCCCGACCTGGTAGTTCGCGCCGGCGAAGCTCGCGCCCCAGACGAGGAAAAGGAAGCCCGCGCCGACGCCCATCAGCGCCAGGCCGAACTTGACCGGGATCGGCGGCTCGAGGCCGCGCTTGGCGAGCATGTTCCAGATCACGCTGAAGATCGGCGCGAGAATGACGATGAAGAGCGCGTTGAATATCTGGGTCTGCCCCGCGGGCATGACGTAGACCGGCTCGCTGCCGAAGCCGCCGAGCCGGGCGAAATGCATTCCGACCAGAGCGAGCAAGGCGACGACGGCGGCGGCGATCGCCATGGTCCGGCGGGTCCTCGCTTCCTCGCCCCAGGCGAAGAACCACCAGGCGAGCCAGGCCACGGCGCCGAACACGGCCGCGAAGAAGAGATAATAGCTGATCGGCGTCGAGCGGAACATCGCGAAGAGCGGCGCGGTCCAGCCGATCTCGAGCACCGTGTTGCGCTCGGCGAACAGCGTCAGCGACGATCCCGCCTGCTCGAACAGGGTCCAGAACACGACGTTGAAGACGATCAGCACCATCGCCGCCAGCATCATCTGGAATTCGGCCTTGGTGCCCTTCAGCCAGGACCAGACGAGGATGGCCGGGACGCTGATCAGGAAGGTGCCGAACAGGGCCTTGCCCATGATCGGCAGCGACTCGACATAGCCGATGATGCCGGAACCCTTCGGGGGCGCGACATAGTTCATCAGGTTCCAGAACAGGAAGATGACGAGCGGCACGGCGAGCAAGGCGCCCCCGTAGAACATCCAGTCGCGATCGGACCGGGCGTCCGCCGGCCGCTCGCCATAGCCGGATAGCCGCCCGCCGTCGAACTGGAACAGCAGCCACGAGCAGGCCATGCCGAGCGCGGCCAGGCCGAAGCCCGCCCACCATCCGACCCCGACCGCGAGCAGCGGACAGAAGAATTGCGAGATCAGCGAGCCGAGGTTGATGCCCATGTAGAAGATGGTGAAGCCGGCGTCGCGCCGGCGGTCGCCTTCGTCGTAGAGCGACCCGACGATCGTTGAGATGTTGGGCTTGAAGAAGCCGTTGCCGATCGTCACCAGCGACAGGCCGAGGAGCAGGACCAGCACGAAGACCGGCGAGCGCTGGCCGTCGGACTTGAAAGCCTCGGGCGCGAGATGGCGCGCCTCGCGCCCGTCGGCCGTCATCAAGGAGACCGATTTGTCCTCGTTGCCCTTGATGATCAGCTTGCCGCCCTTCGACACGATGGAACGCTGCTGCGCGTCGCCCGAGCCTTCGACGGTGACTTCGTAGCGCTGGCTGTCGATCGTTGCGAACGGCTTGGCCGCCTCGCCGCCGAAGCACAAAGTGAGATAGCCGAGCGCCATCATGATCGCGCCGAACTTCACCGAGCGTTTGGAACCGAGATACTGGTCGGCGATCAGCCCGCCGATCAGCGGCGTCAGGTAAACGAGCGCGGTAAAGCCGCCGTAGATGCCGGTCGAGGTGGTGTCGCTGAACAGGAAGTGATTGACGAGATAGAGCGTCAGGATCGCCCGCATGCCGTAATAGCCGAACCGCTCCCACATCTCGGTGGTGAACAGGCGCTTGAGCTGGCGGGGGTGCTCGAACCAGGTGTTTCCGTCGCTTCGGCTGACGTCGGGCCGTTCGCCCTCGGTAGTGGTTTCCGGGCCGACGTTGACCATGGTTCACTCTCCCTGGGTGCGGGCTCGCAACAGACCGGCCGCCCTCGTTCAGGGCGCGCACCGTAGCGGCCAAAACGCCCTTGTGAAGTCGGATTGTTGCATCGCCCGGCGGCTGGTACGGCGCGCCCGACATGCTGAACGACCGCTCCTCCACCCTCGCTTTGCTGCGCACCCGCCGCTCCGGGCGGCCGCGCGACCTGATCGCGCCGGGCCCCGATGCGGAGCAGCTCGCCGACATGCTCGCCATCGCCGCGCGGACGCCCGACCATGGCAAGCTCGCGCCGTGGCGATTCGTCCATATCGGCCGCGATGCGCGCCCGGCTTTTCGCGACCTCCTCGAACGCGCCTACCGCGCCGGCAAGCCGGACGAGGCGCCCGGCCGGCTCGAGCTCGAAGCCGTCGACCGCTTCGCCACCCAGGCGCCGGAGCTGGTCGTCATCCTGTCGAGCCCGGTCGAAGGCACCAAGATCCCGCTCTGGGAGCAGGAGCTGTCCTGCGGCGCCGCCTGCCTGAACCTGCTCCTCGCCGCCCATGCGACGGGCTTTTGCGGCGGCTGGGTGACCGGTTGGGCGGCCTATTCGCCGGAGGTGCTGAAGGGCCTCGGCGGCAAGGAGGGCGAGCGGATCGCCGGGTTCGTCTTCCTCGGCACGCCGGCGCAGGACCTCGAAGAGCGGGTCCGGCCGGTCATGGACGAGGTCGTCCGGGAGTGGACCGGGGCTTGACCGCTGCGCTGTATTACTACACTATAGCGGCGTGCCCGAAGACCGCCCCGTATATCTGCGCCTGCGCGACAGCATCGCCGCCCTGATCCTCGAGGGGCGCGTGCGCGACGGCGATCCGCTACCCTCGGTCCGAAGCCTCGCGGCCGAGCATGGCGCCAATCCGCTCACCGTCGCCAAGGCCTATCAGACCTTCCAGGACGAGGGGCTGGTGGTGGTGAAGCGCGGCGTCGGCATGTTCGTCGCCGAAGGCGCCGCCGAGCGGCTGCGCCGCGCCGAGCGCGACGACTTCCTCGAGCATCGCTGGCCGGCGGTGGTCGCTCAGGTCCGCCGGCTCGGCCTCGACCTGGAAGATCTCGTCGAGCGCGCGCTGGCCTGAGCCGCGGCGCGGCGCGTGACGGCGCGGCCGAAAGGGCGTAAGCTCGTTGCGCGATGGAAACGAACTCCGGGACATTGTTCATGGCGGTCGCCGTCGGCGGGGCGGTGGCGGTGCTGCTGCTGCCGCCTTTCGCGCTGATCGCCTGGCGCCGCTGGCGCCACGCCCGCGCCCGCTACCTCCATCACCGCCACCAGCGGCACAGGCGGCGGGGCGGCTAGGTTCAGCTCCTGAGCTTGGCGAGGACGCCCTGCAGCTGCATGGCGTTGGACATGTCTCCCTCGACTCGCAGCTTGCCCTGCATGAAGGCGGTCATGCCGTCCAATTTGCCGTCGCTCATCGCCTGCCAGTCGTCCCAGGCGACCTTGATCGTCGTGTCGGCCGGGCCGTCCTCCTCGGTGACCCGGCTGGCGGCGCCGTCGAGCATGACCACGCCCTCGGCGCCGAAGTCGAGCTTCACCCTTTTGCCGGGGAGCCACGCGCTCTTGGCGTTGAGGGCGGCGGCCATTTCGCTCTTGGTCATTCTCTTCCTCCCGAGGGGTTTCGCCCTCCCTACTTTACGCGAACGTCAGGTCAAGCCCGCGCCCCTCGACGCCGCGTGGCGGCGGCGATAGGGGCGAGCCGATGGATGCCGCCGAAGCCGTACATCTGAAATTCGTCGCCCGGGTCCGGGACGGGAACCTGCCGCGCCGCACCTCCAGCCTGCGCCCCGCCGCCGTCGGACTCGCCCCGGAGACCCTGGTGGAGCTGTTCCACAGCCAATGCGCCAGCCGCCAGCTCGACCGCCTGTCGCGGCGGCTGCAGGCGCGCGGCGAGGGTTTCTACACGATCGGCAGCTCCGGCCACGAGAACAACGCCGCGGTCGCCGAGGCCTTCCGCCTGACGGACATGGCCTTCCTCCACTACCGCTCCGCCGCGTTCCAGATCCACCGCGCGGCGAAGCTGCCGGGCCAGACGCCCTGCTGGGACATGCTGCTGAGCTTCGCCGCCTCGGCCGAGGATCCGATCTCCGGCGGCCGCCACAAGGTGCTCGGCTCGAAGCCGCTCTTCATCCCGCCGCAGACCAGCACCATCGCCTCCCACCTGCCCAAGGCCGTCGGCGCGGCCTTCAGCCTCGGCATCGCGCGCACCCTGAAGCTGGAGGATACGGCGATGCCGCACGATGCCGTGATCCTCGCCAGCTTCGGCGACGCCTCGGCCAATCATTCGACCGCCCAGGGGGCGATCAACTGCGCCCAGTGGGCGGCTTATCAGGGCAGCCCGATGCCGATCGTCTTCCTCTGCGAGGATAACGGCATCGGCATCTCGACCCGTACCCCGCCCGGCTGGATCGAAGCGGCTTTCAGCGGCCGCCCGGCGCTGGAATATGTGCGGTGCAGCGGCTTCGACATGGTCGACGCCTATCGCGGCGCGGCCGAGGCGGCCCGAATTGCCCGGACGCGCCGGCGGCCGGTCTTCCTCCACATGGATTGCGTCCGGCTCTACGGCCATGCCGGCTCGGACGTTCAGGCCGTCTATCTCGACAAGGCCCTGATCGAGGCGGACGAGGACCGCGACCCCCTCGTCCACAGCGCCGCCTTGCTGGTCGAGGAGGGGATCCTCACCGGCCGCCAAGCCCTCGACATATATGAGGAGACGGAGGCGCGGCTGGAGCGGATCGCCGGAGAAGCGATCGCCCGGCCCAAGCTCACCACGCCGGCCGAGGTGATGGCGAGCATCGTCCCGCCGAAGGCGGCGCGGATCGCCGCCAACACCCCGACGCCGGAGCAGCGCGAGGCCCTGTTCGCCCGCGACTCCGCGATGATGGACAAGCCCCAGCACATGGCCCGCCTGTTGAGCTGGGCGCTCGCCGACATCCTGCTCGCTTTCCCCAATACTTTCGTCTGCGGCGAGGACGTCGGCCGAAAGGGCGGCGTCTACAACGTCACCGCCAAGCTCCAGGAAAGGTTCGGGGCGGTCCGGGTCGTCGACACCCTGCTCGACGAGCAGAGCATCCTGGGCCTCGCCATCGGCGCCGCCCACAACAATCTGCTCGCAATTCCCGAGATCCAGTTCCTCGCCTACGTCCACAATGCCGAGGACCAGCTGCGCGGCGAGGCGGCGACTTTGAGCTTCTTCTCCCGCGGCCAATATACCAACCCGACGATCGTGCGCATCGCCGGCCTGGGCTACCAGAAGGGCTTCGGCGGCCATTTCCACAACGACAACAGCCTCGCCATCTTCCGCGACATACCCGGGCTCGTCTTGGCCTGCCCGAGCAACGGCGCCGACGCCGTGGAGATGCTTCGCGAATGCGTCCGCCTCGCGCTCGAGGAACGGCGGGTGGTGGTCTTCGTCGAGCCGATCGCCCTCTACATGACCCGCGACCTCCACGAGGAAGGCGATGGGGAATGGACCGCTTCCTATGCCGCGCCGGGCGAGGGAAGGCCGATCCCGCTGGGCGCTCTCGGAATCCACGGGGACGGCACCGACCTCGCCATCATCAGCTATGCCAACGGCTATTACCTGTCCCGCCAGGCCGAGAAGATATTGAGCGAGCGGCACGGCATGAAGCTTCGGGTGATCGACCTGCGCTGGCTGGCGCCGCTCAACGAGGAAGGCCTGATCGAGGCCGTCGCCGGCTGCGAGCGAGTCCTGATCGTCGACGAATGCCGCCGCACCGGCTCGCAGAGCGAGGCGCTGATGGCGCTGTTCGCCGAGCGCGCGCCCGGCAAGGCGGTCCGGCGCCTCAGCGCCGAGGACAGCTTCATCCCGCTCGGCCGGGCCGCGACCGTGACCTTGCCGAGCCGCGACTCGATCGTCGCCGCCGCGCTGGAGACAATGCGTGGTTGAGCGCGAAGCGGTGCTGGTCGTCTGTCCGGGCCGAGGCACCTACGGCAAGGCGGAGCTCGGCTATCTGAAGCGCTTCCATGCCGACAAAGAGGCTCTCATCGCCGGTTTCGACCGCGTCCGCGCCGCGGCCGGCGCGCCCACTTTGTCGGAGCTGGACGGCGCCGACCGGTTCAGCCCCGCCCTCCACACACGCGGCGACATCGCTTCGCCGCTGATCTTCGCCTGCGCCTTCGCCGACTTCCTGTCGATCGACCGCGACCGCTACGACGTCGCCGCCGTCACCGGCAATTCGATGGGCTGGTACACGGCGCTCGCCTGCGGCGGGGCCGTCAGCCCCGAGCATGGCTTCGGCATCGTCGATGCGATGGGCTCGAACAGCCAGGCCGGGGAGCCCGGCGGCCAGGTCCTGCTCACCCTCGTCGACGAGGCGTGGCGCGAGGTGCCGGGCCTGCGCGATGCCGTTCTCGCCCTCGTCCGATCGGTGGGCGCCCGCCCCGGCTGCGCCCTCCACGTCTCGATCGAACTGGGCGGAATGATCGTCGCCGCCGGCAACGAGGCGGGACTGTCGGCGCTCCTCGCCGAGGCGCCGCCGACTCCGGGCCGCGAGCCGCTCCGCCTCGTCAATCACGGCCCCTTCCACACGCCGCTGATGCGGCAATCCTCCGAGCGCGCCCTCGCCGGCCTCCCGGCGGCGTGGTTCGGCTCGCCGGAAGTGCCGATGATCGACGGAAGCGGCCGCCTCTGGCGCCCCTTCGCCAGCCCGCCCGAGGGGCTATGGCGCTACACGTTCGGAACCCAGATTCTCGAAACGTACGATTTCACCCGGGCGCTGCAGGTGGCGGTGCGCGAGTTCGCCCCCGACCGGATAATCCTGCTCGGCCCCGGCGACACGCTCGGCGGCGCCATCGCCCAGGCGCTGATCGCGATAAGCTGGAAGGGCGTCGGCTCGAAATCCGACTTCCAGGAGATGCAGGCCAATTCTCCCTTCCTCCTCTCCATGGGCCGGCCCGATCAGCGCGCCCTGGTGACGGGGTGAAAGCCCCTAGTCTGCTTCGTACCAGCGAGCGATGATATGCACGGCGGGCTCGGTTCGCTGGAGAACCGGAGACTCCGTTTCCGGTAGCGGGTGTTTCACGGCCAAGTGATGCACCCACCTGACCTCGACACGCTGGCTTGAGTCCTGGTGGATAACCTCAATCATGTCATTCGGATTGGGGAGGGCGGCGAGATCAATCTCGCCCCAATCTTCCTTTTGCTGCTCAACCCCCTCGGCCGTGACCACGGGGCAATCAGACACGATTAACCGGGCTCGGATCACTCCGGCTTCACCCCTGGCTCACACTTCAATGGCTTCAGAGGCATCAAAGCTTGTTGATGACGCCTTTGACCTTGCCCTTGAGCTCCTGGCCGGTGCCCT
>DASWRU010000054.1:0-38573 GCA_036403015.1 Allosphingosinicella sp.
GCTGCCGAGCTCAGCGAGCGCTTTCCGGATTATGCGCATCTGATCGCCGCCTGGGGCGAGAGATTCGGCGAAACGATCACCGATCCGGTTGCCGGCGTCCACGCGATCGTCGAAGCCCTCGATGCGCGCGGCGTGCCGCTCTTCGCGATCACCAACTTCTCCGCCGACTTCTGGAAGCCGTTCCGCGCCCGCGAGCAGGCCTTCTTCGCCCGCTTCCGCGACATCGTCGTCTCCGGCGAGGAGAAGCTGATGAAGCCCGACCCGGCGCTCTACTTCCGCGCCCTGGACCGATTCGGCCTGCAGCCGCACGAGGCTTTGTTCGTCGACGACCGCGCGATCAACGTCGAAGGCGCCGAGGCCGTCGGCATGCACGCCCACCTCTTCACCGACGCCGAGGATCTCCGCCGCCGCCTGGAGAGGGAAGCACTCCTCTGACCGTCATTCCCGCGAAAGCTGGAGCCGAAGACGATCGAAGATCAATCCCGCTTGGGCAGGGCGGAAGTGGAGAAGCGGGGCTCCCGCTTTCGCGGGAGGGACGGGGTCGCCGCTGAAACTCCATGCCTCCCTCACGCGTACACCGCGCATGAGACAAAGATGGCCGGCAAAATTGTGGATCGTCCGGCATGGGCAGAGCGCGGGCAACGTTGCGCGCGACGCGGCCGACGCGGCGGGGCTCGGCTCGATCGACATCGCCATGCGGGACGTCGACGTGCCCCTGAGCGACCTCGGCCACCGCCAGGGCGAGGCGCTCGGCCACTGGTTCGCAACGCTTCCCGAGGCGGAGCGGCCGGAGATCGTCCTCGTGTCGCCCTACGTTCGCGCCCGGCAGACGGCGAAGGCGATCTGCGAGGCGGGCGGGGTGGCGGAGAGCGGGCGCCAGCCGATCGTCGACGAGCGCCTGCGGGAGCGGGAGTTCGGCGTCTTCGACCTCCTCACCACCGCCGGCATCCACGAAAAATATCCCGACCTCGCCGCCCAACGCGCGCTGATGGGCAAATTCTACCACCGCCCGCCGGGCGGCGAGAGCTGGGCGGACGTGATCCTGCGCCTGCGCGGGGCGCTGGACACGATCAGCCTGCACCATGCCGACCGGCGGGTGGTCATCGTCTGCCACCAGGTCGTCGTCCTGTGCCTGCGCTACATCCTCGAGGAGATGGATGAGGCGGAGGTGCTCGCCGTCGACAAGGCCGGCGACGTGATCAATTGCGGCGTCTGCGAATATGAGTTCGAGCCCGCCGAGGCGAAGCTGTGCGTGCCGCGGCTGGTCCGCTACAATTTCGCGGCGCCGCTGATCGAGGAGCAGGCGCCGGTGACCTCCGAGCCCGACGCGATGGTCGCGGCGCGATGAGCGGCCCCGAAGCGCTCGACCGCGCCTTGCTCGAGCGCTATCCGCTGCCGCACCACCCGGACGATAGCGACAAGGAGCAGCGCGGGCGGCTGCTCGTCGTCGCCGGCAGCCGGGAGCTGGCCGGCGCGGCGCTGCTCGCCGGCGTCGCCGCGCTCCGCGCCGGCGCGGGCAAGCTCCAGATCGCGACCGCCGAGAGCATCGCCGTGCCGCTCGCCGTGGCAGTGCCGGAAGCGCGGGTCGTCGGCTTTGCGGAGACCGAGGAGGGTTGCCTCGCGCCGGGCGGGATCGACCGGTTGCTGGCGCTCGCCGAGGGGACGCAGGCGGTGATGATCGGCTGCGGGCTGCAGCACGGGCCGCCGCTCGACGCGCTGCTCGACGCCTTGCTCGTCCGGCGCCTCGACGTGCCGCTGGTGCTCGACGCGGCGGTGCTCGGCTCGCTGGCGCCGCGGGCGGAGGCGCTGGGCGCCTGGCCGGGCGGGGCCGTCGTCCTGCCGCACGCGCGGGAGATGGCGCGGCTGCTCGAATGCGAGGCGGAGGAGGTGGAGGCCGATCCCCTCGCCGCGGCCCGCCGCGCCGCGCGGCGCTTCCATGTCGTGGCGCTGGTGAAGGGGCAGTTCAGCTACATCGCCCATCCGGACGGACGGGCGTTCCGGTTCGAGGGCGGAGGCGTGGGGCTGGCGACCTCGGGCTCCGGCGACACGCTGGCGGGGATCGTCGGCGGGCTTAGCGCCAGGGGCGCGGACCCGCTGACGGCGGCGCTGTGGGGCGTCTATCTGCACGGCGAGGCGGGGCGGAACCTGTCGCAGAAGGTGGGCCGGGTGGGATTCCTGGCGCGCGAGCTGCTCGACGAGGTGCCGAGCCTGATGCGCTGAACCATCTTGCCCCTCCCCTTTAGGGGAGGGGGTTGGGGTGGGGAATGTGGGAGGACCCACGTCGGCGCCTGCCGCTCTCGTACAAGCCCCACCCCCAACCCCTCCCCTGAAGGGGAGGGGCTTTTACTCAGTGCATGCCTTCCAGCCGCTTGCGATGCCGCTCCAGCTCGTCGCCCACCAGCCGGACGATGTGGATGACGTTGGTCGAGCCGGGGGTCCCGAACGGCACGCCGGCGATGATGACGATGCGGTCGCCGCCTTTGGCAACGCCGTGCCTCAGCGCCATGCGCTTGGCCTTGGCGATCATCTCCTCGAAGCTCTCGACGTCGCGGGTCCTGACCGCGTGAGCCCCCCACAATATGCCCAGGCGCCGCGCCGTCCTGAGCGACGGCGTGAGGACGAGGAGCGGCACGGCCGGCCGCTCGCGCGACAGGCGCCGCGCGGTCGAACCGGAGGAGGTGAAGCAGACCGTCGCCTTGGCGGAGACCGTGTCGACCATCGTGTTTGCCGCCTGGGCGATGGCGTCGGCGGTGGTCGGGTCGGGCAGGGTGCGGGTGAAGTGGACCCGCTCGGCATAGCCGGGGTCGCGCTCGACGCTGGTGGCGATCGAGTTCATCATCGTCACCGCCTCGCAGGGATATTGGCCCGACGCGCTTTCGGCCGACAGCATCACCGCGTCGGCGCCGTCGTAGACGGCGGTGGCGACGTCGGAGACCTCGGCGCGGGTCGGGGTCGGCGCCTCGATCATCGATTCGAGCATCTGGGTGGCGACCACCACCGGGCGGCCGAAACGGCGCGCCGCCTCGACGATCTTCTTCTGGAGCGGCGGCACCGCCTGCGGCGGAAGCTCGACGCCGAGGTCGCCGCGCGCGACCATCACCGCGTCGGCGAGCTCCAATATGTCGTCGAGCCGGTCGACCGCGGCCGGCTTCTCGATCTTGGCGAGGAGGGAGGCGCGGCCAGCGATGAGGCGCTTGGCCTCGGCGACGTCCTCGGGCCGCTGGACGAAGGAGAGCGCGATCCAGTCGACATGCTGGTCGAGCGCGAAGGCGAGGTCGGTGCGGTCCTTGTCGGTGAGGGCGGCGAGCGGCAGCACCACGTCGGGTACGTTGACGCCCTTGTTGTTCGAGATTCGGCCGCCGACCTCGACCACGGTTTCGATCCGGTCCGGCGTCACGCTCACCACCCGCTGGACGATCTTGCCGTCGTCGACGAGCAGCCGCGTGCCCTCGTGCACGGCGCCGAATATCTCCTTGTGGGGGAGGATGGCGCGGGTTGCGTCCCCCGGCTCCTTCGAGCGATCGAAGACGAAGCTCTGCCCCTTCTCCAGCATGGCGCCGCCGTCGACGAACTGCCCGACCCGGAGCTTGGGCCCCTGGAGGTCGGCGAGGATCGTCGTCGGCCGGTCGAGCTCCTTTTCGAGGGACCGGATGATCTCGATCGCTCTCGCATGATCCTTGTGGTTGCCGTGGCTCATGTTGATGCGGAAGGCGTCGGCGCCCGCTTCCGCGAGCTTCCGGATCATCTCGGGGGTTCGGCTGGCCGGCCCGAGCGTCGCGAGGATGCGCACCTTGCGGCTGCGCGGCACGAACTTGCTGTGGGTAGTTTCCGAGTTCGCCATTGCCGACGCGAATAGAGAGTCCCGCCGCCAGTTCAACCCGCCGCGAACGCGTCAGCCCGCAAGGCCCCGCCCGGCGATGTAATCGTTATCGAACAGGGCCCGGTCGGCTGGGGTGGGGAGGATGCGCCGGCGCGCCGCCAGCCATTTGTCGACGTTGCCGCCATAAGCCGCCTTCACCCGCTCCTTCGTATAGCCGTTCACCTTCCCCCAATGCTGGGTGTAGGGGATGCCCTTCGCCTCCAAGCGCCCAGGCGCGGCGTCGAAGAACTTGCGGGTGACGGGGCTGTCGACGCCGTCGATGCTGATCGCCAGCGTGGTGTCAAAGCGGTTGAAGGCGAGCAAGGCGGGGGATTTCCTGACGTAGCGGCAGCCGAGCACCACCGGCACCGGCCCGACCTCCTTGTAGAGCTGGATCAGCGCCTCCAGCGTGCGCCGCGCGTCGGCCAGGGCGACGGCGATGCTCCCGCTTGCGACATGGAGGGCAGGGGCCTTGTAGCCGTAAATCATACCCGGCGTGCCGGTCTGCGGCTTGGTGTCGAACAATTGCGCTGCCGCGACCTTGCCGAACGCCGGAATGAGACCCTTGAACCGGCTCAGGATCGTGCCGACCAGCGACAGGCTGTCGAAGCCCGGGCCGAGGGCGTGGTCCTCTTGGGTGAGGCCATATTGCGGCACGTAATCCGCCGGACAGGGTTTGAGGTAGTTGGCGCTGATCAACACCTCATCGCTGCTGGGGTTGATGACGGGCTGGAAGAAATAAGGCCGTCCCTTCGTCTTGAAGAAGGGGTGGGCGGAGAAATCGAGCGCCCCGATCGCTTTCCACAGCGGCTCGTCCAGCGTCACGGTCTGGGGATTGGTCTCCAGCAGATAGCGGGGCACCGTCTCGATCACCACCGCCTGGATAATGCCGAAGCTGCCGAACGAAACGACAGCGGCATTGAAGAGGTCGTCGTCGTCGCGTTTAAGCTCGGCGCCGAGCTTGTCCTCGACCCATTCCTTCTTCATCACCGGGTGGCTCTTGCGCTCGATCCAAACATGTTTGTCGGCGGTCGGGACGAGGTGGATGGCGACGATATGGTCGTGGAGGGCGCCGTGGTCGAGCGCCGAACCGTGCGTGCCGCAGGAGGTGGCGCCGGCGATGGTCTGGCCGTTGGCGGCGCCGGAGGTGAACAAAGCCCGCGCCTGCGACGGCACTTCGAGCACCTCGTTCACGTCGGCGACGGTGTTGCCGCACTGGAAGAGGTAGAGCCCGTCTTTCTGATCGGCCGTGCCGGGATAGCCCGGGTCCATCTCGTCGGCGGCGATCTTGCGGCGGCCGATCAGCCGGTTCGTCTCGAGCGCCCAGCCGCGCGTCGCCGGCGCCTTCGACAGCGACCAGCGCGAGCCGACGGCGCGGATCGGGACCGGGGCGGCGGGCTTGCGCGCCTCAGTGATCAGGCCCTGGAGCTGGCGGACCGTCTCCCGCATGTCGGCGATCTGGAGGCCGCCGTCCCCGTTGAGGTCGGCCAGATGCAGCTCCCAATTGCCGCGGGTCGGCTCCTCGTAGCTCTTGTGGAAGTTGGTGAAGACCGTCTTGGCCTCGAAGACGGGTTCCTGGACCATCACCGGTCTCCCCCGGTGACCAGGGGCGGTTGCCGGGCGTTGGCGCATTGATACATGATCGTCGCCGGGGCGACGAGGCCGAGGGTGAGCCAGCTGAGCAGCCCCTGCCCGAAATTGCGCTTCACCAGCACCCGTCCGAGCTGCTCCCGCCCCAGGCATTTCTTGGCGAGGACGTAGGGCGGCGACTGGATCTCTGAGCCGAGATAGGATTGGGCCTCGATCTCATGCTCGGCGCCGGCGAGGCTCGGCTGCGGCGGCTGCACGAGATATTGCATGCAGCCGCCCGTCCCGAGCAGGGCCGCGAGCGTCACGACGTGCTTCTTCCCCATGACCTTCCCCCCTTGGCCATTGAGTCCCGGCCGCGATGATATCAGTCGCGGCGCCCCGCCGCCAGCGCCGCCCAGCAGGAATAGATCCGCTCTGGTTCCATCGGGGCCGCTTGAGCCGTCCGCGCCGCTTCCCTAGACCGCGCCTTTCCGATTCTGGCAAAAGGGACTGACATGGCTGAAGGCAGCATTGCGGCGGATGAATTGAGGCTGCTCATCGAGCGGATCGAGCGGCTGGAGGAGGAGAAGAAGGCGATCGCCGACGATGTGAAGGACGTCTATGGCGAGGCCAAGGCGCGCGGCTACGACACCAAGACGATGCGCACGATCGTCCGCCTGCGGAAGATGGAGACGCACGACCGCCAGGAAGCGGACGCGCTGCTGGAGACCTACAAGGCGGCGCTCGGCCTCGACTGATTCGGGCCGCCCCGCTAGACAGCCTCACGATCTCAACAGCAGGATAGCGCGGCGATGGCCGGCCACAGCAAGTACAAGAACATCATGTATCGCAAGGGCGCTCAGGACAAAAAGCGCTCGGCGATGTTTTCCAAGCTGAGCCGCGAGATCACCGTCGCGGCGAAGATGGGCACGCCCGATCCCGACATGAACCCGCGCCTGCGCGCCGCCGTGCTCGCGGCCAAGGCGCAGTCGATGCCGAAGGACAATATCCAGCGTGCGATCGACAAATCGGCGGTGGGCGAGGGCGACAATTACGAGGAGCTGCGCTACGAAGGCTTCGGCCCGGGCGGAGTCTCGCTGATCGTCGAGGCGCTGACCGACAACCGGAACCGCACCGCGACCAACGTGCGCACCATCTTCTCCAGGAACGGCGGCAATCTCGGCGCGTCCGGCTCGGTCAGCCACGGTTTCGAGCGGATGGGCCTGGTCGCCTACCCGGCCTCCGCCGGCAGCGCGGACGACGTCCTCGAAGCCGCCATCGAAGCGGGCGCGGACGACGTTGAATCGAACGAGGAGGGCCACGAGATCTGGACCTCCATCGACTCCCTCCACGGCGTCGCCCGCGCGCTCGAAGCGGCGCTCGGGGAAGCGGAAAGCGTCAAGCTCGCCTGGCGCCCCGGCACTTCGGTGGAGGTCGGCGGCGACGATGCCGGCCAGCTCCTGAAGCTGATCGACGGGCTCGAGGAGGATGACGACGTCCAGGCCGTCTGGGGCAATTACGAAGTGCCCGACGAGGTGATGGAGCGGCTGGGTTAGGAAAGCCCCTCCCCTTCAGGGGAGGGGTTGGGGTGGGGGAGTCGTGGGACGCGATTGGAGGCTGATCGAGCGGGCGCGGCAGATGCGCCGGGAGCCCACGGAGCCGGAGAACAGGCTGTGGCGCCACCTCTCCAATCGCCAGCTCGGCGGATTCAAGTTCAGGCGGCAGACGCCGATCGAACCGTTCATCGTCGACTTCCTCTGCCCAGCCAAGGCACTCATTGTCGAAGTCGACGGTGAGACGCACGTGGCCGAGGACGACGCTCGCCGCGACAGCGCCCTCGCCCGCCGCGGCTTCATCACTCTTCGCGTCGCCAACGACGATGTGATGTCCAATATGGAGGGTGTGCTTACGGTCATCCTGCAGACGTTGGAGCGGCTTCCCGACGGCTGGGAGGGCTGGCCGAACTCCCCCACCCCCAACCCCTCCCCTGAAGGGGAGGGGCTTTCTTCATGATCATCCTCGGCCTCGACCCCGGGCTCGGCACGACCGGCTGGGGGGTGATCGGGGCGGAGGGCAACCGGCTGAGCCACGTCGCCAACGGGCAGATCCGCACCGATCCCAAGGCCGATCTTCCCGTCCGGCTGCTCGATCTCCACGCGCGCCTGCTCGCCGTCCTCGCCGAGCACCGTCCCGACGCGGCGGCCGTGGAGGAGGTGTTCGTCAACGAAAATCCCCAGTCGACGCTGAAGCTAGGCCAGGCGCGCGGGGTCGTATTGCTCGCGGCGGCGGGCCTCGGCATCGCGGTTGGCGAATATGCGGCGCGGCTCGTCAAGAAGGCGGTGGTGGGGACCGGGGGCGCCGAGAAGGTGCAGGTGCACGCCATGGTCCAGCGGCTGCTCCCGGGGGTCAAGATCGCGGGCGCGGATGCGGCCGACGCGCTCGCCGTCGCGATCACCCACGCGCATCATCTCGCCAGCGCCCGCCGCATGGCTTAGGCCCCGCCTCGCACGGGGGGCTTCGACAAGCCAAGCCCGAACGGATAGAGAATCGCCGATGCGCCTTTTCGCCCGCCTCGCCCCATGATCGCCAGGCTCCGCGGCCTCCTCCACGGCGTCTCGGCCGACCAGGCCGTGATCGACGTGAACGGGATCGGCTATCTCGTCTACGCCTCGAGCCGGACGCTCTCCTCGCTCGGCCCGGCCGGCAGCGAAATCGTGCTCCACACGATGATGCAGGTCAGCCAGGACGACATCCGCCTGATCGGCTTTGCGACCGGCGAGGAGCGCGACTGGTTCGGCCTCCTCACGTCCGTCCAGGGGGTCGGCACGCGCGTCGCGCTGGCGATCCTTTCCGCCTTGTCGCTGGACGAGCTGCACCGCGCGGTGGCGAGCGGCGACAGCGCGATGATCGCCCGCGCCCAGGGCGTCGGGCCCAAGCTCGCCCAGCGCATCGCCCACGAGCTCAAGGACAAAGCCGGCGCCGTCGCGCTCGGCCCCGGCGCGGCGGCCCCCGCGCCGGGCAGCGCGAGCGCCGATGCGGCGTCCGCCCTCCTCAACCTCGGCTTCCGGCCGGCCGAAGCCGCCGCCGCCGTCGCGAAGGCGGAGGCGGAGCTCGGCCCCGGCGCCACCCTCGACGCGATGGTACGCGCGGCGCTGAAGAAGGCGGCACGATGAGGCCGCTGCGGGAGCTGCGGCGTCTCTTCTCTGCTTACGAGATCGCGGCCGGCGCCACCCTCATCCACTGGCTCTTCTTCGGCCTCCTGATCCTGCTGGCGATCCTGCGGCGGAGCGCGCCGGCGCTCGCGCTGGCGGGGTTAATCTCGGTCGCCGCGGCCTGGTTCGCCGGGCTGGGCGTAGCCTGCCCGCGCTGCGGGAAATCGGTCATGCGCTATCATCTGACCGATTGGGGCGAACGGCGGGGCGGCTATCCGTGGGGTCACAGGGTATGGCCGGAGCGGACATGCTCGCATTGCCGGGCTCCGCTCGATCTGACCGGCACGTCCCGCTGATGGCGAAGGGCCGATGCCAGGCGAGGGCCGGCACGCGCAGGGCTATTGCCCGGCGCCCGAGCCGGGCTACGGTGACGCCGTGACCGACGCCGACCGCCTCACCACCCCCAATCGCCGCCCCGAGGATGTGGACGCGGCGCTGAGGCCGAAGACGCTCGACGATTTCGTCGGGCAGAAGGCGGCGCGGGAGAATCTGCGGGTGTTCATCGCGGCGGCGAAGGACCGGGGGGACGCGCTCGACCATGTCCTGTTCTTCGGCCCGCCGGGGCTCGGCAAGACGACGCTCGCCCAGATCGTCGCGCGCGAGCTCGGCGTCGGCTTCCGGGCCACGTCCGGGCCGGTCATCGCCAAGTCGGGCGATCTCGCCGCTCTCCTCACCAACCTCGAAGATGGCGACGTGCTGTTCATCGACGAGATCCACCGCCTCGCGCCGGCGGTGGAGGAGATACTCTATCCGGCGATGGAGGATCGCGCGCTCGACCTGATGATCGGGGAGGGGCCGTCGGCCCGCTCGGTCCGCATCGACCTGCCCAAATTCACCCTGGTCGGCGCCACCACCCGCCAGGGGCTGATCACGACCCCACTCAGGGACCGCTTCGGAATCCCGATTCGCCTCACCTTCTACACGGTCGAGGAGCTGGAGCAGGTCGTCCGGCGCGCCGCCAGCCTCCTCGGCCTCGAGCTCACCGAGGCCGGGGCGCGGGAGATTGCGCGGCGCTCGCGCGGAACGCCGCGCATCGCCGGGCGGCTGCTGCGGCGGGTGCGCGACTTCGCCCATGCGGCGGGGCACGACGTCGTCGACGCGCCCGACGCCGACGCCGCCTTGACCCGCATGGAGGTCGACCAGCTCGGTCTCGACGCGATGGACCGGCGTTATCTGACGATGATCGCGGACCTCTACAATGGCGGCCCGGTGGGCGTGGAGACGCTGGCGGCGGGCCTTTCCGAACCGCGCGACACGATCGAGGAGGTAATCGAGCCCTTCCTGATCCAGCTCGGCCTCGTCGCCCGCACCGCCCGCGGCCGGTGCCTCAACGGCAAGGCCTGGACGCATCTGGGGCTCACACCGCCGAGGAGCGCGCAGGAAGCCCTGTTCGAATGATCCTGCGCCCTCTCTCTCGGGGGACGGGAAAGAAGGGAAGGGAAGGCGCATGAACTTGACTCCCGCTGCCGCCGCCTGGGCGCTGCTTCTCACCGCACCGGCTTTCGCTCAGCCGCCCGCACCGGCTCCGGCGCTCCCCGCGCCGGCGGCCCCCGCCCCCGATTACACCCAGGATTCCGCCTGGCTCTGCCTGCCGGGCCGGCAGGACGCCTGCGGCCGTCCGCTCTCCACCGCCGCGCTCAACCCGAACGGCTACGGCCCGCTCGGCCAGGCCCTGCCGGCGGCGGACGCGGCGGTCGACTGCTTCTACGTCTACCCCACCGTGTCGCGCGACCGCGGGCTCAACAGCGATCTCGCCCCCGGCCCTGAGGAGCAGACGGCGGCGATGGTGCAGTTCGGCCGCTTCGCCGGAATCTGCCGCGCCTTCGCCCCCGTCTACCGGCAGGTGACTCTGGCGGCGCTGCCGCTCGCCTTCATGGGACGGGACCTGCACGATAATTTCGATCTCGCTTATGGCGACGTGCTCGCCGCGTGGCGCGAGTTCCTCGCCCACCGGAGCGGCGACCGGCCCTTCGTCCTCATCGGCCACAGCCAGGGCTCGATCCATCTCGTCCGCCTCATCCAGCAGGAGATCGAGGGCAAGCCGGTGGCGAAGCGGATGCTCTCCGCGATCGTCCTCGGCTGGGCGGTGGAGGTGCCGCCGGGCAAGGCGGTGGGCGGCAGCTTCGCCTCGACGCCGCTCTGCACGAAGGAGGGGCAGACGGGCTGCGTCCTCACCTGGATGTCGTTCCGCGCCGACAGCCCGCCGGCGCCCGGCGCCTTCCTCGGCCGCGCCGGGCGGGCGGGAATGACGGCGGGCTGCACCAACCCCGCCGCGCTGGGCAGCGACCGGTCCGCACCGCTCGATTCCTACTGGTTCGCGCTGTCGCCGGTCCAGGCGGGGGCGCAGCCCATCTCCTGGTCGATGAAGGATCCGCCGCCGACCCCGTTCCTCAGGACCGAAGGGCTCGTCTCAGGCGCGTGCCGCCATGACGGCCAGGCGGGCTACCTCGCCGTCACCGTCAATGCGGACCCAAACGACCTGCGCACCGATCGCATCCCCGGCGACGTCTACATCATGGGCCAGCTCAACCGAGGCTGGGGCCTCCACATCGCCGACATGAACCTCGCCCAGGGCGACCTCATCAGGCTGGTCGAGGCGCAGGCGAAGGCGTTCAGCGCCAGCGCCACTCCAGCCAGGCGTAGCACGCCAAGGCCGCGGACACCGCGCCGCCGCTGACGATCTTGAGTGAATCGCCGGTGGAGACGGGCGTCGACCAGTTGAGGACGTAGAGGGCGAGCGCCGCGACGATCGCGAAGTAGAAGCCGCAGGCGAGCGCGCGCGCCCGGTTCTGGAGCGACAGCTCGTCGTTGAGGAGCGCCCGCATCCGTCCGCGCAGGCGCAGGCCGCCGCCGTTCCACAGCATGAAGGTCCAAAGGCCGATCAGCAGCAGCCAGCTCGCCCCGCGCGGATCGGGTCCGGCATAATGCGGATTGCCGTATTGCAGCACCAGGTTGAGCACCATCACGCCCGCCGCGAGCGCCATCAGCGCCGCGCGGCCTCGGCCCATCCTCTCGGCCCGCTCCACGTCGTTCGTCACCATCGTCATTCCTCCGTCCCGAGCGAGAAGATCGCCTCGACCGTGCAGCCCAGCGCCCGCGCCAGCTTCAGCGCCAGCAGGGTGGAGGGGACGAACACGCCGTTCTCGACGGTGTTGATCGTCTTGCGCGACA
This sequence comes from Allosphingosinicella sp., assembly GCA_036403015.1. Classification (GTDB taxonomy): domain Bacteria; phylum Pseudomonadota; class Alphaproteobacteria; order Sphingomonadales; family Sphingomonadaceae; genus Allosphingosinicella. The sequence continues at coordinate 11,812 of DASWRU010000054.1, forward strand.
CTCCGACCCGGTCGGCGAGCGCCGCCTGGGTGAGATCGCGCTCCATCCTCAGCTCGCGCAGCCTGCTGACGAGACTTTCGGCCATGGCCTCGATTCTCTTCTCAAGTAACCTTTAGGTGACATGTAACCTAGGCGTTACATCTGCGTCAAGCATCTTTTCCCATCATGCGACAGGGAGGGTCGCTCCGCCTCAAATTCGCTGCGCCCTGCGGTTTGGGGTTGCCGGAGCGAATCGCGCGCCCGTAGAGCCGGAGCATGGACGAGGTGACGGTCAGGCCGGCGGACGGCGCGATGCGGGGGAGAACGCACTATTTCCCCGTCCGCGTCTATTTCGAGGACACCGACGTCGCCGGGATCGTCTATTACGCCAATTATCTGCGCTTCATGGAGCGGGCGCGCTCCGACATGCTGCGCGCCCTCGGCGTCGACCAGAGGGCGGCGCTCGAGGCGGGCGAGGGCGTCTATGCCGTCGCCGAGGTGTCGATAAAGTACCGCGCTCCGGCGAAGCTGGCGGACGATCTCGTCATCGTCACCAGGCTGGACGCGATCCGCGCCGCCAGCGTGCTCATTCATCAGCGGGTCATGCGGGGGGAAGAAATCCTGGCGGACGCCATGGTGACCGCAGCGTTCATCACGCCGGACGGGCGGCCGCGACGCCAGCCGCGCGACTGGGTGGCAAGATTCGAAGGCCTGGAGGAGGAAGGAAGCAAGTGAAGCATTTCGAGCTGGCGGGCGGCAGTCTTTCGCCCGTCGCCCTGTTCCTCCAGGCGGACATCGTCGTGAAGATCGTGATGATCGGGCTCATCCTCGCCAGCGTCTGGACCTGGTCGATCATCGTCGCGCATGCGCTGAGGATGCGCCGCGTCGCGCGCGGCAGCGAAGCGTTCGAGCGCGATTTCTGGAAGGCCGGGGATATCGACGGCTTCTTCGACAGCCGCGGCAAGGACGACCTGCCGAGCGCCAAGGTGCTCGGCGCCGGGATCGCTGAATGGCGCCGCTCGACCGCCGGCGCGAAGGTCGACCGCGAAGGCACGCGTTCGCGCCTGGCAATCGCCATGCACTCGGCGGCCGCCGCGGAAGTGGACCGGCTCGCCGCCCGGTTGAACATCCTCGCGACGGTCGGCTCGGTGGCGCCGTTCGTCGGGCTGTTCGGCACCGTCTGGGGGATAATGCGCAGCTTCGGCGACATCGCCGGCGCGAACAATACCAGCCTGGCGGTGGTCGCGCCGGGCATCGCCGAGGCCTTGTTCGCCACCGCGCTCGGCCTGTTCGCGGCCATCCCGGCGGTGATCGCCTACAACCGCATGAGCTTCGGCATCAACCGCATCGAAGCCCGCCTCCAGCGCTTCGCCGACGCCTTCCACGGCACGCTCAGCCGCGAGTTGGAGGTGGAAGGATGAGGGGTGCGAACTTCGCCTCCCCATCTCCGATGGAGAGGCACATCTGATGGCGATGAGGCCCATCCTCGGATCGCAGCAGCGGCGGCGGCGCTCGCCGATGGCGGAGATCAACGTCACGCCGATGGTGGACGTGATGCTCGTCCTGCTCATCATCTTCATGGTGACGGCGCCGTTGCTCGTCGCGGGCGTGCCGGTCGACCTCCCCGACAGCAAGGCCGGCGCGCTCGACCAGGAGCTTCAGCCCGTCCAGATATCGCTCGACCGGTCGGGCGCCTTGTCCGTCGACGCGCGGCCGGTCGCGCCGGCACAACTCGGCGCCGTGTTGCGCCGAGTCGCCGCCGCCTCCCGAGAGCCGGGCGGCCCCCGCATCTTCCTGCGCGCCGACCGCGGCCTCGATTACGGGCGGGTGATGGGTGTGATGGGGGAGATCAACGCCGCCGGGCTGAGGAAGGTGGCGCTGGTCAGCACCGCGGAAAGGACGGCGCGCTGATGGACCGCGCGGAAGCCACCGGGCTGACGGTCGCGACGGCGGGGCATGTCGCCCTGCTCGCCGCTCTGTCGCTCGGCTTCGCCGCCACCCGGCTGCCGCCGCCCAGGAGCGACCCGATCGAGGTTTCGTTCGTCCAGGAGGTGGCGCCCGAGAGCGTCGCGCCCGCGCCCGGCGCCGAGGCGCCGGCGCCGAAGCTGGCGGAGATAGAAGCACCGCCGGAGCCCGCGCCCGCCCCGCCGGCCCCGCAGCCGGTCGCCCAGCCGGCGCCGCAGCCGGTGGCGCAGCCGAGGGCGCCCGCGCCCGCGCCGGTCGCGGCACGGTCGGCACCCCCGAAGCCGCAGCCCACTCCGTCCAGGGCCGCCGCACCGGCCGTACCCAAGTCGAACGCGGCGCGGCCCACCGGCCGTCTCTTCGGCCTTCTGACCGGCCTTGCCGACCGCGAGACGCAGAGCCGCGCCGCGGCGCCGCCCGCAGCCAAGGCCGGGCCGGCGGTGGAGGCGTCGCTGATCGCCGAGGTCCGCCGCCAGCTCAAGCCCCAGTGGCAGAAGGTGGTGCCGACCGGCGCCGACATGGAATCGCTGCGCACCGAGGTCAGCCTCACTCTGGCCCAGGACGGGCGGGTGACCGGGGTCGAAATCGTCGGCACCAAGGGCATCACCCCCAGCAACCGTCCGCAGGTCGCGCTCCACCAGGAGCGGGCGAAGAAGGCGGTCATGCTCGCCTCGCCCTTCCGCCTCCCCGCCGAATATTACGACTCCTGGAAGCAATTGAACGTCACCCTCGACCTGAGGCTAAGCCAATGAAGTACCTGAACTTTGCGTTCCTGATCGCCCTCGCCAGCCCCGCCGCGGCGCAGCTCCATGTCGACGTAACCGCCGAGGGGTCGGAGGACATGACCATCGCCATCCCGCTTATGCCAACGCCGCAGGCCGCGGAGACCCCGGCCGGCTCGACCGCGGCGCTCGGCCGCCAGGTGGCGGAGGTCGTGGCCGGGGATCTGCGCGGCAGCGGCCTGTTCAAGCCGGTCGGCCCCAGCGGGGTGCGGGAGATCGGCTATCCGGAGGTAACCGCGCCCGATTATGGCTATTGGGGCGGGACCGGCGCGGCCGCGCTCGTCCAGGGCTTCGTCCAGGCCAATGCGGACGGTCAGATCACCGTCGGCTGCTATCTCTATGACGTGGCGCTGAAGAGCGAGCTCGCCCGCCAGGGCTTTGTCGTCAGTCCCCGCGACTGGCGCCGCGCCGCCCACAAATGCGCCGACGCCGTCTATTCGCGCCTGTCGGGCGAGAGCCCCTTCTTCGACAGCCGAATCGCCTACATCGCGGAGAGCGGCCCCAAGGACCGGCGGGTGAAGCGCCTCGCCATCATGGATTCGGACGGCGCCAACCACCGCTTCCTCACCAACGGCCAGTCGACCGTGCTCAGCCCGCGCTTCTCGCCGGACTACAAGCAGATCGTCTACATGAGCTATCTCGACAATCGCGGCCGCATCTACATCTACGACATCGGCACTGGCCGGCAGCGCGTCGTCACCGAGAGCGCAAATCAGACCTTCGCGCCGCGCTTCTCGCCCGACGGGCGGTGGATCCTCTATTCGATGGCGGTGGGCGGCAATACCGACATCTACCGCGTGTCGGCGGCCGGCGGGCCTTCGCAGCGGCTGACCACCGGCCCCGGGATCGATGTCGGCGGCAGCTATTCGCCGGACGGGACCCGGATCGTCTTCGAGAGCGACCGCTCGGGCTCGCAGCAGCTCTACGTCATGAACGCCGACGGATCCAACCAGCGCCGGATCAGCTTCGGCGGCGGCCGCTACGCCACGCCCGAATGGAGCCCGCGCGGCGACCTCATCGCCTTCACCCGGATCGCCGGCAATTTCCGAGTCGGCGTGATGAGCCCGGAAGGCGGCGGCGAGCGGCTGCTCACCGACAGCTGGCAGGACGAGGCGCCGACCTGGTCGCCCAACGGCCGGGTCATCCAGTTCTTCCGCACCAGCCAGGGCCGCGGCGGCAAGTCCAGCGTCTGGCAGGTCGATCTCACCGGCGTCAACGAGCGCCGCATCCCCACCCCCCTGGACGGGTCCGACCCGGCCTGGGGGCCTATCCTTCCGTAAGCGTAAAGAAGAGGAGACGAGACGATGAGGACCCACAGCCTGACCATGGCCGCCTTGGCGGCCGGGCTCATCCTCGCCGGCTGCGCCAAGAAGCCGCCCAAGCAGCTGCCGCCCCCCGCGGCCGAGACCGCCAGCGAGGCCGACACCGGCACCGGGAGCGAGGCGAACGGCCCCGGCGGGGTTGGCACCGTCCCGCTTCCGGGCTCGCGCGGCGATTTCCTGCAGAGCGTCGGCCAGGCGGGTGACCGCATCTTCTTCGCCACCGACCAATATGACATCGACGATCAGGACCGCGCGACGCTCGACGCCCAGGCGGCGTGGCTGCAGCGCAACCCTAATGTGCGGGTCACGATCGAGGGCCATTGCGATGAGCGCGGCACCCGCGAGTACAACCTGGCGCTCGGCGACCGCCGTGCCAACGCCGCCAAGAACTACCTTGCCGCGAAAGGCGTCAACCCGGCGCGGATGACGACGATCAGCTGGGGCAAGGAGAAGCCCGAAGCGTTGGGCTCGGACGAGCAGGCCTGGGCCCAGAACCGCCGCGCGGTGACGGTCGTGCCGCAATAGGGCCGAGTTCCTCCCTGCGCATCAGCGCGGGGAGGGGGGAGGCAAGCTATTCGTCCCCGTAGATCGCCACGCGCCGGCTCGACGCGTCGGCCATCCCCCGGTACATGCCCGGCGTGTTGAACGCCCAGGCGGCCTCGCCGCGCGGCGTCACCACGATCACTCCGCCGCTGCCGCCCAATGCGCCCACCTCGCCCATCACCGCCTCGGCGGCGTCCCTGGCGCTTTCGCCCGAGAGCCGGATGCGGGCGCAGATTTCGTGGGCGACGGCGGTGCGGATGAAATATTCTCCGGCCCCGGTGGCGGAGACGGCGGCGGAGCGGTCGTCGGCATAGGTGCCGGCGCCGATCAGCGGCGAATCGCCGATCCGGCCCCAGCGCTTGCCGGTGAGGCCGCCGGTCGAGGTCGCGGCGGCGACATGGCCGTGGACGTCCAGCGCCACGGCGCCCACCGTCCCGTATTTCAGCTCCTCGTCGAAATAATGGTCCTGGCTCTCCTTCATCTCGTCGAGCTGGCGGCGGCGCTCGGGCGTCGCGAACCATTCCGGACCCGCCTGCTCCAGATCGTGCTCGCGCGAGAATTGGTCGGCGCCCTCGCGGGACAGGAAGACGTGGGGGCTGTGCTCCATGATGGCGCGCGCGAGGCTGATCGGATTCCTGGTCGCGGTCGCGCCCGTCACCGCGCCGGCATTGCGGTCGCGGCCCGCCATGATCGCCGCGTCCATCTCGTTGGTGCCCTGATAGGTGAAGACGGAGCCGCGGCCGGCGTTGAAATGGGGATCGTCCTCGAGGATCCGCGCCGTCGCCTCGACCGCGTCGAGCGCGCTGCCGCCGCCGGCAAGGATGCCGGCGCCGACTCGCAGGGCCGCGTCGAGCCCGTCGCGCAGCTCGCGTTCCTGCGCCGCGCTCAGCCGCGAGCGCTCGATCACCCCCGCGCCGCCATGGAGGACGAGCTTCCAGCCGGGGGCGGTGCGGGCGTCGGTCATGGGCGTCGGGGCTCCTTCCTGCCGGGGAACGCACGAGACCCGCGCCTTATCCGGACCCGACCCGGCCGGCAACGGCGGGACGACGGGCGCGATTCCGCTTGCGCAACGATATTCATATAATTATGATATCATCATTCGAGGAGGCAATCGTCATGACCGACACGCATATTTCGGACCTCAGCGCGCTTCGCCTATCGCGGGAACGCGGCGCCGGCGCGCTGAGCGGCTATTTCATGCTGCTGATGCTGCTCCTGGCCATCGTCGCGGACTTCGTGGGCATGGGCCTGCTGGCGAATGAGGACACTCTGGGCTGGGGCGTCCTGCTGCTGATCGTCGCCACTGTCGCCTTCGTGCTGATCCTCAAGGGCTTCTATCTGCTCCAGCCGAACCAGGCGGCGGCGGTGCTGCTGTTCGGCGCTTATAAGGGCACCGACCGGACGACCGGCCTGCGCTGGGTGCTCCCCTGGTACAGCAAGACCAAGATCTCGACCCGCGTCCACAACGTCACCTCGGAGCGCTTGAAGGTGAACGACCTCCGCGGCAACCCGATCGAGATCGCCACCAACGTCGTCTGGCGGGTCACCGATACCGCCCAGGCCCTGTTCGACGTCGACGATTACACCAAGTTCCTCTTCGTCCAGATCGAAAGCGCGGTCCGCGCGATCGGCGCCAAATATCCCTATGACGACATCGAGCACCAGGAGACGACGTTGCGCGGCCACGCCGACGAGGTCAGCGAGCAGCTCCGCGCCGAGCTCCAGGACCGAGTCCATGTCGCCGGCATCACCATCGACGAATGCCGCCTCACCCACCTCGCTTATGCGGCCGAGATCGCCCAGGCGATGCTTCGGCGCCAGCAGGCGGAGGCGGTGATCGCCGCGCGTCAGAAGATCGTCATCGGCGCCGTGTCGATGGTCGAGAGCGCGCTCCAGCTCCTCTCGGAGAAGAACGTCGTCGAGCTGGACGACGAGCGCAAGGCGGCGATGGTGTCGAACCTGATGGTCGTGCTCTGCTCGGACCGCGACACCCAGCCGATCGTCAACACCGGCACCCTCTATCAATAGGAGCGATCGTGCCGCCGCCGCCCAAGAAGGCGTTCCCGCTGCGCATCGAACCGTCCCTCTGGGAGGCGCTGGAGCGCGCGGCTGCGGCGGAGCTGAGGAGCGTCAACGCCCAGATCGAGTGCCTCCTGCGCGAAGCCCTGCACCGGCGCGGCGTGCGGCTCGATCCCCCGGAGCGGCGGCGGCGGGGGCGGCCTCCCAAGGCGGAGAGTCAGGGTTAATCCCCTGTAGACCTTCAATTATTTTTTGCGATGAGCGAAAGATTTAGGATTTCTCCCGGACTAAAGGCTCGGCGGACGCGCGATGGGGCGGCGGACCGCGCGTAACGGGAGACAGTCATGGCCATCATCGTGGGCACGAGCGACGCGGAGACGCTGACGGGTACCGCCTCCGCCGACGAGATTTACGGGCTGGACGGCGACGACACTTTGGTCGGCGGCGACGGCGACGATCTCCTCGACGGCGGCGCCGGCGGCGACGCGATGGCGGGCGGCACCGGCGACGACATCTATGTCATCGACCTGGACACCGACAGCGTCATCGAGAATGCCGACGAAGGCGTCGACACGATCGTCTCCGGCGCCGGCTACACTTTGCTGCCCGATTATGTCGAGAACCTCACCGGCACCTCGGCCGACTACCAGCAGCTGATCGGCAACGCGCTGGACAACGTCATCACCGGCGGCGCGGGCTGGAACTTCATCTACGGCGACGCGGGCGACGACACGATCGTCCACAGCACCGGCGGCGACGCCGTCTCGGGCGGGGAAGGGTGGGACACTTACGTGCTTCCCGGCTCGGCGGGCGACTATGAGATCACGCTCGACGAATGGGGGCTGCGCATCCACGATCTGGGGGACGGCGGCGACACCTTCCTGTACGGTGTCGAGGAGATCCGCTTCGACGCGGATGCCGCGAGCGTCACCGTCGATGCGCTGTTCAACCGCTACGGCACGGCCGGCGACGACACGCTGGAAGGCAACGATTCCGACAATCTGATCTACGGCTATGGCGGCAGCGACACGCTGATCGGCCATGGCGGCCGCGACATCCTCGATGGAGGCGCCGGCGCCGACGTCATGATCGGCGGCGACGGCATGGACGATTATTATGTCGACGATGCCGCCGACGTCGTCATCGAGGCGGTGGGCGGAGGCTGGGACCAGGTCCTGGTCAGCACCGCCCACTATACGATCGGCGACAATATCGAGGTGCTGGCGACCTCGTTGGACGTCGATTCGGTGCTGATCGGCAACAATGGCGATAATTCGATCTTCGGCGGCGGCGGCTCCGACCGGCTGGAGGGTCGCGGCGGCGATGACTATCTGGACGGCGGCGCCGGCGGCGACGTGATGGTCGGCGGGAGCGGCAACGATACCTATTGGGTCAACGATTCCGGCGATACGGTCGTCGAGGCCGCGGGCTGCGGGACCGACACGGTCCAGACCAACCTCGCCGCCTACACTTTGCCCGCTTTTGTCGAGAATCTCTTCGCCTACAGCTCCGAGACGCTGAACGGCAACGGCCTCAACAATGTCATCACCGTCGGCCCCGGCGCCGTCACCGTCGACGGCAAGGCCGGCAACGACACCCTCTCCTACGCCGCGGAGGACGAGGCGGTGCTCGTCGATCTCCAGACCGGCGAGCAAAGCGGCGGCGCGGCCGACGACGTCCTGATCAGCATCGAGAACCTCACCGGAACCTGGGCGGACGACGAGCTGCGCGGCAACGCCGGCGCGAACATCCTCGACGGCGGCTACGGCGCCGACATGCTGGTCGGGCGCGGCGGCAACGACGTCTATCTGGTCGACAATGAGGGCGACGTCGTCGTCGAGCTCGCCGGTCAGGGCCTTGACGAGGTCCGCACCACGCTCGCCGCCTATGCGCTCCCGGACGATGTCGAGAAGCTGAAGTTCATCGGCGAAGGCGACTTCACCGGCACCGGCAACGTCCTCAACAACGACATTACGGGCGGGATCGGCAACGACCAGCTCTACGCCGGCGACGGCAATGACAGCCTGTACGGCGGAGCGGGCGACGACCAGCTGTTCGGGGAGGCGGGCCACGACATGCTGAGCGGCGGGACCGGCGCCGACGCCATGGCAGGCGGCGACGGCAACGACGTCTACATCGTCGACAATGTCGGGGACGTGGTGACGGAGCTGGCGGACCAGGGCGTCGACCAGGTCTACGCCTCCACCGCCGCTTTCACATTGTCCGACAATGTCGAGAACCTCAGCTATAACGGCTCAAGCGCGTTCCACGGCATCGGCAACGCGCTCGCCAACGTCATCTACGGCGGCGGCGGCAGCGATGTGCTGGAGGGCAATGGCGGCGCGGACGAGCTGCGCGGCGGGTCCGGCGGCGACTCGCTTTCCGGGGGCGACGGCGGCGACCTCCTCGTCGGCGGATCGGGCGCGGATGTCATGACGGGCGGGGCCGGCGCCGACCTGTTCCGCATCTCGGGCTGGGAGAGCGGCCTCGGCTCGGGCGCCGACCGCATCGCCGACTTCGTCCAGGGCGAGGATTTGATCGACCTGTCGGGCATGGACGCGAACATCTTCGCCGCGGGCGACCAGGCGTTCAGCTTCATCGGCACCGGCGCCTTCACCGGCGGCGGCGCCGAGCTGCGCTACGCCTTCGATGGCACCGACACCTGGATCCAGGGCGACATCAACGGCGACGGCATCGCCGATTTCGAGATCGCCCTGACCGGCCAGGTCCCCTTGGTGACAACGGATTTCCTTCTCTAGGGCGCGCTTGGCTTCACGGAGACTGCACCGAAAAGCCCGCGTCCTTGCTGCGGGCGCGGCTTTCCCGTGCGCGTTCAACCGCCTATATGGGGAGAATGTCCGTTCGTCCCTGGCGCGATATCGCGCGCCGCCCGTCCCGCCGCATCATGGTCGGCACCGTGCCGGTGGGCGGCGGCGCGCCGGTCACCGTCCAGACCATGACCAACACCGTGACGGGCGACGTCAAGGCGACGATCGACCAGATTCGCCGCTGCGAGGAAGCCGGCGCGGACATCATCCGCGTGTCCTGCCCGGACGAGGATTCGACCCGCGCCTTGAAGCAGATCGTCCGGGCGGCGCGCGTTCCGATCGTCGCCGACATCCATTTCCACTACAAGCGCGCGCTCGAGGCGGCCGATGCCGGAGCCGCCTGCCTGCGCATCAATCCCGGCAATATCGGCTCCGCCGACCGGGTCCGCGAGGTCGTCAACGCCGCCAAGGCGAACGGCTGCTCGATGCGGATCGGGGTCAATGCCGGCAGCCTCGAACGCGACCTGCTTGAAAAATATGGCGAGCCCTGTCCCGAGGCCCTGGTCGAGAGCGCGCTCGACCATATCCGGCTGCTCGAGGACCACGATTTCCGCGAGTATAAGGTCGCGGTCAAATCGTCGGACGTGTTCCTCGCCGTCGCCGCCTACCAGCAGCTCGCCGACGCCGTCGATTGTCCGCTGCATCTCGGCATCACCGAGGCCGGCGGGCTGATCGGCGGGACGGTCAAGTCGTCGATCGGCGTTGGCGCCCTCTTGTGGTTCGGGATCGGGGACACGATCCGCGTCTCGCTCTCGGCCGAGCCGGAGGAGGAGGTGCGGGTCGGCTTCGAGATCCTGAAGGCGCTCGGCATCCGCAACCGCGGCGTCCGGGTCGTGTCCTGCCCCTCCTGCGCCCGCCAGGGCTTCGACGTCATCCGCACCGTGGAGAAGCTCGAGGAACGCCTCGCCCACATCCGCACCCCGATGTCGCTCAGCGTGCTCGGCTGCGTCGTCAACGGGCCGGGCGAGGCGCGCGAGACCGACATCGGCATCACCGGCGGCGGCAACGGCAAGCACATGGTCTATCTCTCCGGAGTCACCGACCATCACGTCCGCGACGAGGACATGGTCGACCACATCGTCCGCCTCGTCGAGGCCAAGGCCGCGGAGATCGAGGCGGCGGAGGCCATCGCCCTTTCGGACGCGGCCGAATGAGCCACGATTGCTGCCACGCCAAGGGCCGCGATCTGGAGGAGCTGGCCCATCACAGCGACATACGCCGCGTGCTCGTCGTCGTGCTGATGCTGAACGCCTTGATGTTCGTCCTGGAATTCGGCGCCGGCCTCGCCGCCCGCTCGGCCTCGCTGATGGCCGATTCGGTGGATATGCTCGGCGACGCGCTCGTCTTCGGCATCAGCCTGTTCGCGCTGAGGCGGAGCCTGCGGTGGCGGGCGGGTTCGGCCCTGGTCAAGGGCGGCTTCATCCTCCTCATGGGTCTGGGCGTGCTCGCCGAGATCGCGGTGAAGATGGTGTGGGACGTGCCGCCGGCGACCGGCATCATGCTGCTGTTCGGCGGCATGGCGCTCATCGCCAACCTCTCCTGCCTCGCCTTGCTGTGGCCCTACCGGCGCCACGACGTGAACCTCGCGAGCACGTTCGAATGCGCGCGGAACGACGTCGTCGCCAATCTCGGCGTGCTCGCCGCGGCGGGCCTGGTCATGGTCACCGAGTCCGCTTGGCCCGACGTGCTCGTCGCCGCGGCGATCGCCTTCATGTTCCTGCGCTCGTCGCTGCGCGTGATCGCCGATGCCTGGCCGCAATATCGCTCGACGCTCGCGCCCGCCGAATAGGCCTTAGCGCTTCCTTCACCGCTGCGCCCTAGGCTGGCGGCTGATGCAGAAGGCGCTCGCCATCGTCGTGATCCTCGGAGCCGCGATCGGCTTCCTGACGCCGTCCGGGCGCCGTCCGCCTCCCGCGCCCCAGGCGCCGCAGCCCGCGCCCGTCGCCGCGCACCATGCCGCCGTCCCCGCCCCGCATTCGGGCGAAACCGTGCTGCACCGCAGCCCCCTCGGCCATTTCTACGTCGACGCCGAGGTGAATAACGACCTCGTCCACTTCGTCGTCGATACCGGCGCGACCACCGTCGCGCTCACCGTCGACGATGCCCGCCGCCTCAACATCCCCTTTTCCGAAAGCGACTTCACCCTCGTCGGCCGCGGCGCCTCGGGCGACGTGCGCGGGCTGCCGGTGACGCTCGACCGGATCGCCATCGACGGCAAGGAAGTGCGCGGCGTCCGCGGCGCGATCATCGAGGGGCTGGACGTTTCCCTGCTCGGGCAGAGCTATCTCACCCGCCTCGGCTCGATCGAGATGAGCGGCGACGAGATGCGCCTGCAATAGCTTCACGGCCCCCGCGGCGGCGGCTAAGCCGCGCCGATGGACGAGGGGCGGAAGCCGGGCGGGAGAGGGGTAGCGGTCGCCATGGCCGCGCTCGCCATCGCCCTCTTCTCGACCATGGACGCGGTCATGAAGGGCCTCGCGCTCGATCTCGGCGCCTACAATGCCCTCCTGTGGCGGACGATGGCCGGGGCGCTGCTCGGCGGCCTCGCCTTTTTCGGGCGCGGGCTCAAATGGCCGGCGCCCGAGGTGCTCCGCATCCACCTGCTGCGCGGCGTGCTGTCCAGCGTGATGGCCGTGCTGTTCTTCTGGGGGCTGGCGCGGGTGCCGATGGCGCAGGCGATCGCGCTCGCGTTCATCGCGCCGCTTATCGCTCTCTACCTCGCCGCGGTCTTCCTCGGCGAGGAGATCGAGCGCCGCGCGATCTTCGCCTCGCTGCTCGGCTTCGCCGGCGTGCTCGTCATCCTGGCGGGACAGGCGCACGCCCGGCTCGGCCCCGATGCGCTGCGCGGCTCGGCGGCGATCCTCGGCTCCGCCTGCCTCTATGCGGGCAATATCGTGCTGATGCGCCGCCAGGCCCAGGTGGCCGGGCCGGTCGAGGTGGCGTTCTTCATCAGCGCTATCATGAGCCTCTGCTTCCTCTTCGCCGCGCCCTTCCTCGCCTCGCTGCCGCCGGCGCCCCATTGGCCGGCGATCGTCGGCGCGGCTTTGCTCGCCTTCGTGTCGCTGATGATCTTCGCCTGGGCCTATGCCCGCGCCGAGGCGCAGCATCTGGCGCCGGTCGAATATAGCGGCTTGCTCTGGGCGGCCTTCTTCGGGTTCACCGTCTTCGGGGAGCCGGTCCGGCCCTTCACCCTCGTCGGCGCGGCGATGATCGTCGCCGCCTGCCTGGTCGCCGCCCGCACGATGCCAGGCGCAGAGGCCCATGCGGAAGGCGCGATCTAATGGCTGCCGAGCACGTTGATGGTGAAGGCGAGAACGCCGAGGTTGAACACGAACGCGGCGAGGCAATGGACGGTGACGATGCGGCGGATGCGGCGGCTGGTGATCGACACGTCCGAGGTCTGGAAGGTCATGCCGAGCGTGAAGGCGAAATAGGCGAAGTCGACATAATCCGGCGCCGGCGTGTCGGGAAAGTCGAGCCCCTGGTGCCCGCCCCGCCGCTCGCCGTCGGGCGAATAGCAGAGATGGGCGTAGTGAAGCGCATAGACGGTGTTGCTGAACAGCCAGGCGAGCACCAGGGTGGCGAGGACGAGGAGCTTCTGGGCGGGCTCCGGGCCGCCGCCGGCGACCTCGCTCGCCACCGCGACCAGGATGGCGAACATCACGGCGCCGGTGACGGCGAGGAGGAGGGTGCGGTTGGCGTCGTTGCGCTCGGCGTGGCCGCGCATCGTCGCCGCGTCGCCGGACGCCACGAGCGGGATGCAGGAGAGGAGGAAGAGCAAGGCGGCGGCGTCGAAGCCGATCATCGCCGCCTGCCTCGTGTCCACCAGGCGGGAGAGGATCAGCCCCGCCGTCGAGGCGGCGAGGGCGACGACGAACAGGATGAAACGCGCCGGCGCCACCCGGTTGCCGATCGATCGCCTGGTCCGCCCCGTCATCGCCGCACGCTAGCGCTTACCGGCGGCGGGCGCTAACCCAATCGCCATGGCCTGGCTGCTGCTCATCGTCGGGGGGGTGTTCGAGGTGGGCTTCACCACCTGCCTGCGCTTCGTCGACGGCTTCAGGAACCTGCCCTGGACGCTCGGCTTCCTCGTCTCCGTCACCCTCTCCATGGGGATGCTCGAAGTCGCGTCGCGCAGCATCAGGATGGGCACCGCTTATGCGGTGTGGGGCGGGATTGGCGCGGCCGGCACGATGCTGGTCGGCATCTGCTTCTTCGACGAGCCGGCGAGCTCGGTCAGGATCGCGCTGCTGGTTGGGCTGATCGCCTGCATCATCGGGCTGAGGCTGGCCGCGGCCTGAAGGGCGGACCATCCGTCGCTTATGCCCCCTCCCCACGGGCGGGGCCCGTGGGGAGGCAGGGGCTTACTGGATCGGGACCAGATTGACCGCCGCGGTCTTGCCGCGCCGGTCGACCTCGAGCTCGAACTCGACCCGGTCGCCTTCGTTGAGGCCGGCGAGGCCGGCCCGCTCGACGGCGGAGATGTGGACGAAGGCGTCGGGCTGGCCGTCGTCGCGGCTGATGAAGCCGAAGCCCTTCATCGAGTTGAAGAACTTGACCGTGCCCTGCGCCTTCTCGCCGGTCAGCTGGCGCTGCGGCCCGCCGCCGAAGCCGCCGCCGCCGGGGCCCCCGGGTCCGCCCGGCCGCGGCTCGCGCGGCGGCGCTCGGTCGGTGACCGGCAGCGGATCGCCCTCGATCTTGAGGTCGGTCGCCGAAACACGGCCGCCGCGGTCCACCAGGGTGAAGGAGAGCGGCTGACCGTCGGCGAGGCCGGTGAGGCCGGCCTGCTCGACCGCGGAGATGTGGACGAACACGTCCTCGCCGCCATCGTCACGAACGATGAAGCCGAAGCCCTTTTGCCCGTTGAAGAATTTTACGACGCCTTTGCCCTCGCCGACGACCTGGGGAGGCATTCCGCCGCCCCCGCCGCCGCCGCCGCCGCGAAACCCGCCGCCGCCGCCGCCGCCGAAGCCGCCGCCACCGCCGCCGAATCCGCCGCCGCCGCCGCGATAGCCACCGCCGCCGCCACCGCCGGGACGATCGCCCCCGCCATAGCCGCCGGCATTACGGTCGCCGAATCCGCCGCGCCCGCCGCCGAAGCCGCCCCGCTCCTCGAACCCGCCGCCGCCGCCACCACCGCCGTAGATGTCGTCGCCACCAAAACCGTCGCGCTTGTCTCTGCCGCGTCCACCGCGTTCACCGCGGCGCCCTCTGTCGAAACCCATGGTCCTCAATTACTTTCCAGCGCCCCTGTCTCCCTTAGAACCACCGCGCTGGGCTGATCGCGCAAACGGCCTCATGCGCCCCCATTCATGGCGCACTGCCGAATCGCATAGCGCAAAAAGCCCTTGCGGGCGAGCGCTTTCGCCGCCGCGCGTCAAGGGCCGCGGTGCGGGGGGTGGCCGATCCGCGCCGCATCGTGCAAAGGGCGGCCCCGACGGCCAGCGGACGGAGCAGATGGACGGCATTTTTTCGACTTTCGCGCAGCCGGCGGCGTGGGCGGCGCTGGCCACCCTGATCGTGATGGAGGTGGTGCTCGGCATCGACAACCTCATCTTCGTGTCGATCCTCTCCAACAAGCTTCCCGAGGGGCAGCGGCGCCAGGCGCGGCGGCTCGGCATCGGCCTCGCCCTCGTCCTGCGCCTGGTCCTCCTCTCCACCATCGCCTGGCTGGTCGGGCTCAAGGCGCCGGTCTTCGACCTCGGCCTCGGCGCGATGGACGCGCACGGCGAGCCGCTGTTCGAGACCGCTTTCTCATGGCGCGACATGATCCTCATCGCCGGCGGGCTGTTCCTGGTCTGGAAGGCGACCAAGGAGATCCATCACAACGTCGATCCGGGCGGCGAGGACGACGTCTTCGATACGTCGAAGGCGGTGCTCGGCTTCGGCTCAGCCATCGTCCAGATCCTGCTCCTCGACATCGTCTTCTCGGTCGATTCGATCCTGACCGCGGTCGGCATGACCGAGAATCTGCCGATCATGTTCGCCGCCGTCATCGTCGCGGTGGCGGTGATGCTGTTCGCGGCGGACCCGGTGGCAAACTTCATCAGCCGCAACCCCACCGTGGTGATGCTGGCTTTGGGCTTCCTGCTGATGATCGGCGCGGTGCTCATCGCCGACGGCTTCGGAGTCCATGTGCCCAAGGGCTATATCTACGCCGCCATGGCTTTCTCGGCCGCGGTCGAGGGGCTCAACATGCTGGCCAGGCGCCGCAAGCGCTAGGGCCGAGGAAGGGTCGGAAAAGCCCCTCCCCTTCAGGGGAGGGGCTAAGAGCAAAGCACTACACTGCGTGTTGAGGCGGGCGGCGGTTCCGCCTATCTTCGAGCCATGACCGTCCATTTCCACGAAGAAGACCTCCCCGAAGGCGTCCTCGCGCCCGGCCCCGTCGCCGTCGATACCGAGGCCATGGGGCTGCTGCCGGGGCGCGACCGCCTCTGCCTTGTCCAGATCTCCGACGGCGGTGGCGACGAGCATCTCGTCCGCTTCGGCCCGGGCAGCCGCTACGAGGCGCCCCACCTGAAGGCGGTGCTCACCGATCCGGCCCGCCTCAAGCTCTACCATTTCGCCCGCTTCGACCTGGCGGCGATGCGCGCCTATCTCGGCGTGATGGCCGGGCCCGTCTATTGCACCAAGACCGCCTCGCGCCTGGTGCGGACCTATACCGACCGCCACGGCCTCAAGGAGCTGATCAAGGAGCTCCTCCAGATCGACATCTCCAAGCAGCAGCAGACCTCCGACTGGGGCGCCCCCGAGCTCTCGGACGCGCAGAAGGATTATGCCGCCTCGGACGTGCGCTTCCTCCACCAGTTGAAGGAGAAGCTCGACGAGCGGCTCGAGCGCGAGGGGCGGACGGCGCTGGCTCAGGCCTGCTTCGATTTCCTGCCCCACCGCGCGATGCTCGATCTCGCCGGCTGGCCGGAGGTCGATATCTTCGCCCATGTCTGAGCGTCGTGCCTGAGCGTCATGTCTGAGCTTGCCCAGCGCGAGCGGGTGGTGAAGCGCGGCTGGGCGGCGCCCGGCGGCTTCCACGATGTCCTCATCCGGCTGCTGAAGATCGGCCTGCCCGCCGCGGTCGGCGTGCTTCTCGCCTATCTGCTCCTGTCGCCGCTCGGCAAGGACAAGGAAGCGAGCTTCCTCCTCGACAAGAAGAAGGTCGGAATCGCCCGCGAGCGGATGAAGATGGAGGCGGCGCAATATCGCGGCCTCGACAATCAGGGCCGCCCATTCACCGTCGATGCGTCGAAAGCGGTGCAGGCGAAGTCGAGCGTGCCGGTCGTCGACATCGACGGCATGGCCGCTCGCATCAACCTCAAGGAAGGCCCGGCAATGCTTCAGGCGGACCGGGCGCGCTACCATATGGACGCTCAGAAGGTGGATGTGGTCGGCCCGATCCTGGTCACCTCCGCCGACGGCTACCGGCTCGAAACCCGCGACGTGAACGTCGATCTCAACACCCACAGGCTCACCGGCCGCCAGGGCGTCGAGGGCAAGATGCCGCTCGGCCGCTTCTCGGCCGGGACTTTGGCCGCGGACATCCCCAATCGGCGGGTGACGCTGGGCGGGCGCGCCCACTTGCATATCGATCAGGGCGGCCTCAGAGGGAAGCGCAAATGACCCGCTTCCTTCCCCCTCTGCTCCTCGCCTTGGCGGCGACCTTCGC
The DNA here is from genome assembly GCA_036403015.1 of Allosphingosinicella sp. Classification (GTDB taxonomy): domain Bacteria; phylum Pseudomonadota; class Alphaproteobacteria; order Sphingomonadales; family Sphingomonadaceae; genus Allosphingosinicella. Next base: position 28,907 of record DASWRU010000054.1, read on the forward strand.
CCTCGCCCCCGCGTCCAGCCAGACGTCGTCGCTCAAGGGGCACAACAGCAACGCCCCCGTCGACGTGGCCGCCGACCGTATCGAGGTCCAGGACCGCGCCGACCGCGCCGTCTTTTCGGGGAACGTCATCGTCAGGCAAGCCGAGATGACGCTGACCGCGGCGCGCATGACGGTCGCCTATCTCAATTCCGGCCACGTCGCGATCAAGCGCATCGACGCCAGCGGCGGCGTGACCGTCACCAGCCCGTCGGAGCGCGCGAAGGGCGATTTCGGCATCTACGATCTCGACCGCAAGATCGTCACCCTGATCGGCGGCGTCAGCCTGGTGCGCGCCGGCAACCAGGTGAGCGGAGGGCGGCTGGTCATCGACCTCGACAGCGGCCGAGCGGTGATGGACGGCGGCGGCCCGGGCTCGGGCGGCCGCGTCAGGGGCACCTTCACCGTGCCGCAGCGGCGGGACTGACCGCCGCCTATCCGGCTGCCCTTCCTGAATTTTAATGGCCCATGCATGAAGCTTGCCAGTTGAGGCCCAGCGCGGCCGCGCCTAAGTGTGGGGGCGATTAGGGAGCGAGACTTGAACGAGGCGAGCCTCATTCAACGGACGGACGAGGCGGGCACGGCGGCGCAGACCGGCGGCCTGTCGGTCGTCTCCATCGCCAAATCCTACGATCGCAAATCGGTGCTGAAGGACGTCTCGCTCCACGTCGCCCAGGGCGAGGTGGTGGGGCTGCTCGGCCCCAACGGAGCGGGCAAGACGACCTGCTTCTATTCGATCATGGGGCTGGTGAAGCCCGACAGCGGCCGCATCCGTCTCGACGGCCGCGACATTACCGGCCTTCCCATGTACCGCCGCGCCATCCTCGGCCTCGGCTATCTGCCGCAGGAGACCTCGATCTTCCGCGGCATGACGGTCGCCCAGAACATCATGGCCGTGCTGGAGGTCGCCGAGCCCGACAAGAAGGTGCGGCGCGAGCGGCTCGAGCAGTTGCTCGGCGAGTTCCACATCGCCCACCTGCGCGACGCGCCCGCCATGGCGCTGTCCGGCGGCGAGCGGCGGCGCTGCGAGATCGCCCGGGCGCTGGCCGCCGACCCCACGATCATGCTGCTCGACGAACCCTTCGCCGGCATCGATCCCATCTCCATCAACGACATCCGCGATCTGGTGAAGGAGCTGAAGAAGCGCGGCATCGGCGTGCTCATCACCGACCACAACGTCCGCGAGACGCTCGATATCGTCGACCGCGCCTGCATCATCTACGGCGGCGAGGTCCTCTTCGCCGGCAGCCCGGAAGCGCTGGTCGCCGATCCCAACGTGCGGCGGCTCTATCTGGGCGAAAGCTTCGAGCTGTGACGCGGGTCTCCCATTTCTGCGTCGATCCGTCATTCCGGCGAAAGCTGGAATCCATGCCGCTTCGTCGCGCCCCTGACGCCGGATGGACCCCAGCCTTCGCTGGGGTGACGCGCTAGAGCCCCATGAGCATCGGCCCCCGCCTCGATCTCCGGCAGAGCCAGTCGCTGGTGATGACTCCGCAGCTCCAGCAGGCGATCCGGCTGCTCGCTTTGTCCAATCTGGAGATAGAGGGCTTCATCGCCGAGGAAATCGAGAAGAACCCGCTGCTCGAAAGCGCCGGTCCGGAGCCGGGCGAGGAGACGGGAGCCGACCGGGACGGCGAGGCTGCCGGGAGCGAGGAGCCCGCGACGGCGGACGAGCTGGTGATGAACGGGGACGGCACCGGCGATGCTCCGCTCGACATGGACGTCAACGACGAGAATCTGCACCAGGACAGCGCCGCCGACCGCGGCCTCGACGGCGGGCTCGGCATGGACCGGCTCGGCGGCGGCGGCGGGGCCGAGGGCGAAGCGACGGATTTGGACAGCTTCGCCTCCCAGGGCCTCTCGCTGCACGAGCACCTCCTCGCCCAGGCCGGCGAGCGGCTCGGCCCCCGCGACCTCCTCATCGCGCAGCAGATCATCGAGCAGATCGAGGAGACCGGTTATTTCGGCGGCTCCTGCCTGGAGACCGCGACCCGGCTCGGGGTGCCGCTCGGCGACGTGGAGCGCGTGCTCGCCGTCGTCCAGACCTTCGACCCCTCCGGAATCGGCGCCCGCTCGCTGGCCGAGTGCCTCGCCCTCCAGGCGAAGGAGGCGGACCGCTACGACCCGGCCATGGCGCGGCTCATCTCCAACCTCGATTATCTCGCGCGCGGCAACCTGCCCGCCCTCAGGCGCATCTGCGGCGTCGACGACGAGGATCTCGCCGACATGATCGCGGAGCTCAGGGCCTACGATCCCAAGCCCGGCTGCCGCTTCGTCCAGAACGAGCGGGTCGAGGCGGTGGTCCCGGACGTCTTCGTCGCCCGGCGCGCCGGCGGCTGGGCGATCGAGCTCAACGGTGCGACTTTGCCCAGGCTGCTCGTCAACCGGACTTATTATGCCGAATTGTCCAGCGGCGCGCAGGACAAAAGCTCGAAGGCATGGCTGTCGGAATGCCTCGCGAGCGCCAACTGGCTCCTCAAGGCCCTCGATCAGCGCGCCCGCACCATCATCAAGGTGTCGACCGAGATCGTGAAGCAACAGGACGGCTTCTTCCGCCACGGCGTCGCACACCTGCGCCCGCTGACCCTCAGACAGGTCGCGGAGGAGATCGGGATGCACGAATCGACGGTGAGCCGGGTCACCTCGAACAAATATCTTTCCTGCGACCGTGGCCTGTTCGAGCTCAAATATTTCTTCACCAGCGGCATCCAGTCGTCCGACGGCGGGGAAGCGGTGTCCGCCGAGGCGGTGAAGAGCCACATCAGGTCGCTGATCGCGGCCGAGCGCGCCGACGCGATCCTCTCCGACGACCAACTGGTCGATCTGCTCCGCGCCAAAGGGTTCGACATCGCCCGCCGCACCGTCGCCAAATATCGCGAAGCGATCGGCCTCGGCTCCTCCGTCCAGCGCCGCCGCCAGAAGGCGCTCGGCTCGCGCGCGGCGTAATTGCCGGGCGTTTTGGGTTGCTTCGTCATTGCGAGGAGCGATAGCGACGAAGCAATGTCTCCCAGGATCCTCGTCCTCGCCGGCCGGCGCTCGCCGACCACCGATCCGCTCGCCGTCGAGTCCGGGGTCAGCCACAAGGCGATGGTGCCGGTGCGGGGCGAGGCGATGGTGGGACGCGTGCTGCGCATCGCCGAAGCCGCTTATCCGGACGCGCCGCTCTACGTGTCCGTCGACGACTTCCCGGCCATTTCCGCGGAGCCGACGGTGGCGCGCATGGTCGCGGCGGGGCGGCTGACGCCATTGGAGGCGCGGCCGAACATCGTCGAAAGCGTGGTCGAGGCGAGCCGCGCGACCGGTTTCCCGCTCCTCATCACCACCGCCGACAACGTGCTGATGACCCCCGAGGGCATGCGCTCGATCCACGAGGAAGGCGAAGCCGGCGGCGCCGACGGAATCGTCATGATGGCGGAGAAAGCGGACATCCTCGCCGCCCATCCCGACGGCCAGCGCCGCTTCTACGCCTTTCGCGGCGGGGCTTATTCGAACTGCAACCTGTTCTGGCTCGCCGGCGACCGGGCGCTGAAGGCGACGGAGAGCTTCCGCCTCGGCGGCCAGTTCGCCAAGCACAAAAGTCGCGCGGTCAAGGCGCTCGGCCTCGCCACTTTGCTCCTCTACGTCTCGCGGCTGCTGACTATTGAAGGGATGTTCCGCCACTTCTCCCGCCGCTTCGGAATCCGCCTCCGCGCCTTGGTGGCGAAGGACGGCCGCCTCGCCATCGACGTCGACAACGCGCGCACCCACCGGGTCGCCGAGGAGATACTGGCCCGCGAAACCCCGGCCCCGTCCGCCCGTTCTCCCGCCGAAGGAGAGACAGGATGACCGACCATAAGAAAAAGGGCGACTTCGACCAGTGGCAGCGCGAGGACAAAGGCGGCGACAAGAAGCAGCGCGACAACCGCAACGAAGCCAGCCGCACGGGAAGCCAGAATAGCGGCCACGGCGGCCGCGACTGAGGTCAGGCTTCCACCAGCCGCCAGGGCAAGGTCTCGCCGGCGTGGAAGGGGACGAGGTGCGTCCCCGCCTCGGGCAGCCTTTCCGGCACCTCGACGGGCGCCCGCTCCAGCACGATCCGCCCCTCGTTCAGAGGCAGGCCGTAGAAACGCGGCCCGTTCTCGGACGCGAACGCCTCCAATTTGTCGAGCGCCCCTTCCTCCTCGAACGTCTTTGCATAACTCTCGATGGCGAAGGGCGCGTTGAAGATGCCCGCGCAGCCGCAGGCCGATTCCTTTCGCTCCACGGCGTGGGGCGCGCTGTCGGTGCCGAGGAAGAACCGGGGCGAGCCCGACGTCGCCGCCCGCCGTACCGCCAGCCGGTGCGCCTCGCGCTTCGCCACCGGCAGGCAATAGGCATGGGGCCTCAGCCCGCCGGCGAAGAGGGCGTTGCGGTTGAGGACGAGGTGCTGCGGAGTCACCGTCGCGGCGAGGTTCGGTCCGTTCGCCAGCACGAAATCGACCGCTTCCGACGTGGTGATGTGCTCGAATACGACCTTCAGTGCGGGAAAATCCCTCATCAGGGCTGAAAAGACGCGGTCGATGAAGACTTTTTCGCGGTCGAACACGTCGACCTCCGGGTCGGTCACCTCGCCATGGACGAGCAGCGGCATCCCGATCCGCTGCATCGCCTCCAGCGCCGGATGGATGTTCCGGATGTCGGTGACGCCATGGGCGGAATTGGTCGTCGCGTGCGCCGGGTAGAGCTTGGCGGCGGTGAACACGCCCGTCTCGAACCCCTCCGTCAGCTCGGCCGGATCGGCTCCGTCGGTCAGGTAGCAGGTCATCAGCGGCGTTAACCCGTCCCCCGCGGCGGCAAGGATTCGGTCCCGATAGGCGGCGGCGGCGGCGACAGTGGTGATCGGCGGATCGAGGTTCGGCATTGCGATCACCCGTGCGAACTGCCGCGCGGAATAAGGCGCGACCGCCTTCAGCATCGCGCCGTCGCGCAGGTGCACGTGCCAGTCGTCGGGGCGGCGGAGGCTGAGGCGCTGGGTCATCGTCCCTTGGGTTTGGCTCGACCGCTCCCTATCAAGGGAGGATGGCCGCCACCACCCTCGTCGACCGCGCGCTCCTGCGCCTCTCGGGCGAGGAGGTGCGCCCGTTCCTGCAGGGGCTGGTGACGAACGATGTCGAGCCGCTCGCGCCGGAACGGCCGCTCTGGGCGGGGCTGCTGACGCCGCAGGGCAAGGCGCTGTTCGACTTCGTCCTGTGGGCGGACGGCGAGGAAGTGCTGATCGACTGCGAGGCGGAGGCGGCCGACGATCTGGCGAAGCGGCTGACTCTCTACCGCCTCCGCCGCAAGATCGGCATCGCCCGGGAGGAGGGGCTCGCCGTCCATTGGTGTGCGGACGGTGCCGAAGGCCATCCGGACCCGCGGCTTGCCCAGCTCGGCCGCCGATGGCTGGGGCCGCCCGGGGAAGCGGCACAAGGCTGGCTGGCGCACCGCCTCTCGCTCGGCGTGACGGAAGGCCGCGCCGAGCTCGGCTCCGACCGAACCCTCTGGCTCGAATGCAACGCCGCCGAGCTGAACGGCGTCAGCTTCACCAAGGGCTGCTATGTCGGCCAGGAGAATACGGCGCGGATGAACTACCGCTCGAAGGTCAACCGGCGCCTCGCCGTCGTGCCGGCGGACGCGCCGGGCGAGCGGACGCGAATCTACTATCCAGAACTCGGGCTGGCCGTCGAGCACCGGAGGGTGGACGACCTTTCCGGCGCGATCGTTCCGCCGTGGCTGGAGGCTGCGCTCAGCGCCCCTTGATCCAGCCGACCTTGGGATCGTTGAAATCCACCACCGCGGCGAGTTCGCGCACGTTGCGGTAGCCGTAGCCGACGAGGTTGATGAAGGTCTGGATGTTGAGCGCGAGCCGGACCGCCTTGAGCCGCACCGGCGCGGCGTCGTTGCTGAAATTGTTGTTGCAATAGATGAGGATCGGGCGGTCCGTCTTGCCGATCACGCGCGCCAGGCTTGCGGCCGTGAAATCGGTGAAGGGGAGGTTGACCGCGCCCTTGATGTGGCCGGCCGCGTAGGCGTCGGCGGAACGGGCGTCCAGGATCAGCACGCCGGGCTGCCTGGCCGCGGCGGCGAAGGCCTCCCAGCCGATCAGCCGAGTGCGGCGATGCGTTTCAACCTCGGCCGTGAGCTTCTGGAAACCGGCATAGTCGATTTGCGGATTGGCCGGCTGGACGGCGGCGGCGAGCATCGCGGCGAGGGCGGAATGGAGCATGGGGGCTCTCCTTTCGCGGCCGAAACTAGCGCGCCGAAACTGTCGCCGCCGTGAACGCCGCTCAGCCGATCCCGGCGTAGGCGCGGACCGGGAAGGTGCCGAAGCCGGCGATCCTGGGCGGAGCGGCGGTGAAGCGGAAGCCGCTGGCCGGCAAAGCGGCGAGGTTCGTCATATGCTCGCAGATGAGCGTGCCGGCGCCGAGCAGGATCGTGTGCACGGGCCGGCGGCGGAGGCTCGTATCGTCGATATTGTAGCTGTCGATGCCGACCAGCGCCGCGCCGCGCTCGCCCAGCAGGCGGGCGGCGCCCTCGGTGAGGTAGGGATGGCCGTGGAAATAGGCGCCGGTGCGCCAGTGGCGGTCCCAGCCCGTGCGGACCAGCACGGCCTTGCCGGCGACGTCGAGGGGCTCGAACAGGTCCGCATCGACGGCCGTCGCTTCGGCACGGACGCACAGGCCGTCGAGTCCGGCCAGCCGCTCGAGCGTCACCGCGGCGAGATCGTCGCCCTCGGCGTAGCGGTGGAAGGGCGTGTCGAGATAGGTGCCGGTGTTGCCCACCATGTCGATGCGGCCGATCTGGAAGGTCGAGCCGTCGTCGTAATTGGCCGCAGACTCGTCGCGCTTCCAGAAGTCGCAGATATGCGGGGCGGGGAGACCTTGGTAGGTCGTCATCCCGTCCTCGATCACATGGCTGAGGTCGACGAGCGTCTTTTCCATATCCGCCACAGCGCAAAGCCTCCGATCAGCGCCCAGGCGACGTTCAGCGCGGCCGACGGCACGGCGCGGTGCCACCACCCGTTGACGACGAATCCCGCCGCGCCGGCGACGTTCATCGCCTGATAGGCCGACGACTGGCCGGCGAGGCGGCCGATCGACAGCAGCACGTAAGCCGAGAGGATCAGCAGGGCACCCGCCCAGCCGGCGACCTCGACGATGATCTCGATCCCGCTCAGGCGGCGAGCCTCCTCAGCACGTAGTGGAGGATGCCGCCGGCGCGGAAATATTCGAGCTCGTTCAAGGTGTCGATGCGGACCCGGGCAGGGAACGCGAAGGCGGTGCCGTCGGCCTTCTCGACCCTGACCTCGATCTCCTGGCGCGGCGCGACGGCGCCGATCCCCTCCACCGTGAAGCTCTCGGTGCCGTCGAACTCGGGCGGCTCGCCGAGGAACTGGAGCGGGAGGACGCCCATGCCGACGAGGTTGGAGCGGTGGATGCGCTCGTAGGTCTCGGCGATGACCGCCCGAACGCCGAGCAGGTTGGTGCCCTTGGCCGCCCAGTCGCGCGAGGAGCCGGTGCCATATTCCTTGCCGGCGACGACGACGAGGGGGACGCGCTGCGCCTTGTACAGCATCGCCGCGTCGTAGATCGGCATGACTTCCCCGGTCGGGATGTACCGGGTGACTCCGCCTTCGATGCCGGGGGTCATGCGGTTCCTGATCCTGATGTTGGCGAAGGTGCCGCGCATCATCACTTCATGGTTGCCGCGGCGGGCGCCGTAGCTGTTGAAGTCGCCGCGGTTGACCTGATGGTCGCCAAGGTATTTTCCGGCCGGGCTGTCCTGCTTGATGGCGCCGGCGGGGGAGATGTGGTCGGTGGTGATCGAATCGCCGAAAATCGCCAGGGGACGTGCCGAAAGGATGTCGGAAGGGGGCGCGGGCGTCATCGACATGCCCTCGAAGTAAGGCGGGTTCTGGATGTAGGTCGAGCCCGCCGACCAGGCATAGGTCTCGCCCCCCGCGACCGGGATGGAGCGCCACTGGTCGTCGCCCTTGTAAACGTCGGCATAGCGGGCGCGGAACAGATCGCCATGGACATGGGCGTCGATCAGCCGCCGCACCTCTTCATTGGAAGGCCAGATGTCCTTCAAATAGACGTCCGCCCCGTCCGAGCCCTGGCCGATCGGATCCTCGATCATGTCGTGGGTGACGGTCCCCTTCAGCGCATAGGCGACGACGAGCGGCGGCGAAGCGAGGTAATTGGCGCGCACGTCCGGCGACACCCGCCCCTCGAAATTGCGGTTGCCCGAGAGCACCGAGGCGGCGACGAGGTCGTGCCGGTTGATCGCTTCGGAGACCGGCGCCGGCAGCGGCCCCGAATTGCCGATGCAGGTCGTGCAGCCATAGCCGGCGAGGTTGAAGCCGATCGCGTCGAGATCGGCCGAGAGCCCGGCGCGGTCGAGATAGTCGGTCACCACCTTGGAGCCGGGCGCGAGCGAGGTCTTGACCCAGGGCTTGCGGGTCAGCCCCTTCTCCCGCGCCTTGCGGGCAACGAGGCCGGCGGCGATGAGGACGGCCGGATTGGAGGTGTTGGTGCACGAGGTAATGGCGGCGATGACGACGTCGCCATGGCCGAGGTCGGTCGGCTGGACGGCGCCGTCCGGCCCTTCCTCCTCGCCCGCCGCCGGGGCGGCGACCGGAAAGCGCTCGCCCAGCTCGGCCAGAGCGTGGCCGTATTCCTTCGTGAAATTGGCGACGAACTCCTCGTCGACGCGGGACAGCGGCACCTTGTCCTGCGGGCGCTTGGGGCCGGCGAGCGAGGGCTCGACGCTCGCCATGTCGAGCTCGAGCGTGTCGGTGAAGACCGGCTCGTGGATGTGGCCGGGCTCGAGCCACAGGCCCTGCGCCTTGGCATAGGCCTCGGTAAGCGCGACCTCCGCTTCCGGGCGGGCGGTGAGGCGCAGATAGTCGATCGTCTTGGCGTCGATCGGGAAGAAGCCGCAGGTCGCGCCATATTCGGGCGCCATGTTGGCGATGGTCGCGCGGTCGGCCACGGAGAGGGCGGAGACGCCGTCGCCGTAGAATTCGACGAAGCGCCCGACCACGCCCTTCTGGCGCAGCATCTGGGTGACGGTGAGGACGAGATCGGTGGCGGTGATGCCCTCCTTGAGCGCGCCGGTGAGGTGGAAGCCGACCACTTCGGGGATCAGCATCGACACCGGCTGGCCGAGCATCGCCGCCTCCGCCTCGATCCCGCCGACGCCCCAGCCGAGCACGCCGAGGCCGTTCACCATCGTCGTGTGGCTGTCCGTGCCGACGAGCGTGTCGGGGTAAGCGACCTCCCGCCCGTCCTCGCCCTTCGACGACCACACGCCCCGCGCGATATACTCAAGGTTCACCTGGTGGCAGATGCCGGTGCCGGGTGGCACCACCTCGAAATTGCGGAACGCCTTCGATCCCCATTTGAGGAACTGGTAGCGCTCCATGTTGCGGGCATATTCGTGGGCGACGTTGCTGGCGAAGGCGCGCGGCGTGCCGAACTCGTCGACCATCACGCTGTGATCGATGACGAGGTGGACGGGGACGAGCGGGTTGATCTTCTCGGGCGAGCCGGCGAGCGTGGCGATGGCGTCGCGCATCGCGGCGAGATCGACGACGGCGGGGACGCCGGTGAAATCCTGCATCAGCACGCGC
>DASWRU010000055.1:0-28823 GCA_036403015.1 Allosphingosinicella sp.
AGGGGTTCCGGCGCGCGCGGAAAAGGCACGCCGTGGTTGAGTGCGGCGAGGAGACCCAGTTCAGGCGACGACGCCCGAACCCCTCACCCCTACCCCTCTCCCACGGGGAGAGGGGAAGAAGGGGCCCGCCGACATCGGGAACCGCTACTTCTTCCCCAGCACCCCGAGCGCCGCCGTCACCATCGCCTCGGTCGCGGTCTCGATCGTGCGCTCCGCGTCGGGGGCCCAGAACGGGCTGTGCAGCGAGGGGAGCTTGGTCGGGTCGCCGCCCGCCGCGTCCCACTTGGCCTGCGGGACGCCGCCGACCCAGAAGATGAAGCTCTGCGCGGATTTGTCGGCGAGCCAGTAGCGGCTGAAATCCTCGCCCGCCATCGTCGCCGGCATGCGGCGGACCCGCTCCGCGCCGAAGCGGCGGTTGAACAAAGCGAGACTGCTGTCGGTCAGCGCCGCGGTGTTGAAGGTGGCGGGGGTGTAGACGTTCTCGACGTTCAATTTCACCTCCGGCATCCGGTCCTCCGGAATGCCGGCCGCGATCGACTCCCCCCGCACGATGCGGGTGATGCCGTCGAGGAGCAGCTTCCTGGTCTCGTCCGAATAGCTCCTCACCGTGAGCAGCATCTTCGCCTCGTCGGAGATGACGTTGTGCTTGGCGCCGGCATGGAAGCTGCCGACCGTCACCACCGCCGGCTGCTGCGGGTCGTTCTCGCGGCTGACCAGCGTCTGCAGCGCCATGACGATTCGGCTCGCCAGCACGATCGGGTCCTTGGTCGCCTGCGGATAGGCGCCGTGGCCGCCTATGCCGTGGACGAGGATGTCGACGCTGTCGACATTGGCGAGCGCATAGCCCGGCGAATAGCCGACGATGCCGGCGGGCAGCGCCGCGCTGTCGTGGAAGGCGATGACGTGGCTCGGCTTGGGGAAGCGGGTGAACAGCCCGTCCTCGAGCATCGCCTTGGCGCCCTGCCCGGTCTCCTCGCCCGGCTGGCCGATCATCACCAAAGTGCCGTGCCACTGGCTCTTCATCGCGGCGAGGCGGCGGGCGGTGCCGATCCAGGTCGCCATGTGGGTGTCGTGGCCGCAGGCGTGCATGATCCCGCTCTCGACCCCGGCAAGGCTGGTGCCCCGCTTGGTCGAGGCGAAGGGGAGGCCGGTCTGCTCGACCACCGGCAGCGCATCCATGTCGGCGCGCAGCAGCAGGACCGGGCCGGGGCCGTTGCGCATCACCGCGACGACCCCCGTCTTGCCGACGCCCTCGGTCACCTCGAAACCGGCCTTCCTCGCCTCGGCGGCGAGGATCGCGGCCGAGCGCGTCTCCTGCATGCTGAGCTCGGGGTTCGAATGGAGGTCCCGGTAGATCGTCATCAGCGACGGCAGGTCGCCGCGGACGGCATCGGCGAGCGGGTCCGCGGCGGCCGGGCTGGCGGCGGCAAGGAGGGCGGCGAGGATCGGGAGGCGCATGATGTGGACTTTCAAGTGGCGGGGACGAGCTCGACGACGTCGGTCAGCGATTCGAAATGGGGAGCGGGGAAGACGAGGCGCCAGCGCCTGTCGCCGATCCGCTCGACGAGGGCGACCATGTCGCGCGTCTCGTCATGGCCGTAGCGAAGCACGCCTTGCTCGTCGCCGAGCTGGAGGGTGCCGAGGAACACCATTCGGCGGGCGATGTCGGGGAAGATGCGCCCGACCGGCCGCTGCGAGCCGGTGAGCTTCACGAAGCCGAAGCTGCCCCCCTCCCCCGCCTCGATTCGGCAGCGGAAAGCGGGGTAGGCGACGTAGGCCAGGCCGCCCGTCGCGCCTTCGGGCGTGCCGAGCTTGATCGTCCGGCAGGCATAGTCGCCCGGCGCCGGATCGACCGGGGCGAGCGCGGCGTCCGGGTCGAGCAGCGCCCCTTCGGCGGCGATCTCGGCGCCATGCCCGGCGCCGTGCGCCTGGCCCAGCGCCTTGACCCAGTCGCTCCGCCACTTCCTGAGGCGAGCGCGGTCGCTGTCCGAAGCGGCGCTGCGCCAGCTCGTCGCCTCGGGCACCGCCGCGACCGGCCCGACCGGCCGCGCCGCGCAGGCGGCGAGCGCGAGCGGAAAGAGGAGCAAGAGGCGCATGGCCGGCTTCTCCTAGAGACGGCAGCACGCGTCAACAACGGGTCGCATACGCGGCCTCCTCCCGACATGACGGCCCCGCGATCTGCCGAACGTGAGAGGGAACGAAAAAAGAACTTTCCTACAGCCCCCGAATTGTGATCCATAGTGTCCGATGGAACAGAATCAGAACCCCGAGTCGCCCGCCCGCCCCTCCGGCGAGCCCGGCGACGCCGCTGCGGACACCCGGCTCTATTACCGGGACGGCAGCCCCATGGCGCCGACGCATCCGGACCACGGGCCGATGCATCTTCTCCCCCGCCAGGAGGATGGTGGCTTCTCCGCTTATTATTATTGCTCGAAGGCGGAGCTGGAGGCGGCGCAGGTCGACCGGCCGCCGCCGCGGCGTCACCGGCGCGACGGCTTCTCCGCCGACCGGCAGGAGACGTTCCTCGAGGCGCTCCGCGACACCGCCAGCTTCACCGACGCGGCCCGGATCGTCGGCATCTCCCGCACCACCGCCTACAACCTCTACAACAGCGCCGACGCCGGCGCCTTCCGCGCGGCGGTGGACGCGGCGCTGAAAGGCGTCGACATCGTGCTCGAAACCACGGCGCTCGAGCGGGCGGTGAACGGCCAGGAGGAGATCGTCTATCATCGCGGCCAGCGCGTCGGCGTGCGCTGGAAGTATGACAACAAGCTGCTCATGTTCCTGATGCGCGCGCGCAACCCGCTCAAATATGCGCCGCTCTCCGAGATCCAGGGCTGGCTCCGCCAGCGCGGCGTGGAGCTCCCGCCCGATCTGTCCCGAAGCCTCGATCGAGTCGTCGCCGCCGAGGAAGAATGGGGCCGCCGCCTCCCCGGGGAGGCGCCGCCGGCGCTCGCCGCCGCGGAAGAAGCGAGCCCGACCCGAACGGAAGTGGACGAGCCGGAACACCCCGTCATAGCGCCCACTTCGTCCACTTCGCCCGAAAATGAACGCGCCATAGCGTCCACTTCGTCCACTTCCGGCGGGGAGGCGGTGCCGGATGCGCCTGCGGCCGTCTCGAGTCCGCCTCCAGCGGAGGCCGCCGGTCCGCCGGCGCGACCGGACTATCCCGTCTATCGCCCGCCGCCCATTCCGCGTTTCCAGGTGCTCTGACCTCAGGCCGCCGTCCAGCCGCCGTCCATGCTGAGGTTGGCGCCGGTGATCGAGGCGGCCTCGTCGCGGCAGAGGAAGAGGGCGAGCGCGGCGACCTGGTCGACGGTGACGAACTGCTTGGTCGGCTGGGCGGCGAGGAGGACGTCGTTCATCACCTGCTCGCGGGTGAGGCCGCGCGCCTTCATCGTGTCGGGGATCTGGTTCTCGACCAGCGGCGTCCAGACATAGCCGGGGCTGATGCAGTTGACGGTGACGCCCGCCTGCGCCGTCTCCAGCGCCACCGCCTTGGTGAGGCCGGCGATGCCGTGCTTGGAGGCGACATAGGGCGCCTTGTTGGGGCTGGCGACGAGGCTGTGGGCGGAGGCGGTGTTGACGATCCGGCCCCATCCCTTCGCCTTCATCCCCGGCAAAGCGAGGCGGATGGTGTGGAAGGCGGCCGAGAGGTTCAGGGCGATGATCAGGTCCCACTTCTCCGGCGGGAATTCGTCGATCGGCGCGACATGCTGCATGCCGGCATTGTTGACGAGGATGTCGATCGGGCCGAGCTCCGCCGCCGCCTCGCTCATCATCGCCTCGATCGCGTCGGGGCGGGTGAGGTCGGCATCGCTGTAGAGCGCGCGGGCGCCGCCCGCCTGGGCGAGGCTGGCGCGGGTGCGCTCGATCTCGTCCACGTCGCCGAAGCCGTTGATGACGATGTTCGCCCCCTTCCCCGCCAGCGCCTTGGCGATGGCAAGGCCGATGCCCGAGGTGGAGCCGGTGACGAGGGCGGTCTTGCCTTTGAGGAACATAAAGCGGGGGTCCTTCAGGTGGATCACGCCCGCCCGTCATTGCGAGGAGCGCAGCGACGAAGCAATCCAGTTTCGGCGCTACCCCTCCCTGGAAGGGAGGGGAGTTCCCTCCTTTTGCAACTCCCGCCGGGGCGGTGCATTCAGCCGGGGCAGGCAAGGGAGAGCGGCATGCGGCTCGACGACTATCGGATGAGCGACAACGTCCAGGACGACCGCGGCAATGGCGGCGGCTTCGGCTTCGGGGGCGGCGGCGGCTTCGGCGGCGGCGGGATGGGGGGGGCTGCTGTTCGGCCTGATCCTCAGCCGGTTCGGAATCGGCGGCGCGCTCGTCCTGCTGCTCGGCTATTGCGCCTTGTCGAGCCTCGGCGGCGGCAGCGGCTTCGGCGTCAGCGGCCCGCCGGCGGTGGCGCCGCACCAGGCGAGCCGGAGCGCCGCCGGCGGCGGCTCCGCCTGCACCGCCGACGCCGCCAGCCGCCTGTCCTGCCAGGTGCTGGCGAGCACCGAGGACACCTGGCAGGCCCTGCTCGCCCGCGGCGGCGCCCGCTATGCCCCGACGACCTTGGTCTTCTACGCCCGCGCCGATCAGTCCGGCTGCGGCGCGGCGCAATCCGCGATGGGGCCCTTCTACTGTCCCAGCGACGGCAAGATCTATCTCGACACCGGCTTCTACGACGAGCTGCAGAACCGCTTCGGCGCCGCCGGCGACTTCGCCCAGGCCTATGTGATCGCCCACGAGGTCGGCCACCATATCCAGGACCTGACCGGCACGCTCGCGCGGGTCCAGGGGCAGCAGCAGGCGCTTTCATCGAAGGCGGGCAACGCCCTCCAGGTCAAGGTGGAGCTTCAGGCGGACTGCTATGCCGGCGTCTGGGCGGCGAATGCGAAGGACCGGCAGGGCCGGCCCCTGCTCGAGCCGGGCGACGTCGAGGAAGGGCTGCGCGCGGCGGCGGCGATCGGCGACGATACGCTTCAGCGCCAGAGCCAGGGCTATGTCGTCCCCGACAGCTTCACCCACGGCAGCTCGGCCCAGCGCGTCCAGTGGCTGAGGAAGGGGCTGGAGAGCGGCGACCCGGCGGCGTGCGACACGTTCTCCTAGGGCCTCCCCATCGCAAGATGGGGAGGGGGACCACACGAAGTGTGGTGGAGGGGTAACTGGCGCTCGACCGATATTTACCGGCTTGTCAGTAGGGCCAAAGCGTCGCATCCCTTGACTCGGAGGACCGCCGGGGCGCGGCCCCAAGGGGAGAGATTGTAATGACACGCTTTTCGGCGAAGCTCCTGGGCGCGGGGGCGGTGGCCGCGCTCGCTTTTGCATCGGCGCCGGCTTCCGCGCAGACGGTGCACCGCATCGTCGCGTTCGGCGATTCCTATGCGGACGACGGCAATTTCTTCGAGCTGACCGGCATTCCGCGGCCGGCGGTCTACGCCAACGGCCGCTTCTCCAACGGCACCAATTTCGTCGACACGATGTCGCAGATCCTGGTGGCCCCTGTCGACAATTTCGCGATCGGCGGCGCCTTCACCGGCAACGGCAACATCAACGGCATCGGCCCCGGCTTCGTCACCGAATATCAGTCGTTCCTCGCCGGCGGCGGGCCCGCCGCCTTTCCGCGGGTGAGCGGCCATTTCGGCCCCACCGACCTTGCCGTCATCTCGATCGGCGGCAACGACGCGCGCGCCTATGAGCGCAGCCTCGGCCTCACGCCGACCGCGGCGCAGATCACGACCCTGATCGCCGGGGCGCCGGCGCAGGCCGCGCTTCGGGTCACCGAGGCGACGGCGGGGGTCAACGCCCTGGTCGGAGCGGGCGCGCGCAACATCACCTTCCTCGTCGGAGACGTCGGCCGGCTGCCCGAAGTGGCCGGGCTTCCGGTCGCGGCGGTCGGCACCGCTTATGCGAGCGCGTTCAGCAGCGGCATGCAGACCCAGCTCGCCACGGTCGCCAGCCACGGCGTGATCGTCAACTATCTCGACCTCAGCCAGATCGGCAACGTCGTCGGCGCGAACCTCTCCGCCTTCGGTCTGCAGAGCGCCGGCGCCTGCCCGGTCGCCTGCGTCACCACCAACCCGGAGCTGCTCGACAAATTCCTCTTCTACGTCGACAACCTCCATTTGACCTCGGCCGGCTTCGCGATCGTCGGGCGCTATGCCGTCCGCCAGCTCGAGGCGCCGCTCCACCTCCAGGCGCAGACCGACACCGGCCTGCAGGCGGCGATGTCGTTCGGCTCCACGCTGTCGGGCCGGATGGACCTGTCCGGCCCGCGGGGCGGCGGCGGCGGCGCCGGCTTCAATCTCTTCATCACCGGCAATGCCGCCAGCCAGGACTATCGCCGCACCGACACCAACCTCGCTTACGAGCTCGACACGGTCGGGGTGAGCGGCGGCGCGGAATATGAGGCGGGGCCGTTCGTGGCCGGCGCCGCGGTCAATTACAGCCGCCCGAAGGCGGACATGGCGACCGGCACCGGACGCGTGAAGGGCAAGGCTTGGCAGGCCGGCGGCTACGCCGCCTGGTCGGGCGGCGGCGGCTTCCTCCAGGCCTATGGCGCCTATGGCTGGGTCGATTACGACATCCGCCGCACCGCCGTGATCGAGGACATCCACGCCGCGACCAAGGGCCACACGACGGTGGCGGGCGCCAAGGCGGGCTGGCTGGCCGGGCTCGGCGCGCTGCGCATCGGCCCGGTAGCGGGCGTCCAATATGCCAAAGCGAAGATCGACCGCTACACCGAGACGGGCGATCCGGTGCTGACCCTCAATGTCGGCAACCAGGAGGTGCACGCCTTCGTCGGCAGCGCCGGCATCGAGGCGCGGGGCGACTTCAGCTCGGGCGGCCTCGCGGTCCGGCCCTATGCCTCGCTCACTGCCGAGAAGGATTTCGACGGCGACGGCCGCGCGATCCGATATGCCGGCACGTCGGCGCCGGGCATCGTCAACACCTTCGTGCTGCCGGGGCGCTCGAAGCAGACCTACGGGCGGGCGACCGCGGGGGCGAGCCTGTCGCTGGGCGGATCGATCGCGCTCGAAATCCAGGGCAACGCCTCGTTCGGCCGCAACAGCGGCAACGACATGGGCGGCTTCGCGGGCCTGAAGGTCGGGTTCTAGAAGCGTTCCCGCCCTTCCCGTCCCCGAAGGGGATGGGAAGGGCCGGGTTGCGCGTCACCCATTCCCCGAGGGCGCCGGGACGCCGGCGTAGAGCGTCGCCACCGCGGCGAGGTCACCCGGGCTGAGGGCGACGCGCTGCCCCATCACGATCCCGGCCGGCAAGGGGTGCGTCGGGGTGATGTTGGGGAGGGTCGGGTCGATCGGGAACGCCGTCCCGGGATAGTGCATGATCGAGCCGTAATCGTAGGCGCCGACGTCGACGGTCGGAGTCGGCACCTCGGCGATGGCGTCGATCGCGAAATTCTGCTCGCAGCCGTCCTTGATGTTGGTGACGTCGATGGTGACGAAGGTATCGCGGTCGTGGCGGCAATGCTCGTGCCAGAGGCCGGCGGTGTGGCCGAGCTCGTGAATGATCGACCCGACCGAGCAACCGTCCCCGAGGCAGACCTTCTGCTCTCCGCCGCGGCGTCCGACGTCGGAGATTGCGCAGCCCGGCAGCCGCGTGACCAGCACATAATCGGCTTCGTTCGTCCTGGGCACGAAGCGAAGTACGCTATGCTGGTTCCAGTGCTGGATCGCCGCCGTCACCCGATCGGCATCGGGCAAAGCCGGATCGATGACGTAAGCAATTGTTCTGTCAGGCCAAAGATATTGTCCGCCGGCTATTGCCACGCTCATCTGCCGTCTCCCCGGGCGCTATGATGCCTGCCTCCTTTTTGCACCGCCGGATGCAGCGGGCAACAGTCAATCGATCCGCTTTGCCGCGTGAAATCAGTTGACTTCGGGTGGTAAATAAGTCGGACTGCGTGCATCGGCTCGTCCTACTTCGGGTGCGTTTGTCTCGGGGCACCGAGATAAGCGAGCCGGAAGTAATACGATCAACATCGGCTGGGGGGCTGTCATGACAAGCGCTCGCAATCTAAGCACGATTTCTCTGGCTTTGGGGGCCGGGCTGCTGCTGTCGGTGACCGGCTGCAATTGGGGCGGCTCCGGCACGCAGGACGGCGGCGGCGGCGGCGGGAAACCGTCCGACAGCTGGCAAGGCTGGGACAGCGCCCAGCGGCTGGCGTGGTACCAGGCGGGGCAGGGCTCGCGGCTGATGCCCTGGGCTTGGGCCAAGGCGCTGGAGGTGAAGGACAACGACCAGCCGTTCTTCGCCGAAGCGAACATGGCGAATTTCCGCTTCCTGCCGCTCGCCGAATCGCACGCAAGCCCCAAGCTGCCGATCGGCTTCGCCATCGACGAGCAGGACGACAGCAAGCTCACCTACACCAAGCTGCGCTGGTATGGGCAGCAGCCTAATAACGAGCAGTGGATCGGCCTCAACTGCTCCGCCTGCCATACCGCGCAGGTCAATTTCGAAGGCAAGGCGATCACCGTCGACGGCGCCCCCAGCCTGGTCGATTTCCAGCTGTTCCTCGCCGAGGCCGATGCCGCCCTCGCCGCCACCCTCGCCGATTCCGCCAAGCTCGACCGCTTCTCCGCCAAGGTGCTGGCCGGAAAGGACACTCCCGCCAACCGCATCCTGCTGAAGGGCGAGCTGACCAAGCTCGTCGCCTGGGAGAAGGAGAATGCGCGGCTGAACGCGAACGATGTCGCCCCAGGCTTTGGCCGACTCGACGCCGTCGGCCACATCTTCAACAAGGTGGCGCAGCTCGCCGTCTACCAGACCTCGCCGGCGGCGCGGCCGACGCCGAACCCGTCCGACGCGCCGGTCAGCTACCCCTTCCTGTGGGACATCTACCGCCAGAGCCAGCTGCAGTGGAACGGCATCGTCAAGACGCAGCGCCTGAACCTCGGCCAAGGGGACCTCGATTACGGCGCGCTCGGACGCAATGTCGGCGAAGTCGTCGGCGTGTTCGGCGACGTCGCCGTCGTTCCGGCGGTGTCGATGACGGGCTACAATTCCAGCATCCAGGCCGCGCAGCTCGACCGGCTCGAGGCGGTGCTGAGGAAGCTCGAGTCGCCGAAATGGCCGGGCACGCTCGACCCGGCGAAGGTCGAGCAGGGCAAGGCGCTCTACAGCAGCAAGGGCTGCCTCACCTGCCACTCGATGGTGCCGGCCGGGACCGACATCTTCCCGGTCCACATGACCGCGCTGACCCGCGACAGCGAAGGCCATCCGAACAGGAACAACACCGATCCGTGGATGGCCTGCAACGCGCTCAGCTACGTCAGCGCCAGCGGCAAGCTGCAGGGCCAGCCCCTCAACTATTTCAAGGGCAATAAGCTGCCGAAGACGGCGCCGCTCGCGGACCTGCTCACCACCACCGTGATCGGAACGCTGGTCGGCAAGTGGAAGCAGATCCTCGGCACCGCGCTCGATATCTTCTTGGGCGTCGAGCCGCTGCCCAAGGTCATCAAGGCGAGCGACGTCGTCTCGCCCGAGGAGGCTCGGGCCGGCCGTCTGGATGCCTGCTACAATTCGAAGAGCCCGCTCTTCGCCTACAAGGGGCGGCCGCTCGACGGCGTCTGGGCGACGGCGCCGTTCCTCCATAACGGCTCGGTGCCGACCCTCTACGACCTGCTCCGCGCCCCGGCGGACCGGCCGAAGACGTTCAACACCGGCACCCGCAACTACGATCCGGCCAAGGGCGGCTACGTCACCGATGCTTCGGCGCCGGGCAACAGCTTCACCTTCACCGCGTCGGGCAACGGCAATTCGAACGAAGGCCACGACTACAATGTCGGCAAGCTCACCCCGGACGAACGGGCCGCGCTTCTCGAATATCTGAAGTCGCTCTGAGACGCGGGATGGGCCAGTATCTCGACCGGATCGACGCCGCGCCCGACGCGGAGAAATGGCCGCTCGTCCGCCAGCTGATGCTGAACGTACGGCAGCCCTTCTTCGCGGAGCTGAGGGCCGAGCGGCCGGTGATGGAGCTGCCGAACGACCTGGTGTTCCTCACCCGCTTCGCCGACTGCACGCTGGTCCTGCAGAGGTGGCACGATTTCGGGGTCGACCTCTACAAGCCCAAGCAGGGCGACTATTTCATGGCCCAGGACGACACGCCGGACCATTGGCGCGACAAGTCGGTGATGAAGTCGATCCTCGATTTCGAGGAGATACCGGCCATCCGCCAGTTCGTCGGCGAGGAGGCGGCGCGCATATTGAAGGCCGGCAACGGCACGCTCGACGCCCCCCAGCAGCTGACCCGCATGGTGCCTGCGCGGCTGGTCCAGGATTTCTTCGGCTTCACCGGCAGCGACGCGAAGAAGCTGATCGAATGGTCCTACTGGAACCAGCAGGACGCCTTCCACAACCAGCCGTTCGACACCGACGTGATCGCCGATCCCGCCCATGTCGTCGCCGAGCGCAAGAAAGCGGGTATCCGCCTCGCTCTGTATCTCGGCCGGGTGCTGATAACCCGCGGCCTTCAGCTGGCGCTGCACCGGCACAAGAACGATTCGGTGACTCGCCTGCTGCGGCTGAAATTGTCGGGCGGGCTGAAGTGGAGCCTGTCGAAGGTGCTGTTCAATGCCGGCGGCCTGCTCATCGGCACGATCGAGACGACGTCGGGCTGCGTCAGCACCGCCCTCGCCGAGTTGCTCGGCCGGCCCGACCAGCTCGCCGCGGCGAAGGCGGTGGCCGCCGACCCCGATCCGGCGGTCTTCGACGGCTACGTCTTCGAGGCGCTGCGCTACAATCCGGTCTTCCCTTATTTCTTCCGCGTCTGCCACACGCCGACCCTGCTCGCCGGCGGCACGCCGCACGCGAAGACGGTGGAGCCCGGCAAGACGGTGATCATCTGCACCCACAGCGGCATGTTCGACGAGAGCGCCTATGCCGACCCGCTCGGCTTCGATCCCAAGCGCTCGATCTGGCAGACCTTCACTTTGGGCTACGGCCATCACGAATGCCTCGGCCGGGCGATCGCGGCGGCGATGATCCCCGAGATCGTCCGCCAGGTGCTGCTCCTCCCCAACGTCCGCGCCGACGGTCCTTTGGTGTTCGAGGAAGGGGTGCCGGAGCATCTGCCCCTGAGGTGGGACGCGTAGTTCCGCCGTCATTGCGAGGAGCGCAGCGACGAAGCAATCCATCCGCGGATGGCTGAGCCGCTGGATTGCTTCGCTTCGCTCGCAATGACAGCTGCAAGCCGGGGACACGATCCGTCGCCGCAGAGCTTGATCCGCGCCGCCCCGCGGCCCACATGCAGGCCATGCTGATCCAGACCGAGACCACGCCCAATCCCTCCACGCTCAAGTTCCTGCCCGGCGAGCGGGTGATGGAGGCGGGGACGCGCGACTTCGCGACGCCCGAGGAGGCGGAAGCCTCGCCGCTCGCGGAGGCGATCTTCTCCACCGGCGAGGTCGAAGGCGTGTTCTTCGGGCGCGACTTCATCTCGGTCACCGCCGCCCCCGGCGTGGAATGGAAGCAGCTGAAGCCGCAAATCCTCTCCGTGCTCCTCGACCATTTCTCCGCCAGCGCGCCGCTGTTCAGGCCGGCCGCCGCCGGCGGCATCGCCGTCGATGCGGACGGCGATTTCGGCGAGGACCCGGCCGACGCCGACATCGTCGCCCAGATTCGCGAGCTGATCGAGACTCGAGTGCGCCCGGCGGTGGCCCAGGACGGCGGCGACATCGTCTACCGGGGCTTCCGCGCCGGCACCGTTTTCCTCGCCTTGCAGGGGGCCTGCTCCGGCTGCCCCTCCTCGACGATGACTCTGAAGCAGGGGATCGAGAGCCTGCTCAAGCATTACGTTCCCGAAGTCGAAACGGTCGAGGCGGTTTGACTTACCCGCCGCTCGCGCGAAAGCGGGAGCTCATGCCGAGTCCCCTTCGCCCCTCGTGAACGATCCCCCGCCTCCGCTCACGCTCGTGATCGACACCGCCACGGCGGCCTGCTCCACGGCGCTGATCGAGGCCGGCGAAATGGTCGACGAGCGGCACGAGATCGTCGGCCGCGGCCATGCCGAGCGGCTCATGCCGATGATCGAGGCGCTGCTGGACGGGCGGCGGCCGGGCGCGATCCTGGTCGATTGCGGTCCGGGCAGCTTCACCGGCGTGCGCGTCGGCCTCGCGGCGGCCCACGGCCTGCGCATCGGCTGGCAGGTGCCGCTGTCCGGCTATTCCTCGATGACCCTCGTCGCCGCGGGGGTGGGAGGCGGTCCCCTCGGGGTTGCGCTCGACGGCGGTCACGGGCAGCTTTTCATCCAGAGCTTCGCCGATGATCCGCTACGCCCCCTGGACGCGTTGCGCTCGCTCCTCATCGAGGAGGCCGCGGCGGCGATGACGATGGAGCGCGTCGTCGGCTCCGGCGCCGCGGCGCTCGTCGCCGCGCGGGGTTTCGGCCGCGCCGGCGAGGCCCTGCCGAGGGCCGCCGACGCCCGCCTCCTCCCCCCGCCGCTGAGTTCGCTGCCGCCGCGACCGATCTACGGCCGCGCGCCCGACGCAAGGCCGATGCCTTGAGCGGCGCGGCGTCCGGCGTGGCGGTCGAGGAAGGCGGCCTCTTCGACCTCGAAGCGGTGATGGCGGTGATGCGCGACAGCTTCGACCCGGCCTTCGGCGAGGCATGGACGGCCCCGCAATGCGCCGGGCTGCTGCCGATGCCGGGCGTGTGGCTGTCGATCGCGCGCCGCGACGGCGAGGCGGTCGGCTTTGCGCTCAGCCGGATCGTGCTGCGCGAGGCGGAGCTGCTGCTGCTGGCGGTGCGGCGCGACTCGCAAGGCTTCGGCATCGGCGGCAAGCTGCTCAATCAGTTCGTCGAAGAGGCGGCAAGAAGAGGCGCCGAACAACTCCACCTGGAGGTGCGTGAAGGAAATCATGCAGTTACGCTCTACAGGCGTGCCCGCTTCGAGGAGGTCGGCCGTCGAAAGAATTATTACAATGGCGGCAATGGTCAGCTATACGACGCCCTGACTCTGGCGCGGAAGGCGGGGAGTTGATACATTTTTTGCGGTTTTCGCAGATTCCCCTTGTGGAAACCTCCAAAATGGATCATTAATGGCGCAATGGGGCGGCGCACTCACAATGCAGTGGAAGAAAGTTTTGGCAGGCTAGGTATGGCTGAAAACAACGAACTCAACGAAACCCTGATCACCCTCACCGCCGACATCGTCTCGGCTCACGTCAGCAACAACAGTGTGGCGGTCAACGACCTGCCGCAGCTGATCGCGAACGTGCACAACGCCCTCGCTGGGCTCGGCGCCAAGGCCGAGGAAGCACCGGCACGGCCGGAACCGAAAGTATCGGTGCGCTCCTCGATCAAGCCGGACTACATCGTCTGTCTCGAGGACGGCAAGAAGCTGAAGATGCTGAAGCGGCATCTGATGACCCACTACCAGATGACGCCGGACCAGTACCGGCAGAAGTGGGGCCTCAACGCCGACTATCCGATGGTCGCCCCGAACTATGCCGAGCAGCGCCGTTCGCTCGCCAAGAAGATCGGGCTGGGCACCAAGCGCCGCCGCGCTGGCCGCGCCGCAAAATAACCGGGCATGCCGGGGCGCACACCGCCCCGGCAGCCTTTACCAGTCCTGGATTTGCTCTAAACCGGTCGCTGCATGACCCGCAGGATCGACATCGAAGCGCTGTGCGCCGAGAAGGGCCTCAGGATCACCGAGCAGCGGCGGATCATCGCCCGCGTCCTCTCGGAAGCGGAGGACCATCCCGACGTGGAGGCGCTGCATGCGCGCGCCTCCGCGATCGACGCCGGCATCTCGATCGCAACCGTCTATCGGACGGTGCGCCTGTTCGAGGAAGCGGGAATCCTCGAGCGCCACGATTTCGGCGACGGCCGCGCCCGCTACGAGGCCGCGGACGCCACCCATCACGACCATCTCATCGACGTGGAAACCGGCCGGGTGATCGAGTTCGTCGACGAGGAGCTCGAATCGCTCCAGCGGCGCATCGCCGAGAAGCTCGGCTTCCGGCTGGTCGACCACCGCATGGAGCTTTACGGCGTTACGCTGGACCGGAAGAAGTGAGGCGGTGGCAGCCTGTTTTTCCCCTCTCCGCAAGGGAGAGGGAATAGGTGCATCGCCTCGTCCTGCGAGCCCTGTGGATCATCGGGCTGCTCCTCCTCTGCGTGCCGCTCCACTATCTTTCGCTCCTGTTCGGCCGCTCGCCCTGGCCGCGGCGCTTCCTCGGCTGGGTGGGCCGGGCTGCGGGGATGCGGGTGCGGGTGGAGGGACAGCCCCTCCTCCGCGACGTTCTCTTCCTTGCCAATCACCTGAGCTGGCTCGACATCGTGCTGGTCGCCGGCGCGAGCGGCGCGGCGTTCGTGTCGAAGGACGAGGTCGGCCGCTGGCCGGTGATAGGCTGGCTGGCGCGGCTCAACCGGACGGTATTCATCGCCCGAACCGCCCGCGGCGCGGTTCGGAGCCAGGCGGACGCGCTGAGGGTGGCGCTGGCGAGCGGGCAGCCGGTCGCCCTGTTTCCGGAAGGCACGACCGACGGCGGGCCGGCGATCCTGCCGTTCCGGGCGAGCCTCCTCGCCTCGCTCTTCCCGCCGCTTCCCGGGCTCAAGGTCCAGCCCATCGCGATCGACTACGGACCGGCGGCGCACGACATTGCCTGGGTGGGAGAGGAGAGCGCCGGCGCCAACGTGAAGCGCATCCTGTCGCGCCGCGGCACCTGTCCGGTCATGGTCCGGTTCCTGGAGCCGATCGATCCCACCGCCGCCGGCGACCGCAAGAGCCTCGCCGAAGCGGCTCGCGCGGAGATCGTCGCCACCCTCGGCGGAGCCGCGTCCGCCGCGCCCGCGGCCGGCCACCCTCGCCCTTCCGGCCGCGCGTCGGATCGCCTATAGGCGCCGCGATGAACAAACCCCGGACATTCCACATCAAATCCTATGGCTGCCAGATGAACGCCTATGACGGCGAACGGATGGCGGAGCTGCTGGCGGCGGAAGGACTCGAAGCCACGGCCGCGGCCGAGGCCGAGCTCGTCGTCCTCAACACCTGCCACATCCGCGAGAAGGCGGCGGAGAAGGTCTATTCGGAGATCGGCCGCCTGCGCCGCGACGACGGCTCCCGGCCGATGATCGCGGTGGCGGGCTGCGTCGCCCAGGCCGAGGGCGCCGAGATCCCGCGCCGCGCGCCGAGCGTCGACGTCGTCGTCGGCCCCCAGGCCTATCACCGCCTGCCGGAGCTGGTCGCGCAGGCGGCGGCCGGCGGCCGGGCGCTCGACACCGACATGCCCCTCGCCTCCAAGTTCGACGCCCTCCCCGCCCGCCGCCGGCAGGGCCCGAGCGCCTTCCTCACCGTCCAGGAAGGCTGCGACAAATTCTGCACCTATTGCGTCGTCGCCTACACGCGCGGCGCCGAGGCCTCGCGGCCCTGGACGGCGGTGATGGACGAGGCGCGCGCGCTGGTCGACGGCGGCGCGAAGGAGATCACCCTCCTCGGCCAGAACGTCAACGCCTGGGCCGGCGAGGACGAAAGGGGCCGCCCGCAGGGGCTGGACGGGCTCATCCGCGCGCTGGACCAGCTGCGCGGGCTGGAGCGCATCCGCTACACGACCAGCCATCCGACCGACATGACCGAGGGCCTCATCCGCGCCCATGGCGAGGTCGGGAAGCTCATGCCCTATCTGCATCTGCCGGTGCAGTCCGGCAGCGAGCGGATCCTGAAGGCGATGAACCGCAGCCATAGCGCGGCGTCCTACCTCGGCATCCTCGAGCGCGCCCGCGCCGCGCGCCCGGACATCGCGATTTCCGGCGACTTCATCGTCGGCTTTCCCGGCGAAACCGACGCGGAATTCGAGGACACGCTGAAAATGGTCGAGGCGGTGAACTACGCCCAAGCCTACTCGTTCAAATATTCGCCACGGCCGGGTACCCCCGCCGCGACCATGGACGACCAGGTTCCAGCCCCGGTGCAGGACGAGAGATTGCAGAGGCTCCAGGCTTTGCTCAACGCGCAGCAGCTGGCGTTCAACCGTTCGACGGTCGGCAAGAGCACGACGATCCTGATCGAGCGCGACGGAAAGCGGCCCGCCCAGCGCATCGGCAAGACCCCGTGGCTGCAGTCGGTGCATGTCGAAACGGATGCGCAGATCGGCAGCCTCGTCGAGGTGGCGATCATCGAGGCCGGCCCGAACAGCCTCACCGGCGCCCTCGCCGTCCGGGACGCCGCCTGATGCCCCCCAAGAAAGCCGCCGAAACGCCCGCCGCCCCGCGCGCGCGGCTCGAGATCGAGTTCGAGCAGCCGCATCTGCTCGGGCCGCTGTTCGGCGAGTTCGACCGCAACCTCGTCGCGATCGAGGACCGCCTCGGCGTCTACATCGCCGCGCGCGGCGCCAAGGTGCAGATAGAGGGCGAGCCCGAGGATGCGGCGCGGGCGCGCGACGTACTGCTCGGTCTCTACAACCGGCTCGACGAGGGGCAGGACATCGACGCCGGCATGGTCGACGCGATCATCGCCATGTCGGGCCAGCCGACGCTCGACGGCATCATCACGACGGAGGTGGCCGAGCCGCCCAAGGTGATGATCCGCACCCGCAAGAAGACGATCGTCCCGCGCTCGAAGATGCAGGCCGTCTACATGGAGGCGCTCGGCCGCGACGACATGATCTTCGCGCTGGGGCCAGCCGGCACCGGCAAGACCTATCTCGCCGTCGCGCAGGCGGTGCAGCAGCTGATCGGCGGCTCGGTCGACCGGCTGATCCTGTCGCGGCCGGCGGTCGAGGCTGGCGAGCGGCTGGGCTTCCTGCCGGGCGACATGAAGGAGAAGGTCGATCCCTATCTGCGCCCGCTCTACGATGCGCTCTACGACATGCTGCCGGCCGAGCAGGTCGAGCGGCGGATCGCGTCGGGCGAGATCGAGATCGCGCCGATCGCCTTCATGCGCGGACGGACGCTGAACGACGCCTTCATCATCCTCGACGAGGCGCAGAACACGACTCCGGCGCAGATGAAGATGTTCCTCACCCGCTTCGGCATGCGGAGCCGGATGGTGATCTGCGGCGATCCGCTGCAGGTCGACCTTCCCAATCCCGGCGCCTCGGGCCTGGGCGACGCGGTCGGGAAGGTCGAGGGCATCAAGGGCGTCGCCACGGTGCGCTTCGGCGCCGGCGACGTGGTCCGTCACCCGCTCGTCGGGCGGATCGTCGAAGCCTATGAGGGGGTGCAGGCGTGAATCGGCTTCGGCACACCCACTTCGCCGGGCACGACCGCCTCCGGGGTCGGCGTGAACCGCTCGGGAGCGTCCGCCCATGATCTTGGTCGAGGCCGATGCGTCCGCGGAGTGGGACAGTAGCACCGACTGGGCGGCGCTCGCGCAAGGGGCGGTGCGGGCCGCCGTGGCGGCGAGCCGCCACGCGGCGCTGATCGACAGCGCGCTCGGCGTCGAGGTCTCGGTCAAGTTCACCCGGGATGCCGAAGTGCGGGCGCTCAATGCCGCCTACCGCGACAAGGACAAGCCGACCAACGTCCTCTCCTTCCCGATGTTCGAGGCCGATCTGCTCGGCTCGCTCGCCGAGGCCGACGGGGGCGGGGTGCTGCTCGGGGACGTCGTGCTCGCTCACGGCGTTTGCCGCGCCGAGGCGGCGGAGAAAGGCGCGCGCGTCTGCGCCCATGCCGCCCACCTCATCGTCCACGGAACGCTGCACCTGCTCGGCTACGACCATGAGCAAGGCGATAGCGAAGCCGAGGCGATGGAGGAGATCGAGCGCAAGGCCCTGGCGGGGCTCGGCATCGCCGACCCCTATGCGGTGCATGGCTGATGGCCGACGACCCGCCCAGCGCCCCGGCCGACGGTGGCCCGAGCTTCTGGCGCGGCCTGCGCGCCTTCCTGTTCGGCGACGACAGCGAAGCGACTCTGCGCGAAGAGATAGAGGAGATGATCGAAAGCCATGAGGGCGAGGCGCCGGCGGTCGGCGATCTCTCCCCGATCGAGCGGCAGATGCTGAGGAACCTCCTCCACTTCGGCGAAAGCACGGTCGCCGACATCGCGGTCACCCGCGGCGACATCGTCGCGGTGCCGAGCACGATCAGCTTCGAGGGCCTCGTCGCCGCCTTCGCGGAGGCCGGGCATAGCCGGCTCCCGGTCTACGAGGAGAGCCTCGACAGCGTCGTCGGCATGATCCACATCAAGGACGTCTTCACCGTCCAGGTCACCGGCGCGGAGCCGCCCGAGGCCATTGCAACCTTGCTCAGGAAGCCGCTCTACGTCCCCGAATCCATGGGCGTGCTCGATCTCCTCGCCCGCATGCGGGCGGACCGCGTCCATCTCGCCATCGTGGTCGACGAGTTCGGCGGCACCGAAGGGCTCGTCACCATCGAGGACGTCGTCGAGGAGATCGTCGGCGAGATCGAAGACGAGCATGACGAGGAGGCGCCCGGCATGCTGATCCCCGTCGAGGACGGCATCTGGGACGCCGACGCCCGCGCCGAGCTCGAGGAGGTCGCCGAGACGATCGATGCGCGTCTCGGCGCGGTGGAGGAGGATGTCGATACGCTGGGGGGCCTTGCCACCATGCTGGCGGGCCGGGTCCCGCAGCAGGGCGAGATCGTGGAGCATCCGTCCGGCTGGCGGCTGGAGGTGACCGACAGCGATGCCCGCCGCGTCACCCGCCTGCGGCTGCATGCGCCGGAGGAAGGGGCGCTATCCGAATAGCAGGCCGGTCACTCGGCGGCAGGCGCCGGCTCGCGCAGCAGCGGCAGGATGATGTCGACAAAGTCGCGCCCCTGGAACACGGTGGCCTTGGCGTAGCGGACGACGCCCTTGCGATCGATCACGTAGGTGGTCGGCACGCCGTCCAGGATCGGATAGCCGTAGCCGACGAACCGCCGCACCAGTGGATAGGAGAGGGCCTCGGAGAGCTTGGTGAGCTGATTGGGCGGCGCCGAATCCTCCGTGGTGACCCCGTAGATCACGAGGCCCTGGTCCTTGAGGCGTGCGTGAACCGAACTCATCATGGGCATCTCTTCGCGGCACGGCGCGCACCACGTCGCCCAGAAGTTGATCACGACCACCTTCCCCCGCAGCGACGCCAGCGAAGCCTTCTTGCCGTCCAGGGTGGTTAGGCCGAAGTACGGCGCCGGGTTACCCACCTTGGCGTCCTTGGCGAAAGTCGGCACGGCAATTCCCAGCCCCATTGCCGCGACCGCCGCCGCCTTCCAGTATCCCATCATCCCGCTCATCGTCGCCCCCCTGTCCCCGCGAGGGTCCGGCAAAGCCGGCGCCGTGTCAACGGACCGGAAAGAGCGCGCGGCTCGATTTCCGCCATGTCGATAACCAGACCTAGCAGCTGATGGCGGGGGTGCCGATCCGCTTCTGAGCGTGGCGGCGGAGCTTTCCTGCATGGAGCCGCCTGTGCGATAGGGAGCCATGGATTTCGAACATATCCGGCTGGAGCACAGCCCCGCCGCCGTCGCTACGGTCACCCTTGCCCGGCCGGAAAGGCTCAACGCCCTCTCCGCCCGCACCGTGGACGAGCTTCGCGCGGCGGTGGAGGAGGCCGGCCGCTCGGGCGCGCGCTGCCTGCTGCTGACCGGCGAGGGCCGGGGCTTCTCCTCGGGCGCCGACCTCGCCTCCGGCGGCGGGCTTCCCAAGGATGCCGGCGCGGCGCTTGAGAAGCATTTCAACCCCCTCGTCGAGGCCCTGTTCGCGCTGCCGATCCCGGTGGTCGCGGCGGTGAACGGGCCGGCGGCGGGCGCGGGCTGCTCGCTGGCGCTGGCCGCCGACATCGTGATCGCCGCCCGCTCCGCTTACTTCCTCCAGGCCTTCGTCAATATCGGCCTGATTCCCGACGCCGGCGCCACCTGGCTCCTGCCCCGCCTCGCCGGCCGCGCGCGGGCGATGGAGATGATGATGCTTGGCGAGCGCATCTCGGCCGAGCAGGCGTGCGGCTGGGGGATGATCTCGCGGGTCGTGGAAGACGAGGATCTGGCGGCGGAGAGCGTCTCCCTGGCGACTCGGCTCGCGCAGGGACCGACGGCCGCGCTCGGGCTCATCCGCCGGCTGGCGCGCGAAGGGGGGCATGTTCCCTTGAGCGCCGCCCTGGCGGCGGAGCGGGCGGCGCAGCGCGAGGCGGGGGCGACGGAGGATTTCAGGAGCGCGGTGATGGCGTTCCTCCAGAAAAGGCAGCCGCGGTTCGAGGGGAGATGATCCTCCCCGGTACGGGAGGATTTATTGCGCCCCATTCCCGTCGCGCCTAAAGCACCGGCCATGGCAACCACGATCGAAGAGCTCGAATCCCGGCGTCGGCGCGCCGCGTTGGGTGGGGGCGAGGCACGCATCGAGGCGCAGCACAGGAAGGGCCGCCTCACCGCCCGCGAACGGCTCAGCGTGCTGCTCGATCGGGACAGCTTCGAAGAATATGACATGTTCGTCGAGCATAATTGCGCCGACTTCGGCATGGAGGCGCAGAAGGTGCCGGGCGACGGCGTCGTCACCGGATCGGGCACGATCAACGGCCGGCTCGTCTACGTCTTCGCGCAGGATTTTACCGTCTTCGGAGGGTCGTTGAGCGAGCGGCACGCGCAGAAGATCTGCAAGGTGATGGACATGGCGATGAAGGTCGGCGCGCCCGTCATCGGCCTGAACGATTCCGGCGGCGCCCGCATCCAGGAAGGCGTCGCGAGCCTCGCCGGCTATGCCGAGGTGTTCCAGAGGAACGTGCTCGCCTCGGGCGTCGTGCCGCAGGTCAGCCTGATCATGGGCCCCTGCGCCGGCGGCGCAGTCTATTCGCCGGCCATGACCGACTTCATCTTCATGGTGAAGGATAGTAGCTACATGTTCGTCACCGGACCGGACGTGGTGAAGACCGTCACCAACGAGGTGGTGACGCAGGAGGAACTGGGCGGCGCCGTCACCCACACGACCAAGTCGGGCGTCGCCGACGTCGCCTTCGAGAACGACATCGAAGCCCTGCTCGCCACCCGCGACTTCTTCGACTTCCTGCCGCTCTCGAACCGCCACGATCTGCCCGAGCGGCCGTGCCACGACCCCTGGGACCGGACCGAGCACAGCCTCGACACCCTGATTCCGGACAGTGCGTCCAAGCCCTACGACATGCACGAGTTGATCCGCAAAGTGCTGGACGAGGGCGATTTCTTCGAGATCCAGCCGGCCCATGCGGCCAACATCATCGTCGGCTTCGGCCGGGTGGAGGGGCGCAGCGTCGGCATTGTCGCCAACCAGCCGATGGTACTGGCCGGCGTGCTCGACATCGCCAGCTCGAAGAAGGCGGCGCGGTTCGTGCGCTTCTGCGACGCCTTCGACATCCCGATCCTGACCTTCGTCGACGTCCCCGGCTTCCTCCCCGGCGTCGCGCAGGAGCATAACGGCATCATCAAGAACGGCGCGAAATTGCTGTTCGCTTTCGCCGAGGCGACGGTGCCCAAGATCACGATCATCACCCGCAAGGCCTATGGCGGCGCGTATGACGTCATGGCGTCGAAGCATTTGCGCGGGGATTTGAACTACGCCTGGCCCTCGGCCGAGATCGCGGTGATGGGCGCCAAGGGGGCGGTCGAGATCATCTTCCGCAAGGACATAGGCGACGCGGACAAGATCGCCGCCCGCACCGCCGACTATGAAGCGCGCTTCGCCAACCCGTTCGTGGCCGCGTCCAAGGGCTTCATCGACGAGGTGATCATGCCCCACTCCACCCGGCGGCGCATCGCCCTGGGGCTGAGGAAGCTGCGCGACAAGCAGCTCGAAAATCCGTGGAAGAAGCATGACAATATCCCGCTGTGAGCGCGCATGAGCTCTCGCTACGACGAGCTCGAACGGCTGCAGCGCTTGCGGGAGAGCGGCGCGCTGACGGACGAGGAATTCCAGACCGAGAAGCGGCGCATCCTCGGCCACGAGGCAGGGCCGGAGCCGGAGCCGGCACCCGCGGCCAATCCAGGGGATGAGCAGCGGATCGAGGTGGCGGAGGCGCGGCCGTCGCGCCTTCCGCTCTACCTGATCGCCGCGGGGGCGGCGCTGATCGTCGCGATCGTCGCGGGTCTGTGGCTCGGCCGCATCGTCGGCGGTACGGATGAGGGGACGGCCGCGAACGTGTCGCTTCCGGCGAACGATTTCGCCGCCGACGCGAACCTCATCCAGCCGCAGGCGCCGGCCGACGTCCACACCCTGGCCCCCGCCGAGCAGATCGCCCGCGCGTTCGAGGCGGCGTTCGGCGCGCACGGCTCGGCGACGGTCAAGATCGATGCCGGCAAGGATTATGGTACCGACAGCTTCCCCGAAGAGGTGCGCTACGCACCCGGCAGGTTGATCTGGGCGACGTTCGGGCCCGTCCTGATCAGCGAAGGCGAGGTCAAGGATGCGGCGCACGTCAGCGCCGGCAGGATCGCCGTCCACTATCTTCGGCCGGCCGCGGACAGGTTCGAGGTGGCCCGAGCCTTCCCGTCCGCGGTAGTCACCGGCTCCTCCGGCAAGGTCGCCCGCTGGAGCGTCAGCCAGCGTTTCTCCGACTGGCCCGTGATCGTGTCGGAAGGCGGCGGCATGTGGCAGGGCTATGCCTGCTCCTGGCTCAAGCTCACCGAGCTGCGGCCCGGCGGCCCGGTTCATCTCGCCACGATCCCGCTCTCCTATGACGACACGGGCGCGCAGGAGGACGAGACAACGGCAACCGCGATCGAGGGGAAGATGATCAACATCGTCCGCAACCAGTCCTTCGACATGGTCTATTCCGGAGCCCGCTCGTTCAGCGAGCATTGGGTGAGGAGCGGCGACGCCTATGCGCTCGCCGGCGGCGGCAAATCAGCGATGGAGACCTGCTGAGATGAGGATCGGAGCGTGAAGCTCGGCCGCTTGAACCATGTCGGGGTCGCCACGCCCTCGATCGCGCGCTCGGTCGCCTTCTACCGGGAGGTGATGGGCGCGGCGGTGATCCGCGAGCCGTTCGACCTCCCCGCCCAGGGCGTAAGGGTGTGCTTCGTCGACGCGCCGAACACCCAGATCGAGCTGATCGAGCCGCTGGGCGAGGCCAGCCCGATCCACGGCTTCCTGGCGAAGAACCCGGCCGGGGGCCAGCACCACCTCTGCTACGAAGTGCCGGACATCCACGAGGCGAAGGCATGGTTCGAGGCGAAGGGCGCGAAGGTCCTCGGCGAGCCTCGCATCGGCGCGCATGGGACACTCGTCTTCTTCGTCCACCCGAAGGACATGGGCGGCGTGCTGACGGAGATCATGGAGAGCTCGAAAGTGGCGACAGGCCATTGATCGTGCTAAGGTGCTGCAATGGCCGATGAACCGCGCATCGCCACGCTCGACGTCGCTGAGATCGATCGCTGGCTGAATGATCCTGATGCACCGCTCGGCGAGTTGCGCGAGCGATTTCCATTCCTCGGCTCCGACGCGGAAGCGCGTCGCATGCTGGAGGGGCTCAGGCGGGGGCTGGCCGACATCGAAGCCGGCCGCGTGGTGCCGCACGAGCAGGTCGTCCGCGACATGGAAGAGCGCCGCCGCCGCCATCGCCCGAGCGCGGCTGAATAGTGAAGGTTCTCTGGTCGGACGAAGCGCAGGCCGACCTCGCACGCATCTTCGACTTCAACCTGAGCTGGTCGGAAACATGGGCGATGCGCGTGGACGCACGGCTTGTCGAGCGAGGGGAGGCGCTCGGCAGCTCGCCTTTCATGGGGCGGCCGGCAGACGAGAAGGATCTGCGTCGGCTTTCAGTCCCTGACATTCAGTACGTCATCTTCTATCGGGTCACGCAGGACCAAGTGAACATCGCCCACATTTACAGCACGCGCGACAACCGGACATGACCGACAAGCCCACCCGCGCCGACTGGCAGGCCGCCGCCTCGAAGGAGGTGAAGGGCAAGGACATCGTGTGGCATACGCCGGAGGGGATCGAGGTCCGGCCGCTCTACACCGCCGAGGATGCGGCGGGGACCGACCCCGGCCTTCCCGGCTTCGCGCCGTTCACCCGCGGCCCGTACGCCTCGATGTATACCGGCCGGCCGTGGACGATCCGCCAATATGCCGGCTTCTCGACCGCGGAGGATTCGAACGCCTTCTACCGGCGCAACCTCGCCGCCGGGCAGAAGGGCCTCTCCGTCGCCTTCGATCTCGCCACCCACCGGGGCTACGACAGCGATCATCCGCGCGTCACCGGCGACGTCGGCAAGGCCGGCGTGGCGATCGACACGATCGACGACATGAAGATCCTGTTCGACGGCATTCCGCTCGACACGATGAGCGTGTCGATGACGATGAACGGCGCGGTGCTGCCGGTCATGGCCTTCTACATCGTCGCCGCCGAGGAGCAGGGCGTCGCGCAGGCGCAGCTTTCGGGCACCATCCAGAACGACATCCTCAAGGAGTTCGCGGTCCGCAACACCTATATCTACCCGCCCGAGCCCTCGATGCGGATCGTCGCCGACATCATCGCCTATACGTCCGAGCACATGCCGCGCTTCAACTCGATCTCGATCAGCGGCTACCATATGCTCGAAGCCGGGGCGACGGCGGTGCAGGAGCTCGCCTTCACGCTGGCCGACGGGATGGAATATGTCCGCGCCGCCCGGGCGAAGGGGCTCGACGTCGACGCCTTCGCGCCGCGGCTCAGCTTCTTTTTCGGAATCGGCATGAACTTCTTCATGGAAGTCGCCAAGTTGCGCGCGGCGCGCACTTTGTGGCACCGGATCATGGCCGGATTCGGCGCGAAAAGCCCCAAATCCCTGATGTTGCGCACCCACTGCCAGACATCCGGTGTGTCGCTTACCGAGCACGACCCGTACAATAACATCGTCCGAACCACCATCGAAGCGATGGCGGCGGTGCTGGGCGGCACGCAGTCGCTCCACACCAACAGCTTCGACGAGGCGATGGCGCTTCCGACCGACTTCTCCGCGCGGATCGCCCGCAACACCCAGCTGATCCTGGCCGAGGAGAGCGGCATCGCCCATGTCGCCGATCCGCTGGGCGGGAGCTACTTCATCGAAAGCCTGACGAACGAGCTCGCGGACAAAGCGTGGGCGCTGATCGAGGAAGTCGAGGGTCTCGGCGGCATGACCGCGGCGGTCGGCGAGGGCCTGCCCAAGCGGCGGATCGAGGAAGCCGCCGCGGCCCGCGCCGCCCGGGTCGACCGGGGCGAGGACGCGATCGTCGGCGTCAATCGCTACCGGCTGGAGAATGAAGCGGAGCTCGACATCCTCCAGATCGACAACGACAAGGTCCGCACCGGCCAGATCGCCCGCATCGAACGGGTCCGCGCCGGCCGTGACGAGGCGACATGCCGCGCCGCGCTCGACGCGCTGCGGCAAGGGGCGAAAAGCGACGCGAACCTCCTCGCCCTCGCCGTCGATGCGGCGCGGGCGCGGGCGACCCTGGGGGAGATCAGCTCGGCGCTCGAGGAGGCCTGGGGCCGCTACGACACCGTGCCGGAGCCGGTGAAGGGCGTTTACGGAGGCGCCTATGCGGGCGACCCGCGCTGGCAGCGGGCGGAAGCCGGAGTCGAGGCCGTCGAACGCCGCCTCGGCCGCAAGCCGCGCCTGCTCGTCGCGAAGATGGGACAGGACGGCCACGACCGCGGCGCCAACCTCGTCGCCTCCGCCTTCGCCGACCTGGGCTTCGAAGTGGTCTCCGGACCGCTGTTCCAGACCCCGGAGGAGAGTGCACGGCTGGCGGTGGAGAAGGATGTCGACGTGGTCGGCGCTTCGAGCCTTGCCGCCGGACACAAGACGCTGGTCCCCGAACTTGTCGCGCAGCTGCGCGACCTCGGCCGCCCCGACATCAAGGTGGTGGTCGGCGGCGTCATCCCCGCCCAGGATTACGACATGCTCCGCGAGGCCGGCGTGCAGGCCATCTTCGGCCCCGGCACCAATCTCGTCGACGCCGCCGGCGAGGTGCTGAAGCTGCTTGGGCACAACATGCCGCCGCTGGACGAGGCGTCGGAATGAGGCGGGGCTTCGTGCAGGCCTCCTTCCTGGCCATGGCGGCCGTCGCGATGGGCCTTGCAGCAGGCGGCGCGATGCCCCCGACGCCCCGTTCGCTTGGCCAGGAGCCGCTGCGAGGACCCTTTAAGATCAAGGCCGTCTCAATGAGCCGCGCGCTGGAAATCTTCCGCACCGTCTGTATCGACACCTTCCCGAACAGGCGCGCGTTCAACCGAGCCGTTGCGGGCGCCGGCCTGGGGTTCGTTCGGGAGACGCCGTTCGAAGGCGCCGAATATCAATGGGGCGACGGCG
The DNA here is from genome assembly GCA_036403015.1 of Allosphingosinicella sp. Lineage (GTDB taxonomy): Bacteria > Pseudomonadota > Alphaproteobacteria > Sphingomonadales > Sphingomonadaceae > Allosphingosinicella. The sequence goes on from DASWRU010000055.1 coordinate 26,199, forward strand.
CGCGCTATTTCGCCTGGGCGCGCCAGCGGCGGCCGGACGGCAGCGTCGAGAGGATGTGCCGGTTCAGGGTGGCTGTGCATGAGGAACTCACCGAGAAGGAGCGGATGGACGCGATCGGCAGCGCGCTGGCGCCCGGACTCACCCGGCGCGAGATTTCCGGCCTGGCCTTCTGGGAGCTGGGCGGGCAGCCCGCTACGACGCTGGAACTGCTTCCCGCTTCCCCGGACACCCGGTTGTTCGACCTGGAGATCAGCCGCGTCGAGAGCAGGGCCCACTGATGGTCTTCAAGATCTTGATCGCGAACCCGCGCGAGGTGCCCAAGCCGCTGGGGCGCATCGTGCCGCTCGGAGAAGGCGCGAAATGAGCGATTTGCCCGATATTGCAAGCCCCTCCCCTTCAGGAGCTTCAGGTCGGTCGCTCCCCCGGAGCGACCTGAAACTGCCGGGGGCAGTTTCACCTGAAGCTGGGTTGGGGTGGGGGATGTCCGGCTCCGCAGCCTTTGACAGGCCCCACCCCTCGATCCCCTCCCCTGAAGGGGAGGGGAGGAGGGACTGGAGCCGCGAGGAAATCCGCGCCCTTTTCGATCTCCCCTTCCTCGATCTGGTCTTCGAGGCACAGCGCGTCCACCGCCGCCACCACGCGCCGAACGAAGTCCAGCTCTCGACCCTTCTTTCGATCAAGACCGGCGGCTGTCCGGAGGATTGCGGCTATTGCAGCCAGTCGGCCCACGCGACGACCGGCCTCAAGGCCGGGAAGCTGATGGACGTGGACGCCGTCCTCGCCGCCGCCGCGGAGGCGAAGGCGGCGGGGTCGGGCCGCTTCTGCATGGGCGCCGCCTGGCGCGAGCCCAAGGACCGCGACATGGACGCGCTCTGCACGATGGTGGCGGGGGTCAAGGCGATGGGGCTGGAGACCTGCATGACGCTCGGCATGCTGAGCGAGGCGCAAGCCGGGCGCCTCGCCGACGCCGGGCTCGATTATTACAACCACAATCTCGACACTTCGCCGGAGCATTACGGCGCGATCATCACCACCCGCACCTATCAGGAGCGGCTCGACACGCTCGAGCACGTCCGCGCGTCGGGAATGGCCGTGTGCTGCGGCGGCATCGTCGGGATGGGTGAGAGCCGGGAGGATCGGATCGGCTTTCTCCACGCACTCGCCACCCTGCCCGCGCACCCGGAGAGCGTGCCGATCAACGCGCTGGTGCCGGTCGAAGGCACCGTCCTCGGCGACATGTTGGCGGGGACTCCGCTCGCCAGGATCGACGACATCGAGTTCGTTCGCACCGTCGCCATTGCCCGCATCCTGATGCCGCGGTCGATGGTACGGCTCTCCGCCGGCCGCGAGAGCATGGGCGAGGCGACCCAGGCGCTCTGCTTCCTCGCCGGCGCGAACTCCATCTTCACCGGGGACAAGCTGCTGACCACGGGCAATGCCGGAGCCTCGGCGGACGCGGCCTTGTTCGACAAGCTCGGCCTTCACGCTATGGAAGGCGCGGAGCCGGCCCGGGCGGCAGCGGAGTGACGATGTTCAACAAGATCCTGATCGCCAATCGCGGCGAGATCGCCTGCCGAGTCATTCGGACGGCGAAGAAGATGGGGATCGCCACCGTCGCGGTCTATTCGGATGCCGATGCGCGCGCCCCTCATGTCCGCATGGCCGACCAGTCCGTCCGCCTCGGGCCGCCGCCGGCGAGCGAAAGCTACCTCAACGCCGAGCTGATCGTCGACGCCTGCAAGACCACGGGCGCGGAGGCCGTGCATCCGGGTTACGGCTTCCTCTCCGAGCGCGAGAGCTTCGCCCGCGCGTTGGAGGAGGCCGGTATCGCCTTCATCGGACCGCCGCCGGGAGCCATCGCGGCGATGGGCGACAAGATCGAGTCGAAGAAGCTGGCGCGAGAGGCCGGCGTCAGCGTCGTGCCCGGCTTTCTCGGCGAGATCGACGACACCGAGCATGCGGTGAAGATCGCCGGCGAGATCGGCTATCCGGTGATGATGAAGGCGTCGGCCGGCGGCGGCGGCAAGGGGATGCGGCTCGCCTGGTCCGAGAAGGACGTGCGCGAGGGCTTCGAGGCGACCAAGCGCGAGGGACTGGCGAGCTTCGGCGACGACCGCGTCTTCATCGAGAAGTTCGTCGAGAATCCGCGCCACATCGAGATCCAGCTGATCGGCGACCAGCAGGGCAACCTCGTCTATCTGGGGGAGCGCGAATGCTCGATCCAGCGCCGCCACCAGAAAGGGGTGGAAGAGGCCCCCTCCCCCTTCGTCACGCCCGAGATGCGCAAGGCGATGGGCGAGCAGGCCGTCGCCCTCGCCCGAGCGGTGGGCTATTTCTCGGCGGGCACGGTCGAGTTCATCGCCGGCGCCGATCGCGGCTTCTACTTCCTCGAGATGAACACCCGTCTCCAGGTCGAGCATCCGGTGACCGAGGAAGTGACCGGGCTCGACCTGGTCGAGCTGATGATCCGAGTCGCCGCGGGCGAGACGCTGCCGTTCGGGCAGCAGGACGTGAAGCTCGACGGCTGGGCGATCGAGACCCGGGTCTATGCGGAAGACCCCTATCGCGGCTTCCTCCCTTCGACCGGAAGGCTGGTGCGGTACCGGCCCCCCTCCCCTTCAGGGG
>DASWRU010000056.1:0-33590 GCA_036403015.1 Allosphingosinicella sp.
GCCGGTTGCGGAACGGGGTGACGAGGGGACGGCCGTGACCCGCCAGGTCCCTCGTGACGATGTACGCAGGCCTGATAGAGGCCGCCTCCTGGCGCAGCGGCCAGGGCGGCGCAACGCCGGCGTGACCTGCCGGGCCTTCGGACCTGAGTCCCGGACGGGAGCCGAAGGCGGCGGGCGCGGTGGATCGCCCGCTTTGCCTTTGAGCAAGATAGAGCGGCGGCGTGGTGCCTGGCGCCGCTGGAGCGCCGAGCAGGGTGGCGAGGCGAAAGGCGGCATCCGCCGGAGCGGGCCGCCCCGCGGGCGCGTCGATGTGCCCTCCGCCGCCCCGATGCGCGGGGGCGGAGAGGGTCCGGTGCGTCACGGGACCGCTCGACGCGTGCCGCGCACGGACGACGGCCGGCCGTTTGTCGAGCCGGGTGACGCGGACGCGGCGGTGACCGGGCAGGCCGCTCGCGATGTACGCAGCCTTGGCGGCGCCTGCCTCCTGGCGCGGCCACGGCGGCGTGATGCCGGACGGGTTCGCCGGCCCCGCCGGGCCCGCCGCCCCCCCGGACCCCTCCTGGCGCAGCGGCCACGGCGGCGTGATGTCGGACGGGTTCGCCGACCCCGCCGGGCCCCCGGACCCGTGTGCGGGGCGGCCGGCGATCAAGAGCGCGATTTGGCGGAAACCGGGCCCGGCATAGCCTGGTCCGTCCTGCCGGCCTTCCTGCGCCGCGGCTGCGCGGGCGTGCGCCTGACGAAAAGATTTCGGCGCAGCGGGAAGCGCGCCGGCAGGCGTGCGGTGCGCCGGTTCCACGCGCGTCGAATGTGCAGCGAAAGCCAGGCGCTCGGACGTCGAGCCGCTTCGTTCCGTCGGCACCCCCGCCGCGATCGCCGGGGCGGCGTCGCGAGGCGGGGCGAAGACCGCGAAGGCGCGGTGCTGCTCGTTGAGCGTCAGCGACAGGTGCAGCGCGATCTGGAGGCGCGGCGCGAGCGGCACCGCCCGTCCGTCGGCGGCGCGGACCGCGGCGGGTGCCGCCGTGCCAGCCTTTCCCGACTGCCGGTAAAGCAAGGAAAGGGGGCGGCGCAGCGGTGCCCGGACGCCGCGGAGACGCCGCCGGCGCGGGATCCGGCGCGCCCCGGTGACCTGGCGCTGTGCGATCGGCGCCTTCATAGCCCGACCAGCCCGTGATGGACGAACTCGACCGTCTCGGTCGCGACCATGCTTTGCGACGCGTCGAGATCGGAGCCCGTCCATTTTGCCGGGTAGGCGCCGATGAAGATCCAGCGCCACACCTCGATCCGGGCTTCGCTGAGCAGGACCACCGACATGATCATGCGCTGGATTTTTCCCAGGATGACGGCCTGGTGCCACGCCCAGAGCATCGGGTCGGCGATCCCGCGCTTCAGCTTGAGGGGCGGATAGGTCGTGAGCCCCGCATGCTGCAGTTCGTGATCGTTGACTCCGCCCTCGCGAAAGGGCTCGATCTTGGTCTCGCGCTCGAGCCCGCTCACCGACTGGAAGCCGCCGACCTGGATTCCCATGATCTCCACCCGGAAGCGGAAGGCGAGAAAGGGATCGAAGCCGAACATCTCCGCTCAGCCGATGTCGAACGGATTGTCGCGCCGGCCGTCGAGCCGCCGGTTGATGCTCGATATCTCGCGGCACCAGCGCCGGCGCTCACCATGTTCGAGCGCCATCAGCTCGTCGCTGGGCCAATGGAAATGGAAGGCGATGAAGGCCATCTCCTCATAGAGCTGAGGGAGGGGATAGGCCTTCATGCTTCCCCCATGACGCCGAACTCCCGCGACGCGCGCTCGAAGAGGGCGGGCGACGCTTCCTCGCCGCCCTCGCCGTTCAGGCTCTCATAGAGCGCCTGAAGGTAGGAGAGGTCCGAAGCGAAGAGGCCTTCGACGACCTTGGTGTTGACATCCGGCAGCGCGCCGAGGCGGGTGACCACCCGTGCCAGCACGATGATGGTGAGATAGGCCGGGTTCTGCTGAACCCGCGAGTCCTTCAGCGGCAATATCTCGTCGGCCGCGGTGGCGAGCCGCATCACGCCCTCGCGGTGCAGCACGCCGTCGCCGTCGAGATAGCCCTTGGGCAGAGTGAATTCGACTTCGGTCTGGAACGCCATGGTTCAGGCTCCCTTTCACTGGATGCGGCGGATGCCCTCATTGGCGAGCTCGAGGGACTCGATCGCCACCTCGTTGCCTTTGCCGTTGAGGTCGGTCGGGTTGTATTTGGTCGGCCAGGCGCGGGTGATCTCGTAGGCCGCCTTGTCCGCGCCCGCGTCGTCCTGGATTCGGATGACGACGGTCTTCCGAGCCGCGGCGAGCGGCGTCGCGTCGTCCACCACCATGCGGTGCCAGTTCGACAGCTCGATCGAGTCGGTGAGGCCCCATTTGAGCGTGATATTGGCGTATTTGTTGAGGCCCTTGAGCTTGCGGACCGTGGTGATTTCGTTCCCCTCGCGATATTCGATGGGATCGTTGCTCGCATCGCCGATCGCCACCTCCGAGAAGCCGGCCTGGACGATGCCGTCTATCTCGAGTCGGTAACGGAAATTGCGCAGCGGATCTGTGGCGGGCATGGCTGAATCTCCTTGTTGGTGGCGCTATTCCTTGGCCTCGGACGTCTTCTGGTAGATCCGGAAGACGACGAACTCGGCGGGGCGCACCGGAGCGATGCCGATCTCGACGATGAGGCGGCCGTTGAGGATGTCGTCCTCGGTCATCGTCTCGCGGCCGACGGCGACAGTGAAGGCCTCTTCCTCCTTCTCCCCGAACAGAGCGCCTTCGCGCCACTGGCTGCGCAGGAAGAGGGTGAGGGTCTGCTTGACCCGCGCCCACAGCTTCTGGTCGTTCGGCTCGAACACCACCCACTGCGTCGAGTAATAGATCGACGCCTCGAGGAAGATGAACAGCCGCCTGACGTTGACGTACTTCCACAGCGGATCGCTGGAGAGGGTGCGCGCGCCCCAGACGCGGATCCCGCGACCGGGGAAGCGGCGGATGCAATTGACGCCCTTCGGGTTGAGGACCTCCTGGGCCCCCTGGGTCACGTCATATTTGAGGTCCAGCGCCCCGGCGACCGTCTCGTTGGCGGGCGCCTTCCAGACGCCGCGTGTATTGTCGGTGAGCGCATAGATGCCGCATACCGCCCCGCTCGGCGGCACGGCGATCCGGCCGCCGTTGCGCGGGTCGCTGGTCACGATCCAGGGGTAGTAGAAAGCGGCGTACTTCGTGTCCTCGATGTCCGATCGCGGGTCGAGCGTCGAGGAATCGGCATGGTCGGGCGGCGAGTCGAGGACGGCGAAACGGAAGCGGTTTCGCTCGCAATGGGTGATCACCGCCACGGCGACTTCCTTGTCGTCGCGCCCGGGCGCCGCCACGATGGCGACGCCGCGGTACAGGTCGAGGGCAAGAGCGGCGAGGCCGGTGAGGAGGTTGGGGTCGGTCACAGTGCCGCCGCCGGTGCCTTCATAGTCCTTGGCGGCGGGAGTCCCGCCGTCGGCGCCCCCCGCGAGGATGCCGGAATCGGTGGACAATGCGTCGGCCTTGACGCCGGCGGGGACCGTGATCGTGACGAGCGACGAATTGTCGTTGTTGATCCTTTTGTCCCAATAAGAGGGGGAGGCGGGGTCCAGCGAGATGTCGTCGAAGTCCTCGATCATCGCCGGTCGGGGAAGCGTCTTGTCGTTTTTGGAATCGAATGGGTCGAACAGATCCGATCCCTCGGGGGGATTGCGGTCCCAGTAGGCGAGCCTGAGGCGGAAGCCGATCGGCTTCTGGTCCCCGCCGGACGTGCCTTTGACCTTGGTCGTTCCTTGATCGACCCTCGCCCACACCCGGTTGTAGGCAGCGCCCGGTCCCAGCGCGCGCAATTCGAATTGCCCCGCCGTCGTGCGCGTGGCGAAACCGTCGCCGCTGGCGAACGCGCCGCTGACCCGGGCGATGTAAAGGCGGCGGCCGCCGTTGTCGAAGAAGGCCTTGACCGCGTGCGGGACGTAGCGCCCGTCGCCGAACACGGTGCCGAACAGGCGCAGATACTCGCCGTAGCTGGTGACGAGGCGGGGCTTCGTTGGTCCGCGCTCCGTCTCTCCCAGGAAGGCGGCGGTACTGGTCGCGACCCCCTCGATCGGCTTGGGGCCGCGTTCGATCTCCTCGACGTAGACGCCTGGCGCGAGATATTCGGGCATGGTCTTCCCTCCTAAGCGGTTTCAGCTGATTTCGGATTGAACTGGGCGAGGCTCTCGCGAACCTTCGACTCGAGCTTGGCGTTGAGCGCGGCCAGCCGCGCGGTGTCCGCCTGGATGCCCGCTTCGAGGGTCTTGATCCGGCCCTCCAGCGCGGCGAGCTCCGCCTCCGCCGTCGCCTGTTCGGCCGCCGATTGGGTTATGGCGGCCGGAAGGTCGGACGCCTGGATGATCCGCGGCTCCTGCTTGAGTAGGGCGTCCAGCCGCCCGCCTTCCATGATCAGCCAGTAAGCGAGGGCGTAATTGCCCGCGTCGCTGGCCTTTTTCGCTTCGGCCCGGACCGCGTCGGCGGCCTTGAGCCGGTCGCGGACCGATGCTGCCGGCCGCTTCAGGCCCTCCGCCTTGGCCTTGGCCGCCGCGGCAAGCTGCTTCGCGGCGCCGAGCTTCGCCTTTTCGGCGGCGGCGGCCTGCGAGTCCGCCTCGATCTTGGCTGTGAGCTCGTGAATCTCCTGCTCCGGCCCAGCGGAGGCATCGGGGATCTTCTGCATCGCCGTTGCGTCGAGGAACTTGCTGAGGAAGCTGGTTTCGGCAAGCTGGTATTGTTGCAGCCCCTCGGCAGTCGCCGTGAGGGCGGCGACTTCCTTCGAATAGTCCTCAACCAGCTTCGCCTTCGCCTCATCGGCTTTGCGCTTGTCCTCGGCGGCGGCCAGTTCGGTTCGCTTCGCCGCGAGCGCCCGCTCGGCCTCGGCAATCTCGCGGCGCAGCCGATCGCTTTCGGCCTCCCCGGTCGCGCCGCCGCCTCCGCCGCCCGAGCCGCCACCGCCGGCACCGCCACCGCCCTCGGCCGGCTTATCCTCGGGCGCATGGGCCGCGATCCCGGCCGAGGCCGTTGCGGCCGTCGCGCCGGAATCGGCCGGCGCCGGCTCGTGCAGGGGGGCCTCGGGGGGCGGCGGGGCGGCCATATGCCGCGCGTCGGGAGTGTCCGGCGCCCTCTGGACGGGCGACTTGCCGCGCCCTCCCGCCGGCTGGCCCTTCGGATCGTCTTGCGCCATTGCGTGCTCCTCCTCAGGTGGCGAAAAAGCCGGGATCGTTGGTGCCGGCGAGGTCGATCGGCTCGAGAAAGCTGTGGCCCCGGCCGTTGGTGAGGGGGCGCACGAAGCTGCGCGCGTCGCCGCCCTCGCTCACCGCAATCGTGAAGGAGACCGGCGCTTCCGCCTCGTGCGTTCCCAAGGGCGGCAGCCGCAGCGCCAGCGCGAAGGCGCCATTCGCGATGCTGCGCGTCGCGAAGCTGGCGCCGCCAGCCGCCGGGGCCGCCGATATCGAGGCGTTCGCGACGGGCGCGGAGCCGCGCGTCACGACGCCCCGGATCAGCGTCGTTCCCGGCGCGAACGGGTAATCGGGGCCCGGAGCCAGCAGCACGTGGTGCCGACGTGCGGCCGGAACCTTGTTGCCCGCCGCAGGGGGCGTGAAGGTGAAGCGCTCGACGAAGGGGAAGCCGGCGCGGCGGGCGTCGACCTCGACGTCATATTGCGGCTGGTCGGGCAGGTTGATGAAGACGAGCATGCCGGAGGCGTTGACGATCGGCCGGTCCATCAGCCCGGTTATGCGCGCGCCGACGCCCTCGCCGATCAGCCTTCCGGTGACTGCGTCTACGGCGCCGACCGCGAGCGTCACCCGGTCGATCCGCGGCGGCGAATCGAACATGATGGTTGTGGCGCGGCTCATGCCGCCTCGCTCTGGGCGAGGCCGCCGTCTACCTTGCGAGACTGGACGGGCGGGTAGAGCGCGGCGTCGCCGACTTCGACGAAGACCGGCGTCGCAAGATAGACGATCGAGGTCCGGAACGGCTCTTCGGGGAACAGTCCCCAGATGCGGTTCATGTCTTCGGGGCTGTAGCCTTCGGGCGAAAGCCGCACGTCCTGCCCCGGCAATGCCGAGCCAGTGAGGATCGCATCGGCGTGAAGGGCGCGGATGATCTCGCCGAGGCTGGTCAGCTCGCCGGGCTCGGGCGGCGCGACGCCGCCGGGCGTGGGCGGCCGGTAGCAGGTGATGAGAAAGTGAAGGTCGAGCGGGATGGCGGCGATGGGCGAGGCCGGCGCGGTGACCGGCGCGGAAGGCGGCGGCGCGCGGAAGACCGGCGTGTTGCGGAGCGCCGCGTTGGGCTGGATGTGAATGAGCGTCAGCGCCACTCGGGACGTACCCATTTCGCGATGCAGCGGCGATCCGATATGGACCTCGAGGCCGGTGGCGTCGCGGAGGCGCCGCGCGAGCGCCATCGTGGTATCGAAGAGGGCGGTGGCGCTCACGGCTCGAGCCCCGCCGCCTCGGCGTCGGGCAGAAGCCGGGTCAGGCTTCGTCCGGCGCTTTCCATGCCGGTCTTGGCGAGCTCCGCGCGAGTGGCGGCGACGAGATGGCGCATCCGGATCACGCCGCCATCCCCGGCCGCCTTGAATGCGGCGTTGACGACGCTCTGTTCGATATTGCCGCCGGAGAGTGGCAGCTGCCGGGCGAGGAGCGAAACATCGACGTCCTCGCCGACCGGCGCATCCTCAGGGAACATGCGCGTCCAGATGGCGAGGCGGTTCTCCGCGTCGGGCATCGGGAAGTCGACGATGAAGCGCAGCCGGCGCAGGAAAGCGGCGTCGAGGTTCTGCTTGAGATTGGTGGTCAATATGGCGACCCCGCGATAAGCCTCGATTCGCTGCAGCAGATAGGCAACCTCAAGGTTCGCGTAGCGATCGTGCGCGTCCCGCACCTCGGAGCGCTTGCCGAACAAGGCGTCCGCCTCGTCGAACAGCAGGACGGCGCTGGCCGCCTCGGCGGCCTCGAAGATGGCGTCGAGCGCCTTCTCGGTTTCGCCAATGAACTTCGACACGGTCTTGGCGAGGTCGACCTGGAAGAGGGTGGCGCCGAGCTCGCGGGCGATGATCTGCGCCGCCATCGTCTTGCCGGTGCCGCTCGGGCCGGCGAACAGGGCGGCGATGCCCTGGCCGTACGGCACGCGCTCGCCGAAGCCCCATTTCTCCCACACCGTTTCCGAGTGCCGGACCTGCGAGGGGATGCTGCGAAGCGCCGCCTCGATCGGCGGCGGCAGGACGATGTCGTGCCAGCCGAGGCCGGTCTCGACCCTTCGAACCGACGGGGGAGCCGAGGCTCTCGAAACGAGCCGCGCCGCGTGGCGCAACGCCTCCTCGGCCGTCTCGCCCGAGTCGGTGCCGCCGCCGCCGAGCGCAAGCGCCAGAGCCGCCTCCGCCTGTGCCCGGGTGAAAGCGAAGGTGGCGGCCAGCTCGCGCGCCGTCTGGCTTGACAGCACGAGCCCGCGGGCGGCGGCGGCGCGTGTCCAGATCGTACCCCGCTCTTCGCGCGACGCGAGGTCGCGCCCGATTTCGAGTACGCCTCCCGGCGCCCCGCGGAGCCAGACCGGGTCGACGTGCCTGCCCTGCAGGACGAGCAGCTTGAGGTCGGCGGCGAAGGTCCCAGCGAGCCACGCGCAAAGCTCCGGCCGTAGCGCCTCCGGCGCCGAATCGAGGCCGGCGACGATGAGGACCGCGTCGGCGAGGCGCGCCTGACGCGCGAACATTCGAAGCCTGTCCTTGAGGTTCGAGGCGGCCGCGTCGGCGGACGGGGTCAGCGTGCCGATCAGGGCAGGAATGCCGACGGCGGCGAGCTGTTCGGCCAGCCACAGCTCTTCGCCTTCCGCCGCGGCCAGCCGGACGACCGGGCTCGGGCTTGCCGCCTTGCCCGCGGCGCGGGCCGCAGCGACGACCGGCGCCGCCTGGAGGTCAAAGCTGACTTTCGCGGGATCGGCCGGATCGAGCAGCTTCCATTCCCCCGGGGCGGAGGTTGCGCGCTCAAGCAGGAAGGACGCGATATCCGGCGCCAAAGCGAGGGGAATCTGAGTGTCGGGCGCGCCGGGCAGATCCGCGCGCAGCGAAGCGATCAACCCGAAGCGGGCGAGCGGGCCATCGCCGGCGAGACGCTGCCGAACGCGCCAGGCGGCGCCTATGCCGTCGACCAGTTCCGCGAGGATGGAGGCATTCGGCCGGCGCTGGCTCAGGTCATCGGCGAGGAAGCCGAACACCTGCGCGAAGCGGCCATCCAGCTCGGGAGCGAGAGCGAAGTAAAGCATCTGACGTTCGAGCTCATCGAGCTGGAACGCGACTGCGACGCGCGTCAGCGGCAATCCTGTCGCGGCAGCGCCGCGGGCGGCTAGGCGTGAGTCGATTTCCTGGAATTCGGCGGCCAGTTCCGGGAGCGGCAGCGCAGCGACGCGCTGGCCCAGCAACGCTCGGGCTCGGGCCGCCGTCATCGCCCAATTGGAGTCGTCCTGCCCCCCCGTCTCGCTCTGCGCGCGGGCAAGGGCGAGGTTGAGCCCCAGCGCCAGCCAGGTGGCGAGGTCGCCCAGCTGTTCGTCGGCATTGGCATAGGGATCGCCGCGCATCGGCAGGATGCGTGCCGCCGGGCGAGACGGCGGAGGCGGAGCAGTCGCGGCTTCCACGACCGGTTCCGGCACCGGCGCGGCAGCGGGCTCTTCGCTCGGCTCGTTGGCCGCGACGGTAAGCTGCGGCCGTTTATGGGTTATGTGCGCGATCGTGTCGTTGGCGCCGGCCAGCCCCGCCTCGCGGGACAGCCATTCAGCGAGCCGCACCAGCGTTTCGCTGCCGACGTCGAAGACGTGGACATTGGTGGTGCCCCCAATCAGGTCCACCTCGATGATGGACAGCTTGGGCTGGAGCTGGAACAGCCGGTCGATGGCCGGGCTGCCGGCGCCGAACTCCGCGATCAGCACGTCGAAGGGCTCGGCCGCGAGACGCGCGAGCACATCTTCCCAGACGTCGCACTGATCGGCGGCGATCGGGCTGCGATGACCCCGCGGAGTCTCGGCGAGCAGGCGCGCAATGCCCTGCCGCCCGGCGGCGCTCGACATCGGTCCGATCAGCGCGCGTACGTTCACCACAGTCCCCAATTGCCTAAACGACGCAGCTTCGCGTTCCGGGCGGGGAAGCGCCATGGCCCGAGGCGGCCCATTTTCGGCCGGGCCTCCGGTTCAGCGGGAGGGCTAGGGAGGGTCCAGAAAAGGGTTCACCACGCGGTCGCGCGGTAGCGCGGTTGCGGCGCCGACGGTGGCCCCGGACCGCCCGCGGCTGTGCTGCGACGATGCGCGGGCGGAACAAGCCCGCGGGGGTAATGATTTAACGATCGGCCCTCGCCGGGATGAGCGGGCAGTGCCGAGGGGCTCATAGTAAGGAGACACCCATGCGTATACTTCTACCCACCCTGTTGCTCGCCACCGCCGCGGCGCTGCCGCTCGGTGCCTGCAATACCGTGCGCGGCGTCGGCGCGGACGCCGAATCCGTCGCCGACGCGCTCACCTACGATCCGGGCCGCACCTATGCCGCCTGCGGCAGCTACGGCGCGATGGACCGGAACGGCGACGGCCGCATCTCGAACGCCGAATATAACGACTACCGGACGGGTGCCTATGCGATGTGGGACGTCAATCATGACGGCCGCATCAGCCGCGCCGAATATGCCAATTGCTGGTACGGCGGCGGTTTCTACTCGGGCTACAAGCAGACGCAGTACGAGCCGAGCTGGACCGCATGGGACACCAACCACGACGGCTATCTGAGCAACGAGGAATATTGGAACGCCCAATATTGGTCGAGCCTCGACAGGAACGGCGACGGCGTCGTCGACAGCAGCGAATGGCCCTGGTGAGCTGAGGCCCTATTGGTTCGGCGGCTCGGGCCGGGAGCGTTCGACAGCGTTTCCGGCCCGGACGCGGCCCTCGCTCAGCTTTCGGTGCCGGGATAAGGCCTCTCGGTGAGGAGCGCGGCCAGGTGCGCCGCGTTCGATGCGGCCATGGCCGCCGTCGATCCGACCTTCTCCGGAATGTCGGGAAGATCCTTGAAGTCGGTCTTGCCCATCGCCTCGCCGACCCAATAGCAGACCGCCGCCGCCGGGATGGTCCAGCCGGTGTCGTTCAGGCCCTGGTAGAGATCGGCGCTGATGCCGTGGGCGCCGTCCTCGTTGCCGACGATCGCGACGATCGCGACCTTGCCGTAGCTCGGCATCCGGCCGCGCGCGTCGGTCTCGCTGAGGAACGCGTCCATCCGCTCCAGCACCCGTTTGGCGACGCTCGACATCTGCCCCAGCCAGACCGGCGTGCCGAAGATCAGGATGTCGGCTTCGAGGATGCGGCGGCGGATGTCCGGCCAGGAATCGCCGTCGCCCTCGTCGGAGGTGACCCCCGCCTTCACGTCATGGTCGACGATCCGGATGGTCTCGCGGAAATCGACGCCGTGCTTGCCGAGCGCGGTGACGAGGAGGCCGATCATCCTGTCGGTCGAGGAGGGCTCGCCCTCCCGCCCCTTGAGGCTGCAATTCAGCGCGATCGCGGTGAGCGGCATCGTCCGGTCTCCTTCGCAAACCGGAACCCCTCCCGCTCGGCCTTTGTTTCATGGTCCGCGCCGCGGGGGGCTGGTGTCGAGCCCTATCCGGCTGGACCCTAGGCGGCGAGGTCGATCTTGCCGGTGATGCGCCGCAGGAACTCGGCTTCGTGGGGGAGGTGGGGGCTGCCGTCCGGGTGCAGGATGTCGTGGAACCAGCGCCGCGACCCGTTGGCGATCTTGTGATTGTGGGTCGGATCCCAGGCGAGGTGGGTCTGGGTGCGTCCGAGCACGAGTCCCCAGCAGAAGGCCGCCACGCGCTGCTTCTTCGCCTTGGGGAGGATCGCCTGGAAGGTGCTGCCCGCCGGGCGCGCCATATATTCGGTGCACAGCATCGGCCGTCCGAAGCTCTTCAGCCAGCCTATGCGCCGGCCGAAGTCGCGGGGCTTGCCGTAATTGTGGAAGGAGACGACGTCCGAGTTCGCGGTCTGGACGCGCTGGATCGGGCTCAGCCGGTGATGCGCCGACCAATTGCCCAGCCAGATCGCGCTGGTCAGCGGCTGCGTCGGACAGGCGTCGCGGGCCCACTGGAACGCTTCGATCAGCAACGGGGTCACCAGAGCCGATTTGGCGGCGAGGGCAATGCGGTCGCAGAGCGCCACTTCCGGGCCGTTGTCGGGTTCGTTCCAGATATCCCAGGCGAGCACTCGAGCATCGCCGGCAAAGGCGGCCACCACCCCCGACACGTAGCGGCGCAGGCGCTCGTGCTGCGACGGATCGGCGAGCGCGGGCATGCCGGGCGACTGCACCCAGCCGGAATTGTGGACGCCCGGCGTCGGGTCCCGCTGCGGCCCGAGGGCCGGCTCCGGATCCCAGCAGGAATCGAACAGCACGAGCATCGTCCGGATGCCGTGCCTCTCGGCGATGGCGAGATAGGCATGGATCCGGGCGGTGAAGCCTGCCGCGTCCTGGTCCCACAGGAGATCGTGGAGGTAGACGCGCACCGCGTTCATGCCGAGGGCGGCGGCCCATCCGAGCTCGCGGTCGATGGCGACCGGATCGAAGGTCTCGGCCTGCCAGAATTCGAGCTGGTTGATGGCGTAGGAGGGCGTGAAATTACACCCTACCAGCCACGGCAGCGCCTCATACCAGCGGTGGGCGGCCTCCGCCGTCCACCGGCGCGGGCTTTCCGCCGTCAGCGCGACGGCGTGGGAAATGTCTGATCGGGGCATATTTCAAGGGCCTCGGCCGTACGACGTGGATGGGCGGCTGGACCGCGGCCCAGTTTATTCTAGATCAATAATGTATGTAAGGTTGGCTGCCTCGGCAAGGGGATTTTCCGCCCTGATTCCAGCGGCTTGTCTCTCCGATCGAACGGTGCGGCGACGATCCGCCGGCGCGGGGGCCGGCAGAAAATCTTGCTGATCTCGATCAGGAACGCCCGCCCGCCGGGAACGGCGGCGCGGAATGCCTGTTTCCAAGCCGCTCACGAGCGATGGCGCCGCCGCCGGAGGCGGGAGAATTGGCGCGGCTGGACGGGAGTCGCGCCCACTCCGTCGTGGAGGAGATCGTCATGGCCCAAGCGAAAACGGGAGGAGGGCGCGGGATCGCGCTGGGGCTGATGGCGGCCGTGGTCGCGGTCGTCGGCCTCGCCTCTCTGGCCGGCGGCGTCTGGCTGATCGCGCTCGGAGGGAGCTGGTATTACGCTCTTGCCGGCGCCGCGATGGTCGCCACGGCAGCCTTGCTGTGGATGCGGCGGCCGCAGGCGCTGCTCCTCTACGCGCTCCTCGTCTTCGTCACGCTCGCCTGGGCGGTGGCCGAGATCGGCTTCGACTGGTGGCAGCTGGCGCCGCGCGGCGACCTCGTCTTCCTGCTCGGCCTCGCTTTGCTCCTCCCCTCGGTGACGCGGCGGCTGCGCCGCACCGAGGGCCTGCGGCCGCCGGCGGCTTGGCGCGGGGCCGGGCTTCCGCTCGGCCTGTCGCTCCTTGCGGCGGCCATCGTGGGCGGGATTGCGCTGGCCAGCGACTATCACACCGTCGAGGGGCAACTCCCGGGCCCACGCGCGGCGGTGCCGGCCGGCTATGCCGGCGTCGCGGACGGCGACTGGAGCGCCTACGGCCGCTCCTGGTACGGCGACAAATGGTCGCCGCTCCGGCAGCTCACGCCCGGCAATGTCGGCGGTTTGAAGGTCGCCTGGGAGATCGAGACCGGCGACCGCAAGCGCGCCGGCGATCCGGAGGAGACGACTTACGAGGTGACTCCGATCAAGGTCGGCGACACACTCTATCTGTGCACCCCGCACAACATCGTCCTCGCCCTCGACGCGGAGACGGGGCGGGAGAAATGGCGCTTCAACCCGCACATCGCGGTGTCGAAGAACCTCCAGCACCTCACCTGCCGCGGCGTCTCCTATCACGACACCGCGCAGCCCGGCGCCACCCGCGCCGGCGGCGGCGAGTGCCCGCGCCGGATCCTCGCCGCCACCAACGACGCGCGGCTGATCGCCCTCGACGCCGCCACCGGCCGTCCGTGCCCCGGCTTCGGTCGGGGCGGGGCGGTGAATCTGTGGCCCGGAATGCCCGCTTACCAGGAGGGCTGGTACCAGATGACTTCGGCGCCGCTCGTCACCCGCGGCCTGGTCGTGCTGGCCGGCGCGATCTACGACAATGCGGCGACTCGGATGCCGTCGGGCGTGATCCGCGCCTTCGACGTCGCCACCGGCCGGCTGGTCTGGAACTTCGATCCGGGTAATCCCGACGATACCGCGCCGCTGCCGCCCGGGCGGCGTTACAGCTTCTCGTCGCCCAACAGCTGGAGCACCGCGTCCGCCGACGAGGCGCTCGGCATGATCTATCTGCCGATGGGCATGGGCGCGGTGGACCAGTGGGGCGGCACGCGCCCGCCGACCACTGAGCGTTTCTCGAGCTCCGTCCTCGCCCTCGACATCGCCACCGGCCATGTGAGGTGGGTGTACCAGACGGTGCATCACGACCTCTGGGACATGGACGTTCCCGCCCAGCCGGCCTTGGTCGATCTCAACCTTCCCGGGCGCGGCGTGGTGCCGGCGCTCGTCCAGTCGACCAAGACCGGCAATCTGTTCGTGCTGGACCGCCGCACCGGCCGGCCGATCCATCCGGCGCCCGAGCGGCCGGTGCCGGGCGGCCCCGCCCCCGGCGACCGGGTGTCGCCGACCCAGCCCTTCTCGACGGTGACTTTGCTGCCTCGGACGATCGCCGAGAAGGACATGTGGGGCGCGACCATGCTCGATCAGCTCGCCTGCCGCATCGCCTTCAGGAGCCTTCGCTACGAGGGCCCGTTCACGCCGCCCTCGCTCAAGGGCACGCTCGTCTTCCCCGGCAATTTCGGAGTGATGGACTGGGGCGGCATGGCTATCGACCCGGTCCGACAGGTGGCATTCGCCCACCCCAATTACATGGGCTTCGTCGACAAGCTGATCCCGCGCTCCGACCCCGGCGCGCGCGGCGCGGTGAAGGGACCGCAGAGCGCGTCCGACCGCGGCGGATCGACCGAGCATGGCTACAACCCCAATCTCGGCGCGCCGTTCGCGGTCGCGCTGAACCCGTTCCTGTCGAAGCTCGGCCTGCCCTGCCAGGCGCCGCCCTGGGGCTATGTGGCGGGGATCGACCTCGTCACGGGCAAAATGGCCTGGGAGCGGGTCAACGGCACGATCCGCGACGAAAGTCCGCTGCCGCTGCCGCTCAAGATGGGGGTGCCGTCGCTGGGCGGGCCGATGATGACGGCCGGCGGAGTCGCCTTCATGAGCTCGACGCTGGATTATTATCTGCGCGCCTACGACGTCACTAGCGGCCGGATCCTCTGGCGGGCCCGCCTCCCGGCCGGCGCGCAGGCGACGCCGATGACCTATGCGTCACCCGCTTCCGGCCGTCAGTTCGTGATCGCCGTCGCGGGCGGGCACGGCTCGCTCGGCACGAAGCTCGGCGACCGTGTCATCGCCCACGCGCTGCCGCGATCGAGCTCCGCCCGCTGAGTATGGACGCCGGTCGGGAGGTCAGGCGGCGGCGCTCGCCTGGCCCTCCGCGGGCGCGCGCCCGTCGAGGCGCTTAACCTTCTTGCCCGCCCGACGCGCCGGGGATCGCCTGGCCGATCGACCCGCCCCGATTACGAGAGATCCGTCATGGGACTGTCCTTCTTGTGAGGCAGTTTTGAGGCGGTCACGGCCGGACCATGACCTTGAGCGCCTCCCGCTCGTTCATAGCGCGGTAGCCGTCCGGGACGCCGTCGAGGTCGACGATGCGGTCGAAGACGCGGCCGGGCTCGATTCGGCCCTCCATGACGTCCGGCAGGAGCTCGTCGATATAGGCGCGGACCGGCGCGGGGCCGCCCGCGACGATCACATTATGGTAGAACATCTGCTTCGCGCCGGAGATCGCCTCGTAATGCGGGACGCCGACGCGTCCGACCGCGCCGCCCGGGCGGACGATGCCCATCGACGTGTCCATCGCCTGCCCGGTGCCGACGCATTCGAGGACGGACTGGACTCCGAAGCCGCCGGTCAGCGCGCGCACCCGCTCGATCGCCTCTTCGCCCCGCTCGCTGACGACGTCGGTGGCGCCGAATTGCCTGGCGAGGTCGAGCCGGGCGGGGTGGCGGCCCATGATGACGATCCGCTCCGCGCCCAGCCGCCGGGCGGCGATGACTCCGCACAGGCCGACGGCGCCGTCGCCCACCACGGCGACGCTGTGGCCGGGCGCCACCCGCGCCGTCACGGCGGCGTGGTGGCCGGTGCCCATCACGTCCGAAAGGGTCAGGAGCGAAGGCATCAGCGCATCGTCCTCGCCGACCGGCAGCGGATAGAGCGTGCCGTCCGCCAGCGGGATGCGCAGCGCTTCCGCCTGGGCGCCGCCCGGCTCGCCGCCATTGCCGAAGAAGCCGCCGTGGACGCAGGCGGTCTGCAGCCCCTCGTCGCAGAACAGGCAGCTGCCGTCCGAATAAGCGAACGGCATCACCACGACCTGGCCGCGCCTGATCGTGCGGACCTCGCTGCCGACCTCCTCGACCACGCCGATCGACTCGTGGCCCATGCGTTGGCCCTCGACGTTGGGCCCGCCATTATAGGGCCACAGGTCGCTTCCGCAGATACAGGCGCGGGTGATCCGGATGACCGCGTCGGTCGGGTGCTGGATGGCCGCGTCGGGGACGTTCTCGATCCGGACGTCGTGGGCTTTGTGCATGATTGTGGCGCGCATGGTTCTTCCTTCTCAATGGGAAAAATGGGTTCAGGGGAGCGAGACACCCGTCATGTCGCGCAGGCGGTCGAGCAGATCGTCCTGGAAGGCGGAATCACTGGCCTCGGCGGCGGGCTTTTCCTGGCGCATGGCGTGCCAGTAGCGGCCGCTGACCTGCGCCGCCGGGTCGTCGCTGGCGGCAAGCCAGCTCTGGGTGCGCTGGCCGGTGACGAGGTCGACGGGCGCTCCCGGCCCGCCCATCCGAGTCCGCACCCAGCCCGGATCGACCGCGTTGCTCAGCACCTCCGGCCAGCGCCGCGCCACCGCGAAAGCGAGGGCGACGACGTGCAGCTTGCTCTCGGCATAAGCGCGCGCCCAGTCCCAGCGGCGGCGCGTCCAGTCGATATCCTCGAGCGAGGCTTCGCCGCCGCGATGGAGCCCGCTGCTCAGGTAGACGAGGCGGCCCGGCCGCTCGATCAGGGCGGTCAGCAGGTACGGCGCGAGCGTGTTGACCGCGAAGATCGCGGCATGCCCATCCGGCGTCTCGCCCCGGCGCGGCTGCGAGTAGAGGCCGGCATTGTGGATGACGGCATCCATCCGCCCGATCGCATTGATCTGGTCGGCGACCCCGCGCACCTCCGCCGCGCTGCCGAGATCGCCCAGAGCCAGCCCGGCCGCGCGGGGGGCGAGGTCGGCAAAGGCCGCGGCGCGCTCGGTATTGCGGGCGTGGAGGACCACCTGGTGGCCCGCCTCGAGAAGCGCCGCCGCCGCCGCCCGGCCGAGACCCTCGGTGCTGCCGGTGATGAAGATCCGCGCCAAGGCTCAGGCCTCCGTCGCGGCGGGACCGCCGAGATATTGCGCGTCGGTGACGTGCTCCATCCAGGTGACCGGCGAGCCGTTCAACGATTCCTGGATGGCGATGTGGGTCATGGCGGTGGTCGGGGTGGCGCCGTGCCAGTGCTTGTGGCCGGGCGGGCACCAGATGACGTCGCCGGCGCGGATCTCGACCACTGGCTCGCCTTCGCACTGGGTCCAGCCGGTGCCCGAGGTGACGATCAGGGTCTGGCCGAGCGGATGGCTGTGCCAGGCGGTGCGGGCGCCGGGCTCGAAGGTGACGATGGCGCCGCCGACCCGCGAAGGCTCTTCGCGCTGGAAGAGCGAATCGAGGCGGACCCGGCCGGTGAAATAATCGGTGGGTCCGGGGGCGGAGGGCTGGGAGCCGTTGCGCGTGATCTGCATGGGATGTTCCTTCGAGTCCGTCGGCGATGCCCAGATAGACACTTGGCCCACGGGTGATTAGGCGCCGGAAAGAGCATGAAGCTATGTCCGGGGTTCATGAATGCGCCGCGAGGAGCTCGTCGATCTTAACGCCTTCCTGGCCGTGGCGGAGGAGCGCAGCTTCACGCGCGCCGCCGCCAGGCTCGGCACCTCCCAATCGGCGCTGAGCCACACGATCCGCCGGCTCGAAGCGCGCCTCGACGTGAGGCTGCTCAACCGCTCCACGCGCAGCGTCGTTCCGACCGAAGCCGGCGAGCGGCTGCTTCGGACGCTCGGGCCGGCACTGGAGGAAATCGGCGCCGAGCTGGCCGCGCTCAGCGATCTCAGGGAGAAGCCCGCGGGGACGATCCGAATCACCACGTCCGACCATGCCGCAGGGACCATCCTGTGGCCGGCGCTGGCGACTTTGCTCCCCGATTATCCCGACATCCATGTCGAGCTCAGCGTCGACGCGGCGCTGACCGATATCGTCAGCGAGCGCTTCGATGCGGGCGTGCGGCTCGGCGAGCAGGTCGCCAAGGACATGATCGCCGTCCGGATCGGACCTGAGCTGCGCATGGCCGTGGTCGCGGCGCCGGCCTATTTCGCGGCGCGGACGAAGCCGGAGACGCCGCACGACCTCGCCCACCACCTCTGCATCAACCTTCGCTTCGCCACCCACGGCGGACTCTACGCATGGGAGTTCGAGCGGGACGGCCGCGAGCTGAGGGTGCGGGTGGAAGGGCAATTGGTCTTCAACAACGTGCCGATGATCCTCAAGGCCGCCAGAGCGGGATTCGGGATCGCCTTCGTCCCGGAGGATCAGGTGCAGGAAGATTTGGCGGAGGCAAGGCTGGTGCGCGTGCTGGAGGATTGGTGCCAGCCCTTCCCGGGGTACCACCTCTATTATCCGAGCCGCCGGCAGGCGACGCCCGCCTTCGCGCTCATCGTCGAGGCGCTGAGATATCGATCATAGGCATCGGGACGCCGGGCTTGCCGCCGCGTGCGGCGGCTATTGGCAAGTGCCTGAGGAATGTTCAGTATCTTCGCTGGGACCCCAAGCTTCGACAGGGGCCGGGGGAGCGATGACGCTTGAGGGTCGGTTGGTGAGGCTCGTTTCGCTGGCGGCTTTCGCGTTGCTCGCCGCGGCGCCGGCCGCCGCGCAGGTGAGGCCGAAGCCCAGCGCGGGCGATCCCCACGTCCAGACGGTCGATTACGCGGCCGACCAGGTCGTCCTGCTCCAGGGCGCGCCCGGCTATCAGGTCACCGTCGAGCTCTCCCCGGACGAGCAGGTCGAGAATGTCGCGGTCGGCGACAGCCGCGCCTGGCAGGTCACGCCCAACCGCCGCGGCGACCTCCTGTTCGTCAAGGCGATGCTCAGCTCCGTTTCGACCAACCTCACGATCTTCACCAACGTACGCACGTACAATTTCGAGCTGAGCCCGGTCACCGGCGCCGGAGACGTGGCCTACACGCTTCGCTTCCGCTATCCGGCACCGCCGGCGGAGGACAGTGGCGCGGGCGCGGCCGAGGCCGGGCGCTACCGGCTGAGCGGCGACCAGGCGCTGCGCCCCGGCGAGATAAGCGACGACGGCACCCACACCTACATTAGGTGGCCGCGGGACCGTTCGCTCCCCGCCGTCTACCAGCTCACCGACACTGGCCAGGAGGCGCTCGTCAACGGCATGATGCGCGAGGACGACGTGTTCGTCATCGACAGCGTCGCCACCAGGCTGGTCTTCCGGGTCGACAAGCATTTCGCCACCGCGACGCGGGTGCGGGCCCGGCGCTGACCGCGGGTCCACGCGCGGTTGCAAGCTACCGATGCGCCCCATAGGATCGGCGCGATGAAAGCCTTCATTGCGGCGATGGCCACCCTCACCCTTGCGGTTCCGACCGCCCCTGCCGCGGCGGGGCCGGACATTGCACCGCCCGTCGTCCGTACCCGCCCCGCCGCCCGCATGCCCGAGGCGGCACCGCCGGCGGCGCCTCCGCCGAGCGCCGCCTGCGGCACGGCCGGTGCGCCCGCCTGCCCGCAGAAGAGCGCGGCCGGCGCCAACCCGCAGGATTACCGAGCCGCGCTCGCCGCGGTGCCGCCGGAGCGGGGAAGCGATCCCGCGCTCGACAACGGCCTCGTGACGGCGATGAGCCAGCTCCTCGCCGCCGGGCGCTGCGGCGAAGCGGCCGCCCTCGCGACGCGGAACGTCCGGGCGGCACTGGCCGCGCGCGCCAGGCAGCTCTGCCAGGGCCACTGACACCGGGCTTTCACGCCTCGACCCGGCGTCTCCCTCGCCTAATGGCAAAGTCTGGCAACTGCGTCCGGGTTTGTCCGGAGACCGTGTCGAGACTGGCGGACAAAAACGCGCGCGCCCGGCCGGTGGCCGCGCTATTGGGCGGCTACGGTAGAGGACGGGCGGGGATCTTTCCCTACCGGACATAGCGACAGGGACCGAAAGCAGGCCCACCGACTGTTCGGGGCGGGCCGGCCTCCTTGACTCACAGGCAGCGCCGGCGGGGGCCGGATGTCGCCGGCTTGCGCCGGCGGCAGCGACGGCGCTCGTCCGGCGTGCTCGAACGTAAGACGGGAAGAACCGATGAAGATGTCACATTTCTGTTCGATCGCCGCAGCCGCCGTGACCGCTGCTGCCTTTGCTGGTCCGGCCAGCGCCATCGGCTGCAACGGCATCGTCAACCCGCAGGTCGCGGGCTGCGCGCGCTCCGACAATAATGACGGCCCCACCTTTCCTTATTACCGGCCACAGCGCGTTACCCTTCCCGCCAATACGGCGAGGATCGAGATGAAGCAGGGCACCCCAATGGTTCAGTACCAAGGGAAGTGGCTGCCCGTGACATCGGCGGCGGGCGGCAGCGTCATCGCGGCCACCGACGGCCTCTAAGACCAAACGCATTTCGGGGAGATCATCATGAAGAACTTTGCGCTCAAGGCCGGCATCGCGACCCTGCTGTCGCTTCCGCTGGCCGCTCCGGCCTTCGCCCAGGACACGCCGGCCAACGGCAACATTGTCTTCACGTCGCCGGGCGGCGACACCTATTTTCGCGACATCCGCCTGACCGACAATGCCGGCGGCCTCCGCTTCTACGCCGCCCCCAGCCTGGGTCCGGCCCCGGCCGGCGCGGACATCCAGTTCTTCGGCAACGCCAACAAATATTATGGTGGGCAGGCCTATATCGATGCCGGCGCGGTCAATAGCGGGGCCATCATCCTGCGCACGGCGCCGACCGGCGGGCTCATCGCCGAGCGGCTGCGCATCAACGCGCTCGGCAATGTCGGCATCGGCACCGCCACGCCCTCGCAGAGGCTTGAAGTCGCCGGCAATCTCAAGATCAGCGGCGCGGGCAACGGGATCATGTTTCCAGACGGATCGCTCCTGACCAGCGCCGGCAGCGCGGGGGGCAGCCTCGGCGGCAACAACGTCTGGACCGGCACCAATGCGTTCAGCTCGCTGTCGGCGGGCGGCAACGCGCTCACCGGGGTCGGCAACCCGGTCGCGTCGACCGACGCGGTCAACAAGGGCTATGCCGACGCCAATTTCGTGAAGTTCGTGCCCGGCGCCGAGCAGCTCTCCGTCGGCGACGCCAACGGCACGGCGCCGATGATCAACCTGCGCGGCGGTTCGACCTGCTGCTCGGGTCCCGGCGGCCACACGCCGGCCTGGTTCAAGGTATTCCAGAACGGCAGCTTCGTCGCCACCGGCAACCTAGGCATCGGCGTCTCCCCGATGCAGGGCAAGGGCTATCGCACCTCCTGGGACAGCTACAAGGGTGCCTTCCGCTCCGGCTATGCCGACGCCGAATGGGACGATGCCAATGTCGGCTTCTTCTCCTGGGCGGGCGGCTCCAACTCGACCGCGATCGGCCTCTATGCGCTCGCGTTCGGCGACACCAATTCGGCCGAGAGCACCTCGTCGATCGTGTTCGGCAGCGGCAACCAGGTGAAGGGCGCGGCCGGCTTCGCCGCTGGCGCCGGCAACCGGGTCTGCGACACCTACGGCGTCGCCTTCGGCAACAAGGCGCAGTCGGGCGGGCCGCTGATCAACGGCAAGTGCGATCCGGATTCGTTCAACCTGCGCGGCCTCGCCGCCGTCGCCATCGGCTACAACGTCACCGCCGACCAGGACCACACCACGGCGATGGGCAAGTTCGCCTCGAACAACGGGTTCAGCGGCACCTTCGTCTGGTCGGACGGCTCCGCGACGGCCTCGGCGGACACGTTCCGCAACACCGCGAACAACGAGTTCGCGTTGCGGGCGACGGGCGGCTTCCGCTTCCGCACCAACCTCACCGGCACCACGGGGTGCAACCTGCCGGCGGGCTCCGGCGTGTTCAACTGCACGTCCAGCCGTTCGACCAAGCAGAACTTCATCGCGGTGAGCGGCGCGGACCTGCTGGGCAAGATCCGGGCCCTGCCGATCTCGACCTGGAACTATATCAGCGAAGGCCAGCAGGTGCGGCACCTCGGCCCGATGGCGGAGGATTTCTACCGGACGTTCGGCCTGGGCGTCGAAAGCACCTCGATCGGCGTTCAGGACCTGGCGAGCGTCAGCCTCGCCGGCGTCAAGGCGCTCGAGGCGCGCACCGCGGAGCTCGAGGACAAGGGCCGTGAGGTCGAGCAGCTACGCGCCGAGGTCGAGCAGCTGCGCGGCGCCAATTCCGCCTTGGAGCAGCGCCTGAGCGCCATCGAGCACAGCCTCGCGCAGAAATAAGCCTCGGCGGGGCCGCTTGACCCGTGCCGTGGAAGTCCGCACCACCGCTCTCATGTTGCGGCGATGTGTGACGGAGAGCTGAGCCGGTGAGGATCCTTTTCTTCGGGCGGGTCGCCGAAGCGGCCGGGACGCGGGAGACGCTCGCCGACCCCCCGGCCGGGATCGGCACCGCCTATGCGCTCAGGACCTGGCTGTGCCGCGACGATCCGGCGCTGCTGGCGGTTCTGGCCCACCCGTCGGTGCGGATCGCGGTCAACGACGAGATATTGCCGGAAGACCGCGCGATCGCGCCGGACGACGAGGTCGCCTTCATGCCCCCGGTGAGCGGCGGATGATCCGCGTCGCGCCGGAGCCGTTCGATGCGGGCGAGGAGCTCCGCCGGCTCGCCGAAAGCTGTGCGAACGGCGGCGCCATCGCCTCGTTCACCGGGATCGTGCGCGGCGGCGGCGGGGTGACGGCGCTGGAGCTGGAGCACCATCCCCGCCTCACGGCGAAGGTGGTGGAGGCGATCGGCGCCGACGCCCGCGCCCGCTTCGGCCTGCAGGGCCTCACAATCATCCACCGCCACGGCCCGCTCGGCCCAGGCGAGGCGATCGTGTTCGTCGCCGCCGCGGCCGAGCATCGCCGCGCCGCCTTCGACGCGGTCGATTATGTGATGGACCGGCTGAAGACGGAGGCGCCGTTCTGGAAGCGGGAGCAGGGTCCGGACGGGGCCCGCTGGATCGAGCCGCGCGCGTCGGACCATGCCGACCGCGCCCGGTGGGAGGGGACCGCTTATGCACGGGATTGACGAGGGCCGCGCCTTCGTGCCGGTGCGCATCGCCATCCTCACCGTCTCCGACACGCGGACGGAGGAGACCGACCGCTCCGGCGCCTTCCTCGCGGCCCGGGTGAAGGCGGCGGGGCATGTCCTCGCCGCCCGTGCCATCGTCGCGGACGACGAGGAGCGCATCCGGGAGGCGGTGGCGGCGTGGGTCGCCGATCCGGCGGTCGACGTCGTGATCACCACCGGCGGCACCGGCCTCACCGGCCGCGACGTGACGCCCGAAGCGGTGACGCCGCTGTTCGAGAAGGCGCTCGACGGCTTTTCGGCGGTGTTCCACCAGGTGAGCTATCTCTCGGTCGGCCTCTCCACGATACAGTCGCGCGCCTGCGCCGGAGTGGCGAACGGCACCTTCATCTTCTGCCTGCCCGGCTCTGGCGGCGCGGTGCGCGACGGCTGGGACGAGGTGATCGCGTTCCAGCTCGATTCCCGCTACCAACCCTGCAACCTGGTCGAGATCATGCCGCGCCTGACGGAGGGCTCGGGAGGATGAGCGAGCTCACCCATTTCGACGAGCGCGGCCGGCCGCGGATGGTGGATGTGTCCGAAAAGGCCGAGACGGAGCGCCGCGCCGTCGCCCGCGGCCGGGTTCGGATGGACTTGGCGACCCTGGCTTTGGCGCGGGACGGCCATGCGGCGAAAGGGGACGTCCTGCGCGTCGCCGAGCTGGCCGGAACGATGGGCGCCAAGCGGACGGCGGACCTCATCCCGCTCTGCCACCCGCTGCCGCTGACCTTTGTGAGGGTCGCGGCCGAAGTCGACGAAGACCTGCCCGGGCTGGTCGTCACGGCCGAGGCGGGGACGAGGGGCCGCACCGGCGTCGAGATGGAAGCGCTGACGGCGGTGTCGGTGGCCTGCCTCACTATCTACGACATGCTCAAGGCGAAGGCGCGCGGCATGACGATCGAGCACATCGAGCTGGTCGAGAAGCAGGGCGGCGCCTCGGGCGACTGGCGGCGCTGAGGCGATGCTGACGCTGGACGAGGCGCGCAACCGCCTGCTGCAGGGCGTGGCGCCCCTTGGTGCGGAGCGCGTCCCGCTCGGCGAATGTGGCGGCCGGACGCTCGCGGAGGACGTCGTCGCCGTGCGGAGCCAGCCGCCCGAAGCGGTTTCGGCGATGGATGGCTATGCGGTTAGCGGCGGGGATGCGCACGCGGGGGCGGTGCTGAGGCTGATCGGCGAAGCGCCGGCCGGGGCGCCCTTCGCCGGCGCGGTCACGCCGGGCACGGCGGTGCGCGTCGCCACCGGCGGAATCGTCCCGCTTGGAGCGGACCGCGTGGTCATGCAGGAGATCGCGGTCCGCGACGGCGACCGCGTGTCGATCGTCGAGGCGCCGGGCGAGGCGCGCTACGTCCGCGCCGCCGGGTCCGACTTCACCGCGGGCCAGGCGATCCTTCGCGCGGGCGAGCGGCTGACCCCGGCGCGCCTCGGCCTCGCCGCGGCGGCGAACCGGGCCGAGCTTCTCGTCCACCCGGCACCCCGCATTGCCATCCTCCCCTCCGGGGACGAGCTGCGCGAGCCGGGGGCTGTGCTCGGCATGGGGGATATCGTCAACTCCGCTGCTTATGCGGTGGCCGAGTTGGTCAGCGCTTGGGGTGGCGTTCCGCTGCGGCTGCCGATCCTCCCGGACGATCGCGACGCCTGCCGCGCCCGACTCGCCGACGCGATGCCGGAGGCGGAAGTGATCCTCCCGCTCGGTGGCGCTTCGGTCGGCGAGCGCGATGCCCTGCGCCCGCTGTTCGAGGGGCTCGGCGCCGAGATGCTTTTCGACCGCGTCGCCGTTCAGCCGGGCAAGCCGACCTGGCACGCGCGCCTTCCGGACGGGCGGCACGTGCTCGGCCTTCCCGGCAATCCCGCCTCGGCCTTCGTCTGCGCCTGGCTGTTCCTGAAGCCGCTGATCGACCGCCTCTCCGGCCGCGGCGACGAAGGTCTGCGCCTCATCCGGGCCCGCTCCGAGGCCGACCTCCCCGCCAACGGCGCGCGCGAGCAGTTCCTGCGCGGACGGGTGCGGATCGGAGAGGACGCGCAACTTCTCGCGCTGGCCGAGCCGAAGCAGGACAGCTACCTCCAGCTCTCGCTCGCTCGCGCCAACGCCCTCATCCGCCGCCCGGCCAACGCGCCGCCGCTCGCCGCGGGCGGAGCGGTGGAGGTGCTGGCGATCGGGGAATTGGGCTAAGGCTCAGATCCCCGCATACCATTCATAGTCGCTGTGATCCTCCCAATAGCCGCCTCTGCCGCCGTAGACGGAGGCGAGGCTCGGCACCGCTTCGACCCGTTCGACATATTTGGCGTGCTTGTAGCCGAGCTTGCGCTCGACCCGCAGGCGGAGCGGCGCGCCGTTGGGGATGGGGAGCAGGTGGCCGTTCATCCCCCAGGCGAGGATGGTCTGCGGGTGGAGCGCGTCGACCAGGTCGATGCTCTCGTAATAAGGCTGGTCGCCGAACCGGTCGGCGCAGTGGAAGACCAGATAGCGTGCGTCGGCGCGGAGCCCGGCCGCGTCGAGGAGCAGCTTGAGCGGCACGCCGTGCCATTGGCCGATCGCGCTCCAGCCTTCGACGCAATCGTGGCGGGTGATCTGGGTCCGCACCGGCATCGCGCGGATCTGCGCCAGCGCCAGCGACAGCGGCCGCCTTACCGCGCCGTCGATCGCCAGCCGCCAATCGCGAAAGCCCGCGGCGGCATGGGCGGCATAAGCGTCGCCGCCCGGCCGCGACGTGCCGTTGGAACGGAAGAAGGGCGACATGTCCCCCTCGCCATATTCGCGGGCCAGCGCGGTGCGGTCGGTGATGAGGCGCTGGGCACGCATCGTCAGGCCTTCCGTCGACCTCAGCACGCCCCGGAACGTATCGCTCTGATCGAGCCGGTCGCAGCCCGCCAGCAGGAGGCCGCCGCCGGCGGCGCTTGCGGAGCCGAGCATCTGCCGCCGCGTGATCATGCTTCCACCGTCCGCTCAGGCGGCACCCGGTAGCGGCCGGTGATCATCGAGCGCACCTCGTTGATCGGCCCCGCCAGCACCACCATCAGCAGATGGAGGAGGATGAAGAGGGCGATCAGGACGGCCGCGATGAAATGGACCGAGCGGGCCGAGGGCCGGCCGCCGAACAGGTCGAGCAGCCACGGCCACGCCGCATCCATCTGCGGCGACATGGTGAGGCCGGTGAGGATGAGCAGGGGGATGAGCGCGAAGATGACGCCGACATAAGCGAGCTTCTGGAGGATGTTGTAGCGCAGCGCCGCTTCGCCCCTGGGAAAGCGGAGCCGGGCATGGTCGGCGATGTCGTGCCAGATGTGGCGCGGCCTCAGCTCGTCGCGGGTGGGCGCAAGGTCGCGGCGTGCGTGGCCGTTGACGAGGCTAGCGACGAGAAACGACAGGAGGCCGAGGCCGAGCAGCCAGGCGAAGGCGAGGTGCCAGCGCCGCGCGCTCGCCAGGCTGTAATGAGAGGGGATGGTGGCCCAGCCGGGAAAGGCTCGGCGCTGGACCTTGCCTTCACCGTCGCGCCAGCGGCCGAGCACGCCGGTCGTAGGGACGATGGCGCCGCCGATCCGGAGAAAGCCTTGGTCCGCGGTCGAGCCGATCTCGAGCCACGCATGGTCGGCATTGGCGCCGTATTCGCCCCAATAGAGCCTGGGATGGGCATTGAAGATCATCAGGCCGCTCATCAGCATGACGAACACGGTGAGCGCGTTCACCCAGTGCCACAGGCGCGTGCCGAGGCGGTGGCGGCGAACGATCAGGGCTGGCGGCGGCGCCCCGTCGCCCGGCGGATCGGCGGGCGGGTCCGGAGCGATCGGCGCGGTGGCGGCCATGCATGTCTCCCCACACCCTTCTGCCATGATCGGGCGGCCCCGTCCAACGGGCGAGCCACGGCCTGCGCCGCCCCGGGGAGGGGCAGGCTACAAGGCCTGAAGCTCTCCTGCCCGTCGGGGCAAGGCGGAGCCTTCGACGGCGCCGGCAATGGCGGCGCGGAGTTGCTCCGGGCTGAAGGGCTTGGGCAGGACCAGCACGTCGGCCGGGCGCCGGGCGATCGACCGCTCGTCGGCGTAGCCGGTGATGATGATGGCGGGCAGTTCAGGGCAAAGCTCGCGGGCCTGGCGGATCACCTCCGCGCCCGAGACGCGCGGCATGGCATAATCGCTGATCAGGAGGTCGCAGCAGCGCGGGCTCGAGCCCAGCAGCGCCAAAGCCTGGGTGCCGTCCGAGGCTTCCATGACCTCGTGCCCGAAATCCACCAGCGCCGCCGCGGTCGTGGCGCGAACCCCCTCGTGATCGTCGACCAGGAGGATCGACAAGGCTCCGGTCTCGGTGGGACGGGCGTCGGCCAGCGGCCGCTGGCGACGCTCGCTCGCCGCATCGTCCGCGCGCGGCAGCCACAGCTCGGCGCGGGTGCCAGTGCCGACCTTGCTCTCGATGCGGAACGCGCCGCCCGATTGCTTGGCGAAGCCGTAGACCATGGAGAGGCCGAGACCGGTGCCCTTGCCCACCTCCTTGGTGGTGAAGAAGGGCTCCATGACCTGCTCCAGTATCTCCGAGGAGATCCCGCAGCCGCGGTCGGCGACGGTCAGCACCACATATTCGCCGGCGGGAAGGTTGGCCTGGTCGCCGTCGCCGACCGCGCGGTTGGCGGCCAGCACCGAGATGGTGCCGCCTTCGGGCATGGCGTCGCGCGCGTTGATGATGAGATTCATTAAGGCGAGCTCGAGCTGCGACTGGTCGGCGAAGGTCCGCCACAGCTTGTCCTCGATGCTCCATTCGAGCTCGACCAGGCCGCCGAGCGTGTGGCTGAGCAGGTCGGTCACCGCGGCCGACAGCGCGCCGATCTCGATCGGCGCCGGCTCGAGCTGCTGGCGGCGGGCGAAGGCGAGCAGCCGGTTGACGAGGTCGGAACCCTGCTCGGCGGCGCGGCGGGTCATGTTGAGGATCTTGAGATGGTCCTCGCCGAGCGGCACTCGCCGTTCGAGGAGGCCGAGGCCGCCGAGCACCGCCGCCAAGAGGTTGTTGAAATCGTGGGCGATGCCGCCGGTGAGCTGGCCGATCGCGTCCATCTTGCGCGCCTGGACCAGCTGGCCCTCAAGATCCTTGCGGTCGGTGACGTCGAGCAGGGTGCCGGCATATTCAACCGCCTCGCCGGCCGCGTCGCGCAGCAGCACGGCCTGGTCCAGGAAATGGCGATACTGGCCGTCCGCGCATTGCCAGCGATATTCCACCGCCAGCGAGCGCCCCTGCGGCCGGCGGAGCAAGGCGGCGTGGACGCGGTCGCGGTCGTCCGGATGCAGGCGCTCGCCCCAAAGCTCGGGTGAAGCCCGTATCTGGTCGAAATCGAACCCGGTCAGCGCGGAGAAATTGCCGCTGACGAACTTGGGAATGCGCGGCGTGGCGTCGATCTCCTCCAGATAGAGGACGATCGGCAGCGAGGAGATGATCGCCGCCTGGCGCTGCTCGGCGAGCCTGAGCTCCTGCTCGATGCGCAGCCGTTCCGCATTGGCGCGCAGGTTCGCGTCGAGCAGAGCCTGTTCCTGCCGGGCCTTGCGCTGGATCTCCTTGGTCATCGCGAACAGATCGACGAACACGGCGACCTTCGACTGGAGAACGATCGGATCGACCGGCTTGAACACATAGTCGACCGCGCCCATCGAATAGCCGCGGATGAGGTGCTCCGTCTCCTTATTGACGGCGGAGAGGAAGACGATCGGGATGCGCTTGGTCTGCTCGCGCGAACGGATGATCTGGGCGGTCTCGTAGCCGTCCATGCCCGGCATGTAGACGTCGAGCAGGATGACTGCGAACTCGCCCTTGAGGAGGTGCCGCAGCGCCTCCTCGCCGGAGCGCGCGACGACGATCTCGCCCACCTCCTCGAGGACGGTGCGGATGGCGAGCAGGTTGCGCTCGTCGTCGTCGACGACGAGCACCCGCGGCCGCTCGGCATTGGGCTCCTCGGAAAGGGTGACGCTCTCGAGCGGCAGGGGCTCCGCGGATTCGTCCGTCGGGATCATGCCGGCATGCACCCTCATTCGGCCGCCTGCGCGCTCGCAAGCGCCGGCATTCGCGCATTCTCCCGCGCCCGGGCGACCCAGACGCGCAGCAATGCGAGCAGGAGATCGATGTCGACCGGCTTGGCGATATAGTCGGAGGCGCCCGCGTCGAGGCACTTCTGGCGGTCGCCCTTCATCGCCTTGGCGGTGACGGCGATCAGCGGCACCTCGGCGAGCGCGTGGCGCTGCCGGATCTGCTGCATCGTCTCATAGCCGTCCATTTCGGGCATCATGATGTCGATGAGCGCGAGGTCGATGCCCGGCGTCTGCTCGAGGATGAGGATGCCATCCGCGCCGCGTTCGGCGTGGAGCACCTCGACGTCGTAGCTCTCCAGCACGCTGGTCAGCGAGTAGATGTTGCGGATGTCGTCGTCGACGATGAGGATGCGGGCGCCGGCGAGCTCGGGAACCTTGCGCGCGGCGGGCGCGGCCTCGCCGGGAGGCGCCTGCGCGATGAGCTCGACCCGCGGCTCGGCCGTCTCGATGTGGCGCGCAAGGCCGCGGAACACCTCCGTCAGCGCCTCCCGCTCGGCCGGTTTCTCGGTCACGCCGAACGCGCCCATGTCGATGACCGACGCGATCTTGTCCGCGCCGGAGATGACGTGGATTGGCACATGGCGGGTATGCTCGTCGTGCTTGAGCAGATCGAGGAGCACGAATCCGTCGATGTCGGAAAGGCCGAGATCGAGCGTGATCGCGTCCGGCTGGAGCTTGCGCGCCATGGCCAGGGTGCCGGCGCCCGCGGTCGATACGACTCCTTTCAGCCCCGTCGCCCGAGCCATGTCGAGCAGCAGGGAGGCGAAGGTCGGATCGTCCTCGACGATCAGCACGAACGGATCGCCGCCGAGGCTGTCGCGGTCGTCGCTGACCTCGAAGCCGGTCGGCAGCGCCGTCGGCACCATCGCGCCGCTATTGTCGTAGCGGGCGCTCGCCCCGCCGGTGACGCTGGTCGCCGGCGCCACGGCCTGGAGCGGCACGAACAGGGTGAAGGTCGACCCTTCTCCCGGCGTCGAGCGGACCTGAAGCTCGCCGCCGAGCAGGCGGGCGATCTCGCGGCTGATCGAGAGGCCGAGGCCGGTGCCGCCATATTTGCGGCTGGTCGTCCCGTCGGCCTGCTGGAACGCCTCGAAGATGAGCTTCTGCTTGTCCTCCGGGATGCCGATGCCGGTGTCGGTGACGGCGATCTCGACCGCGGTGTCGACGCCGCGCAGCACCGGGTGGCTGCGGCTCCACCCGCCCTGGGCGCAGCGCACGGCCAGGGTGACGCCGCCATGGGCGGTGAACTTGAAGGCGTTGGACAGGAGGTTGAGCACGACCTGCTGCAGCCGCTTCTCGTCTGTGCGGATCGCGGCCGGCAGGTTGGAGTCGAACTCGACGTTGAAGTCGAGATTCTTGTCCGCGGCGAGCTGGCGGAAGGTGCGCTCCATATGCTGCTTGAGGGTCGTCATCGGCATCTCGCCGACCTCGATCGTCACCGTTCCGGATTCGATCTTGGACAGATCGAGGATGTCGTTGATCAGGCTGAGGAGGTCGGAGCCGGCCGAGTGGATAGTGCGGGCGAACTCGGTCTGTTTCTCGTTCAAATTGCCCTGCGGGTTGTCGGCGAGCAGCTTGGACAGGATCAGCAGCGAGTTGAGCGGGGTCCTCAGCTCGTGGCTCATGTTCGCGAGGAACTCGGACTTGTACTTGGACGTGAGGGCGAGCTGCTCGGCCTTCTCCTCGACCGCCCGGCGGGCCATTTCGATCTCGAGATTCTTGGCCTCGACCTGCTTCTTCTCGTTCTCGAGCAGCTGCGCCTTCTCCTGCAGCTCCTCGTTGGTGTTGTGCAGCTCCTCCTGCTTGGTGGTGAGCTCGGTCTGGCGCGCCTGAAGCTCCTGGGTGAGGAGCTGCGACTGCTTGAGGAGGCCCTCGGTGCGCATCGTCGCGGCGATGGTGTTGAGGACGATGCCGACCGATTCCATCAGCTGGTCGAGGAAGCTCTGGTGGGTTTCGTTGAACTCGTTGAACGAGGCGAGTTCGATCACCGCCTTGACCTCGTCCTCGAACAAGGCCGGCAGGATGTTGACGTTGGCCGGCGCGGCGTGGCCGAGGCCGGAGCCGATGCGGATGAAGTCGCCGGGCACCTGCTGGAGCAGGATCGGGCGCTTGTCGGCGGCGGCCTGGCCGACCAGACCCTCGCGCAGCTTGAACTCGCGCTTCAGCTCGTCGACACTTTCGGCGCCGTAGCTCGCCACCAGCTCGAGCAGGGTCTCCTCCTCCTCGCGCTTGGTGACGTAGAAGACGCCGTATTGCGCGTTCACCAGCGGCGCGAGTTCCGACATAATGAGGTTGGAGACGGTGGTGAGGTCGCGCTCGCCCTGGAGCATTCGGCTGAAGCGGGCGAGGTTGGTCTTGAGCCAATCCTGCTCGGCATTCTTGAGGGTCTGATCCTTCAGGTTGCGGATCATCTCGTTGATCGTGTCCTTCAAGGCGGCCATCTCGCCCGACGCCTCGACGGCGATCGAGCGGGTGAGGTCGCCCTTGGTGACGGCGGTCGCCACGTCGGCGATGGACCGCACCTGGTTGGTCAGGTTCGCCGCGAGCTGGTTGACGTTGTCGGTGAGGTCGCGCCACAGGCCGGCGGCGCCCGGCACTCGCGCCTGGCCGCCGAGCCGGCCCTCGATGCCGACCTCGCGCGCCATGTTGGTCACCTGGTCGCCGAAGGTGGACAAAGTGTCGATCATGAAGTTGATCGTCTCGGCGAGCGCGGCGATCTCGCCCTTGGCGTCGACGGTCAGCTTGCGCTTGAGGTTGCCCTGAGCCACCGCGGTGACGACGTCGGCGATACCGCGTACCTGGTTGGTAAGGTTGGTAGCCATCAGATTGACGTTGTCGGTGAGGTCCTTCCACGTCCCGCCGACCCCCGGCACCTGCGCCTGGCCGCCCAATTTGCCTTCGGTGCCGACCTCGCGGGCGACTCGGGTCACCTCGGAGGCGAAGCCGTTCAGCTGATCCACCATGACGTTGATCGTGTCCTTCAAGGCGAGGATCTCGCCCTTCACGTCGACGGTGATCTTCTTGGAAAGGTCGCCCCTCGCAACCGCGGTCGTCACGTCGGCGATGTTGCGGACCTGGCCGGTCAGATTCTCGGCCATCAAATTGACGTTGTCGGTCAGATCCTTCCACGTGCCGGCGACTCCCCGCACCTGCGCCTGGCCGCCTAGCTTCCCTTCGGTGCCGACCTCCCTCGCCACTCGGGTCACTTCGGAGGCGAAGGAATTGAGCTGATCGACCATCGTGTTGATGGTGTTCTTGAGCTCGAGAATCTCGCCCTTCACGTCGACGGTGATCTTCTTCGACAGATCGCCGAGCGCCACGGCCGTCGTCACCTCGGCGATGTTGCGGACCTGGCCGGTCAGGTTGGCGGCCATGGCGTTCACATTGTCGGTTAGATCCTTCCAGGTGCCGCCGACGCCCTCGACCTGCGCCTGGCCGCCGAGCTTGCCCTCCGAGCCCACCTCGCGGGCGACTCGGGTCACCTCGCTGGCGAAGCTGTTGAGCTGGTCGACCATGTCGTTGA
The DNA here is from genome assembly GCA_036403015.1 of Allosphingosinicella sp. Taxonomy (GTDB): domain Bacteria; phylum Pseudomonadota; class Alphaproteobacteria; order Sphingomonadales; family Sphingomonadaceae; genus Allosphingosinicella. The sequence continues at coordinate 32,171 of DASWRU010000056.1, forward strand.
TCGTGTCCTTCAGCTCCAGAATCTCGCCCTTCACGACCACGGTGATCTTCTTGGACAGATCGCCCCTCGCCACGGCGGTGGTCACCTCGGCGATGTTGCGGACCTGGCCCGTCAGGTTTCCGGCCATCAGGTTGACGTTGTCGGTCAGGTCCTTCCACGTGCCGGCGACGCCCTCGACCTGCGCCTGGCCGCCGAGCTTGCCTTCCGAGCCCACCTCGCGGGCGACGCGCGTCACCTCGCTGGCGAAGCCGTTCAGCTGGTCGACCATGACGTTGATGGTGTTCTTGAGCTCGAGGATCTCGCCCTTCACGTCCACCGTGATCTTCTTCGACAGATCGCCCCTCGCCACGGCGGTGGTCACCTCGGCGATATTGCGAACCTGGCCGGTCAGGTTGGCGGCCATCAGGTTCACATTGTCGGTGAGGTCGGCCCAGGTGCCGGCGACTCCGGGCACCTGCGCCTGGCCGCCGAGCTTGCCCTCGGTGCCGACCTCCCTCGCCACGCGGGTCACCTCGGAGGCGAAGCCGTTCAGCTGGTCCACCATCGTATTGATCGTGTTCTTCAGCTCGAGGATCTCGCCCTTCACGTCGACGGTAATCTTCTTCGAAAGGTCGCCCAGCGCCACCGCAGTGGTGACCTCGGCGATGTTGCGGACCTGGCCGGTGAGGTTGTCGGCCATCAGATTGACGTTGTCGGTGAGGTCCTTCCACGTGCCGCCGACGCCCGGCACCTGCGCCTGGCCGCCGAGCTTGCCCTCGGTGCCGACCTCGCGGGCGACGCGCGTCACCTCCGAGGCGAAAGCGTTGAGCTGATCGACCATGACGTTGATCGTGTTCTTGAGCTCGAGGATTTCGCCCTTAACGTCGACCGTGATCTTCTTCGACAAGTCGCCGCGGGCAACGGCGGTGGTCACTTCGGCGATGTTGCGGACCTGACCGGTCAAATTGCCGGCCATCAGGTTCACGCTGTCGGTCAAGTCGGCCCAGGTTCCGGCGACGCCTTCGACCTGCGCCTGCCCGCCGAGCTTGCCTTCGGTGCCGACTTCGCGCGCCACGCGCGTCACTTCGGAGGCGAAGCCGTTCAACTGGTCCACCATCGTGTTGATGGTGTCCTTCAATTCCAGAATTTCGCCGCGCACGTCGACGGTGATCTTCTTGGACAAGTCGCCGCGCGCCACGGCGGTGGTCACCTCGGCGATGTTGCGCACCTGGCCGGTCAGGTTGGCGGCCATCGAGTTCACGTTGTCGGTCAGGTCCTTCCACGTGCCGGCCACGCCGGGCACCTGCGCCTGGCCGCCCAGGCGGCCTTCGGTGCCGACCTCGCGCGCGACGCGGGTCACCTCGCCGGCGAAGGCGTTCAGCTGGTCGACCATCGTGTTGACGGTTTCCTTGAGCTGCAGGATTTCGCCGGAGACGTTGAC